>CAZXWK010000034.1:0-20591 GCA_964644675.1 uncultured Eubacteriales bacterium | reverse complement strand
CGCAGGCCGACGTCCTCGCGCTCGCCGGGATCGACGCCGTCGCCGACACGCAGGTGAAGCACCTCGACGCCGAGCAGCGCGTCCGGCTGGGCATCGCGCTCGCGCTGGTGCGCGACGTCCGCGTGCTCGTGGTCGACGACCTCGACCGCGACCTCGACCGAGAGGAGCGCGAGCGGATCCTCAGCCTGCTCCGCGAGCTAGCCGGTGGCGGGCTCACGGTCGTGTTCGCGTGCGTGGACGAGGCGACCGCGCAGGCGGCGGACGTGGTCGTGCGGCTCGCACGGGACTCGGCCGCGGAGGCGACCGCCGCGCGACGGATCGCCGCCGGCCTCGAGGAGGTGCCCGCCGATGCGGTCGCTTAGGCTCGCCGGTCTCACTCTCAAGAGCATGCTGTCCGATACGCCACTCGCCCGGGCGGCGCTCATCGCCATCGTGCTGGTCCCCCTCCTCTACGGCGCCCTCTACCTGTGGGCGTTCTGGGACCCGTACGGCAAGCTCGACACGATGCCGGTCGCCGTCGTGAACCTCGACAGGCCCGTGACCGTCGACGGCGAGCAGCTCTCGGCGGGGCAGGACCTGGTCGACGAGCTGGTCGACGGCCACGACGTGGGCTGGACGGTCGTCTCGGCGAGCGAAGCCGAGAAGGGCCTGGCCGAGCGCCGCTACTACCTCTCGCTCACGATCCCGGCGGACTTCTCGGAGGAACTGGCGACCGCGAACAGCCAGACGCCGCACCGCGCGCGGCTGGTCGTCGTGGCGCAGGAGTCGTCGAACATGCTCGCGTCGCAGATCATGTCGCGCGTGTTCGCCGAGGTGCGCGCGGCGGCGAGCGAGAGCGCGTCGTCGAAGTACCTCGACAAGATGTTCGTCGGGTTCGCCGACGCGCACGACGGCCTGACCGACGCGGCACTCGGCGCGGAGGACCTGCGCGACGGCCTCGCGGAGGCGCGCGACGGGGCCGAGCAGCTCGCCGACGGCGAGTCGCAGGCGTACGCGGGCGCAGCCCAGCTCTCGAGCGGGCTGAGCGAGCTTTCGGGCGGCGCCGACAAGCTCGACGCCGGCGCGGCGACGCTCGCGGGCGGGACCGCCACGCTCGCGGGCGGGCTGAGCGACGCGGCACCCAAGGCGGGCGCGCTGGGGACCGGCGCGGCGCAGGTCAGCGCTGGCGCCGGGCAGCTCCAGTCCGCGCTCGGGCAGCTCTCGGGTGGTGCGAGCACGGTGGCGAGCTCAGCCGCCGCGCTGAGCGCGGGCGCGATGCAGCTGCAGCTGGGGCTGGGCGACGCGCTCGGCAAGCTGGGGCAGGCGAAGGACGGCGCCTCGCAGGTGGCCGCAGGCGCCGCCGGCGTCTCGACGCTCGCCCACGCGCTCGCGACCGCGCACCCCGAGCTCGCGAGCGATCCGACGCTGCAGCAGCTCGTCGGGACCGCCGACGTCGTGAAGGCCGGCAGCTCGCAGCTCGCGAGCGGGCTCGAAACCGCGGTCGCGGGAGCGCCGGCGCTGGCGGTCGGCGCGAAGCAGGTCGCGGGGGGCGCTTCGGCCCTCGCGACGGGCGCGGCGCAGCTCGCGGGCGGGGCGAAGCAGGCGTACGCCGCCACCGGTCAGCTCGCGGCGGGCACGACACAGGTCGCGACGGGCGCTTCGCAGCTCGCGGTCGGAGTCGGCTCGGCGGCGAGCGGCGCCTCGAAGCTCGCGACGGGGGCCGCGACGCTCGCCGCGGGCGCGAACACCCTCGCGGACGGCGCGAGCGAAGCCGCCGCGGGCTCGACCGAGCTCGAGAGCGGGCTCGCGCAGCTCGACGACGGCGCTCACGAGCTCGCGGCAGGGCTGCCCGAGGCGGTGGACGGCGCCGAGCAGCTGCGCAGCGGACTCGCCTCCGGCGCCGCTGACGCGCCGGCGTACGACGAGAAGGTCCGCTCGGCGAACGCGGAGATGATGTCGGCACCGGTCGAGCTCACCACCACGCGCCGCGGCGCGGTGCCCACGTACGGCACCGGCTTCACGCCGTACTTCATCCCGCTCGCGCTCTGGGTCGGCGCGCTCCTGACCTACTTCATCCTCGCGCCGCTGCCCAACCGCGCGCTGGCCTCCGGCGCCAACCCGGTCGTCTCGGCGATGGCGAGCTACCTGCCGGGCTCGGCACTCGGCGTCCTGCAGGCGGTCATCCTGATGGCGGTCGTGCAGTTCGGGCTGGGGCTGAAGCCGGCGAACACGCTCGCGACCTACGCGTTCACCGTGCTGGTGGCGCTCGTCTTCATCGCGATCCTGCAGATGCTCAACGGCGCCTTTGGGGCGGTGGGCAAGCTCATCTCGATCGTGCTGCTCATGCTGCAGCTCACCTCGGCGGGCGGCACCTTCCCGGTGGAGATGGTCCCGGGGTTCTTCCAGGCGCTGAACCCCTACCTGCCCATGAGCTACGTGGTGCTGGGGCTGCGGCAGACGGTCTCGGGCGGGGACATGGCGGCGGCCGCGCACGCGGCGCTGGTCCTGCTCGGCTTTGGGCTCTCGGCGCTCGCGATCACCGTGTTCGCGGCGTGGCGCAGGCAGATGTGGACGATGGAGCGACTCCATCCGTCCCTGGAGATCTGACCGTGGCGTCGCGCGCGTGGAGCCGGGCCCGAAACACGGTACGGGTACAATCAGACGTACCGGTCAGTACAGTCAGGAGCCGCCGCATGGCCACACGCTCGGAAGCCACCAAGAAGCGCCTGTTCGACGCCGCGATGGAGCTCATCGGAGAGCGCGGGTTCACCGACGCCTCCGTGGACGAGATCGTGGACCGTGCCGGCGTGGCCAAGGGCACCGTCTACTACCACTTCGCGGGCAAGGCCGAGCTGGTCGAGGCGCTCATCGCCGACCGGCTCGCCCCGCTCATCACCGCCTTCCACGAGGCTGCCGACGCCAACGCCGACGATCCGCGCGCCGCGATCGAAGCACTCGTCCGCGCCGAGCTCGAGTTCCTCTCCGAGCAGAGCTCGTTCTCCAAGCTGCTGCTCACCGAGATGTGGCGCGAGGACCGCGTGTGGCGCGAGACGCTCGTCATGCTCCGCAGCGAGCTCATGAGCGTGATGCGCGACGTGATCGCGCAGGGTGTGGAGTCCGGCGCGTTCCGTCACGACGTGGACCCGGACTTCGGCGCCTCGGCGCTGTTCGGGATGACCGCGACGGTCGCGCTCGACTGGCTCGCGTTCGAGCCCGACCGCCCGCTCGACGACATCCTGCAGCAGATCACCAAGGTCGCCTTCAACGCGGTGCGGCCGGTCTAGAACCCCGGGTCGCGGGGGTCAGGCGGCTCCGCCGGCGACGCCGGTCGACGGCTCAGCGAGCGGCATGCCCACTGTCTGCGCCCAACGTTCCCTGACCGAGAGCAACCAGCGGACCCGTTCCTCGTCGCCCAGCAGCTCGAAGTGCTGGACCGCGCATCCCGCCGCGGAAACCGCGCCGTCGTCGAGGTGGCGCACCGCGCGCCAGAAGACGCACGCACCCTCGTCACAACGGACGTGCTCGCCGTGGGACTTCCTCAGTTCGCATTCTTTGTCCATCGTGACTCCCACCTCTCTTTGCGACCGATGGCATTCTACCTGCCGAGCGCGCACGCGCGCCACGAACGGATGCCCTGCGCACGGGGCGGACACCGTATCGGGGGACATACAACACGACACCGCGATCACCACGGAGGACCGCACGAATGCGTACGACCGTACCCACCATCGCTCTGGCCGCCCTGCTCCTGCTCGCTGCGGGCTGCGCGCCCGGTGCGCGGCCGGTCAGCCCTCCCGGCACCTCGGCGACCACCCAGACGGCCGCCCCGTCCGTCACCGCGACCGCACCCGCGGACGGTGCGCCCCTCTCGGCGATCGAGCTGTCACTCGATCCGATGTGGCGCGGGCTCGACCAGCCGCTGGACCTGGTGAACGCCGGTGACGGGTCGAACCGGCTCTTCGTCGTCGAGCAGACCGGCAAGGTGCGCGTCATCTCGCAGGGCAAGGTCCTGCCGGACCCCTACCTCGACCTGACCGACAAGACCAAGGCCGGTGGCGAGCAAGGCCTGCTGGGCATCGCGTTCGCACCGGACTTCAAGACCAACGGCCGCGTCTACGTCAACTACACCGACGTGAAGGGCACCACTGTCGTCGCGCGCTACGTGGCCGACGACCCCGCCTCCAACACGCCGGCGTGGGCAGCGCCGCAGGTCGTGCTCAAGGTCAAGCAGCCCTACGCGAACCACAACGGTGGCAACCTGGTGTTCGGGCCGGACCGGATGCTCTACGTCGGGCTGGGCGACGGCGGCTCGGCCGGTGATCCGGGGAAGCGGGCGCAGAATCCCGCGGTCCTTCTCGGCAAGATGCTCCGTCTCGACACGGGGGACGCGGCCGGAGGCACGCCCAAGGCCTCTGGGTACGCGATCCCCGCGGACAACCCGTTCGTCGGGCGGCCCGGCTACCGGCCGGAGATCTGGCAGACGGGGCTGCGCAACCCGTGGCGCTACTCGTTCGACGCGAGCACGGGCGCGATGTGGATCGGCGACGTGGGCCAGGACGCGTGGGAAGAGATCGACGTGACGTCCGCGGGCGTGGGCGGGCAGAACTTCGGGTGGAGCGAGTGGGAAGGTACGCACCCGTACCCGGAGGGAGCGAGCCCGTCCCGCAAGGGCGTCACGTTCCCGGTGCTCGAGTACTCGCACCTCGAGGGCGACTCGGTGACCGGCGGCTATGTCTACCGAGGAGACCGCTATCCGGAGTTGCGCGGGACGTACCTCTACGGCGACTTCGGGAGCGGGTTCATCGGCGGCATCAAGGCCCCCGCGGCCGGCGCCGAGACGGACGCGAAGCCCGAGCAGCTGGTGCTGCTCAAGACCAAGACGATGCCCGCGAGCTTCGGCGTGGACGAAGCCGGGGAGATGTACGTAGTGGACTACAACGGCGTGATCTGGGCGGTGCGCTCGGCGCTCAAGTGAGCGCGCGAGACCGAAGGAGGCGTGCTCCGATGAGTGGACGGATGCGTTCGAGGCGGGTCACGATCGCGGGACTCGCGGTGGCGCTCGCCTGCGCGGCGGTGCTCGCGTCCGCGCTCCCGGCGCTCGCCGCCCCGGCAGGCGGGGTCGATCTGGCCAACCTGGTGCTGGGCACCGAGCAGGTGGCGACCGGCTTCGCGTCGCCACTCTACGTCACGGGCGCTCGAGACGGCTCCGGTCGCCTGTTCGTGGTCGAGCAGGGCGGCCTCATCAAGGTCGTGCGGAACGGCGTCGTGCAGCCCACCCCCTACCTCGACCTCTCCGCGCTGACCCGCGCGAGCGGCGAGCAGGGGCTTCTCGGCCTGGCGTTCTCGCCCGGGTACCGCGTGAACGGGCGCCTGTACGTGGACTACACCGACCTCGCGGGCAACACGGTCGTCGCGCGCTACACGGTCGCGGATCCCGCCGCCGACGTCGCCGCGATCACGTCCACGCAGGTCATCCTGCGAGTGACGCAGCCGTACCCGAACCACAACGGCGGCTGCCTGCAGTTCGGCCCCGACAACTACCTCTACATCGGGATGGGCGATGGCGGCTCGGCGGGCGATCCGGGCAACCGAGCCCAGAACCGGCGCTCGCTCCTGGGCAAGCTGCTGCGCATCGACACCGGCGACCGGAAGGCGTCGACCACGTGGACGGGCCGATACAAGATCCCGCCGAGCAACCCGTACGCGAAGCGGCGTGGCGTGAAGCGCGAGATCTGGTCGTACGGCCTGCGCAACCCGTGGCGGTTCTCGTTCGACTCGGCGACCCGCGACCTGTGGATCGGCGACGTCGGCCAGGACGCCCGCGAGGAAGTCGACTTCGCGAAGGCCGGCTCGAAGGGCCAGAACTGGGGCTGGCACGTGTGGGAAGGCTCGATCCGGTACACGACCAGGCCGCGCCGCGTCTCGCGCAAGGGCTACTCGTTCCCGATCGCGCAGTACTCGCACCCGCAGGGCGAGTCGATCACCGGCGGGTACGTCTACCGCGGTTCGCAGTACCCGGCGCTGCAGGGCACCTACCTGTACGCCGACTTCATCAAGGGCTGGATCGGCGGCGTACGGCGCACGACGCCCTCGGGCCGTCTCCTGCGCAGGCCGCAGCGCGCAGCACTGCTGCAGACGTCGGGGATGATCTCGAGCTTCGGCACCGACGACGCGCGCGAGCTGTACTTCACCGACTACGCGGGCGGCACGCTCTACCGCGTGACCGCCACGACCCGATAGCGAGGCAGCCATGATCGCGAGTACCCGCCCGCACGCCGCACGGCCTCACGTCTCTCGGCGCACACGCGTCGCGCTCGTGGCGGCCCTCGCGCTCGCGGCCTGGACGCTGGCCGCCGCCGCGCCCGGCCTGGCGTCCGCGACCGCCGCGCCGGCGGGCGGCGTCGACCTGCCGCGGCTCGAGGTGGGCGCGGTGAAGCTCTACTCGGGCTTCGACAGCCCGCTCTACGTGACCGGCGCCCGCGACGGCACCAACCGGCTCTTCGTGGTCGAGCGCGGCGGCCTGGTGAAGGTCGTGCGCGATGGCGTGGTGCAGCCCGCTCCCTACCTCGACCTGCGCTCCCTCGTGAACACCTCCGCCGAGGAACTCGGCCTGATCGGGTTCGCGTTCGCGCCCGGCTACCGCACCAACGGCCGCTTCTACGTGTTCTACGCCGATTCGCCAGGCTCGACGGTGCTGGTGCGCTACGTGGCGACCAACCCGCTCTCGGACACGCCCTCCGTCACGGCGCAGCGCGTCGTTATGCGCCTGACGCAGCCCACCATCTACCACCGTTCCGGCTGCCTGCAGTTCGGCCGCGACGGATACCTCTACGTGGGCACCGGCGACGGCGGCCCGTTCTACGACCCGTACGGGCACGCGCAGAGCAAGCGCTCGCTCCTGGGCAAGATCCTGCGCATCGACACGGGCGACAAGCCCGGCAAGAAGCTCTACTGGGGCACCTACCGAGTGCCGCGCGACAACCCGCTGTACAACCGCAAGAAGGTGCGCCGCGAGATCTGGTCGTACGGCCTGCGCAATCCGTGGCGGTTCTCGTTCGACTCGGCGACCGGCGACCTGTGGATCGGCGACGTGGGCCAGGACTCGGTCGAGGAGATCGACTTCGCGCGCGCGGGAGTGGGCGGCCAGAACTGGGGTTGGGCGCGGTGGGAGGGCAACGTCCCCACGCCCGGCCAGCCGCGGAACCTGAAGAAGCGAGGGTACTCGTTCCCCATCGCACGCCACCCGCACCCGCAGGCCGAGGCTATCGTAGGCGGCTACGTCTACCGAGGCTCGAAGTACCCCGCGCTGCGCGGGACCTACGTCTACGGCGACTTCATCAACGGCTGGATCGCGGCGGTGCGCCGTACGGCGCCCTCGGGCAAGCTGCTGAAGCGCCCGCAGTACGCCACGATGCTGCAGACCACGTCGCTCATCTCGAGCTTCGGGACCGACGACGCGCGGGAGCTCTACTTCACCGACTACGCCGACGGCTCGGTCTGGCAGGTCACCGGCGTCGCCAAGTAGCGGCTAGAGCGCGGCCACCAGCGCGTCCACGTCGTCGGTCTGCGTGTCCCACGAGGTGACCCAGCGCACCAGCGAGCGACCCTCGACGATGCCCTCTTCCCACGCGTAGAAGTGGAAGCGGTCCATGAGCGCGTCGATGACGCCGTCGTCGAGCAGCGCGAAGATCTCGTTCGCCTCGACCGGGAACGGGATCTGGACGCCCTTGGCCCGCGCGCCCTCGGCGAGCCGTGCCGCCATCGCGTTCGCGTTGGCCGCACAGCGGCGCCACAGGTCGCCCTCGTACATCGCCACGAACTGCGCCGAGATGAACCGCATCTTGCTCGCCAGCTGCGCCGACTGCTTGCGCACGTACTTCAGGTCGTGCGTCGCGGCCGACCCGAACAGCACGACCGCCTCGCCCGCGAGCATCCCGTTCTTGGTCCCGCCGAGCGACAGCACGTCCACCCCGGCGGCCTCGGTGAGCGCGCCGAGCGTCGCGCCCGTGCGCAGGCACGCGTTCGCGATCCGAGCGCCGTCGCAGTGCAGGAGCATACCGTGCTCGTGGGCAAGGTCCGCCAGCGCGCGCAGTTCTCGGACGGTGTAGACGGTGCCCAGCTCGGTCACGTTCGAGACCGAGATGACCCGCGGCTGGACGTGATGCTCGAAGTCGAAGCCCGTGAGTGCCGGACGCACCAGCTCGGGGGTGAGCTTGCCCTCGGGCGTGGGGATCGGCAGAAGCTTCACGTCGGCGATGTGCTCGGGTGCACCGCACTCGTCGGTCATGATGTGCGCGCTCTCGGCGCACACCACCGCCTGCCAGGGCCGGCAGACGGCACCCAGGCCCACCACGTTGGCGCCGGTGCCGTTCCACACGAACGCCACCTGCGCCTCCTCGCCCAGGTGCGATTTGAGCGCGCGAACGGCGCGCGCCGTCCACGGGTCGTCGCCGTACGCGTGCGCGTGACCGACGTTCGCCTCGGCGATCGCGGCGAGCACCTCCGGGTGCACGCCGGCGTGGTTGTCGCTTCCGAACCCGCGCCACTCGTCCATGACCGCTCCGACCCTTCACTCGTGCGTTCGCGTCGGGCTGTCGGCCCGGCGCGCCCGATCGTGTCTGCTTGGGTTGCGGGCTAGATGCCCGCGGCCTCGCGCACCTGCGCCGGCAACTCCGAGATGTCCGCGGTGGGCACCGGGCGCGAGTTGTAGGTGTTCCAGAAGACGACGGTGCGCCCTTGGAGCGAACCGACCGCGGCGTCCGCGGCGAGCGCCGCAAGCGCTTTACCCGTGTAGGTGGTCTCGAGCGAGAGCCCGTGCGCCGCAGCCGTCTCGACCGCGGCGCGACCCTCGGGCGTCGGAACGGCGTAGCCGTCGCCCAGGAAGCTCCCGCGCACGTCGAGCGCGAGGTCGGAGAGCGCGAGGCGCGGGAACGTGGAGTCGACCTCTCGCAGCGCCGCGACCGCCTCGGCGACCGTGCGCTGGACCGCCGCCGGGTCCCCCACCGTCTCGGGCAGGACGCGCACCGCCTGCACGCGCGTGCGCAGCCCGTCGACCGCGAGCCCGATCGCGAGTCCCGCGGCCGTGCCGATCGAGCCCATCGGGACGTAGATGACGTCGGGCTCGGGAAGCTCGCCGCGCTCCACCTGGTCCGCGAGTTCGAACGCCGCGTTCACGAAGCCGATGGTGCCGAGCGCGTTGGTGCCCCCGAACGGCACCACCATGGGCGCCACGCCATCGCGCTCGACGAGCCGGGCGCGCAGCGTCGCGGCGACCCGCAGCGAATCGGGGAGCGACTCGGCGAGGTGGAACGTGGCCCCTGCCTTGGCCCCCGCGAGCAGGTTCTTGCGCAGGTACGACGTGACCGGCTGCGGGACGAGCACCGCGTGCACGTCGAGGCCGAGCGCGCCGCCGTGGACCGCGGTGGCGAGCACGTGATTCGACCCGTACGCGCCGAAGGTGATGACGCTCTTGCACCCGCCCGTCTCGGCAGCGCCCAGCAGGAACTCGAGCTTGCGGACCTTGTTGCCGCCGTAGCCCTCGGCCGACAGGTCGTCGCGCTTGAGCCAGAGCGCCTCGTGCCCCACGTCCCCGCCCAGAGCTGGATGCGCCTCGACCGGCGTCGGAAGCGCGCCGAAGCCGACTCGCGGAAGCGCCGCGGCTCCGGGAAAGCGTTCGACGAGCGGCATGGGTACGCGTCTCCTTCGCTGATCAAGCATGCCGCAGCGTGCGCGCGGAAACCGCACGTCTGCGTGGTGGGTGGCAGCCCCCCGGTGCCACGTCGATGATAGCGCGACGGCTTCGGTACGGGAACAAACCCAACGACGCGGCTCTCTGGACTCAGGAGGACGAATGGACCGGCGCGGCTTCTGCCGCCTGATGGGTGTCTGCGGGCTCGCCGCGTGTGCGGGCGGCCTGAGCGGCTGCGCGCGGGCGCTCGAGTGGTCGGAGGCGCAGCACGCGCGCACGGTCACGCGCTCGTTCGGCCGCACGCCCGAGCCGACCTCGAGCGCACCGGCCACCGCCTCCGCCGAGACCACCGCAACCCCCGCCCAGCTGCCCGAAGTCGCCGTCGCGGTCGGCGACGACGCCGCGGCCAACACCCGCGCCGCGGTCGCGATGCTGGGCGGGATGGGCCGCTTCGTGAAGCGCGGCGACCGCGTGGTGATCAAGCCCAACATCCTCACCGGCCGAGAACCCCGCTACGGCGTCACCACCAACCCTGACGCGGTGGGCGCGGCTGTACGCATGTGCTGGGAGGCCGGGGCGGGCTCGGTGAGCGTGATGGACCGGCCCACCTCTCCCCCCACCCAGGCATACTCGGTCAGCGGCATCCAGGCCGCGGTCGAGGCCGCCGACGGCACCATGAAGGTCCTCTCGGACCGGGACTTCGAGAACACCGCGATTCCCAAGGGGCGCGTACTCACCAGCTGGCCGCTGCTCTCCGACCTGTTCGAGGCCGACGTGGTGATCAACATGCCGTGCGCCAAGACCCACGGGCTCGCCGGGCTGACGCTCTCGATGAAGAACCTGATGGGCGTCATGGGCGGGACGCGGGGGCTCATCCACCAGGAGTTCGACCAGAAGATCGTCGACGTCAACACGCTCGTCCGACCGCACCTGACCATCCTCGACGCGTACCGGCTTCTGATCCGCAACGGTCCCACCGGCGGTGGGCTGCAGGACGTGCGCCCCGGCCGGACGTGCATAGCCGGCACCGACCCGGTCTCGGTCGACGCGTACGGCGCTACGCTGTTCGGCATGGAGCCGAGCGACCTGAGCTACGTGATGCTCGCCGCCGACCAGGGCCTGGGCGTCGCCGACCTCGCCGCGCTGCGCATCGAGAAGCGGGAGGTGTGAGGTGACACCGCGCACCAAGCCCTCCTCCGCCGAGAAGCCCCGCGCCCGAGGCGTCCACCGGTTCCGCCGGGTCTTCCAGGTCGCGTTCCTCGTGCTGTTCTTCGCGCTGCTCACGGCGACCGTCTGGCCGCTGGGGACGGTGTTCCTGGGCATCTTCCTGGGCGCCGACCCGCTCATCGCCATCGGGTCGCTCGCCAACGGCGTGTGGCTGTGGCCCATGGCGCTCGCGGGCGTGATGGTGCTCGTGCCGCTGGTCGCGGGGCGCGCGTTCTGCGGCTACGTGTGCCCCACCGGCGCGATCATCGAGCTCACGACGCCCTCGCAGGGTCACGGCCGGCTCACGGTCACGGCGCGCGACCGCATGCGGCGCCTGCCGGTGCTGGTGCTGCTCGTCTGCCTGAGCCTGCTGCTCTTCGCGAACGGCGCGTACCTGTTCTTCGACCCGCTCGCCACGCTGACGCGCACCGCGACGGTGCTGCTCTACCCGTTCCTCGACCGGATGCTGCGACTCACCGGCGACGTCGCCTACCTGGCGCCGCCGCTGCGCGGTGGTGTCGACTTCGCGACCGCCGCTCTCACCGGCCGGCTGCTCTTCGGCAAGCCGCTCGTCTACGGCCTGCAGGTCGCGGTGCTCGCGGTGTTCTCGACGATGCTCGCGGTCTCGTGGATCGAGCCGCGCATGTGGTGCCGCTACCTGTGCCCGCTCGGCGCGCTGCTCGGGCTGTTCGCCCGCGTCGCGCCGCTGGGACGCACCGTGGACGCGGACGCGTGCATCAGCTGCGGAAAGTGCGACCGCGCGTGTCCCATGGACGCGATCTCGGCCGACTACCACGCGACCGACGCGTCGCGCTGCCAGGCGTGCTACGCGTGTGCCGACGTGTGCCCGACCGACGCGGTGCACTACGGGCGCACGGGCGAGACCGTCGCTTACGATCCCGCGCGACGCACGGCGCTCGCGACGGGCGGGCTCGCTGCGCTCGCCGGCTTCTTCACGTTCACGGGGCTTTCGCACCGCACGCGCGACCCGTGGCTGGTGCGCCCGCCGGGCTCGAGGCGCGAGTCCGAGCTGCTCGCCGTGTGCACGCGGTGCGGACAGTGCATGAAGGTGTGTCCGACCAACGTGCTGCAGCCGACGGTCTTCTCGGCGGGGTGGGAAGGGCTGTTCACGCCGCGCATGGACTACCGGCTCGCGGCGTGCGACTGGGCGTGCAACGAGTGCGGCAAGGTCTGCCCGACCGGCGCCATCGAACAGCTCGCGCTCGCGCAGAAGCGGCGCACCGTGATCGGCCGAGCCTACATCGACAAGAGCCGCTGCATCCCGTGGGCCGACTACAAGACGTGCCTGGTCTGCCAGGAGCTCTGTCCCGTGCCGCGCAAGGCGATCGTGATCAACACCGCCGAGGTCACGACGCCGGACGGGAAGAAGGTGACGCTGGGACGGCCCGAGGTCGTGCCCGAGCGCTGCATCGGCTGCGGCGTGTGCCAGAGCGTCTGCCCGGTCGCGAGCCGCGCGGCGATCGAGGTCTACGCGCCCCGCAACGCGCGAGCGTAGCGGCCGGCGCGGACGCGGGCGACGCGGAGCAGGTGCGCGCTACTCGTACGCGATCGCGTCGCGCACGCTGACGCGCGACGCGTTCCAGGCGGGCAGCAGGCTCGCGAGCACAGCGATCGCGATGACCGATGCGAGCCACAGCCCGACGCCCTCCCAGCTGAACCGGTAGACGAGCGGCAGGCCCATCGCGCTCGCGAGCGCCTGGACGAGCCACACCGAGAGCGGCCACGAGAGCACCGCGCCGATCGCCCACGCCATCACTGCGATGACGATACCCTCGGTGATGAAGATGCCAAAGATCGACCGGTGCGCCGCGCCGATCGATCGCATGACGCCGATCTCGCGCGTGGACTCGAGCACGTTGATCGTCATGGTGCCGGTCAGGCCGATGACGCCAACGATCGAGAGCAGCGCGGCCATGATGACGAGGAACGTCACCAGGATGCCGAGCTGGCTCGCGATCGTGTCCTTCCACGCGATCTGGGTCTCGGAGCCGGAGACCCCGAACCCGGCCTTGTCGAGCCGGTCCTCGAGCTCCTTGGCGACACGCTGCTGCTCGAGCAGCGTGTGGTTCGCGGTCTTGACGAGCACGCGCGTGACGCCGCCGTTGGCGTTCATCGCGCGGTCGAGCGCGGACTTCTCGAAGAAGATCATCTGCCCGCGCATCTGTCCGGTCGCGATGCCGACGATCTTCCAGTCGCCCTCGGTTCCCCGGATCTTGAGCCGCACGGTGTCGCCGACGCCCAGGTTGGGCTGGTCCTTCACGACGTCGGTGTTGATGACGATCGCGTGGTCGTCGCCTTTCCGGATCCACCGGCCTGCCGTGATCGTCGGGTTCACGAAGCTGCTACCCGCCGAGAGCCCCACCGCCTGGATGCCCTGGTTCTCGCTCCCGTCCTGGCGCACGAGCGACGCCGCACCGTCGAGGCGCGTCTCGGCGTCGGTCACGCCAGCGATCTTCTTGGCCTCGCGCTCGAGGTCGGCGCCGGGAGACGGCCGGTCGAAGAAGACCTGCGCGTCGTAGGTCCAGAACGCGCCGATGTCGTCGACCGTCTGCAGGATCGAGGTCCGCACCGACAGCACCGCCATGACGACAGCGGAGGCGAGCACGAGTGTGGTGAGCGTGAGCGCGAGCCGCCCCTTGCGCAGGAACGTGTTGCGCAGCGAGAGCGCGACCGGCCGGGGTAGCCCGCGGATGAGCCCGAGCGCGCGGTCCACGAGCCCGTGCCCGAACGTCCCGGACATGCCCGTCGCGTTGAACGCCCTCACGACGCTCGTCCGCGCACCGGCCCGCACCGGGATGATCGCCGAGAGGATCGGCACGAGCAGGCCGACCGCGACCTCCATCGCGATCACGTACGCCGGCGGGTTCCAGTCCACGACCCGGAAGTTGAGCACGCCCGCCGCGTACGCGACGAACCAGCGCCCGAAGAAGAGCGCGAGCGGGACGCCGACGAAGACGGCGAGCACGCCGTAGATCGCGACCATGGTCAGGTACATCGCCATGACCTGGCCGCGACGCCCGCCGACCGCCTTCATGATGCCGATCTGCTTGATCTGCTGCGTCATCAACGCCGAGACGGTCGTGACGACCAGGAAGCCCGACAGCCCGAGCGCGAGCACGCCGATCGCGAGCAACAGCAGCGACACCGCCTTGAAGATGTCGCCGAGGAAGTGGCTGCCCGGCTTGGGCACGCTCGTGCGGTAGACCGTCAGACCCGCCGCCGAGAGCTCCTTGTCGCGCACGTCGACCGCGATGCGGCTCGCCGCCTGCTGCGAGAAGCCCTGATCGAGCATGAGCGCGAGATAGTTGAACCGGTCCGGCTCCTTGAGCGGCGCCAGCGTTGACGGTGACACGTAGCCCACCACGGTGTCCGAGAACATCGTCGGAATCGAGTTGATGTCGTGAGCGAAGCCGACGACGCGCAGCTCGGCACGGTTGCCGCCGTCGGTCTCGACCGTGATCGTCTCGCCGATGCTGAACCGCTCGACCTGCAGCACGCTCTTCTCGAGCACCACCTCGCCCGGGCCCGGAGGCCACGACGTCGTCTGTTCTCGGACGAGCTTCTGCACCTTGATGCTGTGGAAGTCCGGGAGCGCCCAGAGCTGCATCGTGGACCAGCCCGCGGTGGAGGTCGTTGGCGAGGCCGACGCGTCGTAGCGGACGCTCACGACCCGCCGACCCTCCGCCGCACGCACGTCGCTTCGGGCCTCGATGCTGCGCAACAGCGCTTCGTCGAAGTCGGTCGTATAGAACTCGGCCGAGGGCGCCGCCGAGGACAGGTAGTCGGTGTCGAACTCGCGGTTGAGCACCCCGCGGCCGCCCATGACCACGCCGACCGCGAAGATGCCGACGGCGATCGAGAGCACAACGAGCAGCGTGCGCAGCTTGTGGCTCGTCAGGTCGCGGACGACCTTATGCCAGCGAGGCGAGAGGGGCATCGTCGAGCGCCTAGCCCCGCTCCTCGGCGAGCTCGGCTTCGAGGCGGTTCATGCGTTCCTCGACGATCTCGCCGTCCGAGACGTGCAGGCTGCGGCGCACGCGAGAGGCGATGTCGTTGTCGTGCGTGACCATGATGATCGTCTTGCCCTCGTCCACCAGCTGCTCGAAGAGCGAGAACACCGCGTCGGCGGTCTTGGAGTCGAGGTTGCCGGTGGGCTCGTCGGCCGCGAGGATCGGCGGGTCGTTAGCGAGCGCGCGGGCGATCGCGACGCGCTGCTGCTGGCCGCCCGAGAGCGCCGAGGGGAGCTTGTTCGCCTGGTCGGCCATCTCGACCTGCTCGAGCAGGTGCAGCGCGCGTTCGGGCCTCTCGGCGGGTGAGTACATGGCGCAGAAGTCCATGGGGAGCATCACGTTCTCGGCGACGGTGAGCGTGGGCAGCAGCTGGAAGAACTGGAAGACGACGCCGATGGTCCGTCCGCGCCAGATGGCGAGCTGGTTCTCGTTGAGCTTGTGGACCGGCGTGCCGTCCACCATGACCTGGCCAGAGGTGGGCCGGTCGATGCCGGTGATCATGTTGATGAGCGTGGTCTTGCCGCTACCCGACTTGCCGATGAGCCCGATGAACTCGCCGGTGCTCACGTCGAGGTCGATGCCGCGCAGCGCGGTGAACGGGACTTCGCCGGTGTCGTAGACCTTCACGACGTCGGCGAGCTGGATGAGCGGTGCGGCGTTCGAACTCACGAGTGCGCTCCTCTGCGCCGGCTTCAGGACCCTTGTAGTACGTACCACGGCACGCACTGCGAGCCGCCTGCCGAAGATCCTCCCGGTAGCGCGACTCCACCAGAAAACCCCACTCGGGTAGAAACACCAGCGTAGACCAGATGCGCAGCGGAGGCGACACGTGTGCGGAGAGAAGACCCGGCCCAGCCCGAGCGCGTTCATGCGCAACCTGCGCCAGCCGATGCCGCTGGGCCGCAAGGTCCGACTCGTGGTGCGCAACTCCGCGCTGAAGGTCGTGACGCTCAAGGGATGCTGCGGGCATCCCGGCGAACCGGGCTGTTGAGAGTGACCGTCCCCGCCCGTCGGGCGGACACACGCGGAGCGACGCGATGAGACTGCGCTCGGCCAACTTCTTGCCCGCGCTCGCCGCGATTCACACGGGGGTCTGGGCCGTCGGGCTCGCCTCGTTCCCCGGAACCTACACGGTGCGCTTCGCGCTCGCGCAGTACCTCTCGACCTTCGTGCTCGTGGTCGTCAGCACCAACCTCCTGCTCGCCACACGCTCGCGTGCGGTCGAGAGCTCGTTCGGCGGGCTCGACAAGGTGTTCGCATCGCACCGCACCGACGGCGTGGTGGCGGCGTCGGTCATCGTCGCGCACGTCGCCATCGTCCCGATCACGGTGCCGCTGCTCCAGGGGCGACTGCTCGGCATCATCGGGTTCGCACTGGTGGAGCTGTCCGTGATCTTCGCCATCGCGCCGAGAACCCCGCTGCGCGGTCTGCTCGAGGTCCCGTACCAGTGGTGGAAGGGCGAGCACCGCTTCATGGGCGTCTTCGTCGCGATCGTCGCGGCGCACTCGCTGATCGTCCCGACGATGGTCCGCTACATGCCGGTCGTCCGCTTCTGGGTCTACGGCATGGTCGCCCTGGGACTCCTGGCCTACGTCTACCGACAGACCGTCTTCCGCATCGTCGCGCGCAGGCACCGCTACTCGGTGGCCGAGACGCGGACGCCCGGCGCCGGCGTGCTCGAAGTGCACCTCGAGCCGCAGCTCGCGCCGATCGCCTTCAAGCCAGGCCAGTTCGCCTTCGTCCGCTTCGACGCCGGGCCGAGCCGCGAGATGCACCCGTTCACCCTGAGCGCGCCTCCCGCCGGCGGCCCCCTGCGATTCTCGATCAAGGACTCCGGCGACTACACCGACGCGCTGCCCGACTCCCCGCTCGGCGGCTCGACCGCGCGCATCGAGGGTCCGTACGGCCGCTTCGACTTCACGCGCGGTCGCGCGCGCCAGGTCTGGATCGCGGGCGGCATCGGCATCACACCGTTCCTCGCGTTCCTGCCCAGCGTCGGCGCCGAGTACGACGTCACGCTGGTCTGGACGGTCCACTCCGCCGCCGAGGGCATCTGCGCCGAGGAGATCGAGCCGACCGTCGCCGAGAAGCCGAACGTCCGTTTCGAGCTCTGGCCCTCCGCCGAGAAGGGGCACCTCTCGCTCGACGCGCTGGGGATCGAGGAGCCCGCCGAGGTGTCGTACTACCTCTGCGGCCCGGTGGTCATGCGCGATGCGCTGCTCGGCCAGCTCGACGCGGCCGGCGTGAAGCGCCGCGACGTCCACTACGAGGAGTTCAGCCTGCGCTAGCGCGCGGAGGCGGACGCGAGCGCATGCGGGCGCCGGTGCGGCTAGCGGTTCTTCTTGCCCGGGTGGCTCTTGAAGTAGCGCTTGACCTCTTTGGCGATCGCCTTGTTGGTGCGCTCCTTCTCGGCCCATGCCTTCTGGTCCTGGCGCCGCGCGAGCTCGGCGAGCTCGGCCGAGAGCGATCGGTAGCTGTCGAGCCGGCGCTGGGGCAGCTCCCCCGCCTCGACGGCCGCGATGACCGCGCAGCCGGGCTCGGACTCGTGTGTGCAGTCGCGGAAGCGGCAGCGTTCGGCGAGCGCGTCGATGTCGGGGAACGCGCTCGCGATGCCGTCCTCGGCGTCCCACAGCGCGATGCCGCGCATGCCGGGCGTGTCGATGATGACGCCGCCGTCGGGCAGCACGACGATCTCGCGCGCGACCGTGGTGTGGCGGCCCTTGTCGTCACCGGCGCGAGTGGCCTTGGTGGACTGCACCTCGTCGCCGACGAGCCGGTTGACGAGCGTCGACTTGCCCACGCCCGATGCGCCGAGCAGCGCCGCGGTCGTCCCACGCGGTACCGCGGCGAGGACCTGGTCGAGTCCCAGGCCGGTGACCGCGCTCTCGACGATGACGTCGACGCCGGGAGCCGCGTCCACGGCGAGGCCGCGCTGGTACTCGATGTCCTCGGCGATGTCGGCCTTGGTGAGCACGACGACCGGCCTCGCCCCGCTCTCCCACGCGAGCACGAGCTCGCGCTCGAGGCGGCGCACGTTGATGCCCTTGCCCGAGAGCGACTGCACGACGAAGACGACATCGACGTTGGCGATGAGCACCTGCTCGCCGGTGGCCTCGCCGGGATCCTTGCGCGAGAACGCCGAGGAGCGAGGCAGGATCGCCTCGATGATCGCGAGGTCGTGGCCCTCGGGGCGCGCGAGCGCGACCCAGTCGCCGACCACCGCGCGGCTCTCGGCCTCGCCACGCATCTTGACCAGGTGCGTCGCCGGCTCGGCACGCGTGGTGCCGGCGTCGGTCATGACGAGCGGCATGCCGCGGTCCACGCGCCAGACCCGCCCCGGGACGAAGCCGTCCTGGGCGAGCGGGGCGAAGAACGCCTGCTCGCGGTCGGACCAACCGAGGTCGGCGAGGGTGGGGACGGCGCTGTCGGTGGATTCAGGCACGACGACAGGATAGCGCGTGGCGCCCGCGCACCCTACGCCCGCTTCCGCACAACGGCGACCGCGGTGTCGGCGAACAGGTTGGGCCACAGCCCGACCCGCCGCACTTCTCGGCGCCACTCGCCTGCCACGAGCGGGATCTCCTGCTCGATGTCGCCACCGTTCGCAGCGACGAAGTCCCGGAAGTCCTTGAGCGTGGTGTGGTGGATGTTGGGCGTGTCGTACCAGCTGAACGGGATCGACTCCGAGACCGGCATCCGGCCGCGGAACGCGAGGTAGCCGCGCACCTTCCAGTAGCCGAAGTTGGGGAACGTGACGATCCCGTGCCGCCCGACGCGAAGCATCTCGCGCAGAACCAGCGACGGGTTGCGGACCACCTGCAGCGTCTGCGACAGGATCACGTAGTCGAAGGCGCCGTCCGGGTAGCCGGCCAGCCCCTCGTCGAGGTCGGCCTGCACCACCGAGAGGCCCTGCCCGATCGCAGCGGCGATCTCTTCGGGCAGCAACTCGATGCCGCGCACGTCGCAGCCGCGCTCGTCACGCAGGTGCGCGATGAGCGAACCGTCGCCACAGCCCAGGTCGAGCACGCGGCTGCCGGGCTCGACGAGCGAGATGACGAGCTGTAGGTCGGCGCGAAGCAGCTCGGCGGCGGTCACGACGCGGCACCCCCTTCGACCCGCGCCTCGGCGAGCGCGCGGTCGAGGAACGGCTGGATGTAGCGCCGCTGCTCCTCGGGCTCGAGCAGGAACGCGTCGTGGCCGTAGGGGCTGGGGATCTCGGCGAAGCTGACCTGCCCGCGCGCCTTGCGGATCGCGTCCACGAGCCCGCGTGTCTGGTACGTCGGAAACAGCCAGTCGCTCGAGAAGGTGAGCAGCAGGAAGCGCACGCCCGTGTTGGCGAGCGCGTCGGCCACCGACTCGTAGCCGGCCGCGAGGTCGAAGTAGTCCATCGCCTTGGTCATGTAGAGGTAGGTGTTCGCGTCGAAGCGCTCGACGAACTTGCGACCCTGGTGCGCGAGGTAGCTCTCGACCTCGAACTCGGTCACGAAGTCGAAGGCGAGTTCGTCTCGGAACTGGAGCCGACGGCCGAACTTGGCGCGCATCGACTCGTCGGAGAGGTACGTGATGTGACCGACCATCCGGGCGATCGCCAGGCCCTGCTCGGGCTGCGGTCCGCCGTAGTAGTCGCCCCCCGCAAAGTGGGGATCGCCCAGAATCGCGGTCCGGCCGACCTCGTTGAAGGCGATCGCCTGCGCGGCGAGCCGCGGCGTCGTCGCGACGCCGATGCACGTGCGCAGCCGCTCGGGGAACAGCTTGGTCCACGCGAGCGCCTGCATGCCGCCCATCGACCCGCCGACCACCGCCAGCAGCCGGTCGATGCCCAGACGGTCGAGCAGCGCCGCCTGCGTGTTGACCATGTCCTCGATGGTGACCAGCGGAAACCGCGCACCGTACGCGATGTCGGTCGTCGGGTCGAGAGAGCCCGGACCCGTCGTGCCCGAGCACCCGCCGAGCACGTTGCTGCACACGACGAAGTACTTGCGCGTGTCGATCGCCTTGCCGGGCCCGACCATCACGTCCCACCAGCCAGGCTTCTCGGCACCGCCCTTGCCGGGCCCGGCCGCGACGTGCGCGTCGCCGGAGAGCGCGTGGCAGATCAGGACCGCGTTACCGCGGTCCTCGGCCAGCGTGCCGAACGTCTCGTACGCGATGTCGACGTGCTCCAGCCGGCGGCCCGACACGAGGTCGAGGCCGTCCGGCAGTGAGCACACCTGAGGTCCGGAAGCGGGCGGCTCGACGGCCGCCGCGCCACAGTCGGTCTCCTGGGACACGCGGTTACACCTTCTCCAGTGCCTGCTCGAGGTCGGCGAGGATGTCGTCGATGTCCTCGATGCCGACAGCGAGCCGAACGAAGTCCTCGCCGATCCCCGCCTTGACGAGCTCCTCTTCAGAGAGCTGCGAGTGCGTCGTGGACGCCGGGTGAATGATAAGCGATTTCGCATCGCCGACGTTCGCGAGGTGCGAGAAGAGCTCGACGCTGTTGATGAGCGTCTTGCCGGCCTCGAGGCCTCCCTTGACGCCAAAGACCACGACGCCGCCGAAGCCGTGCTCGAGCTGGGCCTTGGCGTTGGCGTGAGTGGGGTGGCTCTCGAGGCCCGGGTACGCGACCCACTCGACCTTGGGGTGGTTCTCCAGGTACTTCGCGACCGCGAGCGCGTTGTCGCTGTGGCGCTGGACGCGCAGCGAGA
>CAZXWK010000033.1:0-28210 GCA_964644675.1 uncultured Eubacteriales bacterium | reverse complement strand
CTCATCAAGCCGCTCGGGATTCGGGTGACCCGCATCGCGAGCGGCCTGCCGGTCGGAGGCGACCTCGAGTTCGCCGATGAGGTCACGCTCGGCCGCGCCCTGGAGTGCCGTCGCGAGATGTGATCGGCCGGGTGCGGCCCCGCCTGTCCCTCCGTGGTACGCTCAGCAACGCGGCGCTGCCACGTCCGGAGCCGCCGCGCGGCCGTTGGGGAGCGGCGCAATTGCCAGTATTTGGTCGCCGTTCACCGACAGCCGAGCACCGTTGGCCGCGGCGCTCGTGCCGCACGCCGACGAATCAGGGGGTCGCTCGTATCCTTGTGTGACCTGTCGCCCGGTCCCGGGCGGTAGCGTCACCAGCACCCGAGGGTGCCGAGTGGAGGGAAGGGAACGCGATGCAGCAGCTGACGGAGATCCGTTGGCATGCGCGGGCCGGTCAGGGAGCGGTCACGGCGGCCAAGGTCGTCGCCGAGACGGCGCTCTCAGCCGACCAGTACATGCAGGCCATGCCGGAGTACGGCCCCGAACGCATGGGCGCGCCCATCAAGGCGTTCACCCGGATCAGCGACGAGCCCATCGAGATCCACAACAACATCGAGAACCCCGACGTGGTGATCGTGCTCGACGAGTCGCTCCTCGACGTCGTCGATGTCACGGAGGGCATGAAAGACGACGGCGTGCTCATCATCAACACGTGCTCGCCGGCGGCCGACGTCAAGAAGGCGCTCGAGCTTCCCGACACCGCGCAGGTCGCCTGCGTGGACGCGTCGGGCATCGCTCTAGACACCATCAAGCGCGACATCCCGAACACGCCGATCGTCGGTGCGCTGTGCAAGGCGACCGGCGTCATCGACGTCGAGGTCTTCAAGGGGCTGCTCGCCAAGAACCTCAGCAAGAAGTTCGGCCAGGAGATGATCGACGCGAACTTCGCTGCGGTCATGCGCGCGTACGAGGAGGTGACCGTGGCATGAGCAAGTGGGACGTGAGCAAGATCAACGAGTGGAAGAGCGACGAGTTCCCGCTGGGCGCCGTCATCCCGGAGACGGGCAACGCGGACGACTACGTGACCGGCGGCTGGAGGTCGGAGCGTCCGTATCGCGACGACGACAAGTGCACGCAGTGCCTGCTGTGCTGGGTCTTCTGCCCCGACACCTCGGTCATGGTCAAGGACGAGAAGGTCTACGACTTCGACCTGGACCACTGTAAGGGCTGCGGCATCTGCGCCCACGAGTGCCCGGCCGACGCGATCGAGATGGTTCCCGAAGGCTGCGAGCTCCCGGGGGTGAAGAAGTAATGGCCGAGCAGAAGACCGTTGCCACCACCGGCAACAGCATGGTCGCCGAGGCGTTCCGCCAGTGCGCCCCTGACGTCGTGCCGGCGTACCCCATCACCCCTCAGACGACCATCGTCGAGGAGTTCGCGAAGTTCGTCGCGCAGGGCCGCGTCCACACCGAGTACGTCACCGTCGAGTCCGAGCATTCGGCGATGAGCGCCGCCGTCGGCGCGTCGGCCGCCGGCGCTCGCGTGATGACCGCGACCTCGTCGCAGGGCCTCGCGTACATGTGGGAGGAGCTCCACGTCGCCTCCGGCATGCGACTGCCGATCGTCATGGCCAACGCCAACCGCGCGCTCTCCGCGCCGATCAACATCCACTGCGACCACAGCGACGTCATGGGCGCCCGCGACACGGGCTGGCTCATCTACTTCGCCGAGACGGCGCAGGAGGCCTACGACAACACGATCATGTCGGTCCGCGTCGCCGAGCACCCCGACGTGCTGCTGCCGGTCATGACCACGCTCGACGGCTTCATCACCACGCACTCGATCGACCGCGCCGAGGTCATGGACGACGAGACCGTCAAGGCGTTCGTGGGCGACTACGAGCCGGTCAACGCGCTCCTCGACTTCGACAACCCCGTGAGCCACGGCAACTTCGCGGGTCTCGGCGGTCCGTACTTCGAGTTCAAGAAGTCGCAGCGCAACGCGATCGACCGCTCGATGGCCGTCGTGAAGTCGGTGGGCGAGGAGTGGTCGAAGATCTCGGGTCGCCCGTTCGACGTCATCGAAGGCTGGGGCATGGAGGACGCCGAGTACGTCATCGTCGTCATCGGCTCGACCGCCGGCAACGCGCGCCACGTCGCGCGCGAGATGCGCGCCGAAGGCATCAAGGCCGGCGTGCTCAAGGTCCGTGTCTTCCGACCGTTCCCGTTCGCCGAGATCGCCGATGCGATCAAGGGCGCCAAGGCCGTCGCGGTGCTCGACCGCAGCGAGTCGTTCGGCGCCGAGGGCGGGCCGCTGTTCCTCGAGGTCCGCAGCGCGCTCTACGACTACGACGTGCGCCCGGCCATGGTGAACTACATCTACGGCCTGGGCGGAAGCGACGTCCGCCTCGAGCTCATCCGCACGGTCTACAGCGACCTGATCGACATCGCCGACGGGGTGACGCAGCCGGGCCGGCTCGTCTACCTGGGCGCACGGTAAGGGAGGGACACGAAGATGGCGAACATCAAGGAGCTCTCCCGCAACGAAGACCGCCTGACCGGCGGCCACCGTCTGTGCGCCGGGTGCGGCGCATCGGTCGCGGTCCGTCAGATCCTGCTCGCGGCCGGCGAGTCGGCGGTCGTCTCGGGCTGTGCGACGGGGTGCCTCGAGGTCTCGACGACGATCTATCCCTACTCGGCGTGGAAGACCCCGTTCATCCACAACGCGTTCGAGAACTCGGCCGCCACCATCTCCGGCGTCGAGGCCGCGTTCAAGGGCCTCAAGGCCGCCGGCAAGATCCCGGCCGACAAGAAGGTCAAGTTCGTCGCGTTCGGCGGCGACGGCGGCACCTACGACATCGGCCTGCAGTCGCTGTCCGGCGCCATGGAGCGCGGGCACGACATGGTGTACGTGTGCTACGACAACGGCGCGTACATGAACACCGGCATCCAGCGCTCGTCCGCCACGCCGTTCGGCGCGTGGGCGACCACCTCCGAGGTCGGCAAGGCGCAGCAGGGCAAGCTGCAGCGCCGCAAGGACCTGACCTCGATCATGGCCGACCACCACATCCCCTACGCCGCTCAGGCGTCGATCAGCCACTGGCGCGACCTGACGATGAAGGCCGAGAAGGCGTTCAACGTCGAGGGCCCGGCGTTCCTCAACGTGCTCGCGACGTGCCCGCGCGGCTGGCGCACGCCGTCCAACTTCTCGATCGAGATCGCCAAGCTCGGCGTCCAGACCGGCTTCTGGCCGCTGTTCGAGGTCGAGGACGGTCACTGGAAGCAGACGGTCAAGGTCATGAACCGCAAGCCCATCGAGGAGTTCCTCAAGCCTCAGGGCCGCTTCAAGCACCTGTTCGCTCCCGGCAACGAGGAGCTGCTCGTGGCCGTGCAGGCCGAGGTCGACCGCTACTGGGAGTACATCCAGAAGCGGTGCGAGTGCGAGGCGTAGCGCTTCGCGATCGATAACCACGCCAGAAGACGGGCCCCGGGAGTCAACCTCCCGGGGCCCGTTCGGTATACAATCCGTGCGTGGCGCGGCGGTTTCCCGCAGGTGGTGACGGGTCGCGCCGTCGGCCGGCTAGCTCGGCAGAAGGGACGATGCGGGCGCGCCCGCATACACGCACATGGATCGTCGCAAGCTCTTCGGATCGCATCTCTACAGCCAGATCGTGCTGCCGCTGCTCGCGGCGTCGCTGGCTGTCGCCGTCATCGCCACCGCGGTCGCCGTCTACTTCCTGCGCGACCTGACCGACCAGTGGGTCTCGCAGGTCGCCGAGGCCACCACCACGAGCATCTCGGACCGTCTGGGCCAATACGCGGGAGGCATGACCCGCGACGTGCGGATCGCCGCCGAGAACCGCTCGATCTCCCACGCCGAATCAGGCGACGCCACGTCGAGCGCGGAGCTGTCGCTCGTGCGCGAGAGCGCCTCGCTCGGCTTCGACAACATCATGCTCGTGGACACGGACGGCGTCGTCATCGAGTCCTCCGGCTGGGGGGACGTACGGGCCGGCGACACGCCGCTCGGGGCCCTCGATTCCGCGGTGTCGAGCGGCACCGCGTGGGGGCGCGCGGTGTTCCTTCCGATCGCCGGCAAGCCGACCCTCAGTGCGATACAGCCCGTGCGTGTTTCCGGTCGGCCCACGACGCTGCTGGTGGTCTCGCGGCAGCTCGACGGGGGCCTGATGCGCGAACTCGCCGGAGGCATGGGAAGCGCGTTCTGCTTCTACGACGCGGACCTGAACGACGTGGCCTGCACGGTCTCGCCGTCGCTATCGCGCACGCAGGCGCGCGGGCTCGACCGCGCGCTCGATGGCAGTGCGACCCCCGAGGTCGCCGAAGTGCTCACCGAGGCCAGCCAGGGGAAGGTAGGGACCGCGTCGTTGCGTATCGGCACCGCGCGGTACCAGCTCTACGGCCGCAAGGTCGAGCTGCCCGGCAAGCAGGGTCCGCAGTCCTACGGCTACGTGCTCGGCGCCGTGAGCCAGTCCGTCTCCGACGAGGCCGCGCGCACCACCATGAACCTGATCATCATGTGGTCGGTGGTCGCGGTCGTGGCGCTCGTGGGCCTGGGCGGTTGGGTCGCTCGGCGGGTGTCCGACCCGCTCGTCGAGCTCGCCGACGGCGCCCGGCGTATCGCCGACGGCGACTTCTCGACCAAGGTGCACGTCGCGGGCAGCAACGAGATCGCGGTACTCGCTGACACCTTCAACGACATGACCGACTCGCTCCGTGACCGCAGCGAGTCGCTCACCAAGAAGGTGCTCGAGCTCGCCACGCTCTACGAGATGAGCCGCGCGTTGGGGTCGACGCTCGACATGGACGAGCTGCTCGGCTCGGTTCTGGACTCGGCGCTGCGCATCTTCGACCTCGACCTGGGCTACGTCGCCCTGCGCGACAAGGAGACCAGCACGCTGGTGATTCGCGCCATCCGCGGCGGCATCGCCACCGACAGCACCGACGCGGTGCGCTCCTCGATGTCCGAATGGGTCGTGCGCGAGGGTCGCCCGCTCATCTTCAACCCCGATCCGAGTGCCGGCGAGGGCCAGATCGACGGCGTGACCGGGGCCAAGGCCGCGCTGTGCGTGCCGCTCGTCTCGAGCGAGGGCACCATCGGATCCATCACGGTCGGCTCGGCCGATCCCGAGTACCGCTTCAACGGCGACGACGTCCGCCTGCTGTCGACGATCGGCAACCACGTCACGATCGCGATCGGCAACATCGAGCTGTTCACGAGCTTGCAGGAGGCGTACCTCGCCACGGTTCGCTCGCTCGCGGCCGCCGTGGACGCCAAGGACACGTACACGCGCGGTCACTCGGACCGCGTCGCCGGGTACGCGACCATGATCGCCGAGAGCATGGGGCTCTCCCACGAGCAGCGGATCGCGCTCGAGATGGCGGCGTACCTGCACGACATCGGCAAGATCGGCGTCGCCGAGGAGATCCTGCTCAAGCCGGGCATGCTGACCGACGACGAGATGGCACAGATGCGCCACCATCCGCTCATCGGCGCGAACATCCTCAAGCCGGTGGCGTTCCCGTGGGCCATCACACCCGTGGTACGGCACCACCACGAGCACTACGACGGCACGGGCTACCCCGCCGGGCTGCGCGGCGAGGAGATCCCGCTGCTCGCGCGTATCCTCACCGCAGCCGATTCGTACGAGGCGATGACCGCCGACCGGCCCTACCGCGCGGGTCGCAGCGTGACCGAGGCCGTCGAGGAGCTGCGGCGCTGTGCCGGGACGCAGTTCGATCCGCGCGTCGTCGAAGTACTCGCGGCGATCGTCGAAGAGCTCGAGCGCACCGGCGACGGCGTGATCGGTGAGTCGTTCGACGAGGTGGCTCCCGAGGAGGCGCGAGCGATCTTCGCTGCCCTCGTGGACGGGGTGCTCGCGAGCTTCCGCAAGCTTGGGGGGCCGCGGCTCTCGAACAACGTCGAGGCTGACCTGGACGCGTACTTCCGAGAGGCGGAGCTGCCCTACCGCGTCTTGCGCGGGCGGCTGAGCTTCACCGAGGACGCGCGCGACACGCTCGAGGCGGAGATCGAGCCGATGCGCGAAGCGCTCGACGAGCTCGACCGCATCATGGGCGCGGTCTCGGGAAGCGCGCTCGTCGACCACTTCTACGCCGACGCGTTCGAGGGGTTCTCGGCGAGGATGCGGCATCTGGCGCACGTGATCGGGCTGCACGCGGGCGACTAGCGCCTTGCGCTGCTGCTTTCGGGTTGATTCAGGTTCGGGTGGCGTTCGTTAAGGTTTCGACCTACACTGAGTCGAATCCTTAACGTGCTGGCAGATGCACCTGTTCTCTCGCCTCGGGGCGAAGCGAACGGTACCGGGGGGCCTGTCCCGTGGCGGTCGTGGTCACGAAGTTCGGTGGAACGTCGGTGGGAAGCACCGACCGGATTCGCGCGGTCGCGCGCCGTCTGGTAGCACGCAGGCAGGCCGGCGACGACGTCGTCGCGGTCGTCTCGGCGATGGGGCACGTCACCGACGAGCTCGTCGAACTCGCCCGCGGCATCACGCCCGATCCTCCCGACCGCGAGATGGACATGCTGCTCTCCACCGGCGAGCAGGTCTCGATCGCGCTGCTCGCGATGGCGATCATCGCCGAGGGGCAGGACGCCGTCAGCTTCACCGGTGCGCAGGTGGGGATCGTCACCGACGCGGTCCACAGCAAGGCGAAGATCGCCGAGGTCCGAGCCGACCGCGTCCGCTCCGCACTCGGCGAGGGCAAGATCGTCATCATCGCCGGCTTCCAGGGCGTCACCCCCGATGGCCACATCACCACGCTCGGCCGCGGCGGGTCGGACACCACCGCCGTGGCGGTCGCCGCCGGCATCGGTGCCGACGTGTGCGAGATCTTCACCGACGTGGACGGCGTATACACCGCCGATCCGCGCATCGTGCCCGACGCGCGCAAGATCGACGAGCTCTCGTACGAGGAGATGCTCGAGATGGCCGCGAGCGGCGCGGGCGTCCTGCAGATGCGCAGCGTCGAGTTCGCCAAGAACCACGGCGTGGTCATCCACTGCCGCTCGAGCTTCAACGAACTGCCCGGCACCATCGTCAAGGAGGCCGACCAGATCATGGAGGCTGCGATCATCTCGGGTGTCACGCACGACACGTCCGAGGCAAAGGTGACCATCCGCGACGTCCCCGACATGCCCGGCGTGGCTGCCAGGGTCTTCTCCCGCATGGCCGAGGAGAACGTCAACGTCGACATGATCATCCAGAACGTCTCGGAGGACGGGACGACCGACATCTCGTTCACGGTGCCCAAGGACGACCTGATCCGCGCGCGTCGCGCGGTGGGCGAGGTCACCGAGGCCCTGGGCGCACGCGAGTACGCGGTCGACGAGTCGATCGCCAAGGTCTCGCTGGTGGGCGCGGGCATGAAGACGCATCCCGGCGTGGCCGCCAAGATGTTCTCCACGCTCGCCGAGGCGGGCGTGAACCTCGACATGATCTCGACGTCGCCGATCCGCATCAGCTGCGTGATCTCCGCCGAGCAGGTCGCCGAGGCGGTGCGTTCGCTCCACGACGCGTTCGGCCTCGCGAACGACGAAGTGAGCGCGGAGATCTCGCCGAGCGCTGGAGGTGCCGAGTAGATGGCCTGGACCAAGCCCATGCCCGAACGCCCGGTGGTGGCGGTCGCAGGCGCGACCGGCGCGGTAGGGCGCGAGATGCTGCTCACGCTCGAGCAGCGGGCGTTTCCCGCAGCGCGCGTCATCCCGCTCGCGAGCTCGCGCTCCGCGGGCAAGAAGGTGCCCTTCGCGGGTGGCGAGCTCACGGTCGAGGAGATGACGCCGGCGAGCTTTGAGGGCGTCGACATCGCGCTCTTCTCGGCGGGCGCGAGCGTCAGCAAGGCGATGCGCCAGGCGGTCGTCGAGGCCGGTTGCGTCATGATCGACAACTCCTCGGCGTTCCGCATGGACGAGGACGTGCCGCTCGTGGTCCCCGAGGTCAACCCCGAGGACGTGGCGTGGCACTCGGGAGTCATCGCCAACCCCAACTGCTCGACGATCCAGATGGTCGTCGCGCTCAAGCCGCTCCACGACCTCGCCCCGATCAAGCGCGTGGTCGTCTCGACGTACCAGGCGGCGAGCGGCGCCGGGCAGGCCGCTATGGACGAGCTCTACGACCAGACTGCCGACTTCCTCCGCGGTCAGGAGCTCAAGATCGAGCAGTTCGCGCACCGCATCGCGTTCAACTGCATCCCGCAGATCGACGTCTTCCTCGACGACGGCTCAACCAAAGAAGAGTGGAAGATGGTCGTCGAGACCAAGAAGATCATGCACGCGCCGGACATCGAGGTCGCCGCGACGTGCGTGCGCGTTCCGGTCCTGCGGTGCCACTCGGAGGCGATCAACGTCGAGTTCGTCTCGGAGGTCACGCTTTCCGAGGCCCGTCTCGCGTACTCGATGGCGCCGGGCGTCACGCTCCTCGACGACCCCTCCGAGAAGACCTACCCCATGCCGGCGCTCCTCGAGGGCACCGACGATACGTACGTCGGCCGGCTGCGCGTGGACACGAGCGTCGAACACGGCCTTGCGATGTGGGTCGTCGCGGACCAGCTGCGCAAGGGCGCCGCGCTCAATGCGGTGCAGATCGCCGAGGCGCTTCTCGGCTAGGCGCGGGGCGCGGCACGGGCACACTGGACAAAGGCGCGCGGCAGGCAACGGGAGGGACCATGACCGACCAGGACTGCAAGATCGTGATCGTCGAGGACGATGCCACCATCGCCCGGTTCGTGGAGCTCGAGCTGACGCACGCCGGCTATCAGGTCGTGAAGTTCGCCGACGGCGAGTCGGCGCTCGCCGCGGTGCAGGACGTGGGCCCCGACCTGGTCGTGCTCGACCTGATGCTCCCGGGGGCGGACGGCCTCGAGGTCGCCGCGAAGCTCCGCGAGATGGGACTCGAGATGCCCATCCTGATGCTCACGGCGCGCTCCGAGACCCAGGACGTCGTGCGCGGCTTCGACGCCGGCGCCGACGACTACCTCCGCAAGCCCTTCGAGGTCGCGGAGCTGCTCTCGCGCATCCGTGCGCTCCTCAAGCGTTCGGAAGCGTCCCGGCCCACGCAGCAGTACAAGGCTGCCAACGTCGAGATCGACCCGGCGTCGCGCAGCGTGCTGGTCGACGGCGAGCCCGTCAACTTCACGGCCAAGGAGTACGACCTGCTCGCGTACCTCGTCGCGAACTCCGGCCGCGTCATCAGCCGAGACGAGATCCTCGAGCAGGTGTGGGGTGGGCAGCGCGACACCGACAGCAACGTCATCGAAGTCTTCGTCTGCCACCTGCGCACCAAGATCGGTGACAAGGACAACCAGATCATCCGCACGATTCGGGGCGTGGGTTACTTCTTCGCGAGAACCTGATGCGCTGGTCTCTCCGCAGCTGGCTCCTCCTCACCTCGATCGTGTTCGCGGCGCTCGTTGTGGGCGGCATCGCGCTCACGTCCTACATCATCGTCTCGAACCGCATGGAGGACGCCGCACACCAGTCGGCCCACCGCGTGGCGCGGTCAGCGCGTCTGATGCTCAACAGCCACTTCGCGCAGGGCGACGGCGGGGCGAGCGCGGAGGCGACGGCGTCCTCCGAGCCGTTCGGGGGGCTGCTGCCCCGGTTGCCACAGCTCCTGGGCGAATCCGGCTCGGGCAAGGTGTCCTTCGTCCTCTACGACGACCAGCTCAAGCCGGTGTGGTCGAGTGGCCCCGAGGCGAAGGCGCCCGCGCTGAGCGAGGCCCGCGCGAAGGCGCTCGCCACCAACCAGATCGTCGGCTCGCCCGGCCGGCGGACCGACCTGTTCTCGGGTCTGGTCCGGCAAGCGAGACTGGGCGTCTCGGTGGAAAGCGTGCCGGTGGCGCTGCCCGAGGGCCGGCGCGGCGTGCTCGACGTGATCTACGCCCCGATCGTCGAGGAGAAGACGATCGACGCGATACGTCTGCCGATGGCGGCGCTCGCGATCTCGGCGCTCTTCATCATGGTCGTGCTCATGCAGACCTCGATGGCCTGGGTCCTCAACCTGGTCGACAACCTGCGGGAGGCGGCCGACCAGATCGACGCAGGGCATCTCGACGAGCGACTCCCTGAGTCGGGCAACAACGAGATCGGCGAGCTCGCGCACTCGATCAACAGCCTCATCGAGCGGCTCCAGCGGCGCAGCGAAGCGCAATCGAGGTTCGTGGCCGACGCGAGCCACGAACTCGCCACCCCGGTCGCCGGCATCCGCGGCTACACGAGCATCTTGCGCGAGTGGGGGGCCGAGGACCCGGTCGTGCGCGAGGAGTCCATCGACGCGATCGACCGCGAGTCCCGCAGGATGGCCCGGCTCACCGGAGACCTGCTCAACCTGCTCCACGCCGACCAGGGCTTGGTGCTCAAGCGGGTCCGGTTCGACCTGAACGCTCTCATACGCGAGCGGATGGCGGCGACCGCCGGCCGCTGGATCGACAAGGACCTCGAGTACCAGGGCCCCGGCGACCAGGTGCTCTCGGTCGTGGGCGACCCCGATCGCATCGAGGACGTGATCTCGATCCTGCTGGACAACGCCTCCAAGTACACGCCGGTCGGCGGCAAGGTGAGCGTGACCACGGGCCGCAGACGCGAGACGGTCACCGTGGTCGTCGAGGACTCCGGCCGAGGCATTCCCCCCGAGGACCTGCCGCACATCTTCGATCGCTTCTTCCGCAGCGAGGCATCTCGCGCCGCAGGTGAGGGCGGCTTCGGGCTCGGGCTCGCCATCCTGCAGAGCATCGTTGACAGCATGGGGGGTAGTATCGAGGTGGCGAGCGAGGTCGGCCAGGGCACTCGCTTCACGGTCAGACTCCCCCGTGGGCGCCTGTGACGTCCGTCACGTAGTTCAAGCACCACGTGGCGGGGGCCGATAGTCTCCTCGCAAGCGCATCCGCTGGAGGATCCCCGTGCCCGCAACTACTCGAGACATCGCGCTCAGGGCGTTCTCGACGCCAGAGTGGCGCTCCGCCGCCGACGCCCTTTTCCAGGCGACGGGGGTCTCGGCGACTGTCATGGACTTCGAGGAGTGCGACGTCCTGGCCGGTGGCACGCGGTGCGCGTACTGCCACCTGAGCACAGAGACCTCCGGTCCCGACCCGTCGACATGCTTCGACGTGTGCCCCGACCCGTCGTCGGGCCCGGCTCGCGTGGTGTGCCGTTCGGGACTCCCGACGCTCGTCGCGCCGATCATGTACGAGGACGCACCTATCGCCCATGTCGTGCTCGGCGGTTTCGTGACCTCGACCCGCGAGCGCCGCCGGCTCTACGAGCAGCTCCTCAACCGAGGGTTCTCCGAGGAGTCCGCGCGACTGGCCATCAAGTCGCTCGCCGTCGTTCCCCGCCGCGAGGCCGAGGGCTACCTGCAGATCGCCGTTTCGAGCGCTCGCACGGTCGTCGGCGCCGTGGCCGAGCGCGTCTCGGTCGCCGAGCGTGTCGAGGAACTGCGCCTCTTCGTCACGGCGGGCCAGCAGGTCGCCGAGACGGAGCGTCTCGACGAATCCACGCTCGGCTCCATCGCCGAGGAGGCCGTCTCGCTCATGGGCGGCGAAGCCGGCGCGGTGTTGCGCCCGTGCGGTCACCTGCTCCAAGTCATCGCGCGCACGCCACAGTGGCGCGGACCGGTGGGCGCGATGGTCCCGCAGGAAGGCACCGCGTCGGGGCGCGCCGCCGCGACACGCCGTACCGTCGTCTCGCCGGGCGGTCGCGGCTCGAGCGCCACGCTCGCGCTGCCCCTCACCATCGGCCAGCGGGTTCTCGGCGTGCTCGAGGTGCGCCTGCCGGCGTCGATGCTGCCGGTGCCGCCGGAGCGGGTCGCGCGTCTGGACCGGTTCGGACGCTTCATCGCGATCGCGCTCGAGCGCGAGGACGAGCGGCTCCAGGTGGAGCGGGCGATGACGGGCTACGCGCAGCTCAACGAGCTCGCCGCATCTCTCGGTGCGCAGACCGACATCGACGGGGTCGCGAAGCTCGTCACCTCGGTGCTGGGCCGAGCGATCGATTTCGAGATCGGGGGGCTCGTTCTGACGAGCTACGGCCGAGACCTCGCCGACGTGGTCGTCTCGAGCGAGGTGTCGCGCGGGGAGATCGAGTTCGTGCTGGGCGACGTCGCCGGGCGCGACATGCTGCTCCAGCCGTTCGAGTCGCTGCGGACCGCCGAGCTTGGCGGGTCGGTCAGCGAGGGCCCTTCGCTTCGCGAGGACTGGGCGACCGCGGTCGTGGAGCTCGAGCACGGCAGCCTCGAGATCGGCTACCTGTTCGCCGCGCGTTCCGACGGCGTTCGCTACGGCGCGCAGGACCGTGCGCTGCTCGAGGCCATCGCGGCGCACGCGGGTGCCGCCTTCGGCCGCGCGGCGCTCTTCGGTCGCATCCGCGACGACTACGCCAAGACCATCGCCGCGCTCTCGGCGACGCTCGACGCGGGCGAGAGGATGCCGTCCGGCCACTCGAGCCGCGTCATGGACTACGCCATGCTCATCGGCGAGGAGATGGGGCTGCCCTACGAGGACGTCGAGCAGCTGCGGTTCGCCGGCCTGCTTCACGACATCGGCAAGACCGGCGTCCCCGAGGAGATCCTCCTCAAGCCGACGCGCCTCACGCCGGAAGAGCTCGAGCACGTGAAGATGCATGCCGAGCTGGGCGCGTCGATCGTGGACCAGATCGAGTTCCTCAAGTCGCTCACGCCGGTCATCCTGCACCACCACGAGTGCTGGGACGGTTCGGGCTACCCGCTCGGCCTCTCCGGCGACTCGATCCCGCTGCTCGCGCGCATCCTTCATGTCGCCGACTCCTACGACGCGATGACCAGCAAGCGCCCCTACAGCGAGTCCATGTCGTTCGCGGTCGCGCGACGCGAGCTCGAGGCCGACACCGGCACCAAGTACGACCCGCGCGTCGTCGCCGCGCTCTTCGAGGCGCTCGACAAGCAGGCGCTCGCGGGGAGCACGGGGCTGTTCGCGTCGCGCGACTTCTTCGGGCGGCCCGACCTGCCCGCGTAGGGTCGACCGCCGCCACTTCGGCGCGCGCCCGACGCCGCACGGGTTCGAGACTGCTGCCTGCGTTCCACGCGTTTCGCCCACGGTCGTCACGCCCCCGGTTTCGCGATGCCCGGCTTCCGCGCGTGCTAGAATCCGCGCGTCCGCTCCCGCACCCGGAAGGCCGTTCGTGAACCGTACCCGCAGCATCGCCCAAGCTGGCATGATCGCGGCCGTCTACGGTGGGCTCACCCTGCTCACTGTCCAGTTCCTCGGCGTGCTGGGGTGGGGTCCGATCCAGCTGCGCGTCAGCGAGGCGGTCACCGTGGTCGCGTTCTTCACGCCGGCCGCCATCCCGGGCCTCACGCTCGGCTCGGTGATCGCGAACCTGTTCGCCTTCGCCTCGACGGGTAGCCCGCTTGCGCTGCTCGACGTGGTGTTCGGGTCGCTCGGAACCCTCCTCGGGGCGTGGTGGACGTGGCGGTTCCGCTCCAACACGGCGCTCGGGCTGCTCGGCCCGGTGCTCGGCAACGCGCTCATCGTTCCGGCCTACCTTCCCCTGTTGGTCAAGGGGCTCGGACTCTACAAGGTGCCCCTGCTCGGGATAGACTTGGAGGGCCGGTGGCTGCCGATGTACCTCTTCGGGTTCGTCGCAGTAGCCATCGGACAGGCGGTGGTCATGTACGGTCTGGGACTGCCGCTGCTCGTCGCATTGCGCCGCCTGGGTCTGGCTGACATGCTCGGGGGCGACGACACCGGTCGGTGAGTGGGGGAGAGGCGTGACGGACGTCGAGCGGCGGAGCCGGGAGCGGTCCTACGGGGCCGCGGAGCCCCCTGCCCCCTTCCTGGTCTCGCACGACTCGGCCGGCTGTAGCTGGTGCTGGGGGTGCGTTCGCCGCTGCCCCGCTCGCGCCATCCGCGTGGTCGAGGGCAGCGTCGAGATCGTCGAGGACCGGTGCGTGAAGTGCGGCCTGTGCGTGGGCGAGTGCTCGAACGGCGGGTACTCCGTGCGAGACGACCTGCCGCGCGTGCGCGAGCTGCTCGCGGGCGACCGGCCGGTCGTCGCGGTGCTCGCCACCGAGCACGTCGCGGCGATGTACCCGCTCACCACCGCTCAGGTCGAGCACGCGCTCGAGCAGGTGGGCTTCGACGCGCTCGAGACCACGGTGCTCGGCGAGGAGCTGGTCGCCGAGTCCTACGAACTCATCCACGGCCGCGCTGACGACTCGTTCCCGCGGCTGCGCTCGACGTGCCCGGTCGCGGTGTCGTGGGTACGGCGCTTCTACCCGCAGCTCGTCAGCGCGCTCGTGACCGTGGTGCCGCCCTACGTGGCGCAGGCCCGGCTCGTCAAGGCGATCTATCCGGTCGATGTGGCCGTCGTCTACGTCGCTCCGTGCTGGGCGCGCAAGGACGAAGCGTTCGAGCCTCAGCTCGCTGGCGCCATCGATGCCGCGATCGGATTCGACGAGCTCAAGCGCCTCATCGCCGAGCACCCCGTCTCGCCGGCGGCCGGCACGAGGCGCCGCCCGCGCCGTCCGGCACCGCCTAAGGACATCTCGCTGACCGACGGCTTCCCGCGGCGCACGCTCGCCGAGCGCGACATGACCGACCGGGACCTGGTGGCCGTCCGCGGGCTCGCCGATCTCGACCGGCTGCTTCAGGCCATCGTGCGGGGCGAGACCGCGCCGCACGTCGTCGACATGCTCAACTGCGAGGGCTGCGTCGACGGCCCCACCGTCAACAGCGACCTGTCGGTGTTCGCGAAGCGCAACCTCGTCGTCGCCGAGCGCGAGCGCCAGGCTCCACCGCCGGTCGACAGCCGCAGCTTCCTCGGTGCGCTGCCCAAGATCGACCTGCGCCGTTCCTTCTCGGCCCAGCCCACGCTCACTCGCGTGCCGACCTCCGAGGAGATCGACGCGGTCCTCGCCACCGGTGAGTTCCTCAGCCGCTCCGAGACGCTCGACTGTGGCGCGTGCGGCTACGAGACCTGCGTCGCGCACGCCGCTGCGATCTGCCTTGGCGACTCGAGCTGGGAGATGTGCTTCCCGCTCCAGCGCAAGCTCATGCAACGCGAGCGCGAGACGCTCGAGCAGTCGGCGCTCGTCGACGAGCTCACCGGTCTGGGCAATCGCCGCGCCTTCGACCGCCGCCTCGCCGAGGAGACCGCACGGGCCACCCGCTACGGGCTCGATCTCTCGCTCGCCATGATCGACCTCGACGCGTTCAAGGACGTGAACGACCGCTACGGCCACCAGGTAGGCGACGCGATCCTCGGCCAGCTGGGCGAGACGCTGCGCGAAGTGCTGCGGGTCAGCGACTTTGCCGCGCGCTACGGAGGCGACGAGTTCTCGGTGCTGTTGCCCGGCACCGCCAAGACCGAGGCCTGGGTCGTCGCCGAGAAGATCCGCCTCGCGCTCGACGGGCTCGGCCTGTCGGTCGAGGGCGGGACCGTCTCGGCGACCGTGTCGATCGGCGTCGCGTCGATCGGCGAGACGAACCCCGACGCCGAGGCGCTCGTCTCGGCGGCGGACGCGGCGCTCTATCGCGCGAAGCGGGCGGGCCGGGATCGCGTGGAGCTCGCCGCGGGCTGATCGGCGACGCTGCAAGGGCGGCTCGCCCCGCGTCGCGCGCAAGCGGGTATGGACAGAGGGACGGCCCGTTTCAGCCCCGCCGAGGAGGCGCCCCCATGTCCTCGAGCGAACACCACGATCCCGGAGCGGTTCCGCCGGTAGCCGGCTCGGAACCGCACGACGCCCTGCTCGGCACGACCGAAGGTGACCGGGTCCGCTGCGGCCTGTGTCCGCACGCATGCCTCATCGCCGAGGGAGGCGTGGGCTGGTGCGGAGCGCGCGGGGTCGCGGACGGCCGGTTGCGCGCGCTCACATACGGGCTCGTGAGCTCGATCGCGAACGACCCCATCGAGAAGAAGCCGGTGTTCCACTACTGCCCGGGCACGCACGTGCTGTCGTTCGGCTCGGTGGGGTGCTCCATGAGGTGCGGGCACTGCCAGAACTGGCAGATCTCGCGGCCCAAGGGCGACGACGGCTCGGTGCCGCTCAGGTACGTGAGCCCCGCCGAGGCGGTCGGGACCGCGCTCGATGCCGGCTCGGCGGGCATCGCGTTCACCTACAACGAGCCGGTGATCTGGCTCGAGTGGGTGCTCGATGTCGGGCGGCTCGCGCACGAAGCCGGGCTGTTCACCGTGATGGTCACCAACGGCTACGTCACGCCCGAGGGCCTCGACCTCTTCGCCGAGACGACCGACGTGTGGCGCGTGGACATCAAGGGGTTCTCGGAGGAGCCGTTCCGTCGGCTGTGCCACGTCCGTCATCCGGAAGCCGTGCGTGAGGCGGCGGTGAGGGCGCGGCGCGTGCACGGGATGCACGTCGAGTGCGTCACCAACGTGGTCCCCACCGTCAACGACTCGGAGGCCGAGCTGCGCTCCATCGCGCACTGGATCGCGAACGACGTGGGGCCGGACACGCCGTGGCACGTCACGCGGTTCGTGCCCTACCTCGAGTTCGCGGACGTGCCCATGACGCCGGTCGAGACGCTGCGCCGTGCGCGCGAGATCGGGGCCGAGGAGGGACTGCGCTTCGTCTACCTGGGCAATGTCGACGTGCCGGGCGGCGAGGACACCGTCTGTCCCGGGTGCGGAACCGTCGCGGTGAACCGTCGCGGATTCGCTTCACTCGCCGAGTCGGTCGGCCCCGCGGGGGCGTGCGCCGCGTGCGGGGAGCCGCTCAACATCCGCTGTGGCGGCCGCGCCTGACGCCAGCGCGGCCGGCGGTATTCGCGCACAGGCGACCGCGGGCCGGTAGCGGTATCATGTACGGGGCCCGAACGCGGGTCGCCGCGACCTCATGGGGGTCGGGCACTGTCACCGGCAAGGGAGCGCTCGCACTCGTGGAACCCGTCGTCATCATCCCGACCTTCTGGACGAAGCCGAAATCGAAGCGGGGACGTACCGCCGTGACCCCGGTCGACGACCTGTCGATCGTCTACGACCACCCCACTCCGATCGATCAGGACGGCACCCTGCCCGACCTGCTGCACTCGCTTCAGAAGGTTCGCGATCTCGGCCGCGTCGTGATTATCGTCGCGGTCACCGACGAGTCGATCGAGCATCGCGCCGAGGACAAGGTCCGCGAGATCGTCGCCGACTTCCCCGATCTCGACGCGTTCGTCTTCGGTCCCGCCGAACTGGGAAGCCTCCACCGTCGCCTCGAGCAGCTCGAGTTCGCCGACATGATCGACGGCGTCACGCTCAAGGGCTACGGGGCCGTGCGCAACGTCGGGCTCATGGCGGCGGCGGTCCTGGGCCACGAAGCGGTCGTGTTCATCGACGACGACGAGGTCGTGACCACGTCGGACTTCCTGCACACCGCCCTGTACGGACTGGGGGCGAAGTTCGAGGACGGCGCGACCCTGCTCGCGAAGACCGGCTACTACACCGACTCGAACGGCCAGTGGCAGAGCCACGACGAGGCCCACTGGACCGACATGTTCTGGCGTCAGCGCGACTCCTACAACCAGGCGCTGTCCGTGGTGAGCAAGCCGCCGAGGATCCAGGCGACCCCCGTCGCGTTCGGCGGCATCCTCGCCCTGCACCGCGACATGTTCTCCAACGTCTCGTTCGACCCGTGGGTCCTGCGCGGCGAGGACATCGACTACGTCATCAACGCGCGCATGCACGGCGGCGGCGTCTACCTCGACGACGAGTGGTGCGTCGTCCATCAGCCGCCCGAGCCCGTCTCGGAGGCGACGCGTTTCCGCCAGGACGTCTACCGGTTCATCTACGAGCACCGCAAGATCGAGTTCGCGAAGTCTCAGGTGGATCTGCGCCAGGTGACACCGCGCTCGATGATGCCCTACCCGGGACCCTTCATCGACTCCTCGGTCGGCTGGCGCTCCAGCCTGACCTCGCTCCTGCGCTCGCTCGCACGGCCCGAGAAGGGCGCCTACTTCCAGCTGGCGCTCCACGGCACCGGCGACGCGGGGAAGTACGCGCGCGAGAACTGCCAGAACTACTTCGAGTTCCAGCGGCGCTGGCCGATCCTGATGGAAGGGCTGTGGGACGACATCGCCCTGAAGTCGCTCTTCACGGGCGAGCGTCGCATGGATCGCACGGCCATCACCGGTCGCTTCCCCGTGGTGCCGGGCAACTAGCCCGAGCGAACGGATCCGCATGCCGAGACTGCTCCTCACGGTGGGCATCGGGTTCGTGTCGGGCCTGCTGTCGGGCGCGTTCGGAATCGGCGGCGGCATCATCACGACGCCGGCCATTCGGTTGCTGCTGCAGGCTCCGGCACTCGTGGCGGTCGGGACGCCGCTGCCGGTCATCATCCCCAGCGCGATCACCGGCTCGTACAACTACCTGAAGCGGGGCTCGGCAGACCTGCGCTCCGGGCTCGTGTGCGGCATCACCGGCTCCGCGTTCGCGGTGCTGGGCGCTCTGGCGACCAGGTACGTCGGTGGGACGGTGGTGCTTCTGGCGACGGCGGCGCTGATCCTCTACACCGCGGCCGACATGGCACTTCAGGTCATCCGCCCGCCGCGCGTCGGCCTCGAGGGGGGAGAGGAGCGCGAGGCCTTCGACGCCGCAGGCGATCCCGCCGAGACTCCCGACGTGCCCGCCGCGCCGTCGCTCCTCAAGCTCGGGCTCATCGGCGCGATGACCGGCCTCTACGCCGGCTTCCTGGGGCTGGGTGGGGGGTTCATCCTCGTCCCGATGCTCACGCGGTGGCTCGGCTTCCCCATCAAGCGCGCGATCGGCACGTCGCTCGTCGCGATCGGCATCCTCGCCGTGCCCGGCACCATCACGCACGCGTTCCTCGGCCACATCGACTGGGCGATCTCGCTCGCGCTCATCGCCGGTGTCGTCCCGGGCGCGTGGCTCGGCGCCCGGCTCACGCTCGGCGCGGCCGACAAGACCATCCGGCTGTCGTTCGCCGTCATGCTGCTCTTCGTGGGGCTCGTCCTCGGGGCGAGCGAACTCGGGGTGTTCGGACGGTGACCGAGGCCATTCGGCAGGCGACCGCGCGAGAGCGCGCTCTGGTCTGGCCGGCGGTGCGGGCGGACCGGCTCATGCGCAGCCCTGACGAGCTGGCGGGCTATCTCGAGGCGGCACCCTGGGCGCTGCGGGTGACCGACCGCGGCGACGCCGCGCTCTTGGGCCGCTGGAAGGCGCACCTCGACGTGCTGGCCATCCGCGGGCTGTGGTGCGCGGAGACGCGCGTCGACGACTTCGTAGCCGACGCCGTCGCTGTCGCCGCCGAGCAGGGGCTGGCGAGCGTGCTCTCGCCGCTCGTGCCCGAGTCGCTGCTCGCGCCGTACCTCGCCGCCGGCATGCGCGTGCGCGAGCGCATCGTCGCGGTCCAGGGCGCGCCCGGCGACGTCGCGGCCGTGCCCGTGCCCGACGACGTGTGCATCCGGGAGGGCTCCGCGGCCGACACGACCGCGCTCGCACGCCTCGACGCCGAGTGCTTCGACGACTTCTGGCGCTGGACCGAGCCCGACCTGATCGCCTTCCTTGCCCACGAACGCCTGGCGCTGGCCGAGACGGCCGGTGGGACGCTCATCGGCTACACTATGACGACCGTGAGCAGGGGGGCCGCGACGCTCACCAGGCTCGCGACGACGCCGGCGTACCGGCGCCGGGGCATCGGGCGCGCCCTGCTGGCCGAGGCGGCCCAGTGGGCCCGGGATGCGGACGCGTCCACGCTCTCGCTGTGCACGCAGGCGTCGAACCGCGCCTCGCGCGCACTCTACGAGGCGGCGGGCCTGCGCGAGGTCGAGGAAGCGTACGCCTTCGCGAGCCGCGAGGTCGACGGGGGAGGTGAGGGCGCGTGAAGGACAACCGGAGCACGCTGATCGACGTCGTCCTGGTCGTCGCGCTCGTCGTCCTGTCCGGCGTCACCATCTGGAGCATCTGGGACGTCACCGTCTCGCGCTGGATCACCCTCGCCGCGCTCGCGGGCCTGGTCGCCGTGGGGCTTGCGCTGGTCATCGCCCGGTTCGCGACGCGCCCCGACCATGTGCGCGCGCTGCAGTCCCACAAGATCCTCGAGATCGCCAACGAGGCGATGACGTTCATGCGCCAGGGCCTGACCGAGGAGAGCGCACAGGAAGTCTGCCGCATCGTGCTCGCCGAGACCGAGGCCGCCGCGGTCGCCATCACCGACACCGACCGCGTGCTCGGGTTCGCGGGGGTCGGGCAGGACCACCACTCGGTGGGCGGCCCGATCATCACGCGGGCGACGATGGAGTCGCTCGAGACCGGCGAGCACCGCGTCCTCGCCACCAAGGAAGAGATCGGCTGCCCTCGCAAGGACTGCCTGCTCAAGGCGGCCATCGTCGTGCCGCTCGAGATGCGCGGGAGGCCCGCCGGGACCCTCAAGTTCTACTACACGACGCCGCGCCGTCTCAACGAGACCCAGGTCGCGATGGCCGAGGGCCTCGCCAAGGTGCTCTCGACCCAGCTCGAGCTCTCGGAGCTCGAACGGCAGACGGAGCTCGCGACGCGCATGGAGCTCAAGGCGCTGCAGGCCCAGATCAACCCGCACTTCCTCTTCAACACCATCAACACGATCGCATCGCTCATCCGCACCGACCCCGCGCGCGCACGCGAGTTGCTCCGGGAGTTCGCCGCGTTCTACCGGCGCACGCTCGAGACCGGTGACGAACTCATCTCTCTCGAAATGGAGATCGAGCAGACGCACCGCTACCTCACGTTCGAGATCGCTCGCTTTGGCGACCGCGTCGTCGTCGAGGAGGCGCTCGACCCCGCGCTCATGTCGCTGCTCGTGCCGGCGTTCATCGTGCAGCCGCTCGTCGAGAACGCCATCTCGCACGGGATGCGCACTTCGGGGCCGCTCACCGTCCGGCTCTCCTCGGCCTGCGAAGGCGAGGACTGCCGGATCATGGTCGCCGACGACGGGGTGGGCATCTCGGCGGAGCGGCTCCCGCACGTGCTCGAGGCGGGGTCGACCAAGGGCCTCGGGATTGCGCTCAAGAACGTGGACGATAGACTGAAGGGACACTACGGTCCCGGCTCCGGAGTCCACGTGCAAAGCGCCGAGGGCGAAGGGACCGTCGTGACGCTGGTCCTAGCAGGGGTGGCCGAGAACGGCTGAGGGAGGCGGGATGCTCAAGGCGCTCGTGGTCGACGACGAGGCTCCGGCCCGCTCGGAGTTGCGCTATCTCTTGGGCGAGGCGGGCGGAGTCGAGATCGTCGGCGAGGCCGGCAACGCCGTGGAGGCGCTGCAGCTCATCAAAGCCATCCCTTACGACGTCATCTTCCTCGACATCCAGATGCCGGGGCTGTCCGGCGTCCAGCTCGCCGAGGTGCTGAGTGGCCTCTCCCGGCCTCCCGCGATCATCTTCGTGACGGCCCACAGCGAGCACGCGGTCAAGGCGTTCGAGGTCAAGGCGACCGACTACCTGGTCAAGCCCGTCGAGCTCGAGCGGCTCAAGCTGGCCGTGACGCGCCTCGAGCCGGTGGCCGAGCAGGCACCCGCGCGCGTCGAGCGCATCCCCGTGGAGAAGGCGGGCAAGAAGCTGCTCGTCAGCGTAGAGGACATTCTCTACGTGATGGCCAAAGACGACTACAGCTACCTCTACACCGAGGCGGACCGCTACCTCTCCACCATCTCGCTCGCCCAGCTCGAGGCCAAGCTCGAGCCGGTCGGCTTCTTCCGGATCCACCGCCGCTACCTGGTCAACCTCGCGCGGGTCAAAGAGGTGGTCCCGATGTACGGCGGGACGCTGCTGCTGACGCTCGCCGATTCGGCCGCGACCCAGATCCCGGTGTCGCGGCGCCGCGTGCCGGCGCTGAAGAAGGCGCTCGGACTCTAGCGATGGCGGCCACGCGGGTCGGGCTCATCTCGGACACGCACGGCTGGCTCGACCCGCGCGCGGTGACCGCACTCGAGAGCGCGGGCGTCTCGCGGATCCTGCACGCCGGCGACATCGGTGGCGACCCGGACGTCCTGTACGAGCTCGGGGCGATCGCGCCGGTCACCGCGGTGCTCGGCAACTGCGACTACCAGGTGCCGGGATTCCAGCTGGAAGGACTCGCGCGACTCACGATCGACGGCACCGACATCCTCGTGATCCACGACTACGGCGACCTGGGACCCGTGCCCGACGGCGTCGACATCGTGGTACGCGGCCACAGTCATCGCCCCGGCGAGATGTGGCAGGGCAGCACACTGGTGCTCAACCCCGGATCCGCTTCGCAGCGCCGTTCGATGCCTAGCTGCAGCGTCGCGATCCTCGACCTCGCCGAGGACACCGAGCCGGTCTTCACGATCGTGTGGCTCGACGAGATCGGCGAGCGCGTGCGCTAGCGCGCAGCGGGCGCTACTCCTCCCAGACCACCCCGGACGCGCTCATGAGCGCGTGCGCGAACGACTCGACCGCGTCGTGCGACGCGTCGGGAAGGTCGACCCACAGCACCCTGCGCCCCGCCGAGACGAGCGTAGCGAGGTCACCCTCGGCCTGCGAGCGGTGCAGCGTCCGCAGTCCCCACGGCCGGCCGGGCACCGGCGCGTCGGCCGCGTCGCGGGTGGTCAGCACGACGAAGACGCCCGTATTGGGGCCGCCCTTGTGCAGCTGGCCGGTTGAGTGAAGGTAACGCGGGCCGAGCTCGAGCGTGACGGCTCTGCCGAGCATCGCGCTCACCGGTGGCACCGCCGAGACGAGCGGCTCGAGCAGGTCGGCGTCGTCCGGCAGGTAGGCGAGTACCGCGAGGTAGTCGCGCTCGCGAAGCGCGCCGATGGCGTGCCCGAGCGCCGTCGAGAGCGACGCCTCCGCATGGTCGGGCGTTCCGAGCGTGCCCGCGAACGCGAACGCCGCGCCCTCCGGCGTGCACGCCGCGGCATCGGGGGCGGCGAGCCGTCCCTCGAGCACGGCGTTCGTGGCATCCTTGGCTGCCTGCACGTTGGGCTGGCCGAACGGGTTGACGCCCAAGAGCGGTCCCAGCAAGGCGACCGCGTGCTCCCAGCGCACGAACTCCGCGGCGACGTCGTAGCCATCGCGGAGCACGAGCTCGATGACAGGGGCGTCGGCGCGAAGGGTGTCGACCCACTCGGCGAGGCGCTGGTCGGCTTCGAGGCGCACGACCGCGACCGCCCGGTCCGGCCCGTAGCCGTGCGGCAGGTCCTCGGCGAGCTCCACGACCGGTACGATGCCGGTGCCCTCCTTGCCGAGGGACTCGGCGACGAGCTGCTCGACCCACAGCCCGAAGGTCGCGAGCGGCAGAGAGGCGACGACGGTGAGCTTGTCTCGGCCGGCTGCTTGCGAGTCGGCGATGAAGGCGGCGAGCGCGACGGCGGGGTTCTCGGCGGGGGGGAGCGAGCACGCCTGCTCCATCGCGCGCCCGCGCTCGAGGAGCGCGTCCGCGTCGATGCCGGTGATCGCGGCGGGCACCAGCCCGAAGACCGACAGGGCCGAGAAGCGGCCGCCCACGGTGCGCGGCGAGGCGACGAGCGTGCGGAAGCCCTCGGAGGTCGCGAGGCCCTCGAGCCCGGAGCCGGGGTCGGTGATCGCGATGAAGTGCGAGCCGGCCTCGGTACGGCCCAGAGCCCCGTCCGCGACGTCTCGGAACACCGCGTAGAGAGAGAGCGGCTCGATGGTCCCGCCCGACTTGCTGGCGACCAGGTACCACGTCGTGGCCGGATCGAGCTCGGCGAGCAGGCGGTCCACGGTTCGCGGCGCAGTCGTGTCGAGCACGTGCAGCGTCGCTGAGCCCGACTCGCCCAACACCGAAGAGATCACGAGCGACGCGAGCGAAGAGCCGCCCATCCCCAGCAGCACGACGTCGGTGATGCCGGCCTCGGCTGCCTCGAGCGCGAGGCGGTGTAGCTCGGCGATCACTGACGGCCCGCGCTCGGCGAGGTCGGTCCAGCCCATGCTCTGCTCGGCGAGCGAGACGTCGGCGGGGCCGGGGCCGAACAGCGTCGCGTCTCGGCGACGGAGCCGTTGAATCGCGTCGAGTTCGAGCAGTCGAGCCAGGCTGTCCATCGGTGCCTCCGGCTTTCGGACGGGTTGGTCGGCCAAGGTGGTATATGCCCCAAGCGCCAGCGCGGGGATTACCGCTGGTCGGGCTCGGGTTCCGGCTCGACGCCGGCCATCTCGAGCGGCGTCGGCTCGAGCTCGGCCGCCGGCGTGAGGCGCGCGACGACGAGCCCGCCGGCGACCACCATCGCCCCGCCGGCGAGCGTCCATGCCGTGAGCGCCTCGCCCAGGAACAGCGCCGCGAAGACGACCGCCGAGACCGGCTCGGCGTACGTGAGCACGGCCGCATGGTCGGTCCGCACGCGCCGCAGGCCGCCCAGGAAGATCACGCCGGCGAACGCCGTCTGCACCAGTCCGAGCGTGAGCAGCGCGGCGTACGCCTGCGGGCCGGTCGGACCCTGCCCGCGCATGTAGAGCACGATCGCGAACGGCAGCAGCAGCGCGCTCGCGACGGTGTACTCGACCATCATGAGCGCCATGCCCGAGATGCCGCGCAGGATCTTCTTGCTGCGTAGCAGCAGCCCCGCGTAGGTCAGCGCCGAGAGGAACGCCAGTCCGGCTCCCAGCATCTCGGTCGGGCTCGAGACACGCAGCCCCTGCGGCACGAGGATCACCGCGATGCCGCCGAGCGAGAGCGCGAGCGGCACGAAGATTCGGCGGTCGAACCGCTCGCCGGTTACGAACGGCGCGAGTGCTGCCACGAACACCGGCCCCGTGTAGCCGAGCAGCTCCGCCGTGGCGACCGTGGTGCGATCCAGCGCCGACAGGAACAGCACCCAGTTCACCGTCAGCAGCACGCCCTGCGCCGCGACCTGCCCCAACTTTCGCCGAGACAACCCCGTGACCTGGTCGAAGGTGCGCGTCGCGAGCATCCAGATCAGAATGCCGACGCCCGCGAAGAACACCCGATAGAAGACCTTGATGACCGAGGCGCCGTCCGCCGCCCTCAGCACGAGCGGGATGGTCCCCCAGATGAGCCCCGCCGCCGCGACGCGCAGCAGCCCCAGCCGGTTCTCTCGTGCGGATACAGGAGCGTCAGGAGTCATGAGGGAGAGTCTACCAAAGGGTGCGGGGCGTGACGGGGGGCATGGAGGTCTTGAGGCGTGGTGGGGGCTGCGAGGCGGGGGCGCGAGGAAGGCTTCGGGGCGGTGGGTGTCACGCGCAGTTACGCAGAAGGACCGCCCATTGGGGGGCGGTCCTTCGAGTATGTTTGAGCATGACACCCACCGCCCCGAATCCGGGGACGCGAGTGAGATGCCTAGCAGATTCTCGGCAGCTGCTCTCCCACGAGCATGTCCATGATTCGAGTCGCGCCGAACGACGTGAAGACGTACACCTTGCCAGCCGGCCCCTCGGCGACGTCGCCGATGATCGCGGCGTCCTCGCCGTACGGCGACGCCTTCATCGCGGCGAGCGCGGCCTCGGCCTGCTCGGCGGGGACGATGGCGACCATCTTGCCCTCGTTGGCGACCTGGAAGACGTCGTAGCCGAGCATCTCGCTCGCGCCACGCACCTGCGGGCGTACGGGGACCGCCGTCTCCTGCACCGTGATCGAGACGCCGCTCGCGTCGGCGAGTTCGTTCAGCGTCGAGGACAGGCCGCCGCGCGTGGGGTCGCGGAAGCAGCGCGCGTCGGGCGCAGCGGCGAGCACGTTGGCGATGAGCGCGTTGAGCGGGGCGGCGTCGGACTCGATGCTCGTCTCGAACTCGAGGCCCTCGCGCGTCGAGACGATCGCGATGCCGTGGTCGCCGAGCGTGCCCGAGAGCAGAACCTTGTCGCCGGGCTTGCAGAACGAGCCCGACAGCTCGACGCCCTCTGCGAGCACGCCCACGCCGGCCGTGTTGATGAAGCAGCCGTCGCCGTGGCCCTTCTCGACGACCTTGGTGTCACCGGTGACGATGTGCACGCCCGCCTCGCGTGCGGCGTCGCGCATCGAGACGAGGATCTTCTTGAGGTCCTCGACCGGGAAGCCCTCTTCGAGTACGAAGCCGACGCTCAGATACAGCGGCTTCGCGCCGCTCGTGGCGACGTCGTTGACGGTGCCGCACACGGCGAGGCGTCCGATGTCGCCGCCCGGGAAGAACAGCGGATGCACGACGTAGGTGTCGGTCGACATCGCGAGGCGCGAGCCGGGGAAGGGCAGGGATGCGGCGTCGTCGAGGCGCTTGAGCGCCTCCTCCGAGAACCCCTCGACGAAGACCTCGTCGATGAGCTCGCGCATCATCGTGCCGCCGGAACCGTGAGCCAGGAGGATGCGATCAGCGCGCATGCGTCTCTATGCCTTCCCGTAGTCGGTGAAGCGGTAGTAGGCCGCGCAGCTGCCCTCCGAGGAGACCATGCACGGGCCGATCGGGTGCTCGGGCGTGCAGCCCTTGCCGAAGAGCTTGCACTCGAACGGCAGGGTGATGCCGCGCAGCACCTCGCCGCACTGGCAGCCCTTGATCTCGCGCGGCTCAGGTGGGGTGACCGGGATGCGCACGGTCGCGTCGTATGCCGAGAACTCCTTGCGGATGCCCAGGCCGGTGCCGGGGATGACCCCGATGCCGCGCCAGTCGGCGTCGATGGGCTCGAAGACCTGCTCGACGAGCTTGCGTGCGGTGGGGTTGCCCTCGGGCATGACGCCGCGGTGATACGCGATCTCGATCTCGGAGCGGCCCTCTTCGAGCTGCTTGAGGATCATGTAGACGCCCTGGAGCACGTCGACCGGCTCGAAACCGGTGATGACGCCGGGAACGTGGTAGTTCTCGGCAAGGAACTCGTAGGGCTCCTGGCCGATGATGGTCGAGACGTGGCCCGGAAGGATGAACGCGTCGATCTGCACGTCCGGGTCGTTGACGAGCGCCTCAAGCGCGGCGGGCACGGTCTTGTGCGCGGCGAACACGCTGAAGTTCTCGATGCCGGCCTCTTGCGCGCGCAGGATCGCCGCGGCGATCAGCGGCACGGTGGTCTCGAAGCCGACGCCCACGAACACGACCTGCTTGGTCGGCTCCTTTTGGGCGAGCGAGAGCGCGTCGAGCGGGGAGTAGACGATGCGGACGTCGCGGCCCTCGGCCTTCTCCTTCGAGAGTGAAGAGTAGCTGCCCGGTACCTTCATCATGTCGCCGAAGGTGGTGACGATCACGTCGGGCTGGCGGGCGAGCTCGATGGCGACGTCGATGTCCTCGTTGGCGGTGACGCACACGGGACAGCCGGGACCCGAGAGGAGCGTGACGTTCTCCGGCATGACGGCGCGCAAACCGTTCTTCGCGATCGCCACGGTGTGCGTGCCGCACACCTCCATGATCTTGACCTGCCGCCCTAGCTTGGAGGCGGTGTCGGTGATGGCCTCGATCAGGCCCCGGGCGATCGTGGGGTCTCGGAACGCGGAAAGGTCCATCGGGGCTACGCCCCTTCGAGAACGGCGTCCAGCCCAGCCTCGTCCTCGAAGAACGGAAGCGTCTTGAGCAGCTCGAGCGTCTCGTTCGCGAACTCCTCGTCGACCACCTGGAGGGCGAAGCCCGCGTGCACCAGCACGTAGTCCTCGACGACGGCCTCAGGCACCAGGTCGAGCGAGACCTTGCGCGTAACTCCCATGATGTCGACAACCGCCATGCGGTTCTCTTCGATGGTCTTGATGCGAGCAGGGATAGCGAGACACATGGGCAAACCTTCCTATCTGACGCAGCTGCCGGGCTGTGCGCGTGCTAGGCGCATCAAATCCTGTGCCGTTGCGCCCATGCAGCGACAGCTTGTCCAAACGAGACGGCGCCATCGTTGACGGGCAGCCTCACGTGGGTCAGGGGTGTGAGGCCGGCCTGCGCGAGCTCGCGCACCGCTCCACCGAGAACGAGCCGGTTCATGAACACTCCTCCGGCAAGGGCGACAGAGCTCGTCTCGGCACGCTCGGCGGCGAGCGCACTGACAGCGACTATACACCGCACAACCGCGTGGTGGAAGCGCGCCGAGATTACCCCAATGGGTATCTCACCTGCGATGTCGTCGAGTATCGCCGAGAGCACCGGGGCGGGGTCGATGGTCAGCGGCAGCGAGGCGTCGGTGAGCGGCCGGTGCAGCCCCCGGCCCGCATCCGCGGGCGTCCCGGGCGCGTCGCCGACCGCGCGCAGCGCGAACTCGTAGGCGCCGTTCGCGTCGGCGTCCGCCGCCGCCTCGAGCAGGATGGCGGCCTCGCCCTCGTAGCGCGCGTCGTCGGCGATGCCGCAGATCGCGGCGACCGAGTCGAA
>CAZXWK010000032.1:9910-28691 GCA_964644675.1 uncultured Eubacteriales bacterium | reverse complement strand
GAGCGCGCGGTCGTCGAGGGCGAGAGTGACGTGCTGCTCAGGACGCACACCAGTCCCGTCCAGATGCGCGTCATGGAGAAGCAGAAGCCGCCTATCTACGTGCTGGCCCCTGGGAAGGTCTACCGCCGAGACATCGCCGACCCGAGCCATCTGCCACAGTTCACGCAGATCGAGGGCCTGGTCGTGGACGAGGGAATCACGTTCGGCGACCTCAAGGGCACCCTCGAGCACGTGTGCCGCGAGATATTCGGCAAGGACCGCGTGACGCGGTTCCGCCCGCACTTCTTCCCGTTCACCGAGCCCTCGGCCGAGGTCGACGTCTCCTGCGGGATCTGTGGCGGAAGCGGCTGTCGCTTCTGCAAGGGCACGGGGTGGCTCGAGATCCTGGGCTGCGGCATGGTCGACCCTAACGTCTTCGGCTACGCCGGAATCGACCCCGAGAAGTACTCGGGCTTCGCGTTCGGCATGGGCGTCGAGCGCATCGCGGCCCTTAAGTACAACATCCCGGACCTGCGCATCCTGCTCGAAGGCGACATGCGCTTCCTGCGCCAGTTCTGATCCCTCCCCGCGGGCGCGCCCGCGACGACCGACCGTACCGCGAAAGGACGCGAGAGAAGATGCTCGTTTCGCTCAAGTGGCTCAAGGAACTCGTCGAGGTCCCCGTTCCCGTCGACGAGCTCGTCGACCGTCTCGACCTGACCGGCACCGCGGTCGAGGCCGTGCGTTCGGCCGGCGCGGCGCTCGACGGCGTGGTCGTCGGGCTCATCGTCGCCAAGGAGCGCCACCCCGAGGCCGACAAGCTGTGGGTGACCACCGTGGACGTGGGCGGCGACGAGCCGCTCCAGATCGTGTGCGGGGCGCAGAACTTCGAGGCGGGCGACAAGGTGCCGGTCGCGCTCGTGGGCGCCACGCTCCCCAACGGCATGACGATCAAGAAGGCGAAGCTGCGCGGGGTCGAGAGCCGCGGCATGAACTGCTCGGCGGCGGAGCTCGGCATCGGCAGCGACCACGACGGGCTCATGATCCTGCCCGCCGAGGCGCCGGTGGGCGTCCCCTTCGCCGAGTACCAGGGCCTGTCGGACACCATACTCGAGCTCGAGATCACCCCCAACCGTCCGGACTGCCTCTCGGTCACCGGTGTCGCGCGCGAGGTCGGTGCCGTCTTCGACCGCCCCGCGAAGACCCCCGGCTCCAGCCCCGCCGAGCAGGGCGCGCCGATCTCGGACTCGGTGCGGGTCGAGATCGCCGATCCCGAGCTGTGCCCGCGCTACACAGCGCGTCTCATCCGCAACGTGAAGATCGGGCCGTCCCCCGAGTGGCTCGCCGAGCGCGTCGCGGCCTCCGGAGCGCGGTCGATCTCCAACGTCGTCGACATCACCAACTACGTGATGTTCGAGCTGGGTCAGCCACTGCACGCGTTCGACGCCGACCTGCTCGGCAAGGACTCGAGCGGGAGCATCGTGATCGGCGTACGACACGCGGCGACGGGCGAGAAGCTCACCACGCTCGACGGCATGGAGCGAGAGCTGACCGACGACACCCTGCTCATCACCGACCCGACCGGGCCGGTCGCGCTCGCGGGCGTGATGGGTGGGGAGTCCACCGAGGTGCACGACGGGACCGTCAACATCCTGCTCGAGTCGGCGTGCTTCGACCCGGCGTCGATCTCGCGCACCAGCCGTCGGCTGGGGCTGTTCTCGGAGGCGTCGTCACGCTTCGAGAAGGGCGTCGACCGCGCCGCATGCGTCGCTGCGCTCGATCGGGCCGCCGCGCTCATGGCGGAACTCGCGGGCGGAGAGGTCGCGCCCGGCGTCGTGGACGCGTATCCGGCGCCGGCGGCCGAACGGCGACTGACGCTGCGCATGGAGCGCCTGAACGCGATCATCGGCTCGGCCATCAGCGCCGAGGAGGCGGGCGCGATCCTGACTCGTCTCGGCTGCTCCGTGACGGGGGCGGACGGCGTGCTCGAGGTCGTCGTCCCGACGTTCCGTCCCGATCTCGAGCGCGAGATCGACCTGATTGAGGAGGTCCTGCGCATCTGGGGCATGGAGCGGGTCGAGTCGACGCTGCCGGCGGGACGCGGACGCGTCGGTGGCCTGACCCGGGAGCAGTCGTGGCGCGAGCGCGTCGGCGAGACGCTCCGCGCGTCCGGGCTGAACGAGACCATGACCTACTCGTTCACCGATCCCGTCGACCTGGAGCGGCTGCGCCACGAGATTCCCGAGGACGAGGTGGTCGTCGAGCTCCTCAACCCCATGTCCGCCGAGCAGTCCGTGCTGCGCCGCTCGCTCCTGCCGGGGCTGCTGCGCAGCGTCTCGTACAACCAGCGCCGAGGCGTGGCCGACGTCCACCTCTACGAGATCGGCTCCGCCTTCCGCACCGCCGAGGGCCGCAAGCAGCCCAAGGAGCGCACGATGGTGGCCGGCGTGCTCGCGGGCTCCTGGCACCGTCCCGCGTGGAACGAACCCGCCGAGCAGCTCGACTTCTTCGACGGCAAGGGCGTGCTCGAGAACCTCGCGTCGGCGCTCGGGCTCGACCGCTTCAAGGTTCGGGCTGCCGAGCACCCGCACCTGCAGCCCGGCCGGGCTGCCGATGTGCTCGTCGGCGGCGAGGTCGTGGGGTGGCTCGGCGAGGTGCACCCGCTCGTGCTCGACGCGTACGAGGCCGAGGCGCCCGTGACCGCGTTCGAGCTCGCCCTCGCGCCGCTCGTCCGCGGCGCCAAGGACGTGAAGCCCTACGCCGACGTACCGCGTTTCCCCGGCGTCGAACTCGACGTCGCCCTCGTGGTCGCCGAGGACGTGTCGGCAGAGCGCGTCGAGCAGGCGATCCGCTCGGCCGGCGGCAAGCTGCTGGCGTCGGTCCGGTTGTTCGACGTCTACCGCGGGGAAGGTGTAGGGGAGGGCCGCAAGTCGCTCGCGTTCGAACTCGTGTACCGGGCGCCCGATCGCACCCTCACGGCCGAGGAGGTCGACGCCACGCACGAGCGACTCGTACGCAAAGTGTGCGGCGCCGTAGGTGCCGAGCTGCGAGGATAAGTCGCGGCGCACCTTCCAGCTGGGCGAATACGGTTTCAGAACCGAATGGCCGCATAGATTGCACTATTGACGCATAGAACTTGACCTCTATGCGAAACAACGGATAGACTACGCACTCGACACTCGTTCGTCGGGAGGCGTCATGGTCGATGTCGCGATCGTAGGTGCTGCGGGGTACGCGGGCATTGAGGCGGTACGCCTCGTGCTGGGCCACCCGCGTCTTCAGCTCGCCGTCGCGACCTCGGCTGCGGATGCGGGCCGGCCGATCGCGGCCGTCTACCCGGCGCTCGCGGGCGCGACCGACCTCGCGTTCACGGCACCGGACGCTGCTGCGATCGCCGATGCGGCGCAGGTCGCCATCCTCGCGGTCCCGCACACGGCGGCGCTCGAGATCGCGCCCGAGCTCGTCTCGGCGGGGGTGAAGGTCATCGATCTCTCCGCCGACTTCAGAATCAGGGACGCGCGTGTCTACGAGGCCTGGTACGGCGCCGAGCACACGGCGACCGAGCTGCTGGCGAAGGCGGTCTTCGGCCTGCCCGAGCTCGACCGCAGCGGCTTGGCCGGCGCCGAGCTGGTCGCGTGCCCCGGCTGCTATCCGACCGCGACGATCCTCGCGGCGATGCCGGCGCTTGAGTCAGGCGTCGCGGTGGGCCCGCGGATCGTGGTCGACGCGAAGTCGGGAGTGTCGGGCGCGGGTCGCTCGGCGACGGCGGGCACGCACTACGTGACCGTCAACGAAGCGGTCGCGCCGTACAAGGTCGGCAGCCACCGGCACACGCCCGAGATGGAGCAGGCGCTTTCTGGCGCTGCCGGGCACGACATCTCCGTCATCTTCGCGCCACACCTGGTCCCGATGTCGCGCGGCCTGCTCTCTACGGTCTACCTCGACGTCGAGGAGAATCTCACCACCGAGGAGGCCGTCGAGCTCTACCGCGGCCGCTACCACCGCGAGCCGTTCGTGCACGTCCACGAGGCGGGCACGATGCCCTCGACCGCCGAGGTGCGCGGGACCAACCGCGCTGCGATCGGCGTGTCGGTCGACGAGCGCACCAACACGCTCGTGGCCGTCTGCGCGATCGACAACCTCGGCAAGGGGGCCGCAGGACAGGGCGTACAGTGCCTCAACGCGGTGCTCGGCTACCCGGAGACCGAGGGCTTCGAGCGACCCGGGCCGGTCGTGTAGCGCGTCGCTGCACCGCCGCGGACCCCTGGCCCGAACCCACCCCGTCACCGGAGACCACGATGGACCACACCACGCAAGACCACGGATTCGCCTACGCAGAAGGCGGCGTCGTCGCCGCCAACGGGTTCTACGCATCAGGCGTCAGCGCCGGGCTGAAGGCCGGCGGCAAGCGCGACCTGGCGCTCGTCGTCGCTGAGCGCGCGGTTCCGACGGCCGCCGTCTTCACCACCAACAAGGTCGCCGCCGCGCCGGTCGTCGTGTCGCGCCGACACGTCGAGGGCGGCGCGGCGCGCGCCGTCGTCATCAACGCCGGCAACGCCAACGCGTGCACGGGGGCGCAGGGCGAGGCCGACGCGATCGCGACGGCCGTCGCGGTGGCCGACGCACTCTCGTGCGATCCGCACGAGGTCGTCGTGTCCTCGACCGGCGTCATCGGCGTGCCGCTGCCGCTCGACCACCTGCTGCGGGCGGTGCCGGATGCCGTCGAGGCCCTCGACAGCCGCGACGGGGATGATGCCGCGACCGCGATCATGACGACCGACACCTTCGCCAAGCAGACGGCGGTCAGTCTCGAGGTCGACGAGCGCACCGTCAGGGTCGGCGGCATGGCGAAGGGCAGCGGCATGATCGCGCCCAACATGGCCACGATGCTCGGCGTGCTCACGACCGACGCCCCGCTCACGAGCGAGGCGTGCCGGCTGGCCCTTGCGGACGCGACCAAGAAGACGTTCAACCGCATCACCGTCGATTCCGACACGTCGACCAACGACATGGTCGTGCTCATGGCGTCGGGCGACGCGGGCGGGTCGCCGATCGGGCCTGACGACCCCGCGTTCCCGATCGTCGCCCAGGCCGTGCTCACCGTCTGCGGCGAGCTCGCGCGGATGATCGTGCGCGACGGCGAGGGTGCGACCAAACTCATCGCGGTCACCGTGAAGGGGGCAGCGAGCGAGTCTGACGCCGAGAAGGCGGCCTTCGCCATCGCGAACTCGCCGCTGGTCAAGACCGCGGTCTTCGGCGGCGACGCCAACTGGGGCCGCGTCGCAGCCGCCGCCGGCCGGTCGGGCTGCGAACTCGATCCCGGCCGCTTCGACATCAGCTTCGCGGGGATCGAGGTGTGTCGCTCGGGCGCCGCGATCGGCTTCGACGAGGAGGTTGCTTCGCGCGCTCTGGCCGAGGCCGAGGTCGACATCGACGTCGACCTGCACCTGGGCGACGCGTCCGCGACGGTGTGGACGTGCGACCTGACCTACGAATACGTGCGGATCAACGGGGAGTACCGCTCGTGAGCGCCGTGCCGACGGGAGGACGCGAGATGAAGGACTTGCTGCTCAAGGCCGAGACGCTCACCGAAGCGCTGCCCTGGATCAAGGAGACCTGGGGCCGCACGGTCGTCATCAAGTACGGCGGCGCCGCCATGACCGACCCCGAGCTGCGCGCGCACGTCGCGAGCGACATCGTGCTCATGAAGCTCGTGGGCATCAACCCGGTCATCGTGCACGGCGGCGGCCCCGAGATCACCGCCTACATGCGCCGACTCGACCTCGAGGTGGAGTTCTACAACGGTCTGCGCGTGACCACCGACGAGGCCATGGAGATCGTGAAGATGGTGCTCGTGGGCAAGGTGAACCCCGAGCTCGTCTCGGCGATCAACCAGCACGGGCGGCTCGCGGTTGGCGTCTCGGGAGACGACGGCAATCTGGTGCGCGCGACGCAGCGCGACGAGCGGTTGGGCCGCGTGGGCGACGTCACCGAGATCGACACCACCGTGATCGACAACCTGATCGAGGACGGATTCATCCCCGTCGTGGCGACGGTGGCCGCGGGCGACGACGGTGGCAGCTTCAACGTGAACGCCGATCTGGTCGCGGGCGAGCTCGCCGCCGCGCTCAAGGCCGACAAGGTGATCTTCCTCACCGACGTCGACGGGCTGTATGCGGACTTCTCGGACAAGGGATCGCTCATCAGCTCGCTCTCGCCGAGCGAGGCCGAGGAGATGATCATGGCCGACGCGCTCGAGGGCGGCATGGTGCCCAAGGTCGCGGCGTGCGTTCACGCGCTCAAGGCCGGCGTGCGGCGCGCTCACATCCTCAACGGGACGGTGCCGCACGCGCTCCTGCTCGAGGTCTACACCGACGAGGGCGTCGGCACGATGATCGACGCGCTGACCGAGGAGGCGTGATGGGAGCCGGATTCGACGCGGCGGTGCAACTCGACGCGCGCTACGTCATGCAGACGTACGCGCGCAAGCCGGTGCTGTTCGTGCGCGGCGACGGCATGCGCCTGTTCGACGACGAGGGGCGCGAGTACCTCGACTTCGTCTCCGGCATCGGCGCCGTCAACCTGGGCCACGCGCACCCGGCCGTCACCGCAGCGCTCGCCGAGCAGGCAGCGAAGCTCTCGCACGTCAGCAACCTGTTCTACGTCGAGCACCGGGCCGAGCTCGCCCAAGACGTGTGCGAGCTCATGCGCGCGCCGCTCTTCGGCGAGCGGGCGTCAGATTGGCGCATGTTCTTCGCGAACTCCGGGACCGAGGCGGTCGAGGGCGCTATCAAGCTCGCGCGCCGTTGGGCGGGAGAGCACAAGCCGGGCGCGTACAAGGTGGTCACGCTCGAGCGCAGCTTCCACGGGCGCACGCTCGCGGCGCTGGCCGCCACGGGGCAGCCCAGCAAGCAGGAGGCGTTCGCGCCCATGCCCGAGGGGTTCGTGCACGTGCCGGCCAACGACGTCGATGCGCTGCTCGCGGCGATCGACGACTCGGTCGCCGCGGTCATGCTCGAGATCGTGCAAGGGGAGGGCGGCGTCTGGCCGCTCTCAGCCGAGTACGTGATGGCGGCGCGCGCGGCGTGCAGCGAGCGGGATTGCCTGCTCATCCTCGACGAGATCCAGACCGGTTTCTACCGGACCGGGCCGGCCTTCGCGCACCACCGGTACCCGATCGAGCCGGACGTCGTCACCGTCGCCAAGGCGCTCGCGAACGGGCTGCCCATCGGCGGCATCGTCGCGCGGGGCGCCGCCGGCGAGGCGTTCAAGCCCGGCGACCACGGCTCCACCTTCGGCGGGGGACCCGCGATCTGCGCCGCCGGTCGTGCGACGCTCGCCGCCCTGGCCGCCGAGCGGCTCGGCGAGAACGCGACCGAGGCGGGCGCGTACCTGCAGGCCGGGCTCATCGCGCTCGCCGAGAAGACCGGCGCGATCACCGACGTGCGCGGGGCCGGCCTTATGGTCGGCGTCTCGCTGAGGCGGCCCCTCGCAGCCGAGATCGCATCAGCGGCGCTCTCGCGCGGCGTCGTGCTGAACAACATCGGGACGGATATTTTGCGTTTCTTGCCGCCGCTCGTGTGCGGAAAGCCCGAGATTGATACACTTCTCACCACGCTGGACGACATTCTCACAGAGGTGGATGCCTGATGGACAACCCGTTGAGGGGCCGCGACCTGCTCTCGCTCGGCGATCTTTCGCCGAGCGAACTCATGAGCGTTCTTGACGCCGCCGAGGCCCAGAAGCGCGCGTGGGCGCGCGGCAACCGCACCGCGCCTCTCGCCGGCAAGTCGATCGCGCTCATCTTCCAGAAGCCGTCGATGCGCACGCGCGTGTCGTTCGAGGTCGCGTGCTATCGCTTGGGCGCGCATCCCGTCGTCATGACCGGTCCCGACGGCGCGTTCTCGCGCGGCGAGACCGTCTACGACACGACCAAGGTGCTCGAGCGCTACTGCGACGCCATCGTGATCCGGACGTTCGCGCAGTCGATGGTCGAAGAGATCGCCGAGCACGCCAAGGTCCCGGTCATCAATGCCCTCACCGACGAGCATCACCCCTGTCAGGGCCTCGCCGACCTGCTCACGATCCGCGAACATCTCGGGCGGCTCGCCGGGGTCAAGCTCGCCTACGTCGGCGACGGCAACAACATGGCCAACACCTACCTGCTCGGCGGGGCGCTCGCCGGCATGACCGTCGCGATCGCGACTCCGGCCGACTACGGCGTGGATCCCGCTGTCACCGCGCAAGCCGGCGCGATCGCCGAGAACACCGGTGGCCGGGTGGTCGTCACGACCGACCCCGCTGAGGCGCTCGCCGCCGCCGACGTTGTCGTCACCGACACCTGGGCCTCGATGGGGCAGGAGGACGAGCATGCGACGCGCCTCGCCGTCTTCGAGCCGTATCGGGTCGACCAGACGTGCATGTCACAGGCTGCCGATGGCGCGCTGTTCATGCACTGCCTTCCCGCTCACCGTGGCGAGGAGGTCGTCAACGAGGTCATCGACGCCGAGTGCTCGGTGGTCTTCGACGAGGCGGAGAACCGGTTGCACGCTCAGAAGGCGTTGCTGTCGCTGGTGCTCGGCTAGACGGTTCATGATCGACGAGGGATTGGGACGAGTATGAGGAAGCGACTCGAGCGTCAGGACGCGATCAGGCGCATCGTGCGAAACGAGCGAGTGAAGACCCAGCGCGCACTGGTCGACCTGCTCAGGGACCAAGGCTTCGTCTGCACCCAGGCGACCGTGTCGCGCGACATCACCGAGATGGGCCTGCGCAAGCTCCCGGAGGGCGTCTACGTGCTCGCCGAGGACCTGCACCTGCAGCGCATGGTCTCCGACCTGGTCGTCGACGTGAAGCGCACGGCGAATCTCGTGCTCGTCAAGGCGTCCACCGGCACGGCGCCCGGCGTCGCCGCGGCACTCGACGCGGCCGACATCGAGGGCATCCTGGGGTCGGTCGCCGGTGACGACACCATCCTGGTGATCACCGTGGGCGACGACGAGGCCGCGCTGCTCGTGGATACGCTCGACAAGTTCCGCGGCGTGGCGTAGGCCCGCGCGCGTTTCGACCACACGTTCTTCCGCCCGGCGGCGACTCCGCCGGCGTCTCCACCACGAAGGGACAGATCACATGGCTCGTGAGAAGGTCGTACTTGCATACTCCGGAGGCCTCGACACCTCCGTCGCCATCAAGTGGCTCCAGGAGAACCACGACGTGGACGTCATCGCGCTCGCGGTCGACGTCGGGCAGGAGCGTCAGGACCTCGAATTCGTGCGCCAGAAGGCGCTCTCGATCGGCGCCGTCGAGTCGATCGTCAAGGACGTGCGCGAAGAGTACGTCGAGGAGTTCCTGGCCAAGGCCCTGCGTGCGAACGCGCTGTACGAGAACAAGTACCCGCTCCTCTCGGCGATGAGCCGGCCGATCATCGTGAAGCACCTCGTCGAGGAGGCGCACCGCCACCAGGCGAAGTACATCGCGCACGGGTGCACCGGCAAGGGCAACGACCAGGTCCGCTTCGAGGTGGGCATCGCGTCGCTCGACCCGGACCTCGAGATCATCGCCCCGGTTCGCGAGTGGGACCTGTGCACGCGCGAGCAGGAGATGGCCTACGCGGCCGAGCGCGGGATCCCCGTGCCGACCACCAAGGCGAGCCCGTACTCGATCGACGACAACCTGTGGGGACGCGCCATCGAGTGCGGCGTGCTCGAGGACCCGTGGGTGGAGCCGCCGGCGGACATCTACACGCTCACGAGTGATGCGCGGGCCGACGTGTGCGGCGAGCCCGAGTACGCCGAGATCAGCTTCGAGCAGGGCCTGCCCATCGCTCTCGATGGCGAGGTCAGGAGCTTCCACGAGATCATCAACGCGATGAACGACCTCGCCGGCAAGCACGGGTTCGGCAGGATCGACATGATCGAGAACCGGCTCGTGGGCGTGAAGTCGCGGGAGGTCTACGAGGTGCCGGGCGCGCTCACGCTCATCCAGGCCCACAAGGCATTGGAGGATTTGTGCCTCGAGCGCGAAGTACTCCACTACAAGCTCGGTGTCGAACAGAAGTGGGCCGAGCTCGTGTACAACGGCCTGTGGTTCTCGCCGCTGAAGGAGGCGCTCGACGGGTTCGTCGATACCACTCAGAAGCTCGTCACCGGCGACGTCCGGCTGCGCTTCTTCAAGGGCAGCTGCGTCGTGGTCGGTCGGAGGAGCCCGTACTCTCTCTACGACTACAATCTTGCGACGTATGATGAGGCGGACACCTTCGACCACAAGGCCGCGAAGGGGTTCATCGACCTATGGGGACTGCCGACCAAGGTGTGGGCGCGCCAGCGCCGCAAGGTCGGCAAGGAGGGGGAGGTATAGCGCATGGAGAGTGTCATCGGTCTGGCCAAGATCGCGGTCTACCTGGGCGTCGCGTTCGTCGGCGTGATGGTCGTCCTGGTGATCTGGTACTACTTCCACGCACGCAAGCTCGATGCGGCGGCCGCAGAGCAGGCTGTCGCCGGCGCCGACGCGGGTTCTCACAGCTAGAAAGGGTTTCATGACTGACGCACGGACGCCGTGGGGTGGGCGGTTCGAGAAGTCGCCCGCGAAGTTCCTCGAGGAGTTCGGCGCCTCGCTCCCGGTCGACAAGCGCATGTGGGCCGAGGACATACGCGGCTCGATCGCGCACGCCCGGATGCTCGCGCGCCAGGGCGTGATCACGGAGGGTGACGCCGACGCGATCGAGGCGGGGCTCTCGGAGATCTACCGCGAGATCAAGGCGGGCGACTTCGTCTGGGACATCGCCGACGAGGACGTCCACATGGCGATCGAGCGCGTGCTGACCGAGCGTATCGGGTCCGCGGGCGCGCGGCTTCACACCGGCCGGAGCCGCAACGATCAGGTCGCCACCGACACCCGGCTGTACGCCAAGGGCCGTGCTATGGACCTCGCGCGCCGCATCCTAGGCCTGCGCCGCGTCCTGCTCCGCCTCGCCGAGAACAACCTCGGCGTCGTGATGCCCGGCTACACGCACCTGCAGAAGGCCCAGCCGGTGCTCTTCAGCCACCACCTGCTCGCGTACGCGCAGATGCTCGCGCGCGACCTGACCCGCATCCGCCACGCCCACGAGGCCGCCGACGTCCTGCCGCTCGGCAGCGCGGCGCTCGCCGGTACCACGTACCCGCTCGACCGTGATTACGTCGCCAGCAGGCTGGGGTTCTCGGCGGTGAGCGAGAACTCGATGGACGCCGTCAGCGACCGCGACTTCCTGCTCGACCTCACCTACGCGTGCGCGGTGTGCCAGATGCACCTTTCCCGCCTCGCCGAGGAGCTCATCCTGTGGTCGACCGAGGAGTTCGGCTTCGTCACGATGGACGACGAGTTCTCGACCGGCAGCTCGATCATGCCGCAGAAGAAGAACCCCGACTTCGCTGAGCTCGTGCGGGGCAAGTCCGGGCGCGTCTTCGGCGACCTGCAGTCGCTGCTCGTCACGCTCAAGGGGCTCCCCCTCGCGTACAACAAGGACATGCAGGAGGACAAGGAGCCGGCGTTCGACGCGATCGACACGCTCGGTCAGTCGCTGCGCGCGATGGCGGGGATGCTCGATTCCATGCGAGTCAACGCCGAGACGATGCGCGCCGGGGCCCGCGGCGGCTTCATGGCCGCGACCGACCTCGCGGACTACCTGGTCGGAAAGGGGATGCCCTTCCGAGACGCCCACGAGGTGGTCGGTCGCCTCGTGCTCGCCTGCGAGCGCGACGGCATCACGCTGCAGGACCTCACCGCCGAGCAGTTCGCCGAGCACGCGGCCGAGTTCGGCCCTGACGTGCTCGACGCGGTCGACATCGACTCGGTGGTCGCGCGGCGGACGACGGCGGGCGGCACGGGTCACGATCCGGTGCGCCTGCAGCTCGAAGCGGCCAAGGACGCGCTGGCGGCCGACGAAGCGTGGGTGGAGTCGGTCCCCGAATAGGCGCGCCACGCTCGGTCCTGTCTCACGCTCGCAAGTGCCTCGGAGCAGCTGCCGGCCGCGTCTTGACAAGAGCTTGGATTCTCGTATGATTCGATAGTCGAATCATTAGGAGGTCTAAGTGATGTCCGAGGACCTGAGAGGTGACGCGGCGCGCCGCCTGCTCCACACGCTGCCGTTCATCATGCGCAACGTCGGCACGGGGATGCGCGGCGCCGGCATCGACGTGTCACCCCCGCAGCACCGGCTGTTGACGATGCTCGCCGCGCACCCGCGCACGCTCTCGCAAGTGGCCGAGTTCCAGGGAGTGACCCCCGCGACCGCGACCACGCTCATCACGACGCTCGAGAGCCGGGGATGGGTCAGCCGCGAGCACGACCCTGAGGACCGCCGTCGGGTCGTCGTCACGGTGACCGACGCCGGACTCGAGCGTCTCACCGCCGCGCAACGCGCTGCCGAGGACTCGATGGTCTCGGCGCTCGACCCCCTGAGCGACGACGACGTCCGCCGACTGCTCGACGGACTTCGCGTGCTGGAGGGCGTCGCGGACACGCACCGCTGCGCGCATCCCTCGACGCGCGCGCACACCACCGAGCCTGAGATTGGACACGCCACCCGATGACACGATTGCTTCGCACCTACCTGCGGCCATATCGCCGCGAACTCGTGCTGGTCGTCGCGCTGCTGCTCGCTCAAGCGATCGGCAACCTCTACCTGCCCAACCTCAACGCCGCGATCATCAACAACGGCGTCGCCAAGGGCGACATCAACTACATCCTCACCGCGGGCGGCGCCATGCTGCTCGTGACGTTGGGGCTCGCGGTGATCTCGATCATCGGCATCTACTTCGGCTCGCGCACGGCCATGGCCTTCGGACGCGACGTGCGCGCCGCGGTCTTTCGCCGCGTGGGGAGCTTCGCGCAGACGGAGGTCAACCAGTTCGGGACGCCCTCGCTGATCACACGAAACACCAACGACGTTCAGCAGGTGCAGCAGGTCATCATGATGGGTCTGAACATGATGATCCTGGCCCCGATCATGGCCATCGGCGGCATCATCATGGCGCTGCGACTCAATCTCGAGCTCTCAGCGACGCTGGTCGTGATCCTGCCGATCATGGTCGTGATCATCGCCGTCGTCATCCGCAAGGCGATGCCGCTCTTCCGCGCGCAGCAGATCAAGATCGACCGCATCAACAAGGTCGTCCGAGAGGGTCTCTCCGGCGTTCGCGTCATCCGGGCGTTCGTGCGAGACGACTACGAGCGCGAGCGTTTCACCGAGGCCAACGCCGACCTCACCGACACCGCGACGCGGGTGCAGCGCATCTTCGCGTTCATGATCCCGACGCTCTTCGGGATCATGAACCTGTCCTCGGTCGTCGTGATGTGGTTCGGCAGCGTGCTCGTGGCGAACGGGTCCATGCCGATCGGCGACCTGACCGCCTTCCTCGCCTACATCGCCCAGATCCTCATCTCGGTGATGATGGCGACCGCGATGTTCGCGATGGTGCCGCGCGCCGCGGCATCGGCCGACCGCATCCAGGCCGTGCTCGACATGGAGCCCTCGGTGTGCGACCCGGTCGAGCCCGCAGCGCTGGAGCCCACGGGCCGAGGTCACATCGAGTTCCGCGACGTCGAGTACCGCTACCCCGGTGCCGAAAGCCCCGTCCTGTGCTCGATCTCCTTCGAGGCGCGGCCAGGTCAGATGACCGCCATCGTCGGCAGCACCGGCAGCGGCAAGTCCACGCTGATCAACCTGATACCGCGCTTCTACGACGCGACGGGCGGTGCCGTGCTCGTTGACGGCGTCGACGTGCGCGACGTGCCGCAAGAGCAGCTCTGGGCCAAGATCGGCTTCATCCCTCAGCGCGCGTTCCTCTTCACCGGCACCATCGCCGACAACCTGCGCTACGGTGACATCGCGGCGAGCGACGAGGAGCTGTGGCACGCCCTCGAGGTCGCGCAGGCCGCGAGCTTCGTCGCCGAGATGCCCGAGGGCCTCGCCACGCCGGTCGCACAGGGAGGCGCGAGCGTCTCCGGCGGTCAGCGGCAGCGCCTCGCCATCGCACGGGCACTCGTCAAGCGGCCCGAGGTGCTCGTGTTCGACGATTCCTTCTCGGCGCTCGACTTCAAGACCGACTCGGCGCTGCGGGCGGCGCTGAAACGCGAGACGGCTGAATCGACCGTCATCGTCGTCGCCCAGAGGGTCAGCACCATCATGCACGCCGACCAGATCGTCGTCATGGATGCCGGCACCATCGCGGGCATCGGAACTCACGAGGAGCTGATGGAGACCTGCGAGACGTACCGCGAGATCGTGTACTCGCAGCTGACCGAAGAGGAGGTGGCCCTGTGAGCGACAACGACACCAAGCAGGCGCCGCCTCGCAAGGGCGGCGGCGGGTTCCGGGGTCCGGGTGGCGGTCACGGCATGATGCCGGCGGCCAAGTCCAAGGACTTCAAGGGCTCGGGCAGGCGGCTTCTGCAGCTCCTGGCGCCGCACAAGTGGATGATCGCGCTCGTCATCGCACTCGCCGTCACAAGCGTCACCTTCAACATCGTCGGCCCCAAGATCCTCGGCAACGTGACGACCATCCTGTTCCAGGGCGTCATCAGCAAACAGCTGCCGGCGGGAGCCACGCAGGCGCAGGTCGAGGCCGGGCTGCGCGCCACCGGGAAGGGTCAGCTCGCGGACATGCTCTCGGGCATGACGATCACGCCTGGAGCGGGCGTGGACTTCAACGCGATCGCGAAGTGGCTGATGCTGCTCGCGCTCGTCTACGTCCTGAGCGCGATCTTCGGATGGCTGCAGCAGTATCTGACCGTCGGTATCGCCCAAGGCATCGTCTACCGGCTCCGCAACCAGGTCGACGAGAAGCTCGCCCGACTGCCGCTGCGCTACTTCGACGACCACCCGCGCGGGGACATCCTGTCCCGGGTGACCAACGACATCGACAACATCGCGAGCACGCTCCAGCAGAGCCTCACGCAGATCATCACGTCGGTGCTCACGGTCGTGGGCGTGCTTGTCATGATGTTCACCATCAGCCCGCTGCTCGCGGTGGTCTCGCTGTTGACCGTGCCGGTGTCGGTGTTCCTGACCATGGCGATCGTGAAGCGGTCTCAGAAGCAGTTCGCCCTGCAGTGGGAGAAGACGGGCACGCTGAACGGCCACATCGAGGAGATGCACACGGGGCGGACGATCGTGAAGGTGTTCGGCCGGGAGAAGGAGTCCGAGGCCAGGTTCGACGAGGAGAACGAGGCGCTGTTCCGTGCTTCCTTCAAGGCGCAGTTCATCTCGGGCATCATCCAGCCCTCGCTGGCGTTCGTGAGCAACCTCAACTACGTGATCATCGCGGTGGTCGGCGGCGTCAAGGTCGCCAACGGGACCATGACGCTCGGTGACGTCCAGGCGTTCATCCAGTATTCGCGCCAGTTCACGTGGCCCATCACTCAGCTCGCGAGCATCGCCAACGTCATGCAGTCGGCGGTCGCCTCGGCGGAGCGCGTCTTCGAGCTTCTCGACGAGACCGAACAGGCGCCCGAGCCCGCCAACCCCATCGAACTGCCTCGCGCCGAGGGCTGCATCCGCCTCGAGGACGTGTCGTTCCGCTACAAGCCGGACACTCCGCTCATCGACGATCTCGACCTCGACGTGAAGCCGGGCCAGACGGTCGCGATCGTCGGGCCCACGGGCGCGGGCAAGACCACGCTCGTCAACCTCCTGCTGCGCTTCTACGAGATCGATTCCGGTCGCATCACGGTCGACGGGATCGACACTCGCACGATGACACGGGAGGGCGTCCGTCGCCTGTTCGGCATGGTCCTGCAGGACGCGTGGCTGTTCGGCGGGACCATCCGCGAGAACATCGCCTACGGCCGAGAGGGCGCGACAGAAGCCGAGATCGTGGCTGCCGCCGACGCCGCACACGTGGACCACTTCGTGCGTACGCTTCCGGACGGCTACGACACCGTGCTCGACGACGACTCCACCAACGTCTCGGCGGGCGAGAAGCAGCTGCTCACCATCGCACGTGCGTTCCTTGCCGACCCGCAGATCCTCATCCTCGACGAGGCGACGAGCTCGGTCGACACCCGTACCGAGGTTCTCATCCAGAAGGCCATGGCCAAGCTCATGGAGAACCGCACGAGCTTCGTCATCGCGCACCGGCTGTCGACGATCCGCGACGCCGACACCATCCTCGTCATGAATCACGGCGCCATCGTCGAGCAGGGGACGCACGAGGAACTGCTCGCGGCGAAGGGCTTCTACTTCGACCTGTACAACAGCCAGTTCGTGGACGCGCTCGACGAAGCGTCCTAGCTCGCGTTCCGCACCCGCAGGCACGCACCATCACGGCCCCGGCCCGAGCCAACGCTCGCGCCGGGGCCGTGATGCGCTCGGGTACACTCGGCTCATGCCCGCATTCGACAACACCGCCGTCGCCGGAAAGCTTGAGCTGTGCGCGGACCTGCTCGAGCTCTCCGGCGCCGACAAGTACCGCTTCCTGAGCTACCGCAAGGCCGCCAACGCCATTCGCGCCTGGCCCGAGCAGGTCGCCGCACTCGCGAACGAGGGGCGGCTGACCGAGATACCCGGGGTCGGCGCCAAGATGGCCGACAACGTCGAGCAGATCGTGCGGACCGGCTCGTTCGCGGTGCTCGAGGAGGTGTCGTCGTCGGTCCCGCCGACACTCGCGCAGGTCATGCGGATCCCGGGCGTTGGCCCCAAACGCGCCGCGCTGCTGCACGACAAGCTGTGCGTCGCCACGATCGACGACCTCGAACGCGAAGTCGCGGCCGGGCGCGTGGCCGCGCTGGGTGGCTTCGGCGCCAAGACGGCCGCCAGCATCGCGCAGGGCATCGAGGCGTTCCGCCGGCACAGCGAGCGCACGCCCATCGGTATCGCCCAGCCCGTCGCCGAAGCGCTCGTCGCCGAGCTGCGCTCGGCCGTGCCCACCGCGACCGTCGAGGTCGCCGGGAGCGTGCGCCGGCGCGAGGAGACCGTCGGCGACCTCGACCTGGTGGCGGCGAGCGGCGACCCGGCCGCGGTGATCGCGGCGTTCACGGCGCTCCCGGCCGTGGAGCGCGTGCTCGCCGCGGGCGACACCCGGTCGAGCATCGAGCTGCACGACGGCATCCACGTCGACCTGCGCGTCGTCGCCCCGGATCAGTACGGCGCGGCGATGCAGTACTTCACCGGCAACAAGGACCACAACATCGCGCTTCGCGAGCGCGCCAAGCGGAGTGGGCTCCACCTCAACGAGTACGGTGTGTTCGAGATCGCGCCCGACGGCGCGGAAGGCCGGCGGATCGCGGGCAACACCGAAGACGGTGTCTATGCCGCTCTCGGCCTTGCCACGCCGGAGCCCGAGATCCGCTGGGGCCGCGACGAGATCGAGCTTGCCGAGGCCGGTGACCTGCCTCGGCTGGTCACGCTCGCCGACGTCCGCGGCGACCTGCAGTCGCATTCGGTCGCCACCGACGGCACGTCGACCCTCGCCGAGAACCGTGCCGTCGCCGCCGAGCTGGGCTACGAGTACCTCGCCGCCACCGACCACGCGTACCGGCTCCGCATGGTGGGCGGGCTCGACCTCGCCGGTCTCGAGGAGCAGTGGGCGCACATCGACGAGCTGAACGCGCAGGGCGAGGGGCCGCGCATCCTCAAGGGAATCGAGCTCAACATCGATGACGACGGTGGCGTCGACTACGACGACGACGTGCTGGCGCGCTTCGATATCGTGCTGGCCTCGGTGCACTCGGGTTGGGACCAGGACGAGGCGACCGTGACGGCCCGCGTGCTGACGGCGATCGAGAACCCGTGGGTCGACATCATCGCGCATCCGACCGGCCGGGTTCTCGGCCGCCGTGACCCGCTGCGCATCAACGTCGCCGCCATGCTCGAGGCGGCGGGGGAGACCGGCACGATCATGGAGATCAACTCCTATCCCGACCGCCTCGACCTCTCGGCCGAGCACGTCCGGCTTGCCCGGACCTTCGGTGTGCGGTTCTCGCTCGGGACGGACGCCCACGAGGCCGGGCAGCTGCGCTACATGAGCTACGGCGTGAATCAGGCGCGCCGCGGCCTGGTCACCGCCGAGGAACTGCTGAACGCGCAGCCATGGTCGGTCGCGCGGACGTGGCTGAAGGGGTGGCGTCTCCGTGGCTGAGGAGCGTCTCGAGACCCTTACCTCGGCTGGGCTGCTCCCTGCGGCGTTCTTCGAGCGCCATGCCGCCGAAGTCGCGCCTGACCTGCTCGGATGCGTGCTCGTGAGCACGGCGGGCGGCGCGACGACCGCGGGTCGCATCGTCGAGACCGAGGCGTACCTCGGCTCCTACGACCCGGGGTCGCACGCCTCGACGAAGGGCATCACCAAGCGCAACGCGGTCATGTACGGGCCCCCGGGCCACGCGTACGTCTACTTCACGTACGGCAACCACTACATGGTCAATCTGGTCTGCGAGCCGGAAGGCGTCGCGGGCGGCGTCCTCATCCGCGCGCTTGAGCCGCTCGTGGGTCTCGACACGATGACCGCCCGACGCCACGGACGCCCTCTCGCCGAGCTGTGCAACGGCCCCGGCAAGCTCGCGGCCGCGATCGGCGCGGACCTGAGCGACAACGGGACGCCACTCGGCACAGGGCGGCTCGCGGTGTACGATGGCGAGCGTCCCGCGCCGGACAGCATCGGGACTTCAGGCAGGATCGGACTCTCCCAAGGACACGAACTCGACCTGCGCTTCTTCGTCGTCGGCAGCCCGTTCGTCTCGCGAGGCAGAACGGGACCCCCGCCACCCAAGAAGCCACGGACCGACAGGAAGGGCTAGTCAGTGAAGCTCAAGGACATCTACGACATCTG
>CAZXWK010000032.1:6474-9810 GCA_964644675.1 uncultured Eubacteriales bacterium | reverse complement strand
GAGCCGGTCGATCTGGTCTTCGCGCACCACCCCGAGGGTCCCGGCTACGCGAACCTCCACGAGGTCATGTACATGCAGGCCGACCTCTGGGCGATGCAGGGCGTCTCGATCGCCGCGGCCGACTCGCTCATCGCCCCCCGCGCCGAGGAGATCCGTCGCCGCATCATGCCGGTGAACCACTACCGGGCGATCGACGCCGCGCGGCTTCTCGGCCTCGCCTCTCTGTCCTGTCACACGCCGGCGGACAATTCGGTCCAGGCGTTCGTGCAGGCATTCCTCGATGCCGAGAACCCCGCGACACTCGACCAGGTCGTCAAGGTGCTGCGCACGATCCCCGAGTACGCGGATGGTGCGCGCAAGGGCTACGGGCCGAGCATCGTCAACGGGACCGGCACCGCGCGCCCAGGCCGCATCGTGGTCGACATGACCGGCGGAACCGAGGGGCCGAAGGACGCGCTCGACCGGCTCTCCGCGGCCGGCGTCGGCACCCTCGTGGGCATGCACTACTCGGAGGACCACCGCAAGCGCGCCGAGGAGCTCAAGCTGAACCTGGTCATCGCGGGCCACATCTCGAGTGACGTGCTCGGGATGAACCTGGTACTCGACCGCATCGAGGCTGCCGGCGACATCGAGGTGCGCTGCGCGAGTGGCATGGTGCGCGTGGCGCGCGGGTAGCGGAGGACCTGCCCTAGCATGCGAAACGGGCCGCCCTCGGGCGGCCCGTCGTGTCTCGTCTGTATCGCGCGATCGGTGTGTCAGGGTGTCGGAGTCGGGGAGGTGTCTCCGCCGCCACCCGTGCCGCCGCCGGTGTCTCCGCCGCCACCCGTTGTGCCGCCGGTGTCGCCGCCTGTGGTGCTCCCGCCGCCCGACGTCGAGCCGGGCTTGGGGCCCTTCGAGACCTGCAGGATGACCTTGCCGTTCCGGGTGGACTGACCCACGACCGTGCCCTTGGGCTTCTTCGACCACACGTAGATGATCGAGTAGCCGCCGTCGAGCATCTTCGAAGCCTGGGAGATCGACTTGCCCGTGACGGAGGGGGCATTCGTGAACGTGACCGGGATGTGGAACTTGCCGGGATCGTACTTGGGCTCCGGCGCCTTGGCGAAGTCCTTCTTGGGCTGGCCGGCGAGCGCCCGCTTCATGAATGAGGCCCAGATGGGCGCCGCGACCGTGCCTCCGAACGCTCGGGAGCCGTCGACCACGATGGTCTTCTCGGTGGGGTACCCGACCCACACGGCCGCGACGAGCTGGGGAGTGTAGCCCACGAACCAGACGTCGCGGTTCAGCTGGCTCGTGCCGGTCTTGCCGGCCGCGGGGCGGCCGATGTCCGCGGCAGTGGCGGTTCCGTGTTCGATGACGCCCTTCAGGATGTCGGTCGTGGTGCGCGCGATCGCGGGCTTGATGGCCTGCGTGCCCCGCGGCGTCGCCTCGAAGATGACGGCGCCGTTGCGGTCGACGACCTTCGAGATGAAGACGGGGTCGTTGCGCACTCCGTTGTTGGCGAGCGTGCCGTACGCGGACGCCATCTCCAGCGGGGTCACATTGGCGGCGCCCAGGGCGATCGAGGGGTAGTTCGGCAGGCTGGTGGTGATACCCATGCGCTTGGCCATCTTGGCGACGTTCTTGATGCCGACCTCGTCAGCGACTCGGGCGAAGACCGTGTTGACCGATGACCAGGTGGCGGCCTCGAGCGACATCATTCCCTGGCCCGACCCCTCGCTGTTGTCGACGGTCCACGGCTTGGGCTTGGCCGGGATGACCGCGGGCGAGGAGGAGTCCACGTCGAAGTAGGGGGGCATTCCCTGCTCGAGAGCGGTAGCGAGGACGAACGTCTTGAACGACGATCCCGGTTGGCGGTGGCCCTGGGTCGCCAGGTTGAACTTGCGCTTGGCGTAGTCCCGGCCGCCGACGACCGCCTTGACGTAACCGTTGCGGGGGTCGATGGCGACGAGAGCGACCTCGGGCTCGCCGGCCCGGTTGAACTTCTCGTGTGCGGCGCTCTCGGCGTACTTCTGCATACGCGTGTCGAGCGTCGTGTACACCGTGAGCCCGCCCTTGAACACGACCGCGGGCGTGAACTGCTGCTGCAGCGCCTTCTTGACGTGCGCAACGAAGTAAGGCGAGTCGTAGATGCCGTCGAGCGGCTCGGAAGAGCGCTGGAGCTGGAGCGGCTCGGCCTGCGCCGCGTCGTACTCGGCCTGCGTGATCATGTTGTTGTAGAGCATCCGCCCGAGGACCTCGTTGCGGCGCGCGGTCGCACCGTCGGGGTTGTCGTAGGGGTCGAGCCGGCTCGGTGACTGGACCACGCCGGCCAGTGTTGCGCCCTGGGCCAGGTTGAGATCCTTGGCGCTCTTCGCGAAGTACGTGCGCGCCGCGGCCTCGGCACCGTAGGCTCCTTCGCCGAAGTAGACGGTGTTGAGGTACATCTCGAGGATCTCGGGCTTGGTGTGCCGCTTCTCGAGCTCCATCGCAAGGTAGGCCTCGCGGATCTTGCGCGCGATCGTCATGGTCGTGCGCTCGTCGAGCAGGATCGTGTTCCTGATGTACTGCTGGGTGATCGTCGAGGCGCCCTGGCGGTTCCCCTGGGCCGTTCGGACAACCGCGCGGACGAGACCCTGTGGGTCGACGCCGTGGTGCTGGTAGAAGCGCTCGTCCTCGATCGCGACGATCCCCTGGCTGAGCGACGTGGAGATCTCCGAGATCGGCACGACCTCCCGGTTCTCCAGGTAGAGCCTGGCCAGCAGCTTCCCGTCCGCCGAGTAGACCTTCGTCGCCTGTGCGACCTCGAAGGCGTCCTTCGACGTGTAGTCGGGGAGGTCGCGCAGCCACGTCGTGACCAGCCCGTAGGCCGTGGCGACCCCGGCGAGAACCAACACCAAGAGGACCGTCGCGAAGACCGCGGCGACCCTCAGGGCTATCACCGATACGGGGGTCGTCCGATTGCGACGACGGCGTGCACGCCTGCTTGCCATGAGCCTCCGCTTCCCGAGCAGGGTGGTACATTGTCCGTTATCGCGCGAAATGCATGCCAGAGGCCCGTTTCGTCACCGCCCCGTCACCCTCCGACCGGAGCTGCTCAGTGCCCTCAGACCGCAAGAAACCCGAGCTTCTCGCCCCCGCCGGCGGCCCGACCGCCCTACGGGCGGCGGTCGCGAACGGGGCCGACGCGGTCTACCTGGGCGTCGAGGGATTCAATGCGCGCCGCGGCGCCGAGAACTTCTCCCTCGAGTCGCTCGCCGACGCCTGCCGCTACGCGCACCTCCGTGGTGTCAAAGTCTACCTGACGGTGAACATCCTCGTCCTGCCCGCCGAGTTCGACGAGGCGCTCGCGCTCGT
>CAZXWK010000032.1:0-6374 GCA_964644675.1 uncultured Eubacteriales bacterium | reverse complement strand
GACGCGTACGAGGCTCGTGACGGCGAGCGCCGGGCGCTCGACGAGTCCTTCTCGCGGGGGTTCTCGGAGGCGTACCTCATCGGGGAGCGCGGCAACGACATGATGAGCTATCGCCGCCCGAACAACCGGGGGGTCCTCGTCGGCAGGATCGCGTCCGTCTCCTCCGATGGCGCGACGATCAGGTTCGAGGCACCCGTCGAGTCGGAGGACACGATCGAGTTCTGGACCGGCTCGGGCCGCTTCGCCCAGACGGTCGGCATCATGCGGGTCGGTGACGCCGAGCAGCGCAGCGTACCGGCCGGCACGACCGCCCGCGTCTACGCCGAGAAGCCCGTCTCTGCCGGCGACCGCGTCTTCCGCGTGCGCAACGCTTCGCTCGAGGCGGCCGCCCGCCGGACCTTCGCGGACTCGGGACAGGGCGACATCCCGCTCGACTTCGAGGTCGCACTGGTCGCCGGCTCGCCGCTGTCGGTGCGCGTGACCGACGAGCAGGGGCGCTCCGGTTGCGCGACGGGAGCGATCGTGGAGCGGGCGCGAACCAAGGCCGTGACTGCCGAGGAGATCGCCGAGCACGTCGGGCGGCTCGGGGGGACGCCCTATCGCATCGGCGGTTGGGACCTGACGCTCTCCCCGGACGTGGGCATCGGCTATTCCGCGCTGCATGGCGCGCGGGCCGCGGCACTCGCCGACTACGAGTCCGCGGTGCTCACGCCGTGGGCGGGCCGGCCTGCAACCGACGGCCCGTCGCTGACGGACCGGACTCCAGCTCCGGGGGCGCGGGGCCGACGGCGCATCGCCCCCCGGATGGTCGCGGTGGTGGGTTCGGTCGAGGCCGCGCAGGCGTGTCTTGCCGCCGGCGCAGACGAGGTGCACGTCCCCGCCTGGGCGCTCCGCTCGGCGGATGCGCTCGCGCCGGGAATCGTGCCGCTCCTGCCCCGTATCGCGCACGACCGGGAACTGCCCGTCCTCATGCGTCGCGTGCGCGCGGGCGAAGCTGTCGTGTGCGGCAACCTCGGCGTCCTCCGTGATGCCGTGAAGGCGGGCGCGCGCGCTCAGGCGCACTGGTCGTTGAACGCGGTGAACCGGGAGTCGGTCGCCTCGCTCGCCCAGTCGGGAGCGGAGTTCGTGTGGCTCTCGCCCGAGCTTTCGGGAAGACAGATCGCATCGATCGCAGGGAGCGTCGACACGCCGGTGGGCATCGCGGTCCGAGGCCGCCAGGAGATCATGGTCACCGAGCACTGCGTGCTGATGGCCGAGGGGCCGTGCGACCGGCGGTGCGCCGGGTGCGAGCGACGGGCACGTGGGAACGAGCTCAGAGACCGCAAGGGATACCGGTTCCCGGTGTTCACCGACCCGCAGGGCCGGACGCACGTGTACAACTCCGTACCGCTCGACCTGCTCGGCGCCCTGGATGAGGTGCTCGCGAGTGGGGTGTCGGGGGTCAGGCTCGATCTCGACCTCGAGACGCCTTCGGCTGCGGCAGCCGCGGTCGAGGAAGTGAGGTCGGCGCTGCAGCGCGCGAAGGCCGGCAAACCCGTGGAGACGCGGCCCACTGCGGGGACGACCACGTCCGGCCACTTCTTCCGCGGGATCGTCTAGCCGCGCCGGTTGGGGATCGTGCGGCTCCGGTCGATCCTGGCAGCTACGTCGGTGCTACTGGACCTTGACCTTCTTGGTCACGGAGGCCTGCTGCCCGTGGTCGTCGGTCACCCAGAGCGTGATCTCGTACGTACCGGCGGTCGGCCATGCGTGACTGACCTTGACGCCGTTCGCGGTCATACCGTCGCCGAACTCCCAGTACCACGTCGCGATCTTCCCGTCGTCCTTGGAGGCGGAGCCGTCGAGCGGCACGTTCTGGCCGGCCTTGATGGAAGCGGGGAGCGAGAAGTCCGCCGCCGGCGGCTTGTTCGTGGACCCGCCGGTACTGACGGTGATCGTGACGACGGTCTGGGTGGGCACCACGCTTCCGGCCGTAGGGTCCTGCGCCGACACGGTGCCCGCGGCGACGCCGGGGACGTCGGCCTCGACCACCTTGGCGACCAGGCTCAGCTTGGAGATGAGCGCGAGCGCCGCCTCCTTGGTCATGCCGACAAGCTTGGGCACGGTGACCTTCTCGGGTGCTGCGTGCTTGGTGCACGGCTTCACTTCGGTGTCCGCGAGGAAGAGGGCCGAGCCGGTCTTGGGGCAGTACGCCGTCGCGGCCAGGCCCGTGTCGAGGCAGATCTTGACCTGCTTGAGTCCGTCCGGCTTGACGAAGTCCTTCTCGGCGGTCTTAGACAGTGCGGTCTCCAGGAACTTGGCCCAGATGGAGGCCGGCAGCGAGCCGCCGGTCACCTGTCGGCCACGGACGTCGTTCATCGACTTCTGGGCTTCGGGGTATCCGACCCAGACGGCCACTGCGAGCTGAGGCACGTAGCCGACGAACCACGCGTCGCGGTTCTCCTGAGTGGTGCCGGTCTTGCCGGCAGCCGGGCGGCCGATGTCGGCGCCCTTCCCGGTACCCTTCGTGATCACGCCCTTGAGGATGTCGGTGACCAGGTACGCGACGGCCGGCTTGATCGCCTCGCTCGTCTTCGGGCTGGCCGAGTAGATGACGGTGCCCTGATGGTCCTTGACCTCCGCCAGCCCGTACGGGGCAGCCGAAGTACCGCCGGCGGCGAAGGTGGCGTAAGCGGTGGCCATCTCGAGTGGCGTCACGCCGTGCTCCAGGCCGCCGAGTGCGATCGCGGGCACGGGCGTGATGCCTTTTCGGATGCCGAGGCTCTCGGCCGTGGCGACCACCTTGTCGGCACCGATGTCGGTGATCAGCTTGGCGAACACCGAGTTGACGGACTTCTCGGTGGCCTCGCGCAGGCGGATGGGGCCGGTGCGTCCTCCGCTGGCGCCCGTGACGCTCCAAGTCTGGCCGCCGGGTAGCGGGAGCGTCAGCGGGCCTGACTCGAAGGTCTGCTCGGGGCTGACGCCGTTGGCGAGTGCGGTGGCCAGTACGAACGGCTTGAACGCGGACCCCGGCTGACGTCCGCCCTGAGCCGCGACGTTGTACTGCTGCGTCTTGAAGTCGCGGCCGCCGACCATCGCGACGACCTCGCCGGATCCAGGCACGACCGCGACGAGTGCGGCTGACGGGTCGCCCTTCTTGTTCAGCGTGGACGAGACCGCCTTCTCGGCGGCGCGCTGCATGGGCAGGTCGAGGGTGGTCTTGATGACCAGGCCGCCACGGTAGAGCTGGTCCTGGGTGTACTTCTTCGACAGCTGCTCCTTGATCCACTCGACGAAGTACGGCGCGGTGTTCGACGCGCCCTTCAGGCCGGCCGTCTTGATCGGAGCGGCTGCCGCGGCTGCCTGCTGTTCGGCCGTGATGTATCCCTGCTCGCGCATGAGCCTGAGGACCAGGTCGCGGCGTGATTTCGCGGCGACGGGATCCAGGTAGGGCGAGTAGTGACCGGGCGCCTTGATGATCCCTGCGAGTAGGGCGGACTCGGGGAGATCGAGCTTCTCGACGCCCTTGCCGAAGTACGCCTGCGACGCGGCCTCGACGCCGTAGGCGCCGTGCCCGAAGTAGATGGTGTTGAGGTACAGCTCGAGGATCTGGTCCTTGGTGTACTGCTTCTCCAGCTTGTTCGCGAGGAGGGCCTCTTCGACCTTCCGGCGCAGCGTCTTCTGGGGGCTGCCGAACGCGTTCTTGACGTACTGCTGGGTGATCGTCGAGCCGCCCTGCGCCTTGCGTCCCAAGGCGATGTCGCTCACGAGCGCCCGGGCGATACCCATCGGATCGACGCCCGCGTGCTCGTAGTAGCGCTGGTCCTCGGTGGCGATGACCGCTTGCCTGAGCGTGGCCGGCATGCGCTGGAGCGCCACGTCGTTGCGGTTCTGCTCGGCGTAGAGGCGCACGATGAGCTTGCCGTTGCGGTCGAGGATGACCGAGGACTGGTCGCGACCGCGGGCTTTGGCCGTGTTGGGATCGGGCAGGGATGCCGAGAGGGCCGCGCAGCCCGCGATGGCGAGCAGTGCGAGCAGGGCCGCCCCGATACCGAGCACGAGGAGCGTCGTGCGAAGCCAGTGTCGCCTCGGCCCCTTGCGTGAGGCCGGTTTGCGGGGGGCGGGACGGGGGTTGTTACGACCGCTGTTCGCCGGTGTCCGGCCCGTCGCACCGCTTGACTGGCGACGGGGGCGTGGGCGCGGCGAAGGGCCGCCACCACGGTTCGAGCGTTGAGCTGTCATAGGATCGGGTGTCCCTCTCGACGGGGGCGATTCGGCCGCCTCGACGGCGTGTCTCGCGTGCTCGCGGGCGCCGTCACTCTCGGTCCCGCGCCCAGGCGGCCGGGTCCGTTCCTTGGTGTAGTATGACACGCAAACCATGAGCCAAACGAGCCGCCGCGCGCTGCCCTCGGTCGATCGCGCGGGCGGCCGATCCCCGAGGAGGGCCCGCCCCGTGCACTCGCCCGAAGACCAGCTTCACGTCATCACGAGCGGCATCGCCGATCTGGTTCCGGCGGCCGACATGGAGAAGAAACTCCGGCGCGGCACGCCGCTCCGGATCAAGCTCGGAGTCGACCCGACAGCGCCGGACCTGCATCTTGGACACGCCGTGCCGCTGCGCAAGCTGCGACAGTTCCAAGACCTCGGGCACACGGTGGTCCTGATCATCGGCGACTTCACGGCCCTCATCGGCGACCCCTCGGGCCGCAACACGACGCGACCGCCCCTGACCGCCGAGCAGATCGAAGCGAACGCCCAGACCTACGTCGACCAGGCATTCCGGATCCTCGACCCCGAGAAGACCGAGCTGCGCCGCAACTCCGACTGGCTCGCCCCCCTCGGCTTCGCGGACCTGCTGCGACTCACGAGTCAGTTCACGGTGGCCCGCACGCTCGAGCGCGATGACTTCGCGAAGCGCTACGCCACGCAGCAGTCGATCTCGCTGCACGAGTTCCTCTATCCGGTCGCTCAGGCCTACGACTCGGTCGCCATCAAGGCGGACGTCGAGCTCGGAGGAACGGACCAGCTCTTCAATCTCCTCGCCGGTCGAGAACTCATGGAGAAGATGGGAATGGAGCCGCAGGTCGCGCTGACCCTGCCCCTCCTCGAGGGTACCGACGGCGTACAGAAGATGAGCAAGAGCTACGGCAACTACATCGGCCTCACCGACGAGCCGGCAGACATGTTCGGCAAGGTCATGTCGATCCCCGACGAGTTGATGGTCAAGTACTACCGACTGTGCACCGCCCTGCCGGTCGACGAGATCGAAGCGATCGAGCAGGGGCTGTGCTCCGGCGAGCTGCATCCCAACGTCGCGAAACGCCAGCTCGCTCGCGCCATCGTCGGTCAGTATCACGGCCAGGGCGCGGCCGCGGAGTCCGAAGAGGCCTTCGACCGCGTGTTCAAGCAGCACCAGCTTCCCGAGCAGATCGACGAGTTCGTGATCGCGCTCGAGCCCGAGGTCTACCTGCCGGGCCTCCTCGCCGAGATGGGCCTCGTGTCGACCGCGTCGGACGGGCGCCGGATGATCGACCAAGGCGGCGTGCGGATCGAGGGTGAACAGCTCGAGGCTCGCGTATATACGTACGCGCGTGCGCGCGTAGAAGGACGTGTGGTCCAGGTGGGGAAGCGCAAGTTTGGCCGCGTCGTCAACGCGGGCTGATCGGCGCCGACCTCGTGCGCCTTGGTCTTCGGCCAGACCGAGCGGGTGGAGCGATGCGACCACGATTCCGATCGCCGGTCTACGGGTATATACAGCGAGCTAGAGTGGCTCTTGCGCTGAGGTGAACGGGACTGGTACAGTACGTGACCGCACCGCACGAGCGTCCAGGAGACTGGAGCGAGCGTTGATAATCAGGTTCAGCCCGGAGTGTCACCTATAGCGGCGCCGCTGGAACACCATGCGGCTGCGTGCTGCTGAGGCGCCTTCCGGAGGTTCGCGGAAGGCGTTTTTCGTACCCGGAGCTGGGGTTTCGGTCAGGGCAGGAAATCGCCGAAGAAAGTTCCGAGAACCTGTTGACACCACGCGAGTGAGTGCGTAATGTATCTCCTTGCCGCCGAACGCAAGTCAGGCGGCAGGCGGCGGACAAAACCGCAGGTTCTGCAGGGAATCCGCCGCAGCCTGAACCTTGAAAACCGGATACTGTGACAAGCCAGTAGGTTCGCATTGCGAACCACACAATGAACCCGTCAAGCCGAGAGGGTCTATCAACAGACCAAACCGGCTGACATAGAGTTCGGATCCAAACCGCATCGGCCTCCTTACCGATGTAGGTGGATCACTCCGGATAGAACCGGATCACACTTCGTGTATCGCGAGCTTCGGCTCGTGACATATTCCACGGAGAGTTTGATCCTGGCTCAGGATGAACGCTGGCGGCGTGCTTAACACATGC
>CAZXWK010000031.1:0-29385 GCA_964644675.1 uncultured Eubacteriales bacterium | reverse complement strand
CACATCGACGGGAGGGTTTGGCACCTCGATGTCGGCTCATCGCATCCTGGGGCTGTAGTAGGTCCCAAGGGTATGGCTGTTCGCCATTTAAAGCGGTACGCGAGCTGGGTTTAGAACGTCGTGAGACAGTTCGGTCCCTATCCTCCGTGGGCGTAGGTGAATTGATGAAGGCTGCTCCTAGTACGAGAGGACCGGAGCGGACGAACCTCTGGTGTACCAGTTGTCGACCAACGGCACCGCTGGTTAGCTACGTTCGGAAGGGATAACCGCTGAAAGCATCTAAGCGGGAAGCCCATCCTAAGATGAGGTCTCTCACTGGGTTAACCAGGTAAGGCCCCTCGTAGACTACGAGGTTGATAGGCTGCAGGTGTAAGCGCAGTAATGTGTTCAGCCGAGCAGTACTAATAGGCCGAGGTCTTGATCTCATTCCGAGAAGTGATCGCGCTATGCAGCATTCAGGGTGCAGGCACCCGTGTGTGCGCATTCAAAATGGAATAGCACCTCTATTCCGACGAGAGTCGTCGGATGTGCTCAGTGGTTATGGCGGAGGGGGTACACCCGGTCCCATTCCGAACCCGGTAGTTAAGCCCTCCAGCGCCGATGGTACTGCGGCGTCAGGCCGTGGGAGAGTAGGACGCTGCTGAGCACATCCGACGACTCTTTGCTATTGCCGGGGGACTCTCGGTCCGAGCTCGTCTCGGCGAGATCCTCAATGTTGACTCCTTCTGTAAGGATTGTGGTACAGTTCTCGCTGTCGTCCAGGCACGGTGAGCCGGTCTGGCCGGCCACCCGAGAGAGACAGACGATCGAGCCCCGCATGAGGAGGGTCACGATGGACAAGGAACACGTACAGAGTGTGCTCGACCAGATCCGTCCGGCGCTGCAGGCTGACGGCGGAGACGTCGAGCTCGTCGATGTCACCGAGGACGGCGTGGTCAAGGTCGCGCTACAGGGCGCGTGCCGCGGCTGCCCCATGTCGCAGTTGACGCTGGCTAACGGCGTCGAGCGCGTCCTGAAGGAGCAGATCCCGGAGATCGTGCGCGTCGAGCCGGTCTAGCCGGCGCAGAGACTACACGGAAGGCCGCATCCCTCGAGGGTGCGGCCTTCCTGCGTATCCAGGGCCGATCATCTCGGCAGTCGCACCGCTCGCCGAGCGGCCCATCATGACGGTGCGAACGGTCAAGTGGCCGCACGCATGCAGCGATGCGACCGCTCGTCCGAATCCGATTGACGCACAAGATGTACGGCCATACGATGAGCGAGCCGCAACATCTAGTGTCCAAACCCGCCCGATTCGTTTTTGTCAGACGCGTCGGGCGGTTCGCACGAAACGGGAGGGGACTCATGGCGGAGACCAGGGGTGCGAAGGGCTATTCGCGCGCCATCGACGAGATTCTGAGCGCGAATGCGCTCAAGGTCTTGCAGAAGCGCTATCTGAGGAAGGACGAAGGGGGCAACGCGATCGAGAACCCCTCGGACATGTTCCTCAGGGTCGCCGAGAACATCGCTGCAGCCGAGCGAAGCTGGGGCGCGGACGACGCGCGCGTCGCCGAGGTGACGGCGGACTTCTATGAGCTCATGACGTCCCTCGAGTTCCTGCCCAACTCCCCGACACTGATGAATGCCGGTCGCGAGCTCCAGCAGCTGTCGGCGTGCTTCGTCCTGCCGGTCGAGGATTCCATGGAGTCGATCTTCGGCGCCGTTCGCGACACCGCGCTCATCCACAAGTCGGGCGGTGGGACCGGCTTCAGCTTCTCCAGGCTGCGTCCCGGCGGTGACCAGGTTCGTTCGACGCAGGGCGTCTCAAGCGGACCCGTGTCCTTCATGCGGGTCTTCAACCAGGCGACCGAGGCCGTGAAGCAGGGTGGGACCCGTCGGGGTGCCAACATGGGCGTGCTGCGCATCGACCATCCCGACATCCTGAACTTCATCAAGTGCAAGGCCGACGGCGACTTCTCGAACTTCAACATCTCGGTGGCGCTCACCGAGAAGTTCATGGAGTCGGTGAAGGCCGGCACGACGTACGATCTGGTGAACCCGCGCACCAAGGAGAAGGCCGGTGAACTCGACGCCCGTCAGGTCTACGACCTGATCATCGAGATGGCGTGGGCCACTGGCGATCCCGGAATCATCTTCATCGATCGCATCAATCGCGATAACCCCACGCCCCAGCTCGGCGAGATCGAGTCCACGAACCCGTGTGGCGAGCAGCCCCTGCTGCCGTACGAGGCGTGCAACCTGGGGTCGGTCAACCTGTCGAAGTTCGTCGTGCCCACCGAGGACGGTCCGGGTGTGGACTGGGACCGTCTGGCCGACGTCGTCCACCGCGGCGTCCGTTTCCTCGACGACGTGATCGAGGTCAACGAATACCCGCTGCCCAAGATCGGCGAGCTCGCGCGCGGCAACCGCAAGATCGGTCTCGGCGTCATGGGCTGGGCCGACATGCTCATCAAGATGGACATCGCCTACGACAGCGACGAGGGCGTCGCCTTGGGCGAGAAGATCATGGGCTTCATCGACGCCGAGGCGAAGTCGGCCTCGCGGAAGCTCGCCGAGGAGCGCGGCTCGTTCCCCAACTGGGAGGGCTCCATCTACGACACGCCCGAGGGCGGTCCGATCCGCAACGCGACGGTCACCACGATCGCCCCGACCGGCACCCTGTCGATCATCGCCAATGCGTCGTCGGGCGTGGAGCCGCTGTTCGCGGTGTCCTATGTCCGCACGGTCATGGACAACGACCGTCTGGTGGAAGTGAACCCGCTCTTCGAGGAGATCGCGGTCAAGCGCGGCTTCTACAGCCGTGAGCTCATGCAGCTGATCGCGGACCACGGCTCGGTCGAAGGGATCGACGAGGTTCCGGCAGACGTGCAGCGGGTCTTCGTGACCGCTCACGACATCGCGCCTGACTGGCACATCAAGATGCAGGCGTCGTTCCAGACCCACACCGACAACGCGGTCTCGAAGACCGTCAACTTCGCGAGCGAGGCGACCCCCGACGACGTTCGGCACGTCTACGACCTCGCGTACGAGCTGGGCGTCAAGGGCGTCACCATCTACCGGGACGGCAGCAAGGCCGGCCAGGTCCTGACGACCGGCAAATCGGGTCAGTCCGGTGCGGGCGAGGAAGTCGCCGTCAAGCCGGGCGAGATCGAGCCGCGCCCGCGCCCCTCGATCACGATCGGCCGCACCGAGAAGATCCAGACCGGCTGCGGGAACCTCTACGTCACCGTGAACTGGGACGAGCACGGCATGTGCGAGGTGTTCACGCAGATGGGCAAGTCGGGAGGCTGCGCTGCCTCTCAGTCCGAGGCCCTCTCGCGCATGATCTCGGTCTCACTGCGCGCCGGTGTCGATCCCGAGGCCATCACCAAGCACCTCCGCGGCATCCGGTGCCCCTCGCCGTGCTGGGCCGAGGGCGGCAAGGTGCTCTCGTGCGCGGACGCGGTCGGCATCGTCATGGAGCACGCGGTCAAGTACATCGAGACCGGCGAGGCACCGAGCGGCGTGAGCAAGCACGTCGACGCACTGGACAACCTCTCGGGCGCATGCCCTGAGTGCGGTGGCTCACTCGAGCACGAGAGCGGGTGCGCGGTCTGCCGCTCGTGCGGCTACAGCAAGTGCGCGTAGCGCGGGCCTTTCAATAGTCAGCGTCGCGGCCCGCGCCACCAGGCGCGGGCCGCGCTGTTCAGACAGGCAGGCGAGTTCATGGTTCTCTCGGACAGGAGCATCAGAGAAGAGCTGGCGACGGGCCGTATCGTCGTCGAGCCGTGCGATCCGGCCGACATACAGCCGTCGAGCGTGGATCTGCACCTCGGCGACGACTTCCAGGTCTTCCGCAATTCGCGCTATCCCTACATCGACCCGGGTCGCGAGCAGCCGGGCCTGACCGAGCGCGTGAGCGCATCGGTCGAGGAGCCCTTCGTCCTGCACCCCGGCGAGTTCGCGTTGGGGACGACGATCGAACGGATCGCGCTGCCGGACGACATCGTCGGCAGGCTCGAAGGCAAGAGCTCGCTCGGTCGTCTCGGACTGCTCATCCACTCGACCGCAGGCTACGTCGATCCGGGCTGGGACGGCCGGCTCACGCTGGAGCTCTCGAACGTCGCGAACCTGCCGATCCTGCTCACTCCCGGCATGAAGATCGGGCAGATCTCCTTCTCGCAGATGACGACGACCGTCGACCGACCGTACGGGCACCCCGAGCTGGGTAGCCGCTACCAAGGGCAGCACGAAGCTACGCCGAGCAAGATGTTCTTGGGGCCAGGAGGTCGACAGGACTAGACGCCGGGCGGAGCGAGGCGCCTCGCGCCGGCTCAGAGACCGCGGGTGATCCGGCTGACGATCGGCGTCGGCACGAAGCCGGCGATGTACTTGCCCGAGCGGGACTGCATGAACGGCAGCCACTTGAGCTTCCGGGAGATGTTGCCTGCGACGTGCGCTGTCGACCGGCGATAGTTGGCGAGGCCGTCGCCGTTCGTGCTTTCGGCCACGGCCATACCGGCCAGCCGTCCCGTGTTCAACGCGTAGGAGATGCCTTCGCCCGAGGTCGGCGACATGAAGCCTCCCGCCTCCCCGGCGAGCAGCACGCGGCCGTCTCCCACCATGACGTCCGCGCGGTCGCACACCTGCAGAGCGATCCACGCTTCTCGCTTCGTGGACTCGCCGAGCGGAAGCGCCTTGCGGAGGGTCTCCATGACCTGGTCGTGCTTGAGGTGCGGGCGCTTGGTCTTGGGGTAGAACACCGAGCCGACGATCGCGACGTCGCCCTTGGGGACTACGTATGCGTAGCCGAACTCGTCGCCGACGTCGCGCATGTAGATGCAGTCGAAGTACGGCTCGATGTCGCCCTCGATGCGGCAGAAGTCCTGGAGGGTCACGTACGTCGAGACCGATCCGACGCCCAGTTGACGGCGCACGCTCGAGCGCGGCCCATCGGCTCCGATCAGATACTCGCAGGTGACGGTCTTCTCGGCGGAGGGCTGCTTGAGCTGCACCACCACCCGCTCGTTCTCGTGGGAGAACCCGACGACGCTGGTCTCGCCGACGAGCGTCACGTTGTCGGGGAGCAGCGACGACAGCCACTCGTCGAACCCTCGGCGATCGACGTTGAGAAACCTCAGCTCGGTCGGCTTGAGGATGTTGCGGTCCCAGTCGTGGTAGCGGAAGTTCACGAAGCGCGGCTCGAGGACGATGTCCTCCGGGATGGTCCCGAACTCGGACAGGAACTCCTGCGCGTACTCGTTCAGCATCCCGCCGCAGCTCTTGTCCCGAGGGAGTCGCGCGGCGTCGACCAGCAACACCGGTCCGCGCTTCGCCGCATGCAGGGCCGCCATGACGCCTGCGGGGCCGGCGCCGGCGATCACGGTGTCGAAGCTGTCCTGTTCGATCGAGTTAGGCATCGCTGGCAAGTCTAGCGCATCTTGGGGTCGACGCGTGGCGCGCCGCCGCCGTGTACCCGCGGGGACAAGGCGTCGGAACGGCATGCCGCTTGCGTGCCCACGTGAGGCGACGGTGCCGTGCCTGCGTGACGCGCGGAGGAGCGGTCGTAGTAGAATCAGGCCCACGCGACACGACGGAGGACGAATGGCCAAGTGCTGGGAGACTCGCGGCTGCGACGAGGAGATGCAGAAGGACTGCCCTCACGCCGCCGATTTCAAGGACAACTGCCCCACCAAGTGCGCCTTCGCCGGGTGTGACCGGCCGACGTACGAGCTCACCACGGATCCCGCCCTCATCTTCGCGCCCGACGTCGATCGCTCGGCTGCGATCAAGGACGGCTGCACCTACTGCGCGTTCTTCCTGCGCCAGGGACCTCGAGTCGGCTGACGCGACGCTCGGGCTGTCTCGCTGACTTGGGAAGGAACTCAGGTGGCGGCGAGTGCCGCCCCACATCCCGAGGAGGAGACATGCGCGACTACTTCGACGAGCCCGAGACCATCTTCGGTCTTGTCCGCATGCTGTTCTGCGCCGGCGCGATCACGTGCTTCCTGTACGCCTCGCACCGGGTCGCTCGGGGCATCATCCTGACCGGCCAAGTCGCGGCCTACGATGAGCTCGAGGACGCCTACACCCCGGAGGAGCGCGAGATGCTCATCCACAAGATCAAGTCGTCCTCGCTCCGCTTCTAGGCGTGGGCTCGAAGACCGTCGCCTCCGAGCTACTGGCCTACGGCCGCGAACTCGCCGAGCAGGGCGCGGCACAGGCAGGCGGCTCGTTCACCGACGAGCCGCGAGCGAACGAACTCATCGAGACGTCGCCGAACGCGTTCCTCTTCGGAGTGCTGTTCACGCAGGGCATCCCGGCCGAGCGCGCATGGAGCGGGCCGTGGCTCCTGGGCGAGCGGCTGGGAACGCTCGAGCTGGGCTATCTGGCGTCTCACGTCGACGAGGTGAGGAGCGCGTTCCAGCGACCGCCGATGCTGCACCGCTTCAAGGAGACCCTGCCGCGGTGGATCTGCTCGGCGGCACGTCGGATCGAGGACGAGTACCACGGGGACGCCGCGGAGATCTGGCCGCCCGGAGCCCACGTGCTCGAAGTGACCGAGCGGCTCTCGGCATTCGACGGGATCGGCCGCAAGAAGGCGGTCATGGCGACCGAGATCCTGACGCGGCACTTTGGGATCGAGCTACGCGGCCGCGAGTGTGGTTCGGTCGCCTACGACGTCCAGGTACGTCGGGTCTTCCTACGCTCGGGGCTGGTAGCCGAGGACACGCGTGAGGCGGTCGAGGCCGCCGCCGCAGCCGTGTGCCCCGAGGCGCCGGGGACCTTGGACCTCGCCGCGTGGCTGGTCGGGCGGGACACGTGCCGTCCCAAGGTTCCCCTGTGCGACGAGTGTCGCCTGGGCGCGGTGTGTCCTCGGCTGACGGAGCTCGATGCTGTCGGGGTAGGCGCCCGGAGGCGCGCCGACGGCGGCTAGAGCGCCGGTGCGGTCTACTCGGCGTCGCGGAAGAGCAGGCCCGAGAGCAGCTTGGGGAAGAAGTACGTACTCTTCTGGGGCATCGTCTCGCCGCTCGTCGCCACCTGGCGCAGCTGGTCCATGCGCGTCGGGCGCAGGATGAACACCGCGTCGTGGTCCTCGGCCATGCCGAGCGCGTCGTGCGCGTTCTTCACGAACGTGAGACGCTCGAGTGTCGCTGGCCGGTCGGGGTGGATGTCGAAGAGCGGGTCGAGCACGAGCTCCTGCAATACGGCGACGTCGAGGTGCTTCCACGCGCTCGACTTGTCGAGGGGGATGACGGTGTCGAGATCGGTGTCCGGACGCAGCACGACTCGGCGGGGGCGCTCGTCGTCGCGCGTGCGTACCAGGAAGGCCGGCCGGTCGTAGCCTTCGAGTGCCGCCGACGGGTGGCCCGCGGGGAGATCCTCGACGATGAAGTGCTCGTCGAGTGCGGCGTAGAACGACGCGGCATCGAAGTCGCCGTCGACGTCGGCGACACGGTGCGTGGGCAGCACGACGAGCTGCGGGTCCTCCATGTTGACGAGCGCCATCATGACGAAGTCGTACGCGGGGTCGACGGGATGCTCGCCGGCGGCGGCTGCCTGCTCGCGCCGCAGGTCGCGGTAGGCAAGGGCGGTGGTGTAGCGGTGGTGGCCGTCTGCGATGAAGACCGGCTTCTCGGCCATAACGTCCGCGAGGCGCGCGGCCACCGCGGGATCGGTCGAGGCCCACACCACGCTGAGCACGCCGTCGGAGTCGGTGGCCGTGGCGATCGGCTCGCCCGCCGTCACGACCTCGAAGATCTCGTCGGTCTCGCCGGCTGCGTCGTCGTAGAGCGAGAGGACTTGGCTGAGGTTGGCCGCGGTGCTCTTGGTGAGCTCGAACCGGTCGCCAAGCGCCTTGGGCAGCGTGCGCTCGTGGGGGAGCACGATGCCGGCGTCGAACGGCTCGAGACCCACCTCGACGATGAACGCCCGCCTGCGCACGGGCATTCCGCCCTGTTCGAATCGCTGCTCGAGCACGTAGACCGCGGGCTCGACGTCGGCGCCGAGGACGCCTGCCTCGCGCCATGCCCGCCACGTCGCGGCACCTGTCTCGTAACGGTTCCCGAGGACGGCGGGATCGAGCGGGCCGTCGGGAAGCTCGAGCGCCACGACGTTGTGGGCGTCCTGCGCGAGCAGGGCGGCGCGCTGGTCCGGCGAGATCACGTCGTACGGAGGCGCCGTCACCGGCGTGATGTCGACCTCGGGACGTAGGTAGCGGACCGCGGCGAAAGGACGGACGCGTGCCATGCTCGGGCTCCTTGGGGCGACGAGTCGTCGCGCTCGGCGTCAGGGGTGGTGGCCAGTCTACCGTACGGTCGCGGGCGCGGAAAGCGACGCAGCTAGCGGACGACGAGCGGGATGAGCCGCTGCAGCACCACGAAGGACGCCATGCCCGCAACGGTCGCACCGAGGAAGCTCCTGGTGAAGCGGAACACCGCCGCAGTGATGATCGCGGCGATGAGACTGGGGCTCGTAAGCGGGTTGGCCCAGGTGCCGCCGGGACGCAGCACTTCGCTCGCGACGAGCGCGCCCATGACCGAGATGGGCACGAACGAGAGCCAGCGCATGACGGGTCGAGGCAGATCGATCCGGGAGACGACGGCGAGCGGCACGAATCGGACGGCGAAGTTGAGGACGGCCATGCCCACGATCACGGACCAGATGGTGAGGGACGAGATGTCATTCGTCACGCCACACCGCCGATCCGATCGTGGCGGCCGCCATGGACGCGATGATGAGGTACCAGCTGGGGGACAGACCGAGCCCGACGGCCGAGAGCAGGGGCAGCGCGAGCACGATCACTGCCGCGACCAGTCCCGTCACGACGTGTCGCCAGTCCTCTGCGAGCGCGACGAAGAGCGCCGTGAACATCGCAGGCATGGCGAAGCCGACCCCGAAGCGCATCGGGTCGCCGATCCACGAGGCGCCGACGGCGCCCACGAGCGTGCCGAGCACCCAGCCGGTCCACGCCGTGACGCCGACGCCGAGCATGGAGGCCGGCGTGGAGAGCCCTTGCCTCGAGTCGGCGACGTTCACCGCGAACGTCTCGTCGGTCAGGGTGAACCCGAGGGCGGACTGCATGGGAAGCCGGATGCCGTGCAGGTAGGGGGAGAGCGTCGCCGCGAACAGCACGTAGCGCAGGTTCACGACGGTGGTCGCCGCGAGCACGGCGACGACGCTTGCACCGCTGCCGAGTACCGACAGCGCGATGAACTGCCCGGCGCCGGCGAGCGCGGTCGCCGAACACGCCACGGCCTGGAAGACGGTGAAGCCGATCGTGCGCGCGAGGATCCCGAACGCCATGCCTACGGGGACGTAGCCCAGGAAGATGGGGAGCCCGAGCTTGGCCCCCCGCCAGAAGCGATGGCGTGGGGTGCCGGTCAGTGCCAGGGGTTCCTCGGCGAAGTGGATTGGATGGTGATGAGAGGGCTCAGGCATGAAGGGCATGGTAGCACTCGTGGCGCGCTTCTTGCGTGCCGATGATTGAGCTGAACGGCCGAGGCGAGTCGAGCCGTTCGCGGTACAATGGACGTAGGCCCGTTCGAAGGAGGCGGTGATGATGGAGTTCACGATCAACTGCCCGATCGATGGGCTGATCACGGTCTCGCTCGAGGACATCGACACCGTCGTCCTGCGCGACGCCGAACACGCCGACATCACGTTCGTCTGTCCGCACTGCGGTTCCGAGATCGCCGTCTCGGCGGTCGTACCCAGCTTCCTGCTCGCCGCGATCGAGGCGCTCGCGGAAGACACGGAGGGCTCGGGCAGTCCTTTCGCCGGCATCGTCGAGATCGTCTCGGGAGAAGACCTCCCCGAGGCGCCGACAGGTATCGACGACCCGGTGGCGGACGCCTACTGCGAGTACTTCCGCCGCCAGCTGTCGCACGTCGAGAGCGTCGAGGACGCCCTGCACGAGATCGACGCCGCCCGCTAGGGTCGGGTGTCCGGCCCGTCGGGCCGTCGTCGCGCAGGGTACAGACTCCGCATCTGCTAGGATTTCCTACGAGTGACGTGCTCCGAACGCCCCATCCCGGCGCACGCCGGCGGGGGAGGAGGAATCAATGGGTCCTGCAATCATCTGTGTGGGCGGCCTGTTCGTGCTGCTGGTGGTGGTCGCGCTCGCGGTCATCGCCCTGTACAACCGGCTCATCGTCCTGCGCAACCGGGTGGACAACGCCTGGGCGCAGATCGAGGTCCAGCTCAAGCGGCGCTACGACCTGATCCCGAACCTGGTCAACACGGTGAAGGGCTACGCCTCGCACGAGGCGGGGGTCTTCGAGGCCGTGACCCAGGCGCGGGCGAACGCGATCAACGCGCAGGGCGTCGAGGCGCAAGCCCAGGCCGAGAACATGCTGTCCGGAGCGCTCAAGTCGCTGTTCGCCGTCGCCGAGGCCTACCCGGACCTCAAGGCGAACACGAACTTCCTCGACCTGCAGGCGCAGCTCACGGACACCGAGAACAAGATCGCGTACTCGCGGCAGTTCTACAACGACTCCGTGATGAGCTTCAACACCGCGATCCAGTCGTTCCCGGCGAACATGCTCGCTGGCATGTTCGGTTTCTCGGCGCGGGAGTACTTCGAGGCCGAGCCGGCCGCAGACACCGCGCCCGCGGTCCAGTTCTAGACGACGCGCGCTCTCGCGGTCCGATTCGGAGGTTCGCGTGACGGTCGCGGCCATCACCTACCCGGCCATCGACCCGATCGCCCTGCGGATCGGGCCGCTTGCTGTGCGCTGGTACGGGCTTGCCTACCTGGCGGCGTTCCTGTGCGCGTACTTCGTCATCCGCTGGCTCAGGACGCGATGGGAGCTCGAGCTCTCCGAGGACGATCTGCTCACGATCCTGCTCGCGGCGGTCATCGGCGTGTTGCTGGGGGGCCGGTTGGGCTACGTGCTCTTCTACGGCAACGGCTACTACTTCTCGCACCCGGCGGCGATCCTCGCGCTGTGGGACGGGGGGATGTCGTTCCACGGCGGTCTCGCCGGCATCATCATCGCAGCTGGAGTCGTCGCCAAGACGATGCGGATCCCGTTCATGACGCTGTGTGACCTGGGCTCGGCGGCCGCACCCATCGGCCTGTTCTTCGGGCGGCTCGCCAACTTCGTGAACCAGGAGCTCTGGGGCCGAACGACGTCTGTGCCGTGGGGGGTCGTCTTCCCGGCCGCCGGCCCCACGCCGAGACATCCGTCGCAGCTGTACGAGGCCGCGCTCGAGGGTGTCGTGCTGCTCTGCATCGTGCTGTGGGTGGCGACCCGGCGTCCGACTCCGCCGCGGGGAGCGGTCTTTGGCTGGCTGCTCACGTGGTACGCGGTGTTCCGCATGGGGGTCGAGTTCTTCCGCGAGCCCGACGCGCAGATCGGCTTCCTGGCCGCGGGCGTCACGATGGGGCAGCTGCTCAGCATCCCGGTTCTGGTCGCAGGGATAGCGGTCCTGGTCTGGGCGTACCGCGCGCGTCTGCCCGAGCTGGGGCGCTCGTCCGGCTGAGGTCCGCGCTCGACGCGGCTACTGACCGGGAGGCGGGGCGTCTTCGGGCATCCAGCACGGCGCGTCGCGATCGAGACAGCGGACGCTCTCGCCGGGTGCGAGGGGACGCGGCGGCGTCTGCCGCGCACAGTACAGCCGAGGGAACTCACCGACGAGGTCCTTGAGCTCGGGGTCCCGGTAGGGATCCGGCTCGGGCATCTCGATCATGTGTAACAGGTAGCACGGCATGCGAGTCCTCCTCGGCGTCCATGCTACGCGCGGCACCCACCGCGGGCAACGCAGTGACACGCGTCACAAGCGCCGCGGCTTTTGACCCGTCCATGGCGGTTCCGTATCCTTCGGGCTGACCAGAAGGAGGCAGTCACGCCTATGTCGCGCTCGCGAACGTTCGCAGCGGCACTGCTCGCACTCACGCTCGTCCTCGCAACGTCCGGCTGCAAGTCCGAGAAGCCCGCGGCGGTCATCTCGGCGTGGCCGGTGGCGAACGCCGAACGGATCGTGCCCAAGCCTCCCGAGCCTCCGCGCTGGCCGCTCTCGGGCCTGCCCGCTCCCGACGACGTTTCGACCATCAAGCGTCCGCTCTCGGTCAAGATCGAGAACTCGCCGGAGGCTCGGCCGCAGACGGGCATCAGCTCGGCGGACGTGGTGTACGAGTCGGTCACCGAAGGCGGCATCACGCGATTCAACTGCATCTTCCAGAGCACGGTCCCCAAGACGGTCGGTCCGGTCCGCAGTGCGCGCCTTTCCGACCTGTGGGTGGTGCCGCAGTACCACGCGCTGTTCTTCTTCTCGGGCGCGAGCTCGACGGTGAACGGCGCCGTCAAGCGGGCGAAGCTGCCCAACCTCTCCGAAGACGCCGGCGTGAGCTACCCGTACTACCGCTCCACCTCGGCGCGAGCGCCGCACAACCTCTTCCTCGACACGAAGAAGGGCTACGTGGAGGCGGCCAAGCGCGGCATGCCGGTCACGAGCGATCCGCCGGCCAAGCTCCAGTACGCGCCGAGCAAGGCTGCGACCCCGACGATCACGAGCGTCGCGATCCCGTTCTCGGATGCGAATCACGTCACGTGGACCTACGACGCGAAGTCGAAGAAGTACCTGCGCGCCAACGACGGCCGCAAGCACCTCGACGCGCAGACCGGCAAGCAGGTCGCCGCGAAGAACGTCGTCGTGATGTGGGCGAAGTACACGCCCAAGAGCCGTGACAAGGTCGGCTCGACCACCTACGACATCACGCTCGGCGGGCAGGGGCGCGTCTCGGTGTTCCGTGACGGTCAGCGCCTGGACGGCACGTGGAGCGCGGAGCGGACCGACCCGCCGCGCTTCAAGGCGACCGACGGCTCGCCGATCAAGCTCGCCCCGGGCAACACGTGGTTCCAGGTGATCCCGCTCAACGTGAACATCACCATGAAGTAGCACCCGTCCGGGCGGCCGGCGGGTGCCGAGCAGCCCGATGGTGCGGGTCGCAGCGATTCCGCACCTTCGCACTGGTTGTATGCGTTGAGAAGCGGCGGGTACAATCGCAGACCTACACGCGCCTGTGTCATGCGAGTTGCGCGAGCGCCCTGAAGTGGCGCCGAAAGGAGTCGTTGCACGTGGCTGAGATCCAGAACGAGACCGGGACCCTGCGGGTCAAGACCGGCCTGGCCGAGATGCTCAAGGGCGGCGTCATCATGGACGTCGTGACCCCCGAGCACGCCAAGATCGCCGAGGACGCCGGTGCGGTCGCCGTCATGGCGCTCGAGCGCGTTCCCGCCGACATCCGCGCGACTGGCGGCGTGGCCCGCATGTCGGATCCGACCATGGTCGAGTCCATCGTGGCTTCCGTGACCATCCCGGTCATGGCCAAGTGCCGCATCGGCCACTTCGTCGAGGCCCAGGTGCTGCAGTCTCTCGGCGTCGACTACATCGACGAGTCCGAGGTGCTGACGCCGGCTGACGACGAGTATCACGTGAACAAGTGGGACTTCACCGTCCCCTTCGTGTGCGGCTGCCGCAACCTGGGCGAGGCGCTCCGCCGCATCGCCGAGGGTGCTGCGATGGTCCGCACCAAGGGCGAGCCGGGCACCGGCAACGTCGTCGAGGCCGTCCGCCACATGCGCACCGTCACCGACGAGATCGGCTGGCTCGCCGGCCTGCGTCCCGAGCAGCTCTTCACCGCCGCGAAGGACCTGCAGGCGCCGTACGAGCTGGTCAAGTGGGTCGCCGAGAATCGCAAGCTCCCGGTCGTGAACTTCTCGGCGGGTGGGATTGCGACGCCGGCCGACGCGGCGCTCATGATGCAGCTGGGCTGCGACGGCGTCTTCGTCGGCAGCGGCATCTTCAAGAGCGGCGATCCGGCGAAGCGCGCGAAGGCCATCGTCGAGGCGACCACGCACTACGAGGACGCCGACATCATCGCGCGCGTCTCCCGCGACCTGGGCGAGGCCATGGTCGGCATCAACATCTCCGACATCCCCGAGGCCGAGCGCATGCAGGAGCGTGGCTGGTAGGTGCGCATCGGCGTACTCGCACTCCAGGGAGCGTTCCGGGAGCACATCTACGCGCTCGAGGCGCTCGACGTCCGCGCGGTCGCGGTGCGGCTGCCCGAGCAGCTCGAGGAGTGCGACGGTCTCGTCATCCCCGGCGGTGAGTCGACGGCGATCTCGAAGCTCATGACGAGCTACGGGTTCTACGAGCCGATCGCTGAGCGCGCGGAGGCCGGCATGGCCGTCTGGGGCACGTGCGCGGGCGCGATCCTGATCGCCAAGCGCGTCGTCGACGGTATCGCCGACCAGCGCGGGCTGGAACTCATGGACATCGAGGTGCGCCGCAACGCCTACGGGCGCCAGGTGGACTCTTTTGAGGCCGACCTCGACTTCGCGCACATCGGCGAGGCGTACCGCGGCGTGTTCATCCGGGCCCCGTGGATCGAGTCGGTGGGCGACGGCGTCGAGGTGCTCGCCAAGCACGGCGGCCACATCGTGGCGGCTCGCGAAGGCCGGCTCATGGCGACGACGTTCCACCCCGAGCTCACCGGCGACCCCCGCATCGCGCGTTTCTTCGTCCAGAAGGTCGTCGGCGCGTAGCCGGGTCGCTCAGCCCGCGGGCGTCAGCTCGCCGGCGAGGTCGGCCACGAACTGCTCGGCGACCTGATCGCGCGACAGGCCACTGCCGAGGAGCACCGCGAGCTTGGTGAGCGCCGCCTCGGTCGTCATGTCGCTGCCCGGCAGCGCGCCCGCGCGAATCAGCGCCGAGCCGGCCGCGTACGCCCCCGGCAACACCGAGCCCCGCAGGCATTGAGTCACGAGTGCGACGACGATGCCGCGCTTCGTCGCGTCCTCGATCGCCGAGAGGAACGCCGCGTCCTCGGACGGTCCGTTCCCGGCCCCGTACGCCTCGATGACCAGACCGGCCAGCGGCGGGCGGCACAGGTTCTCGAGGATCGACGCCGAGAACCCGGGGAACAGCCTCACCGCTGCCACCGGTGCCAGCGCGCACGACGTCAGAGTCGGCGGCTCGACCGGCCTGCGCACGAGCGCGTGGTCCACCACGATGCGTACGCCGAGTTCGGCCAGCGGCGGGAAGCGCGGGGACTCGAACGCGTCGAGGCCGGACGCATCCACCTTGGTGGCGCGGTTGCCTCGGAGCAACACCTCGCCGAACAGGAGCGTGACCTCGGGGACGTCGGCGCCGGCGGCGACCTGGAGCGCGCCGATCAGGTTCTGCCGGCCGTCGCTCCGGGCGTGCGCGACCGGGATCTGGGAGCCCGTGACGACGACCGGCTTGCCGAACGACGGCAGCAGGAACGACAGGGCCGAGGCGGTGTAGGCCATGGTGTCGGTGCCGTGCAGCACGACGAAGCCGCGGTGGTCGTCTCGGCGGTCGTGGATGAGCGCCGCGAGACGGGTCCAGAGCTCGGGCGTCGCGTTCGCGGAGTCGATGAGCGGATCGAGCTCCACGAGCTCCACCGGCGGGAGCTCTCCGTGGGCGTAGTGGACGAGGAACTCGACGTGTTCGCGCAGCGCACCCGCGACGGGAGCGTCGCCGTCGGGGGTCGCCACCATGCCGATGGTTCCGCCCGTGTGGATGACCAACACTGAGTCGCTCACGCGCACCACCCGTCCTGTTCGCCTTAACGCGGGTCAGCGTATCGGGTATGCTCTGCGCGGTGAACCCCCGGGAGGTCGGCCGCGCGTCGCGCGCCGCGCCGGCACCCGCGCTGTGACGAAAGGAACCACCTCATGTCCGGACACTCGAAATGGGCGACGACCAAGCACCGCAAGGCGGCCGTCGACGCCAAGCGGTCCGCGCAGTTCTCCAAGCTGACGCGCATCATCACCGTCGCGGCCAAGACCGGCGGCGACCCCAATCCCGACAATAACGCCTCACTCGCGGCCGCCATCGCCAAGGCGAAGAGCTACTCGCTTCCCAAGGACAAGATCGAGACAGCGATCGCCAAGGCGTTCGGGGCCGGCGCGGACGCCGCCAGCTTCGACGAGGTCGTCTACGAGGGCTACGGGCCCGCGGGTGTCGCGCTCTACGTCGAGGCGCTCACCGACAACCGCAATCGGACCGCGGCCGACGTCCGAGCGGCGTTCACCCGCGCGGGCGGCAACCTGGGTGCGAGCGGCTCTGTCGCCTATATGTTCGAGCGCAAGGGCCAGATCACGGTCGACAAGGCCGGCGCTCCGGACGAGGACGAGCTGATGCTCGCGGTCGCCGACGCCGGGGGCGAGGACCTCGAGGAGGGCGACGAGGAGTGGCTCGTCTACACCGCGCCCTCCGACCTGATGGCGGTCAACCGCGCGCTCGAGGAGGCCGGCGTGCCCGTGAAGGGCGCCGAGCTGGTCATGGAGCCCGCCAACGCCACGGTCGTCTCGGTGGAGGACGCCAAGAAGGTCATCCGCCTGGTCGACAAGCTCGAGGAGCTCGACGACATCCAGAACGTCTACCACACCATGGAGCTCACCGACGAGATCGCAGCCGCGCTCGAGTAGTGGCTGCATCCGATGAAGTCCCCGATGCCGTCTCGCGGGCTCGCCCGTCGAGGCGGCTTCGCTTTACGCTGTCAGGGCGTCGGGCTATCCTGAACATATGTTCGATTGCGGCGTGAGGGAGGCGGGGCCGGCGTGATCATTCTGGGCATCGACCCCGGACTCGCCAACACGGGATGGGGCATCATCGAGCGTCGCGGCAGCGGTTATCGCTGCGTCGCGTACGGCTGCATCACCACCGGACCCGACGCTACCACGCCCCGACGCCTCGCCAAGATCCACGACGACCTGGTGCAGGTCATCGAGCGCTACGGGCCGGCCGAGTGCGGCGTCGAGAGCGTGTTCTTCGGCGCCAACGCGAAGAGCGCGTTCGCGACCGGCCAGGCGCGCGGCGTGGCACTGCTCGCGATGGCCGACACCGACCTGCCGCTGGGCGAGTACTCGCCGGTGCAGATCAAGAACGCCGTGGTCGGCAGCGGCACCGCCGACAAGAAGCAGGTCCAGTACATGGTGCGCGTGCTGCTCGGCCTCGACCACGAGCCCAAGCCCGACCATTCCGCCGACGCCTTGGCCGTCGCGATCTGCCATGCGAACCTGCGCGACCGCGCCGTGCTCGACGCGCGGGCGGCCGATGCTCTCGCCGAAGCGCGGGCAGCATCCCGCCGCGCACCGCGTAGCGCGGCAGGAGCCGCGGGGGCCGCCTCGTGATCGCCTTCCTCCGGGGACGCGTCGCCCACAAGGCGCCGTCATTCGCGCTGCTCGACGTCAACGGCGTCGGTTACCGGCTCGCGATGAGCACCTCCTCGATCGCCGCCCTGCCCGCCGAGGGTGACGAGACGACGCTTCACACGTACCTCTACGTACGCGAGGACGAGGTGTCGCTGTTCGGTTTCGCGAGCGAGGCCGAGAAGGATGCGTTCGAGCTGCTCATCACGGTCAACGGGGTCGGCCCGAAGGTCGCCCTCGCCACGCTGTCGGCCCTTTCGCCGGACGATCTCGCCTCCGCGGTCGCCTCCGAGGACGTGACCGCGATCTGCTCGGTCCCGGGTATCGGGAAGAAGACGGCACAGCGGATCATCATCGACCTCAAGGACAAGCTGGGCGCCGGCACGGCCGACGTCGTCGGCGGGGGCCGGACGAGCGGTGCGTCGGTCGCCGAGACCACCGACGCGCTTCTCGGCATGGGGTTCTCGGCGGCTGAGGCGGCGACCGCGCTCAAGGGATACGAGGGCGACCCGTCCGACGCGCAGGCGCTGCTCAGGCACGCGCTTCGGCGGCTGGGGAGCGGTCGATGAGCACGGTCTGGGAAGCAGGAGACGCGGGCGCCGAAGACCAGGTGGAGCGGCTCGTCAGCGCCGACTACACCGAGGACGACCTCGAGATCGACCGCTCGCTCAGGCCCAAGCGACTCGACGAGTACCTGGGCCAGACGCGCGTCAAGGAGAACCTCTCGGTGCTCATCGAGGCCGCGCGTGGCCGAGACGAGCCGCTCGATCACATCCTGCTGTCGGGCCCGCCCGGCCTGGGCAAGACGACGCTCGCGCAGGTCATCGCGAACGAGCTGGGAGTCTCGCTCAAGACCACGAGCGGGCCGGCCATCGAGCGCGCGGGCGACCTCGCGGCGATACTGACGAACCTCGAGGAGCGCGACGTCCTCTTCATCGACGAGATCCACCGGCTCAATAGGGCCGTCGAAGAGGTGCTCTACCCGGCGATGGAGGACTACACCCTCGACATCATCATCGGGAAGGGTCCTGCGGCGCGCTCGATCCGGCTCGACCTGCCCCGCTTCACGCTCGTCGGCGCTACCACCCGCACGGGACTGCTGACCGGCCCGCTCCGCGACCGGTTCGGCATGGCGTTTCGGCTCGACTACTACTCGCCCGAGGAGCTGCAGGCGATCGTCGTGCGTTCGGCCGAGATCCTCGGGGTGGAGGTCGACACGGACGGAGCGGCGGAGATCGCTCGCCGCAGCCGTGGGACACCGCGCCTCGCGAACCGTCTCCTCAAGCGGGTGCGCGACTACTCCCAGGTGCGCCACGACGGCGACATCGACGAGGACGTCGCGGCGGCGGCGCTCGCGTTCTTCGAGGTCGACCACCTGGGCCTCGATACGATGGACAACCGCATCCTGACGACGCTCGCCCAGACGTTCGTGGGCAAGCCGGTCGGTCTGAACACGCTCGCGAGCGCGGTCGGCGAGGAGCCCGACACGCTCGAGGACGTCTACGAGCCCTACCTGCTGCAGCTGGGGCTCCTGACCCGCACGCCCAAGGGTCGCCAGGCGACGGCGCGTGCGTACGAGCACCTGGGACTCACCCCGCCGGCCACCGCCCCGGATCAGGCGGGCCTCTTCTGATGGCGGTCCCGGACTCCTCGCACGACGACGCGAGCGGTGCGAACGCGCCCGCGTCGGTGGCGCCACCCGCGTCGACGGCAGCGCCCGATCGCGAGGCGGAGCTCGAGCGGGCGCTCAGCGAGGGGCGGCTCGACCACCTCCCGCCCAACCAGCCCCGCGGCATCCTCGGCGAGCGCAATCCTGAACTGCGGGTCGAAGAGGACTTCACGCCCGACCTCAACGAGGGCGTGTCCCGCGAGATGAGCTGGCCGGTCGAGCGCCTGCTGATCTTCCTTGCGTTCGTGTTCTTCTTCCCGCTCGCCTACGTGCTCGTGTGGCGTTCCAAGAACGCGACGTTCGAGTGGAAGGTGACGGTCACCATCGCGACCGCGGTGTTCATCGCGTACGTCGCATACCGGATGCTGGTCAGGTGACGCGATGCCCGTGACCGAGGTCGAGGGACGCGCGCTCAAGACTCAGCCGCTGTGGGCGCGCGTGGACGCGAACCGGACCAAGCTCACGGTGTTCGTGGTCCTGTTCGTCCTTGGGTCCGCGCTGCTCCTCGCGGGCGCCCTCGTGGCTGTACCCGGGGCGCTGATCGGGGCGGTCTACGCCGACGCGGTGGACAACTATTGGTGGACCTACGGGCTGGTGGTGGTCGGCGCCGTCGTGGTGCTGCTCACCCTCGGGTCGATCATGTCGGCGGTCCAGCTCGCCAACGCCGAGGACTGGGTGAAGCACCGGTTCAACGGCCGGCCTCTCGAGCCGGGAGAAGCGCCTGAGCTCGAGCGGGTGGTCGCCGACATGGCGCTCGCCGGCGGGCTCTCCGGTCCGCCGTCGCTGCTCGTTCTCGAGGAGGCGGGGGAGAATGCCTTCGCGCTGGGGACCGTGCGCAAGCGCGCGACGATCGGCGTGACGAGAGGGATGCTCGAGGCGTTCTCGGCAGACGAACTGCGGGCTGTGGTCGCGACGCTTACGGCGCGCATCGTCGCAGGCGACATCATGTTCGCCACCGCGCTCGCAGCTCTCATGGGCCCGATCAAAGCGATCCGCGAGTCCCGCAAGGTCGCCGCCGCGGGTGCGGGAGAAGCCGCGAACGGCTGCTCCGGCGTCCCATTCGACTCGGCGGCGGCGGACGGGTGTGGCGACGGATGCGGATGCGCGCTCGGCGGCCTCGACGACTCCGACTCAGGCGGCATCATCTTCGTCATCATCTTCGTGATCGTCGTCGCGGTCATCACGTACCTCGCCGTGGTCACCGCCGCGTGGATCGTGACGTTGTGGGGCCGGGCCCTGAACAGGACGAGCTACGAGAAGGCGGACGCCGAGGGCATGCTCCTGCTCAAGAGCCCCGAGCCGATGATCTCGGCGTTGCGAAAGGCGATAACCTCATCGACGCTGGTGTCCGAGGGCGACCAGTCCTACGACGGGATCTTCTACACCTCGACCTCGGGGACACCGCGGATCGAGCGGGCGGAGCGCCGGCGGTTCGAGCGCCTCTGCGAGGTGCTCGGCGTGGAGGGCCTCATGGCGCGGCTTGACGAGCCGCCGCCCGCGTAGCCGCGACGCCGAGCGCGGAGCGCCGTCGTACCCGCGGGTACATTCTCAGCGGGCCCGCTCGACCGGGCGGCGCCCTGACCGTGAACCGGGGGCCGCACGTGAGCGACACAGCCGCAGAGACGCCGGACCAGCCACCGCTCATGGTGCGCGGGAAGCTGCTCGTGACCGGTGCCACCGGCTACATCGGTGGTCACCTGATCGCGCCGCTCGAGTCCGCCGGCTACTCGGTCCGCGTGGCCGCCCGCTCACCGGGTCGGCTGGCGGGCGCGGTCGGACCGGACACCGAGATCGTTCGTGCCGACGCGCTGTGCACCGACGACGTGCGGGCGTCGCTTGAAGGCATCGACACGGCGTTCTACCTGGTGCATACGCTCGGCGGTGGCCGGGACTACGCCGAGCGTGACCGTCAGGCGGCGATGATCTTCGCAGCGGCCGCGCGCGACGCGGGTGTGCGCAGGATCGTCTATCTCGGCGGCCTGGGTGAAGAGGCCGGGGAGCTCTCCGAGCACCTCGCGAGCCGCCAGGAGGTGGGTCGCCTGCTGTCGGGAAGCGGCGTGCCCGTGATCGAGTTCCGCGCGTCGATCGTGATCGGGAGCGGCTCGACGTCGTTCGAGATGATCCGCAATCTCGTCGAGAAGCTGCCGGTGATGACCACCCCGCGCTGGGTGCGCATGCCGGCCCAGCCGATCGCCGTCCGCGATGTCTTGCGCTACCTCGTCGAGGCCGTGGAGCTGCCCGACGATCCCGAGAGGCCGCACCGCATCTACGAGATCGGCGGCCCCGACATCGTGAGCTACGGAGATCTGCTGCGGCTCTATGGAGAGCGGCGGGGACTGAAACGCCTGGTGATCCCGGTCCCCGTGCTGTCGCCGGGCCTCTCGGGGTGGTGGCTGTACCTGTTCACGCCGCGAGAGGCGACGGTGGGCCGCCAGCTCGCCGAGTCGCTGCGCCACCCGACCGTCGTCACCAACGACGCGGCCGCGCGCGACTTCCCCGACGTCGAGCCGATCGGCGTGACCGAGGCATTCGACCGTGCCTTCGCCGAGGAGGACCGGGTCTTCTCGGCGACGTGCTGGAGTGACGCGTTCGCGGACGTGCCGCCCGGCCGACCCGTGAGCACCGTGCGCGAGGGTCGCTACATCGACTCTCGGACCCTTCGGGTCGCGTGCCCGCCGGAGGCGGCGTTCGATCCCATCGCGTGCATCGGCGGCGAGAACGGGTGGTACGCCTTCGACACGCTGTGGGACATCCGCGGCTTCTTCGACATCCTGCTCGGCGGTCCGGGGAGACGTCGCGGACGGCGCGACCAGTACGCGCTCGTCGAGGGGGACGTTCTGGAGTGGTGGCGCGTGGAGCGCGTGGACGCGCCGCGCCTCCTGCGATTGCGCGCCGAGATGGTGATGCCCGGTGAAGGCTGGCTGCAGTACGAGCTGCGCGTGGACGGCGAGAGCACCATCGTACGGCAGACCGCGTTGTTCGACGCGAAGGGCGTGTTGGGTAGGCTCTACTGGTACGCGGTGTTGCCCTTCCACCACTTCGTGTTCAATGGCACCCTGAAGGGCATCGAGCGGGAATGCACGGCGCTGGTGTCCGGGCCGGATTCGTGCCCGCTGCCGGGCGAGTACGCGAGAATCACGGCGAAGCGGACCGAGGACACGGCTCAGGCGGGGTGAGGGTGGATCAGTGGAGTACCAGAACGACTACGTTCTACGTCTGATCGAGCAGATGGGGTCGCTCATCCGCATGGCGTTCACGCGCTTCAATACCGGCGAGGGAGACGCCCAGGCCTTCGAGCTGACGGACGAGGCGATCTCGCTCGCGGTCGAGATGGACGCGGGGCTGTTCGTCCGGCTGTCGCCGCAGTCCATGGTCTCCTACCTCGATATCGGCGAGTACGACGAGCGCGTGGTCCGGCAGCTCGCCGAGGCGCTCGAGCTTCAGGCCGAGTTCTACCAGAACCAGGGCTCGATCATCGAGGCCGACGTCCGCCGCAGCCAGGCCGTGGCGGTCTTGAGCTCGCTCGACCCGATGCACGCCAACTAGCTGACCAGGGAGGGCATCGCGATGCTCGAGCTCATCTCGGCGGCGTTCCCGCCCTACGGACACATCGACCGCCGCCATGCGAACCGCGGGATCGACGGGGGACTGAACATCTCGATTCCGTACGCCTGGACCGGGGAGCCGGCCGGCACCAAGTCCTTCGCCCTGGCGCTCGTGGACCGCGCGGCCGTCGCGCACGACTGGGTGCACTGGCTCGTCGTCGACCTGCCGGCACAAGCGCACGAGCTGGTTGAGGGCGCCTCCGGGACCGATGCGATGCCCGGGGGAGCCAGAGAGCTCACGAATACCTCCGGCCACGTGGGGTACGGCGGCCCGCAGCCGCCCGCGGGCACCGGCGAGCACGCGTACGAGGCGACGCTGTTCGCGCTCGACGTACCAGCGCTGTCCGTTGCCGATCCGGTCGCACTGGACGGGTTCATCTCGGCGCTCGACGGCCACGTGATCGCGCAGGCGTCGTATACCGGACGCTTCGCGCACCCCTAGCCGCCATCGGGCAGAACGCAAGCGGCGCCACCCCGAAGGGCGACGCCGCGAGGGTTCGCGCTCAGCGAGTGGTTCGGCTACACGGTGATGTCGGCCGCCCAGACGCCGTGCAGGTTGCAGTTCGCCATCGCGGTCAGCTTGGTGCCCGCGTCGAGCATGAGCGCGCACTCGACCTGCGGGGAGACGACGGCGGCCGCGAATTCGAAGCGGGCTACCGGCACCTCGTTCGCGTAGAGCTCGATGTACTCGAACCAGTGGTCGGCCTGGTTGGGGTGGGCGACGTAGTGGCCGGCCGCGACGGTGACGTTGCAGACGTCGCCGACGCGCTGGCACTCGATGAACGGCGTGTGCTTCAGGTGGAAGTCGTCGGCCGTCTCGAGATCGTCGGTGCGGTTGATGCCCTGGAGGATGGGCGCATCGTTCATGGTCGCTCCTCGGTGTCGTTGGCGGATGGATGCCGACCGTTGGCCGGCTCGAAGGTTTATACCCGCGCGTCACCACGCCTAGAATCGTGTGCGTCAGACGACTGCCCAAGGAGGCATGGATGCCAGCTACCCGAGGACCGCGCCTGAGCGTGGCCCGGCGCGACGACGCCGTCCTGCTCGTCATCGACATCCAGGAGCGGCTTGCCGCCGTCATGCCTCACCGAGAACCCGTACGGGTCCAGACCGAATTCCTGGTCGAGGTCGCGACGCTCCTCGGCGTCCCGATCGTCGTGACGCGGCAGTACCCCAAGGGGCTCGGTGATCTCGAGCCGCGGCTCGCCCAGGCGATCGAGCGGGCCGAGACAGCAGGCGCGAGCGTCGCGCACGCCGACAAGCTCGCCTTCGACTGCCTGGCCGACGAAGGGATCGCCGAGGCGCTTGCCGGCATCGGCCGCTCGCAGCTGCTGGTCTGCGGCATGGAGACGCACATCTGCGTGACGCAGACCGTCCTGCACGCGCGCCGGCTCGGTCTCGAGGCTATGGTCGCCGCCGACGCCGTCTGCTCTCGGTCAGACGCCGCCTCCGAGTCCGCGCTCGCGCGGATGCGCGCCGCCGACGCCGTGATCACGACTTCCGAGTCGATCGCTTACGAGCTGGTCGGCGCTGCGGGAACCGACGAGTTCCGCGGGTTGCTCCGCGCCGTGAAGGCGCGTGACGCCGCGCTTGCGACCTGCGGTTCGTGAGGCGCGCGGAGCGCGGACATTCGCGTGATACACTAGCCGCGCTCGAGGCCCCCTCGGGCACTCTCGGCCACAGGAATCATGAAGGAGTGGGACACCACCCATGGCGCAGATCATCGACGGCAAGCGCGTGGCATCCGAGGTCCGCGCGAAGGCTGCGGCGCTCGTCGAGCGCGTGAAGGCCGCGGGCGTCGAGCCGGGGCTCGCCGTCGTGCTCGTGGGTGAGGACCCCGCGTCGCAGTCGTACGTGCGGATGAAGGAACGCGACTGCGAGGAGGTGGGGATCCGTTCGGTCGACTACCGCCGCCCCGCCGACCTGACGCAGGCCGAGCTCGACCAGATCATCGCCGAGTGCAACGCCGACCCGTCGATCCACGGGATCCTGGTGCAGTTCCCTCTGCCGCGCCACCTTGACGAGGAGCAGGCGCTCGAGCTGATCAGTCCCGAGAAGGACGCCGACGGCCTGCACCCCGAGAACCTCGGCCGCCTCGTTCGCGGCATCCGTGCGGCACGCGCCTGCACGCCGTGGGGTGTGATGGCCATGCTCGACAGCTACGGCATCGATCCCGCCGGCAAGCACGCGGTGGTCGTGGGGCGCTCTTCGATCGTGGGAAAGCCGATGGCCCTCATGTTGCTGGAGCGCCATGCGACGGTCACGATCTGCCACAGCCGCACTGCCGATCTGCCGGCGGTCTGTCGCCAGGCGGACATCCTGGTCGCCGCGGTCGGGCGTCCGGAGATGATCACCGCCGACTACGTGAAGCCCGGCGCGGTCGTGATCGACGTCGGCATCAACCGCACCGAGAAGGGCATGGTGGGCGATGTCGACTTCGCGTCGGTCGAGCCGCTCGCCAGCGCGATTACGCCGGTTCCGGGTGGGGTGGGGCCGATGACGCGCGCCATGCTCGTGATGAATACCGCCGAGGCTGCGGCGAAGGCCGCAGGACTGGAGCTCTAGCTCATGAAGCACATCCGTCTCACCCTCATCGCCCTTGCCGCCGTCCTCGCGCTGGGCACGGTCCCGGCGTTCGCGGCTCCCTCGACCCCCGCAACGGTCGCGGCGCCCGAGGCATCCATGACCGTCGGATCCACCAAGCCCGTCAAGGCCGACGCCGGCGGTCCGCTCGACTGTCAGATATGGCCCGGACAGGAGGGCCAGACCGTCGTCATCACCAGCGTCGAAGTGCCGACTGACGTCAAGCTGCCGGCCAAGGTCCGCATCCCGATCGTGCCGGGCACGACCGTGCAGTGGGTCGGCGAGGTCATGGGCGCCGACGTGAACGCGGACGTGCAGCAGCCCTACACGCTGATCCAGGGCGAAGGCGGGCAGTTCGTCGAGTTCACGCTCACGAAGGCCCGCCGCGGCCAGGTGGACGCGATCGGCTTCCCGCTCAAGGCCGACGGCGACACCGTCTCGGTCGACGTCGAGTGGGTGCAGAGCGTCAACTCGGTGATGACCACCCTCTCGGTGCGGATCCCGCCCAACACCTCCAAGATCAAGATCGAACCCAAGCCCGCGGGTGAACCGGTCTCCAACGAGCTGGGAGAGTCGCTCTACACGCTCGAGGCCAAGCAGTACAAGCCGGGCGAGAAGCAGAACGTGTCCATCTCCTACAGCACCAAGCCTCCCGTCGAGCCGGCCCCCGGTTCGAGCGCCACGCCCATCCTGATCGGCCTTGCCGCTGCGCTCATCGTCGCGGTGGCGATCCTCGTCTTCGTGATCATGCGCCAGCGCGGTGGCGGCGAGCCGCCGACCGACGCCGAGGACACCCCCTACGACGCGCGACCCGCTTCGCGGGGCTCGAGCCGTCGCGGGAAGGCGCCGGCCGAGGGAGACGACGACGCCTCGCAAGAGCCCGCGGGGACCGACGACGACGAGCCATTCCTGGACTTCTCGTAGGTCGCACCGCCTGAAGGACGCGCGTGCCGGCAGGTGCTTGCCGAGCTTCTTTCGGCTTGGATACACTCCTGAATTGCGGGCCGTCGGAGGGCTCGTAGGCACGCGGCCGGTTCGCCTCCACGCGAGACCGCGACACTCCGAGCAGGGGGAGCCGCGGGGCGCGCATAAGGGCAACGAGGTCGCACGATCGTGCCCCCGTTGGGGCGGAAGGACAGGCAAGACATGGCAGAAGGCACCGTCAAGTGGTTCAACCCGGACAAGGGCTACGGCTTCATCTCGCGCGAGGACGGCGAAGACCTCTTCGTCCACTTCAGCGAGATCCAGATGGACGGCTTCAAGACCCTCGATGAGGGCCAGCCGGTCGTCTTCGAGGTCACGACCGGTCAGAACGGCAAGCTTCAGGCGAGCAACGTCCGCAAGGCGTAGCACTCGGCTCCACAGAGACGTGTCGAGGGCGGCTCCCCGGGGCCGCCCTCTTGTACGCAGGTGACACCACGGGTGCACCGTCAACGGCCGCGCCCCGACAGGAGGGCCCTCGTGCTCTACGCGTTCATCGTCGCCACGATTCTCATCACCCTCGCCGAGCTGGGCGACAAGACGCAGCTCCTCGCGCTCGTCCTCGCCACCCGCTACAAGGCCTGGCAGGTGATGGTCGGCATCTTCGCCGCGACCCTGCTCATCCACTTCTTCTCGACGCTGGTGGGCGGCGCTGTGGGTTCGTTCATCCCGCAGATCGTGCTGTCGTGGATCGCGGGCATCCTGTTCGTCGGCTTCGGCATCTGGACGCTGCGGGGCGACGAAGTCGACGAGGACGAGCAGCCCAAGCCCTCGAGGTTCGGCCCGATCATGACGGTCGCGATCGCGTTCTTCGTCGCCGAGCTGGGCGACAAGACGCAGATCATGACGATGACGATCGCGGCCGACCCCGGTGCGGCGCTCCGGTCGCTCGGCGCCGTGGGTGAGGCGCTCATCCCCGCAGGGGTGGCCGCGCCAACCGGGGCCGCTGCGTTCTGGGGCGTGTGGCTCGGCTCGACGCTGGGCATGGTGATTGCCGACGGCATCGCGATCCTGATCGGCGCGGTGCTCGGCAAGAAGCTCCCGGAGCGCCTGATCACCCGGATCTCGGGCATCGTGTTCATCCTGTTCGGCGTCGGCATCGTGCTGGGCCAGTACCTGGGCGCGTAGCGCAGCGGCCCGCTTGGTAGACTGCGAGACGGACGACCGACCGAAAGGTGCCCGAGCCGTGCGACTCCTGCTCCACGCATGCTGTGGCCCGTGCCTCATCGAGCCGCTCGACGCCTACCTCGCCGAGACCGACGAGGTCACGGTGATCTACGCCAACCCCAACATCCACCCGCTCGAGGAGTACGTGCGTCGCCGAGACACCCTCCTCGCGTACGCCGAGAACACCGGCGCCTCCATAGTCGAGCTCGACTACGATCCCGCGCAGTGGGTGGCCGCGGTCGGCCCGCACGTCGCGGAGCCGGCCGAGCGGTGCCGGGCGTGTTTCCGCTTGCGTCTGGGCACGACCGCTCGCTACGCGGCCGAGCACGGCTACGACGCGATCGCCACGACGCTCTCGGTCAGCCCGTACCAGGACCCCGACGCCTTGCGCGAGGAGGGGGAGGCCGCAGCCGCATCGGCGGGCGTGGCGTGGCTCGGGCGCGACTTCCGCGACCGGTATGCGGACGCGACACGGCGCTCGCGCGAGCTGGAGCTGTACCGCCAGAACTACTGCGGGTGCATCGTTTCTGCGGTGGAGGCCGATGCCGCTCGTCGCGAGCGGCGGGCCCGGCGCGCGGCGGAGCGCGCCGCTCGGCACGCGGACAGCGCGGGCAGCTAGCGCTGCGCGACCTGCCGCCGGCGCGCGGCGGCCGAAGACCGCGGCGGCTGCGCTACACTTGGCTCGACCCGTCGCCGCATCCCGAGGAGATCAGCGCGCCCGTGCTCACCGACGACTTCGACTACGAACTCCCCAGCGGGCTCATCGCCCAGTCGCCGGCCGAGCCTCGCGACTCCTGCCGCCTGCTCGTGCTCGAGCGCGCGAGCGGCCAGATCGACCATCGGCGCTTCTCGGACCTGCCCGACTATCTGCGCGAGGGCGACGTGCTCGTGGTCAACGAGACCCGGGTGCTGCCGGCACGCCTGCACGGCGTCAAGGACGAGACCGGCGGCGCGGTCGAGGTGCTGCTGCTCCGCGAGCGCTACGACAACGCGTGGGAGTGCCTGGTCAAGCCCGGTCGCCGGCTCAAGCCGGGCGCCAAGGTCGTATTCGCGGGCGGTGCGATGACGGGTCTCGTCGTCGAGCAGGTCGACGAGTCGGGGACGCGCCTGGTGCAGTTCACCATCGCCGAGAAGGGCGCGAGCTTCCTCGACGTCGTGCACCGCATCGGCGAGGTTCCGCTGCCGCCCTACATCACGCGGCCGCTCGACGACCCCGAGGAGTACCAGACCGTCTTCGCGCGCGACGAGCGGTCCGCGGCCGCCCCGACGGCGGGGCTCCACTTCACGCCCGAGCTCCTCGAGCGCTGCGTGGCCGCAGGCGCGCGTATCGCCACGGTCGAACTCGACGTGGGTCTCGACACCTTCCGGCCCGTCTCGGAGGACGATCCCGAGCGGCACCGCATCCACACCGAGCACTTCCGCGTCTCGCGGGGAACGGCCGAGGTGGTCAACGACGCGCGCGAACGAGGCGGTCGCGTGATCGCGATCGGGACGACGAGCGTCCGCGCGCTCGAGAGCGCGTGGGACCCGGACGCGGGCGAGGTGTTCGCCGCCGAGGGCTCGACCTCGCTCTTCATCCTGCCCGGCTACCGTTTCAACGTGGTCGACGCGATGGTCACGAACTTCCACGTGCCCCGTTCGACGCTGCTGATGCTGGTGAGCGCGTTCGCGGGGCGGGGACAGGTGCTCTCGGCGTACGGCATCGCGATCGAGGAGGGCTACCGCATGCTCTCCTTCGGGGATGCGATGCTCATCCTCTAGAGCCGGGCGCGACGCGGCCACGTGAGCGTCGATCGGGCACGTTCCGCCCTAGAACCTGGGCGTCCACCACGTCCAGCCGGGATTGCCCGCGCCCGCGTCGGTCGCCGGAGCGCCGGGTCCGATGGCGATGCCCTCGGCGGCGGATCCACCGGCCTTCACGAACACCGTCACGCCCGTGTCGTCGGGACCCGCGGTCACAAAGGTGGGCGACCCGGTGTCGTTGACCGGCGTGGTGAAGGACGACGGGAGCGTCGGCCACTGTCCATAGGACGACAGTTCGCCCGAGTTCAGCTGGTAGGTGCGCCCCTTGAACACGCGGGTGACGGGGTCGAACGCGAGCACCTGACCGTCGGTGCTGTCGAGGTAGACCTGCGGCCGTCCCGTCACCGCGTAGACCGCGTGCGGCCGTGCGGTTCCGCCTCCCAGGTCGCTGTAGGTCGAGCCGGTCTGG
>CAZXWK010000030.1:0-29623 GCA_964644675.1 uncultured Eubacteriales bacterium | reverse complement strand
GCCTGTACCTGGGCGGCAAGACGATGGCGGCGCGCATCATCGCCGACACGCTGCCCACGGACGCCGACCCTCTGGGCCCCGACAACGTCATCGTGGTCTCGACCGGCCCGCTCACCGGCACCGGCGCGCCCTCGACCAGCCGCTTCAACGTCTCGGCGCGCTCGCCGCTGACCGGGCTGCTCGGCAGCTCGAACTGTGGCGGGCCGCTGGGAATCCACCTCAAGCGCGCCGGCTACGACGCGCTCGTCATCTCCGGCGCCGCCGAGAAGCCCGTCTACCTCGAGGTCGCCGAGGACGCGATCAGCATCCGCGATGCGGGGGAGTTCTGGGGGCTCGAGACGACGGCGGCGCAGGAGGCGCTCGCGGGCGCGGTCGAGGCCGCGCGCAGCGGCACGCTCGTGATCGGGCCGGCGGGCGAGAACCTGGTGCGCTACGCGACGCTCATGAGCGGCGAGCGCGCGGCGGGGCGCACGGGGCTCGGTGCGGTGTTCGGCGCGAAGCGGCTCAAAGGCATCGTCGCCCACGGCTCGCGCAAGACCGAGGTCGCCAGGCCCGACGAGTTCCGCGACTACCTCAAGCACTGGACGAAGTCGCTCAAGGACCACCCGCTCACCGGCGAACGGCTGCCGCAGTACGGCACCGCCGGGCTCCTCACGCCCATGCAGAAGCTCGGCATCCTCGCGACGCGCAACTTCAGCGAGGGCCGATTCGACGACTCCGACGCGCTGTCGGGTGAGACGCTCGCGGCAACGCGGCTCGTCGGCACGATGGGCTGTCAGAGCTGCCCGATCAAGTGCGGGCGCGTGGTCGAGCTCGAAGACGGCCGCCGCATCAAGGGACCCGAGCTCGAGACGCTCGTCCTTCTGGGCAGCAACCTGGGCAACGCCGACCTGGGCCGCATCATCGAGTGGAACGCGCGCCTCGACGAGCTGGGCATCGACACGATGAGCGCCGGCGGGTCGATCGGCTTTGCGATGGAGCTCGCCGAGAACGGCCTGTTGGGTGGCGTGCCGCACTTCGGGATGACCGGCGACATCTCGGCGCTCATCGAGGACATCGCGTACCGCCGCGGCGTGGGCGACGCGCTCGCCGAGGGCACGCGGCGCATGTCCGAGAAGTTCGGCGGCGCCGAGTATGCGATGCAGGTGAAGGGGCTCGAGCTCGCTGCGTACGAGCCGCGCGGAGCGATCGGCCACGCGCTGGGCTACGCGACCTCGAACCGCGGCGGCTGCCACCTCAACGGCGGCTACCTGGTGGTGCTCGAGGGGCTCGGGCTCAAGATGAACGGGCGCACGACGCTCTCGAAACCGCAGCTCGCGGCGCTGTTCCAGGACCTCATGGAGGCGACCTCGGCGTCCGGCGGCTGCCTGTTCACGACGTACGCGGTCATCCCCGGCGTGATCGTCCGGCACGCCGACGACGGGCTCGGGCGCTTCTCGGCGGGGGTGCTCGGGCTGACGGCGTGGCCGCTCTCGGCGATGCGCTCGCTGCCGCGCGGGCTGCTCGGCATCCCGTTCCCGCTCGTCGCGCACATCAAGGCCCTCGAGCTCGCGACCGGGATGAAGCTGGGCTTCGGCGGGTTCTGGGAGGCGGGGGAGCGCGGCTACACGCTCGAACGCGCGATCAACATGCGGCTCGGTGCCACCGCGGCCGACGATACGCTACCCCACCGAGCGACTCACGAGCCGGGCGAGCACGGCACGACCGTGCCGCTCGACGAGATGCGGGCGCGCTACTACCGCCACCGCGGGTGGGACGAAGCCGGTCGGCCGACGCCGGCGCTGCTCGCTCGGCTGGGGCTCGCGGAGGTCTAGAGGAGCGCGGCGGGGGCGAGGCTAGCCGGCGGTCGGGGCGGAACCGTCGCCGTCGGGCGTCTCGGCAGCCGGCGTCGCGAGCAGCACGTAGAGCGCGGGCATCCCCGCGCTGAACAGCATGAGCGCGGGCATCACGATCCCCGAGTCCTCGGTGAGCATCGCGACCGCGCCGCCCACGACGCACGCGAGCACCGCCGCGCGCAGGCCCACGCGGGCGGAGAGCTCGGCGCGCAGCGGCCGGGGAAGCACCCACCACACGATCGCGAGCGAGCCGGCCATTCCCAGCGCGAGCAGCGTGTACGTCGTCACGGGCAGGTAGCCCAGGTTGTTCGCGGCCTTGCGGTAGACCAGCTGCAGCGCGGCCGGCAATCCGCCCGTCGCGAAGCGCGCGAGGTGCGTCCCCCCCTCGCCGCCGAGCACGTCCGCGGCCACCAGTACCGCCACCAGCGCGGCCACCCCGCCGAGTACCCACAGCCCGGTCCGCCAGCTGAGCGGCACCCGGTTCGCCGAGAACCACAGCACCGCGAAGGTCACGACGCCCCAGACCGCGACGCCCGCGTTGGCGCCCAGCCCCGGCGCCGCCGAGACCGCGAGCACCGCGAGTGCGACGACCGGGACGCCCCAGCGCGCGAGCTGCTTCGCCCACCCCGACCCGCCGAGCAGGTCGATCGACAGCCCCAGCCCGACCGAGGCGCACGCCGCGAGGAGCGCCGCGCCCTCGTTGCCCAGGCCGTAGTAGCGCCACCCCGCGAGAACCGAGTAGCTGAAGAGCCCCGTCGGCAGGCTCGGCGCCGCGAGTTGGTCGGCCACGATGAGCGCCACGGTGAGTCCGGCGAGCACGAGCAGCGAGACGGTCGGACGCCGCCTGGTCACGAGCACGATCGCGAGCGCGAGCGCGAAGACGCCGAACGCGACCAGCCCGAATGACGACGCTGCGTCGGCCGAGTCGTTCGGGAAGCGGTTCGCCGCGAACATCAGCCACGCGGCCGGCGGCGTCGAGAGCGCGAGCAGGATCGCGCCCTGCGTCGCGGAGGCCGCGGGGCGGTGCCACGTGCGCCCGCCGTCGCCGCCACGCGCCCGCGCGAGCAGCAGCGCGAGCCCCGCGCCGAGCAGCGCGAGCAGCGCCGAGACGATCGTGAAGTCGCGCACGAAGTACAGGTCGCGCAGGTAGTCGACCGCGCGCACGCTCGTGTCGAGCTGTGCGAGTTCCGTCATGCGGGTGGTCGCCGGCGTGCCGGAGTCGGCCGACTCGAACGGCTGGCCGATCACCGTGGCGGGCTTCTCGGCGCCGAGGTAGGAGATGACCGAGGCCGTGAGGTCGAAGTTGGTGACGACGCCGCTGCGGTGCGTGGACGCCGAGGAGAGCATGCCGCGGCCCGGGCCGCTCGCGATGATCGGCGCGAACGCGGGCGGCTCGTAGTAGCGCTTCTCGGTCACGGGGGCGACCACGATGACGGTCGCGTTGCTCGGCACGGTCGCGATGACGTCGGCGACCGCGTCGTCGAGCGACGCCAGCGCGGCATCGTGAGCGGCGGCCTGCTGCTCGGCCGCGTCGGAGCCGGCCGCGTCATCGGGCGTCTCCTCGCCCGGTGCTGTGCTCGCCGCGTGCGCTCGCGCGAGATCGCCGGGGTCGACCACCAGCAGCGCCGGCCCGCCGGCGGCGGCGAGCTGCGCGGTGGCGGACGCCACGGCGGCGTCGAGCGCGGCCAGGTCCGTGCGCACGCCGAACGGCGCCGCAGGGTCGGCGACGAGCAGCTCGTCACCGGTGATCGCGACGTCGAGCCGGCCCTCGCGATCGGTCGCGACCAGCTCGGCGGGACGCTGCACGCCGTCGCCGGTCGCGGCGGTGCCCTCGTCGCTCGAGCCCACGGCCGCGGTGTGCCCGCCTGCGGCGTGGACCGCCGCCCCCAGCGCGCCGATGTCGGGCGGCGCGAGCGAGCCCGCGTTCGCCGCCCGGTGCTTCACGATCGCGGCCGCCCACGCGGACTCGCCCGCGTCGGCGGCGGCCCAGCGTCCCGCCGAGACCGTGAGCGCTCCGCCGGCGAGCGTGGGCGCTCCCTGGTCGGCAGTGACCGCGTTCATGTCGCCGGTGGCGCCGCGCTCCGCGAGCGCCGCGAGCGCGGGCGTGCGCTCGGCGGTGACGTCGGTCCAGGTGAGGTAGGGGGCGAGCACGATCACAACGCACGGTGAGGCCGGCGTCGACGCAGGCGCAGCCGTAGGGGTGGTCGCAACCAGCGCTGCCGCGGGCGCCGCCACTGCGGCCGCGGGCTGCCCGACCCCCGCGACCAGCAGCGTCGCCAGCAGCGCCGCCGAACACGCCGCATACGCGGATGCCGGGCGGGTGCGCCGGTGGTGCTGGGTCGCGGCTCGCGTGCTCATTCGTCCAGAGTAGCCGATGCTCCTAGTACGGCGTCGGCTTGTTCGCAGGGCCCTTCGAGACCGCGAAGAGCACCTGGGTCTGCGGCGGCACGAGCGACCCGGCCACGGGCGACTGCTCGATGACCTGGCCCGCCGGGACCGTGTCGCTGTTCACCTCGACGGCGACGGGGTCGAGGCCCAGGGACGCGATCGCCTTCGACGCTTCCTCGGAGGACTTGCCGACGACGTTGGGGACCTTGACGGTGGTCGGGGCCTTGCCCTTCGAGATCGCGAGGCCGATCACGGTGCCCTTGGCGACCTTGGAGCCGGCCGCCGGGATCTGGCCGACCACGTTGCCCTTGGGCACGCTCGAGCTGTAGACGTCGTAGGTCTCGGCTTCGAGGTTGGCGACCTGCAGCTGCGCGATCGCGTCGGACTTCGAGTCGCCGACCACGTTGGGCACGGTCACGTCGTTGGAGGGCGCCTTGCCCTTCGACACCGAGATGCCCACGGTCGTGCCGGCGAGCGCCTTGGTGCCGCCGGCGGGAAGCTGCGCGATGACCTGGCCCGCGGGCACCTTGTCGCTGTAGCCCTCGCCGACCTGGACGTCGAAGCCTGCGTTCTGAAGCGCCGCCGAGGCGTCCGCCTGCGTCTTGCCGACGACCTTGGGCACGACCACGCCAGCCGCGGGCGCCGGACCCAGAGAGACGCCCAGTGCGACCTGCGCACCCGGAAGCGCCTGCGTGCCGCCCGCCGGGACCTGGCCGAAGACCTGGCCAGCCGGGGTGGAGGTGCTGTAGTCCGAGTAGGTCACCGAGGTGAGGCCGGCCTGTTCGAGCATCGCGGTCGCGGCGCCGACTTCCTGGCCCTTCACGTCCGGCACGCCGATCAGGTCCTGCGCCTTGGCGACTTTGAGGTCGATCGGCGCGCCCTTCTTGGCCTTGCTGCCGCCTTCGGGCGTCTGAGCGAGGACGACGCCCGGCACGGTGTCGGTGCTGACGACCTGCTCGGTGGCGCCGAGCTTGAAGCCGGCCCCTTCGAGCGTGCGGACCGCGTCGGCCGACTTCATCCCCGTGACCGCGGGGACGGTGACCTCGGCGTTGCCCAGGAAGACGAACGCGATCGCGGCGAGCACGACCGCTCCCACCGCCACGCCGATCCAGACCCACGTCTTGTGCGAAAGCTCAGGCATGCCGGCTCCTCGTCTTCCTGTGCTCGTCGCGTGCCCTGCGATCCCGCGACGGCCCGTCGGTCTGGGGCGCTACTCGACTCCGAACGCGTGCAGTGCGAGGTCGTTGATCGCGTCGCGGACCTTCTTCGAGGCCATCCACGTGTCGAGGGCCTCGGGCTTGATGTTCTCGGCGATGTCGTCGAGCAGCGCGAAGGTCGAGATCTCGATCGCGCCGTCCTCGTCCTCCTGCAGCGCGTCCGAGACGCGCTTGATGAAGTCGGCGGTCTCCTCGGTCTCCTCGAGGCTCTCGATGATGACCTCGCGCAGCACGATGGCCGTCGCGGTGACGTAGACACCCGCCGAGACGTCGGTGATCTTCGCCTCGGTGTCCTGGTCGTAGGCGGTCATGATGAGCGCCATCAGGTCGGCGAGCTCTCCGCTGAACCTGATCCCGCCGTCTTCGGTCTCCCAGGGCATCGCTCGTCCCTTCTCGGTGGCGCGTGTCGGTCGTCTCGGCCGGGTGGCCGGCTAGCTCCGCTTTGGGGGCAGCGGGAAGAACGCGCTCGTGCGGCGCTTGTACTCGTCCCACTCCGGGTCTCCGGCGTGCCGCGCTTCGACGAGCGGGATGCCCGAGACGAACACCAGCAGCCACGTCATCGTCACCGGGCTCGCGAGCGCGATCCAGCCGAACTCCGCTCCCAGGGCCACGATAGCAAGACCCCACCACATGAGCGATTCCCCGAAGTAGTTGGGATGCCGAGACCAGCCCCACAGCCCGCGGTCCATCACGCGCGGGTGGCCCGGCTCGGCGAGGAAGTGAGCGAGCTGCCGGTCGGCGGTGGTCTCGAAGACGAAGCCGACGGCCCAGAAGAGCGCGCCGCCCACGGCGAACGCGATCGTGGCGGTGGAGGGCGAGGCGGCGATCACGATCATGGGGAGCGACACCACGAACATGAAGAAGCCCTGCAACAGGAAGACCTGCAGGTAGGAGCGGAGCGTGAAGAAGCGCCACTCGGCGCGCCACGCTGCGTAGCGCGGGTCCTCGGTGCGCCCGGGCGCGAAGTCACGCCGCGCGACGTGGTAGGCGAGGCGCACGCCCCACAGCGACACGAGCACGGCGACCGGCCAGATGAGGCGGTTGCCGAAGCCGGTCTGGATCGCGAGCCACCACGACAGCAGCGTCGGGCCCAAGCCCCACGCGACGTCGGCGACGTCGTTGCGCTTGAGCACGAGCGAGAGGACGAACCACGCCGTGACGTAGAACAGGAGGAACAGCGCGCTCGCGCCCAGAAGGTAGACGAGATTCGAGGGCATGCACTCAGTCCTTTCTCAGTCCGCCCACGCAGCGTGGTGACGGGCAGCCCGGGCACGAGCGCCCGCACTCCCCGATCCACTGCTTGCACGCCGGGCACTGCTCGGCGCCGGGAGGCAGCTCGCGGCCGCAGTTGGGGCATTCGGTGTTCTCGGCCCACGTGTCCTCGAACAAGGTACCCGCATTGGGTATCTGGTAGCGTTCGTGGGAGCGGTCCGCCCGGGGGCGTTGAGGATCGCGATCCGTGTTCATGACGCGTGCCTTCCGGGCGCGGGGGTTCTCGGCATCAGTCTGCACTGTCGGGGCGCACCGCGCACCCTCTCGTGCGAACGATGCGGCGACGGGGAACAGACTGGTGAGAGAGGAGTGGGTGCCATGGTGACGAGAGAAGATATGATCGCGACCCGCGACGAGTGGGTGGCGCGCAAGGACGAGCTTCAGTCGAGGTTCGTGGACACTGCCACCGATCCGATGGTGGACAGCGCGCTCGGGCTTTCGCTGTTGGGCGCGGGCGCGGGCACCATCATCATGATGGCCGTACGCCGCAATCGCTCGCTGTGGGGCTACGTGTTCGGCATGGCGTTCGTGCTCGCGGGCATCGCGTTGCTCGGCGGGTCGTTCAAGGTCCGGGCCGGCCGCATCAGCGAGGCCGAGGAGCAGGTGCGCGCGCAGCTCGCGTCGCTCGACCCGGTCGCCCGCGCGCAGGTCCTCAAGGACATGGCGAGCGAGCAGGTCGCGCCGTTCATCCGTCGCGGCCAAGCCGTCGGTGCCGAGTAGGACCGACCCGAGAACGCACGACCGCGCCCCGTCGCACCCGGCGGGGCGCTTGCGCGCGCCGGTGTGGGGCCGCCGGGTGAACGACGAGCGAGGAGGAGGCAACGTGCGCGGATCGTGGCAGGCAGAGCGGCTCTCCCTGCGCCAGCTGGGGCCCGAGGCGGCCGCGGCGGTGCGCGACTACGGCCTTCGCTCCCGCGAGTACCACGCCGCGTGGGACCCCATCCGGCCGGCGGACTTCTGGGAGCTGCCGGTGGTCGCCGACCGCCTGGCCTCGCAGCTCATCGAGGCCGACCAGGACCGGTCGCTCTGCACCTACCTCTCGACCCTCGATGAGCCGGACCGCGTCATCGGCGTCGTGAACCTGCGCAACATCGTGCGCGGCGCGCTCATGGGCTGCGTGATCGGCTACGGGCTCGCCCCCGACGCGGTGGGTCACGGCTACATGACCGAAGCCGTGAAGCGGGCCGTCCGCATCGGCTTCGAGGACCTGGGGCTGCACCGCATCGAGATCAACATCATGCCGAGAAACGCCCGCTCGATCGCGGTCGCCGAGCGCTGCGGCTTCCACCGCGAGGGCCTCTCGCCGCGCTACCTGAAGATCGCTGGGCACTGGGAAGACCACGTGCGCTACGCCCTGCTCGACGACGACGTGACCTGACCGGCGCGAGACGGCACGTTCCTCGCAGGCCCCCCAGCATGAGGACGCGACTCACAACCAGGTTCGCGCACAAGCCGGTCTCGACCGTCTTCCTTTCCGCGTGCGCGTTGGGGATCGCCGCGCTGTTGCTGGTGCAGTCGGTCTACTGGTCGCGCTGGGCGGCGTTCACCGTCCACGCGTGGACCGCGACCGCCGCCGGCCTCGCCGAGTCGAGTCTCTCGGCGCACCTCCCACCCTCTCTTGCCGAGAAGCTCGGCGGGCGCGAGCCGGTGATCGTGCCGTACGCGTACCGGGGTCGCACGTACTTCGCACGGGTCGAGATCCCCGGCTCCGAGCTCGCGATCTCGCGGCCGCTCGCGACCGAGTACGTGTTCGGGTCGCGGCGGCTCGTCCGCGCGGCATACCTGCGCACGATGGTCTCGGCGGGGCGCCACGACCCGGTGGTCGCCCAGCTGTGCGCCGAGCTCCAGCGCACCCGAGACCGGCTCGGCCTCGACTCCGACGAGTACGCCGAGCTCATCGCGCGATTCGTGCAGCAGATCCCGTACGGCAACGCCGCACCTCGCTTCGGCGCCCCCGCGGTCGTGCTGGCCGATGGCCGCGCGGTCTGCGCCGACAAGAGCGTGCTGCTCGCGACACTGCTCGCGCACGAGGGGTACAGCGCGGCGGTGGTCGCGATCGACTCGAACAACCACGCGGCGACCGCGGTGCGGGGAACCGGCCCGGGCTACCTGGGCAGCGGCTACGCGTACGTCGAGACCACCGTGGACAGCTACGTCGGCGAGGTCCCTCCTGAGAGCGGCGGCGCCGGCCCGGTCGAGGCACGGACGCAGATCGTGCGCGTGAGCGGCGGGCGGCCCTACCGCTCCGACCTCGAGGCGCAGTTCGTGGGCGAGACGCTCGTGCGCGCCAAGCAGGCGGCGCGGGCGCTCGAGCCCTACCGCCGCTACGCTGCGCGCGCTTCCGGGGACTCGCGTGTCGCCTTCGCAAGCATGGCCGAGCGCCACGTCGAAGCGCTCGAGCTCACCACAGAGCTGCGCCGCTCGATGGACGACCGCGCTCGCATGTACGCGCTCATGACGCGTTCGGGCGGGCGGTAGCGCGCGGGGTCCGAGCGCCGACCCGCGCCCGCTGCGTTCGCGCGTGTCTCGGCAGGCCGGATTCGGTAGAGTCGCACTCATGAGCGAATCCACCCACACCCCGCCGCTGCTCGAACTCGAGAATGCCCGCGTCGTCCGAGACGGGCGCACCATCCTCGCGGTCGACTCGTTCACCATCCGGGAGGGCGAGCGGGTCGCGGTGCTCGGCCCCAACGGCGCCGGCAAGTCCACGCTCATCAAGCTGCTCACGCGCGACGTGCTGCCGCTGTGGACCGACCCACCCGCCGTGCGCTTCCGCGGGCAGGAGCGCGTGCCGCTCTCCGAGGCGCGCGGGCTTCTCGGCGTGGTGTCGGCCGATGCGCAAGAGCAGGCGGACGTGGTCCTGCCCGCACTCGAGATCGTGCTGGGCGGGTTCTTCGGGTCGCTCGGCGTGCCGCTTCGCACGCGGCCGACGGAAGCGCAGCGCGAGCGGGCGCAGGCCGCGCTCGCGGAGCTGGGCGTCGCGCACCTCGCCGAGCGGACCATGAACACGCTGTCGACCGGTGAGGCGAGGCGCGTGCTCTTCGCGCGGGCGCTCGTGCACGATCCGGCGGTGCTCGTGCTCGACGAGCCGTGCGCGGGGCTCGACCCGCACGCCGCCTACCACGTGCGGCTCGCGGTGCGCGAGCTCGCGAGGGGAGGGCGCTCGCTGGTGCTCGTCACGCACCACATCGAAGACGTCGTCCCCGAGGTGGATCGCGTCGTGATGCTGCGCGACGCCCGCATCGTCGCCGACGGCCCCAAGGACGAGCTGCTGACGAGCGAGCGGCTGAGCGAGCTGTTCGACATCCCGGCCGAACTCGAGGAGCGCGACGGCAGCTACCGGCTCTGGTAGCGAGGCGTCGCACCTTTTCGCCGCGCGGGTATACCCACGTCAGTCGATCGGGAAGGAGCGCGGGTGGCCGAGCAGTGGCAGGCGCTGATGCGGGCGGTTTCGGTGGGCTTCGAGTTCGCCGGGGTCGCGTGCATCATCATCGGCTTCGTCTCCGCGATGATCTCGGGCGCGCGTATCGCGCTCCGGGGGAGCCGTGCGCGGGCGTACGACTCGATCCGAAGCATCTTCGGTCGCAGTGTGCTGCTCGGCCTCGAGTTCCTGGTGGCCGCCGACCTCATCCGCACGATCGCCGTCGAGCCGACGCTCGACAACCTCTTCGTGCTCGGCGTGCTCGTCCTCATCCGCACGTTCCTGTCGTGGTCGCTCGACGTGGAGCTCGAGGGCGTCTGGCCGTGGCGCAAGCGCGAGGCTGGGATCTGTCCGGGCGTGGAGGAGCCGGAGCCGGGCGAGCCTGGCTAGCGCGTCGCGAGACGCACGCTGACCAGCGGCGCGAGGCGTCTCAGCGGTGGTGGTACGAGGATTGCGGGTGTATACTGACCGACGGTCGGTCAGTCACGGGAAAACGCGCTTTCGAGCGCCGTCCCGGTGCGAAAGGAACGCCATGGCGCGCGTCGTCAAAGACGCCGAGGTCCGCCGAGAAGAGCTGCTGGACACCGCGCTCGAGCTCTTTCTCGCAGACGGCTACGACCGCGTCTCGGTCGAGCAGATCACCAGGGCCGCCGACGTTGCCAAGGGCACGTTCTACCACTACTTCACCTCCAAGCAGGAGCTGCTCGAGGAGCTGCTCGACCGCTTCGTCGACATGCTCTTCACGCAAGCGGAACCCGCGGTCGAGGCCGCCGGTGACGACGCGCTCGCCCGGCTCCGCGCGCTCATGACCGCGAGCAGCTCGGCCAAGCTGGGCCACCGCGACGAGACGCTGCTGCTCACTCGCCCCCTCTTCGCCGAGGACAACGCGATGCTGCTCGCACGCCTCGTCCAGAAGTGGAAGGACCGCACCCGCCCGCTGATCCTCGACATCACGAGCCGCGGCGCCGAGCAGGGCACGTTCGACATCGACGACCCCGAGGCGATGACCGAGGTCTGGCTCTCGCTCTGGTACGACTACGGGATCGGCGTCTCTCGGATGTACTTCGCCGTCGAGGACGGCGAGGCGGACGTCGAGCGGCTGCTCGCCGCGACCAAGGCGCTCGAGGTCGCGCAGGAGCGGATCCTCGGTCTGCCGGCAGGCGGACTCGGTCTCGACTTCGCCGGCGCGGTGGAACAAGTCATAGAAGGCTGACGGAAGGAACGAGCAGGCATGCCGATCGTCGAAGTCAGACAGCTCACAAAGGTGTACGGCGAGGGAGACACCGCGGTGACCGCGCTCGACCACGTCGACCTGACGGTCGAGCAGGGCGAGTTCGTCGCGGTCATGGGACCGAGCGGCTGCGGCAAGTCCACGCTGCTCAACCTGGTCGGCGGGCTCGACAAACCTACGAGCGGCCAGGTGCTCATCGCCGATACCGACATTGCCACGATGAACGACACCCAGGTCACGCAGCTCCGGCGCCGGCGCTTGGGTTTCGTCTTCCAGTTCTTCAACCTGATCCCGGTGCTCGATGCGTCCGAGAACGCCGCACTCCCGCTCACGCTCGATGGTGTCGCGCCCGCGACCGCGCGGGCCAAGGCCGAGGAGTGGCTCACCAAGGTGGGCCTCGGTGACCGGCTCCGCAACCGTCCCGACCAGCTCTCCGGCGGCCAGCAGCAGCGCGTCGCGGTCGCTCGCGCGCTCGTCACCGACCCGGACCTCATCCTCGCCGACGAGCCCACCGGCAACCTCGACTCGAAGTCGGCCGACGAGATCGCGGACCTGCTCCGGCAGGCGTCGGAGGAGTGGAACCGCGCGGTCGTCATGGTCACGCACGACGTGCGGATCGCCTCGCACGCGGCCCGCATCGTCTTCATGCGTGACGGCGCGATTGTCGACGACGTGGCGCTTCCGTCCGGTGACGGCGCGGAGGCCGCCCGGGCGGCGATGGAGAAGGCCGGCTTGCTGTGAGGTTCTCGGCGACACTCGCGTGGCGGTACCTCATCGGGCGTCCGGGACGCACGCTCCTCACGACGCTCGCCATCACGCTCGGCGTCGCGCTCATCTTCGGGCTCAACGGCCTCATGCCGGGCCTCTCGGACTTGTTCACCAAGACGCTCTTCGCGGCGGCCGGCCAGGTCGACCTCACGGTCTCCGGCGCGAGTGCCGGCAACTTCGAGCCTTCCATCGCGCAGAAGGTCGCGAGCGTTCCGGGTGTCGCCGTGGCATCGCCCCTGGTGCGGCGCAGCGTCGGGATGCCCAACGACAGCGCGGTGAGCATCGTCAGCATCGTGGGCATCGATCCGCGGACGGCGGCGAAGGTACACCAGTTCAACGTCGCGGGCGGGCGGCTGCTCAACGATGGGGATTCCGGCGAGATCGTGATCGGCGCGGACACCGCGCAGACGCTCAAGGTGCACGTGGGTTCCAGCGTCAAGATCCCGACGGTCGCCGGCACCGAGTCATTCACGGTCGTGGGCCTGCTCGCGAACGGCTCGAACCCCTCGGCGCCCGAGGTCTACATGACGCTGCCGGACGCTCAGCGCATCACCGGCTTGGGCAGCAACATCAACACCGTCGAGGCGCGGTTCGACTCGGGGGCGGACCGGCCCACCGTCGAGGCCGCGGTCCGGCGCAAGATCGGCTCGGACTACGTGGTCGGCGGGTTGTCGAACGAGAGCTCGCTGCTCGCCTCGGTGCAGACCGCGAACTACATGTTCACGTTCTTCGGCGTGTTCGCGCTCATCATGGGCGGCTTCATCATCCTCAACACCTTCCGCACCCTGGTGGCCGAGCGCCGACACGACATCGGCATGCTCCGGGCCATCGGAGCGACCCGCAACTCGATCCTGACGATCTTCCTGCTGCAAGGCGTGTTGCAGGGGATTCTCGGCACGGTCACCGGTCTCGTGTTCGGCTACGGCATCACCATCCTCGGGCTGCAGTTCTACAACCCGCTGTTGCGCAGCATCGCGCACATCAACGCCACGGTGCGGCCCAGCTACACGCCGGGCACGTGGTTCGCCGCGATCACCCTGGGCGTGGGCGTCACGGTGCTGAGCGCGGTGATACCGGCGCGCCAGGCCGCTCGAATCACGCCGCTCGAGGCGTTGCGCCCGCAGATCGCCGCGGTCGAGGAGCGGGAGCGCAGCAAGTGGGTGATCGTCGGCTGGGTGCTGCTCGGCCTCACCGTGCCGATGCTGATCTCGAAGCAGGTCGGGCTCGTCATGCTGGGGGCGGCGCTCGCGCTGACCGGGCTCGTGCTGGTCGCGCCGGCGCTCATCCACCCGCTCGCCGGCGTGCTCTCGGCGATCATCCGGCCTTTCGCTCCGGCTACGGCCGACCTCTCGAGCAGCAACGTGACGCGGCAGCCGGGACGTGCGGCGGCCACGGCGGCCGCGATCCTCGTCTCTCTCGCGGTCGTGGTCGCGGTGCTCGGCGTGGTGACCTCGCTGTACGCCGGCTTCTTCGAGTACATCAACAAGTCTCTGGGATCGGACTTCGTCTTCATCCCCAACGGCCTGCTCCTGGGTGGAGCGAACGTGGGGGCCGACGAGGCCTTCGTGCGGCGCATCGCCGACACCACAGGCGTCGGAGCTGTCGCCACCATGCGGTTGGGCCAGGCCCAGGTCGCCGGCAACCAGCTGCAGGTCGTCGGGATCGACCCGGTCCAGTACCCCAAGGTGGCATCGTTCACGTTTTCGAAGGGGACGAACGAGTCCGACATCTCGAAGCTCGGCGAGGGGCGCACCATGCTCGTCAACGGCATCACGTCGGGCCAGCAGGGGCTCACGGTGGGCAAGAAGGTGCAGGTCGAGACGCCCAACGGCATGAAGGACTACACGGTGGTCGGAGTCGCGACGGACTACCTGAACGCCAAGCTCGCCACGGTCTACATCTCGCAGGACAACCTCGAGAAGGACTTCAACGTGACGAGCAACGTCCTCGTGCTCGCCAACGCCAAGCCCGGCGCGCCCAAGCCGGCGGTCAAGGCCGCACTCGGGCGGCTCGTCGCCAACTACCCGCAGTTCGTCCTGTACGACTCGGACACCTTCAAGGCGAGCCAGTCCAAGATCTTCTCGCAGTCGTTCGTCGTCTTCGACATCCTCATCGCGATGTTCGCGCTGCCGACGCTGCTCGCGCTGCTCAACACGCTCGCAATCAGCGTGCTCGCGCGGACGCGGGAGATCGGGATGCTGCGAGCGGTCGGCACGACCCGCGGCCAGATCCGCGGCATGGTCGTCGCCGAGGCGTTGCTGCTCGCGGCGGTGGGCGTCGCCTTCGGGATCGCGGGTGGCATCGCGCTGGGATACGCGCTCGTCTACGCGCTCAACACGACGATGTACGTGATGCCGTACTACTTCCCGTGGAGCGGCATCGTGGTCGCGGTGGTCTCGGGCTTCAGCTTCGCGCTGCTCGCCGCGATCATCCCCGCGCGCACAGCGGCGCGGCTCGACATCGTGACCGCGCTCCACTACGAGTAGCGGCGCCGGTCGTTCGCCGAGAAGACCGGCGAGCATCTCGTCTCGCTACTCCGTGATGCCGAGACGCGCCCGGATCGCGTCGCTCCTCAGCTCGCGCAGCGCGCCGCGCGCGACCCAACGCGCGGCCGCGGAGTCGGGGTGCTCGGCGAGGATGCGCTCGCACGACGCGATCGCTGCGGCGTTGAGCGCCGCGCTGCGCTTGCCGATCTGGCGGAGCTGCCAGTTGATCGCCTTCATCACGGCGTTGCGCTCGTCGGTGCACTCGCGTTCCGAGAGCGCGAGCAGCGGCACGAAGCGGTCGTCGGGCTCCTTCTTCGCGTGGACGGCGAGCGTCGCGCCGAGCACGAAGCCGGCGCGCTTGACGAACTCGGGGCCGGCGCCGGGCCACTCGGCGGCCTTCTCCCACGCCAGGGGCGCGAGCCGGAACAGGTTGATGCAGAGCTGGTCGCAGACGTCCCAGCTGTCCAGGTCTGTCGCCCACGACTCCATCTGCGCCTCGGTGACGAGCTTGGGGTCGTCCACGAGCGCGGCGAGGATGCGCGCCTCGTGCACGCCGCTCGCCCAGAGCAGCCCGGCGAGCTCGTGGCGCGTAGCGCCGTCGCGCTTCAGCTCGCGCTTCGCGTCGCGAGCGAGCCCGCGCACCACCGGCATCGACACGCCGAGCGTGCCCGCGCTCGAGATCCCGAAGCGCGCCATGCCGGCGACGTTGTCGGCGTCGGCGTGCGTGCGCAGCTCGGCGAGCAGGTGGTCGGCGAGTGCCGCGGGTGTCGCGGTGTCAGCCACGAGCGGCGCGGATCACGAGGACTCGACGACCGTGACGAGCGCCGAGACCAGGTGCGGGTCGAGGCGCGTGCCGGCGAGCGTGTGGACCTCGATCAGTGCGGCCTCGCCGGTGAGTCCCAGGCCATACGGCCGGGGCGCGATGCGCGCCTCGTACTCGTCGGCGACCGCGAGCACGCGCGCTTCGAGCGGGATGTCCGCGCCGGCGAGGCCCCGCGGGCCGGTGCCGTCGAAGCGCTCGGCCTGGGTCTCGACGACGTGGACGACGTTGCGCAGCAGCCCACGGCCCTCGACGGGGGTGCCGGGAGCGCGCGTGTCCCCGCGCTCCGCCGCCTCCTTGAGCGCATCGAGGCTGGCGCCCGTCTTCGCGATGTCGTGGAGCAGTCCGGCCGCGTGGATGTCGTCGATCTGCTCGGTAGGGAGGTCGAGCACGACGCCGATGCGCGCCGCCATGGTCGCGACGCGAGCCGAGTGGTCCTCGGCGTGCTTGTCCACCGCGTCGATGAGCGTCGCCGTCAGGCTCAGGATGCCGTCGTAGGCATGCTTGAGGTCGTCGACGGCCGCCGACTTCGCCTCGTACTGGCTGCCCACGAGGTAGGTGACGATCAGAAGGAAAGCGGCCCACAGGAAGAGCGGCAACCACGCCGAAGCCGCGCCGTTGGGCACGAACACGCTCGGGTCGATGATCGCGTACACGCCCACCATCAGCACGGCCGAGAGCGCGACGAGCATCCCGCCGCGCATCCCCAGGAAGTACGCCGCGAGCACGGCTGGGATGTAGAAGAAGTTGAGGAAGGCGAACTTGTCGGGAGCGACGAGTACCGCGTACGCGGTTCCCAGAGCCAGCACGAGCACGACGATCGGCTCGAAGTAGCGCGTCACGAACGACTTGGCCCGCTGCATCCGTCCCCCTCGGAGAATCCTGCTGTCGGAGCGCGGTCGCCGGCTCGCTCCCGTCGCTTCGACGCTCGTTCACTGGTATCGGAATACGCGCTCTGACCCGTTAGGGTCAACCATCGCCGAGAGCCCGAGCGCGCAGAGAGCGCCGACAGCCCGAGGCGCCGCCCGGCATCGCGCGGCTCCGCGCGGGACCCCGCTCTACCGCCCCACCGCGTGCCGCCGCCAGCGTGCGAGCGTCTCGGGATCGACGCCCAGCCGATACGCCGCGATCACGGCCGCGTTGACCGCCGTCGCGCGGAGCAGCCCGCGCCGCTCCCACGCGCGCATCGAAGTCACCGCCGGCTCGCGCAGCACCTCGACCCGGCCCAGCCGTTTGAGGCGCCGCACGAACTCCCAGTCCTCGAGCGTCGGCAGGTCCGGGAAACCACCCAGGTCGCGGAAGGTCCTCGCCGAGACGAACAGCGCCTGGTCGCCGTACGGGTGGCGCGTGAGCCGCACCCGCGCGCGGCCGAGCGTGCTGACGAGCCGCCCGGTCGCCGTGGGCGTACCCACCGCGTAGTCGAACGCGCCCGCGACCACGCCCGGGCCTGCGAGCACCCCGCTCGCGAGCGCGGCGGCACCCGGCGGGAGCGTCGTGTCCGCGTGCAGGAACAGCAGCGCCCCGCCGGACGCCGCCGCCGCACCCGCGTTCATCTGCGACGCGCGACCCTGCGGCGCCGAGAGCACGCGCGCGCCCGCCGCCTCGGCCTCGGCCACGGTCGCGTCGGTGGAGCCGCCGTCGACCACCAGGACCTCGGCGGCCCCTGCAGCGAGCGCGCTCGCGACCGCGTCGCCCACGCGCCCCTGCTCGTCGAGCGCGGGGATCACCACAGAGACGGGCGCACCCGCGGCGAACTCGGCTTCCGCGAGCAGGGCCTCCGCCCCCGCAACGTCCTCGGGGCGGTCCACGTCGGGCAGCGTCTCGAGGAGCGCGTAGGACAGACCGTGCTTCTCGGCGAGGGTGATGGTGGCCTCGAGGACGTCGGCGGTGCCCCAGGGCACGCCGGTGAAGAGCACCGGGACCGAGCGCTTCGCACTCTCCTTGCGCAGCGCGACCAGGTAGTAGCCGCCGTCGGTCGCCGGGCCGAGCACGATGTCGACGCCCGAGAGGCGCCGTAGCGCGTCGCGCAAGTGCGCGCTGGTCAGGCGCGGGCAGTCGGCGCCGATCACGACCGCGCGCTCACGACCGCGCGAGAACGCGTCGCTGAACGCGAGCCGGATCTTCTCGCCCAGGTCGCCCTCGCCCTGGTAGCGGGCGCGGAACCCGCCTCCCAGCCAGTCGTAGGCGACGCGCGGGAACGCGGCGTCGGTGCGCACTTCGACGCGCGCGTCGCCGGTCGCGGACAGCGCCAGCGCCGAGCGCAGGGTTCGGCGGGCGAGGCGGTCGTAGAGCTCGAGCGCTTCCTCGGCGGTGAGCGGCGGCACGAGGCGCGTCTTCACCTCGCCCAGGCGCGGGTAGCGCGCGAGGATCGCGACGACGTTGGGGCTCTTGCTCACGGGCGACCCGACCGGGTCACGAGAGGGCTCCGCCTCAACCGGTTCCCGCGCCCGCCGTGCACGCGTAGCAGTGCCGTGCGAAGCCGATGCGCCGCGCGAGCAGCGCCTCGGCCGGATCGGGAGCGGCCAGCACCTCGGCGAGGGTCGCGGGTCCGGCGGCAGGCGGCACGCGCGCGCCCAGGTTGAAGTCGCAGTCCCAGACCGTGCCGTCCCATGCGATCTCGACGCCGTGCCGGCAGTCGAGCGCCTCGACGACCGCAGGATTGAACGCCGCTTCAAGCTCGGCAAGGTAGTCGTCGTAGGCGCCGCGCGCCGCAAGGCCGGCGCCGAACCGGCCGACCGGCACGTTCCCGATCACCAGGAGCGAGTCGAACTGGATCCCCAGGACACCGAGCGCGTCTCGGAACTCGGACTCGACGTCGCGCTGCGGGCGCGGCAGCTCGCCCAGCGGCGGGTTGTAGGCGAGGTCGAGACGCGGGCCGCCGGGACTCGCGAACCCCAAGTCGGTGAGGTGGTGCAGGACGCGGATCGTCGCGTCCCAGGCATCGGCGGTGCGCTGTCGGGCGAGCGTCTCGCGGCGGGTGCCCGGCAGCGATCCCAGAAGCGAGGCGCCCTGCTCGGCGAGGAACCGCGCCAGGCCCTTCGATTCCGGGCGTTCGAGCGTCACGAGGTTGGTGCGCACGCGCACCGGGTGCCCCGCGCCTCGAGCGAGGGCGACGCACTCGCGCAGGTGCGCCCAGAGTTCGGGCTCGCCGCCGGTGATGTCGAGCGCCTCCGGGCGCAGGACGTCGGCGAGCTCAAGGGCCTGCAGCATGGTCTCGCGGCTCATGGTCTCGGTGCTGAGCGGCGTGCACGAGTGGTGGCAGTGCGGACACGCCGAGTCGCAGAGCAGCCCTGCGTTGAGCATGAGGGCGGCGACGCGCTCGGGACGGTCGGCTTTGGCGCAGGCCTCGAGCGCGCGCGTGCGAAAGCTTGCGCGGGTGTGCGCGGCGAGTGTGTGCTCCGTCGTCATTGGGCAAGTGTACCCTCGCGGGGAACCGCACGGCCCGGCGACTGGCACGCCCGTTGCGAGAGATCCGCCCACGCGCCCCACGCGACCGGCGCCGCACGAACGGAGTCCGACGATGAGTCAGCGCATGCCCACCCTGTTCATAGGCCACGGTTCGCCCGAGAACGCGCTCGCCGACAACGCCTACACGCGCCATCTGGCCGCGCTGGGAGCCGAGCTTCCCCGGCCCGATGCCGTGCTCGTCGTGAGCGCCCACTACCTGACGCCGGGCGTGCATACGACCGGCGACGAGGACCCTCGCACGATCCACGACTTCTACGGCTTCCCGCGCCCGCTCTACGGCGTCGAGTACCCCGCGCCGGGCGACCCCGCGCTGGCTGGGCAGGTCGCCGGGTTGCTCGGCGGCGAAGTGGACGTGAACGGGTGGGGTCTCGACCACGCGGCGTGGTCTCCGATGCGCCACATCTGGCCCGGCGCCGACATCCCCACCGTCGAGTTGTCGCTCGACCTCGACGTGCCGGCCCGCGCCCACTACGAGCTGGGCACGCGCCTCGCCGAGCTGAGCGAGCAGGGCGTGCTGGTGCTGGGGAGCGGCAACATCGTGCACAACCTGCGCACGATCGACTGGGAGAATCCCGACGGCGGCTACGGCTGGAACCGCGACTTCGACGCGGCGGTCTGGAACGCGCTCGAGCAGCGCGACGACGACGCGATCGTCGCCTACCGCGACCTGCCGGGAGGCGACCTTGCGGTGCCGACGCCCGACCACTACCTGCCGCTGCTCTACTGCGCCGCCGCGGCCGGGCTCGACGCACCCGCGACGACCACCTACGAGGGCCTCGAGTACGGCTCGCTCTCGATGCGCTGTGTGAGGTTCGGGTAGCTACTCCCCGGCGCGCCGAGCGCCGAGGGCGCCACTTGCCTGTGCGATACTGCCCGCCACGCCCTTCCGCGATGAGATGAGGTCCGCCCGATGTTCCGTCGCTCCGCAGCCGTGCTCGCCCTTGGACTCGTGACCGCCGCGCTTCTGAGCGGCTGCACGCCGTCCCCGACCGAGCCTGCCGCCAAGCAGGTGTCGACGACGGAGCTGGACTCGATGCTTCGCATGTCGCCCGAGATGAAGCGGGACGAGATCGCGCCGAGCTTCCCCGTCGAGATCCCCGTGCCCAAGGGCAACGTGGTGCGCGGCGAGGCGCAGGGCGAGAACGCGTGGGTCTACGTGCTCATGGTCAATCCCGACGTGGCGACGACCGCCGAGTGGTACCGCAGGATGCTCGGCCGGATCGAGTGGGAGCTCGTGGACGATTCGGCGTCCGTCGCCGACGGCTCGGCGCGACTCCGGTTCACCAAGGGCGGGGCGCAGCAGGAGATCGTCCTGGCGCCGGCGGAAGGCGGGGGCACGCTGGTGACGGCGTCGGTGGGGGTCGGCGTGCCGGTGCTCCAGACGCAGTAGCCGCGCGCGCTCGGCCCGCAGGGTCCGCGCGCTGCCCGCTAGAGCCGGCGACTGCCTCGGCGGCTCCCGCTCACCTTGCCGCCGAAGACCGAGCGGGTCTTCTTCTTGGTCGGCCTGCCCTCGAAGGGGATGATGCGGCCGTCGCGGTAGGGGAACCCCTCGACGTCTTCGACCGGCAGGTTCTTGCCGAGCATGTACTCGATCTCGCGCAGCGACGTGATCTCGTCAGGGCCGACGAACGTGAGCGCGTAGCCCTCGGCACCCGCTCGGCCCGTGCGGCCGATGCGGTGCACGTAGTCCTCGGGGTTCTCCGGGACGTCGTAGTTGATGACGTGCGTGATGTCGGAGATGTCGATGCCGCGCGCGACGATGTCGGTCGCGATGAGCACGTCGATCTTGCCCGCACGGAAGTCCTCGAGCGCCTTCTGGCGCTGCTTCTGCGCGCGGTCCGCGTGCATGACGCCGACCTTGATCTCCATGCGCGCGAGGATCGTCTCGACCAGGTCCGCGCGCTGCTTGGTGCGGGTGAAGACCAGCACGCGCTCGGCGCCGCGCTGGCCGAGCACCGCGGCGAGGAGCTCGGGCTTCTGGGACTGCTCGACCGGCATGATCGCCTGCTCGATGCCCTCGGCGGTGGTGCCCTTGATGGCGATCTCGACGTAGGCCGGGTCGTGGAGCATCCGGCCGACGATGTTCATGATGTCTTCGGACAGCGTCGCCGAGAACAGCAGGTTCTGCCGCTCCTTGGGCAGGTAGGCCAGGATCCGGCGCATGCTGGGCCAGAAGCCCATGTCGAGCATGCGGTCGGCCTCGTCGAGTACGAGCACCTTGACCTGCGAGAGGTCGACGTCCTTGCGCTCGTGCAGGTCGATGAGGCGGCCCGGGGTGGCGACCAGGATCTCGACGCCTTCCTTGAACCGCTTGACCTGCGGCTCGTACTTCACGCCGCCGACCACGATGCTGGTGCGCTGGCCGGTGTGCTTTCCCACGACCGCGGCGACCTTCTCGATCTGCTGCGCGAGTTCGCGGGTGGGGGAGACGACGAGCGCGAGCGGTCGACCGTCACCGAGCCCCAGGCGCTGCATGAGCGGCAGCGTGAACGCGGCGGTCTTGCCGGTGCCGGTCTGCGCGGCGGCGACCACGTCGCGGCCCTCGAGCACGAGCGGTATCGCCTCGGCCTGGATCGGCGTCGGTTCTTCGTAGCCCATCTCGGCGATGGCCGAGAGGATCTCCTCGGAGAGTCCCAATTCCTTGAATGTCATGCGGTCAGTATAGGCACATCGCGCTTCTCGTGCTCGTGAGCTGCGGCGGGAGTCGGGTAGACTGCTCCACATGAGCACACCCGCGGCGATCTTCTCCTGGCTGGTCCCGGTCGCGTTCTACGCGCTCGTGATCGGCATCGTGCTGGTCCTGATCTACGAGGAGCGCGACCCGTCCACCACCCTCGCGTGGCTGCTGATCATCTTCCTGTTCCCGGGTCTCGGCGTGGTCCTGTACTGGCTGTTCGGCCGCAACTGGCGCAACATCGCCCGCCGAGACAAGCGCCGCATCGAGGCGCACCAGCTGGCCGAGGCCACGATGGCGCCCATCTACGCGCGGCACGCCGAGGGTGCCCGTGCGCTCGATCGCCGGGACCCTCCGCTCATCGGCCGGCTCGTCTCGGCGATCCGCGCACAGAACGGGAACAGCCCGCTGCCCTGCATAGACCTGCAGATCTACGCGAATGGTGCCGAGAAGTTCGACCGCCTCTTCCGCGACATCGAGGCGGCCACCGACCACGTGCACCTGTGCTACTTCATCTGGGAGAACGACGTACTGACCGAGCGGCTGTGCGCGCTGCTCGCGGCGAAGGTGGCACAGGGCGTCGAGGTCCGCGTCATGTACGACTGGATCGGCTCGATCACCTACGGGAAGTCGCAACTCGGCGCTCTCAAGCGTGCCGGAGCGCAGGTGCGCGCGGACGCGGCGACGTGGACCAAGCTCAACTACCGCAACCACCGCAAGATCGCGGTCATCGACGGCCGGATCGGCTACACGGGCGGCATGAACGTGGGCCAGGAGTACATCGACGGCAAGCCGCGCTACGAGAGCTGGCGCGATACGCACGTCCGCTTCGGCGGGCCGCTCGTCGCCGACCTGCAGCGCCTGTTCGCCGAGCGGTGGATGCGCGTCAACCGCGAGTCGCTCTTCTCGGACCGCTACTTCCCCGACATCGACGACGTGCTCGTGGGCCGCGACGCTGTGTGGGCGCAGGTCGTGCACTCGGGACCGGAGACGCGCTACGAGGCGGTACGCCAGGTCTTCCTGGTCGGCATCGGGGCGGCGAACGCGCAGGTCCGGATCCAGTCGCCGTACTTCGTTCCGGACCAGGGGACCATCGACGCGCTCGTCGCCCAGTCGCTCGCGGGCGTGGACATCGCGTTCATGATGACGGGCGTGCCCGACAAGAAGATCGCGTGGTGGGCCGCGTTCACCTACATCGACAACCTCGTGGAGGCGGGCGGCCGGGTGTTCCAGTACGACGCCGGGTTCTTCCACCCCAAGACGATGACGATCGACGGGCAGGTCGCGATCATCGGCACGACCAACTACGACATCCGCAGCTTCTCGCTGCACGACGAGGTCTCGGTCGTCTTCTACGACGAGAGCGTGGCGGCCGCACAGGACGCGATCTTCGACGAGGACCTCGCGGTCTGCCATGAGGTCAGCCTCGAGTCGATGAACCTGATCGGGCGCGTCGCGCGCATGCGCAACGCGCTCGCGCGCCTCAGCTCGAGGATGCTGTAGGCGCGCTCGCCGCGCTCGGCGCGACCGCGGCCGCCGGCCCGACCGCCCGCTACGAGCGCTCTCCGGGGTGCGCGACCAGGTCCTCGAACGCCGCCTCGGCCGTCACGAAGTGGAAGTGATAGCCGCTCGCCAGGGTCTTCTCGGCGGACATGCGCTGGCTCATAACCGTGTACGGTGCGACCTCGCCCAGCACGATACGCAGGACCGGCAGCGGCACCGGGAACCATGACGGCCGGTGGACCGCGTGCCCCAGCGCCGCCGAGAGCTCGCGCATGCGCACCGGCTCGGGCGCGCCGGCGTTCAGCGGCCCGCTCACGGATTGGTCCTCCAGCGCGTGGCGGTAGATACCGGCGATGTCGGCGAGGTGCACCCAGCTCACCCACTGCTTGCCGCTGCCGATCGGTCCGCCCGCGAACAGCTTCGCCGGCAGCAGCATCCGCGGGAAGACGCCCTCGCTGCCCAGCACGATCCCGGTGCGCACCGTCACCACGCGGCACCCCACGCTTCCTGCCGAGAAGGCCGCCGCCTCCCACTCGACCGCGAGGTCGGCGAGGAAGTCGCCGCCGGTGCGCGTCGTCTCGGTGAGCAGCTCGTCGCCCCGGTCGCCGTAGATCCCGACCGCGCTCGCGCCGACGTAGGTCGCCGGCCCGCGGGCCTCACCGCGCGCGAGCGCGATCTGCTCGACGATCGCCTCCGCGGTGTCTATGCGGCTCGTGCGCAGGAGCCGCTTGCGATCGGAGTTCCAGCGGCTGGCGATGGGGTAGCCCGACAGGTTCGCGACGGCCTCGGCGGCCCGGACCTCCTCGGCCCACTCGGCGGGGTCGTCGGGTGAGAACGCGACCTCGCGGACCCCGTTCGGGGGTTCGACACGACCCGGCCGGTGCGAGAGCCAGACGACTTCGTGGTCGGCGGCGGCCAGCTGCCGCGTGAGCTCCCTGCCGATGAACCCGTTGCCGCCTGCGATCGCGATACGCATGACGCCCTCCTCGGGCTAGCGCCCCGTGGCGCGCGTGAAGATCTCCTCGGCGGTGTCGGCGGCGATGCGCCACTGGCCTTCAGGCGTGATGGTCGCGGTCTCGTCGCCGGGCTGCGGGCCGTACGACCCGAACTGCCCGTGGTTGCCGCCCTCGATGGGCGTGGTGTCGGCGTCGCGAGGGAGCAGCGCGTAGGACGCATTGAGGTTGTCCCGGTTCACGACGCCGTCGCGCGTGCCGGTCCGCGACGCTACGGGCAGGGGCCGGTCCGAGAAGTCGACGCCGCTGGGGTAGGACGCGTAGAGCACCAGCCCGCGCACCACCTCCGGGTGCTTGTACGCGTACGACGCCGCGGCGACACCTCCGAGCGAATGCCCGGCGATCACCCACGTCCGCACGCTGGGATACGCCGCGATCGCGGCGTCCGCGGCGTTGGGCTTGAGCATCGCGAGCGAGAGCGGCATCGCGGGGACGACCACCAGGTAGCCGCGGCGAGCGAGTTCGCGCGCGGGCGGCGCGTACGAGCGCACGTCGACGTGCCCGCCCGGGTAGTAGACGAGCCCGCGGGTGGGCTCCTCGCCACGAGGCATGAACACCCACCCCCCGGCGCCTTCCGAGACCGTGACGCCGTCGCCGCTCTCGAGCGCGGCGAGCGCAACGTCGCTCGGGCCCAGTGGCGTGAGCCCCCACCAGACGAACGCGCCGACGGCGATCGCGAGCAGGACGGGTATGACCCACAGCCAGCGCAGGGCTTTGCGGGTGCCTGGCTTCATCATCGTGACTCCTCGTCGGGGCGGTATCGGGCGACGGCGAGCCCGCTGTCGAGATCGGTCCATCGGCCCGGGGCGCCTTCCGCGATCGCGCCGAGATGGGCGTGGAGCATCGCGATCCCGCAGTCGAGCCGCTTGGTGACCTTGGGGGTCTCGACGGCGGAGTCACGCGAGACGACGAGGTCGCCCGCGTCCATCGAGAAACGCCACGGCTGGCGGTTCATCGCCGAGGGTGCGAGCCGGGCTGTCTCGACCGCGGCGACGGCCCACTCGGGCCAGCCCTGCGTGCCGCCCGGCGCGATCTCGGCGACTTCGCGCCTCCGCGCCGCGCGCGACATGCCGCGCATCGCGCGCTCGGTCAGCGACTGCTCGCCCCGCGCGTGGCCTACCGGCGTCACCGCGAGGACGCGTTCGCCCTCTCGCAGCGCCGCCAGCTTCGCCACCCGCTTCGCCGAGAAGAACCCGCCGACCCAGCACGTGTCGAGCCCCAGCGCGGTCGCCTCCAAGATGACGGCCTCGCCGACGTAGCCGACGTGCTGGTCGGCGAAGGGCGAAGCGGTGTCGCCGACCAGCAGCAGGACGTGCGGCGCCGAGACCACCTTGCCGTAGCTGCCGATCGCCCCGGTGAACACGTCGACCGCGGGTTGGCGCACGAGGATGGCCCGGGCGTCGGCGCACGGCGCGAACCGAAGGCAGATGGTTTCGAGCGCGTCGAGGCTCGCGGTGTCGACGGGCCGTCCGTCGTAGGCGCGGCGGGAGTGCCGGCGCGCGACCGCGGCGAGCCACTCGGGCCCTCGGTCGGCGAGCACGGCGGCACACGCGTCGGCGGCACGGTCCGGCACGGGCAACGGCGGTCCTCTCGGCGGATGGAGGTGCGTCCGGCATGCGCCGGGCGCTCTGCTGCATTCTACCCGTCCGGCACCGGCGCGGGCGTCCTCTCGGCATGCGCTATGCTTCTCCCGGCCGTCGCACCGCATGCGACCGTCCGTCCCGCGCGCCCGAGGAGCCGAATGGCACTTCTGAAGTTCTTCGTCGACCTGTTCCTCAACATCGATGTCATGCTCGCCGCCTGGGTGTCCACGTACGGCGCCTGGGTGTATCTGATGATGTTCGTGATCATCTTCTGCGAGACCGGCCTCGTCTTCATGGCCGTGCTCCCCGGCGACTCGCTGCTGTTCACCGCGGGCGCGCTCGCCGCGATCCCCGGTCCGGATGGAAGCCCCGCGCTCAACATCTGGGTGCTCCTGGTCCTGCTGTTCGCCGCAGCGGTGCTCGGCGACGGCACGAACTACCTCATCGGCCGCAAGTCGGGCCAGAAGATCCTGGACTCCGGCCGCTTCGCGCGTGTCGTCAAGCCCAAGTACATCGAAGACACGATGGCCTTCTTCGACCGGCACGGCGGCAAGACGATCTCGCTCGCGCGCTTCTTCCCCTTCATCCGCACGTTCGCGCCGTTCATGGCCGGAATCGGGCGGATGCCGTGGGGGCGCTTCACCATGTTCAACGTGAGTGGCGGAGCGGCGTGGGTGGCCCTGTTCGTCGGCGCCGGCTACTTCTTCGGCAACATCCCGTTCATCAAGGACAACCTCGAGTACCTCGTCATCGGGATCATCGTGGTCTCGGTCGCCCCGACGGCCATTCACGCGATCAGGTCGCGAAGGAAGGCTGCCAGCGGCTCGGCCCCGGCCGATCCCCACGGCGCCGAGGCGAGCGAGTAGCGCAACGACCTCCGCGGGCGTGTGACGCTCGCGTCCTCGGGGGCGTATACTGTCCCCTCGCGAGTGCGCCCGGCGGGCTCGGACGGCGGTACGTCTGAACCTGGTCAGGGCCGGAAGGCAGCAGCCATAAGGGCCTCTGCCGAGCGTCCGGGTCCGCCCGGCGCACTCGCCTCGGAATCCTGTCGGAGACAGGCTTCGCTGTCTCCGACGGGGCGTTTTGAGCGGACTTCGCCGCTCAAACGCCCCCGGACAGCATGACTCTCGCTCGTCGAAAGGCTGCGCATGGCGCACCAGTCCTTGTACCGGAAGTACCGGCCGCAGACCTTCTCGGACGTCGTCGGTCAGGAGCACATCGAGCGCACGCTGCGCAATGCTGTCGCCGAGGGGACCGTCGCCCACGCCTACCTGTTCACGGGGCCGCGCGGCACCGGCAAGACCACGACCGCGCGCATCCTGGCCAAGGCGCTCAACTGCGACCACGGGCCCACGGCCGACCCGGACGGCACCTGCCCGCAGTGCATCGAGATCGCCGAGGGGCGCCACCCCGACGTCTACGAGCTCGACGCCGCCTCGCGCACGGGTGTAGACAACGTCCGCGAGGAGATCATCGGCCGCGTGCAGTTCGCGCCGACCAAGGGGCGCTACAAGGTCTACATCATCGACGAGGTGCACATGCTCTCGACGGCAGCGTTCAACGCGCTGCTCAAGACGCTCGAAGAGCCGCCTTCGCACGTGATCTTCGTGATGGCCACGACGCACCCGCACAAGGTGCCCGAGACCATCCAGTCCCGCTGCCAGCGCTTCGACTTCCGCCGCATCGGCATCGACGACATCGCCGGTCGCCTGCGCACGATCTGCGAGGGTGAGGGCTTCGACGTTCCCGACGCCGCCCTCGCGCTCATCGCGCGGCACGCCGCCGGCGGGATGCGGGACGCGATCACCACGCTCGAGCAGCTCGCCTCGTTCACGGGCGGTTCCATCACGCTCGACGACGTCGAGGGGTTGCTCGGCGAGGTGGACTCGGCGCAGCTCTTCGAGATCGCCGGGCTCGTCGCGCGGCGCGACATCGCCGGCTGCTTCCGCTGGGTCGCCCGCTTCGCCGAGGAGGGCACCGACCTGGCCGAGTTCGTCCGAGAGCTCACGGGCCACGTCCGCAACCTCTACCTGATCGCTGCCGTCGGAGACGCGACGGGCATCGTCGACGTCTCCGCCGAGGACCACGCGCGCCTGGTGACCCAGGCCGCCGAGTTCGGTGGGCCCGACCGCCTGGCCCGCGTGCTGGTGCTGCTGGGCGAGCTCGGCGCCGAGATGCGCTGGAGCTCGGACCCGCGCCTGTCGCTCGAGGTCGCGCTCACGCGCATGGCGCGACCCGACGGCGAGATGACGCTCGAGGCGCTCGCCGAGCGGGTCGAAGCGCTCGAGGCCGGCGCGCCGGTGCGCGCGATGGCGCCGCCGGTCGTCGCGAGCGCTCCTGCGCCAGCGCCCGCTACCCCCGCCGCGCCCGAGCCCGCGCCCGCCCGCAAGGCCGCCCAGGCGTCGGCCGAGGTATCGGCGACGCCGCCCGCCCCGGAACCGGAACCGCAACCTGCGCACCCGGTCGTGGCGAGCGGAGCACTCGACCGCGCGGCCGTGCGCCGGGCGTGGCCGGCGGTCCTGGTCGAGATCAAGAAGCTCAAGTCGACCCGCGCGCAGCAGTACGCGCAGGTCGAGGTCGACATCGACGCCGATGGGGAGACGCTCGTGCTCGAGTTCCCCAGCGACCAGGCGATCGCGCTGCAGATGGCCGACGAGCCCGAGATGCGCGACATCGTGAACCGCGCTCTGGGCGCCGTGCTCGGCATGGTGCCTCCGACGCGGCTCCAGCTCGGACAGGGTGCCGTGCGTCCGCCGGAGCCCGAACCGCTCGCGGCCTCGGGCGACCCCTATGCCGCGGCGCTGGGTGCCCAGGGCGACCCCGCGCCCGACCCCGCCACCGACCCCGTGCCGGCGCCTGCGGCCGCACCCGCAGCCCCGCCCGCCTCCGGACGCGAGCCCGCCTCGGACCTCGAGCGGTTGCTGGTCGAGGGGTTGGGCGCGCAGATCGTGGGGGAGCGCGAAGGCCCCGCCACGGCCGTGACGGGCGAGGCGTCCGATGCCGCCGCCGACGACGAATCCGCGCCGGCCGCCGAGTACGTCTCGGCGGACCTGGGGCTACTCGACCCGGAACTCTACGACGAGACCGACAGAGAGGACTGACCGTGAACTTCGGCAACATGATGAAGCAGGCCCAGAAGATGCAAGCCAAGATGGCCGAGATGCAGGAGCAGCTCAAGGAGGAGCGCCTCGAGGCGTCCGCCGGGGGCGGCATGGTGCGCGTGACGATCAGCGGCGACCTGCAGGTGCAGTCCATCGTCGTGGACCCCGCCGCCGTCGATCCCGACGACGTCGAGATGCTGCAGGACATGATCACCGCGGCCGTCAACGAGGCGATCCGCTCGGCGCAGGAACTCGCCGCGCGCCGCATGAACGAGATCACCGGCGGCATGAGCATCCCGGGCATGATGTAGCCGATGCGCTACGCACCTCCCATAGCCCGCCTGCTCGAGGAGCTCGAGCGCCTGCCAGGCATCGGCCCCAAGTCGGCCCAGCGCATCGCGTACTGGCTGCTGACCGCGGAGTCGGCCGACGCCGAGCGGCTCGCCTCGGCGATCACCGAGGTGAAGCGGACCATCCACTTCTGCCCGGTGTGCTTCAACTTCGCCGAGGGCGACCTGTGCGACGTCTGCGCCGACCCCGAACGCGACCGCACGGCGGTCTGCGTCGTCGAGGAGCCCCGCGACCTGGTCGCGGTCGACCGGACCGGCGAGTTCCGTGGCACCTACCACGTGCTGCAGGGGGCGATCTCGCCCATCGACGGGATTGGGCCCGACCGGCTGCGCGTGCGCGAGCTCATCGACCGCCTCGCACCCGGCGAGATCACCGAAGTCGTCATCGCGACCAACCCCAACGTCGAGGGCGAGACCACAGCGCTCTACCTCGCGCGGCTCATCAAGCCGCTCGGGATTCGGGTGACCCGCATCGCGAGCGGCCTGCCGGTCG
>CAZXWK010000029.1:26670-31408 GCA_964644675.1 uncultured Eubacteriales bacterium | reverse complement strand
CGCAGCTCGTAGCGCGTCCGGCGAGTGATGACGTCCTTCTGGTGCTCGATGTAGTAGTGCAGCATCTCCTTCAGATTGAGCGTGCGCGGCACGCCGTCGACGAGCGACAGCATGATCACGCCGAAGCCCTGCTGAAGCTGCGTGTGCTTGAACAGCTTGTTGAGCACGACCTGCGGGATGCAGGCCTGCTTGAGCTCGATGACCACCCGCATACCCTTGCGGTCGGACTCGTCACGCAGGTCGCTGATCTCGGTGAGCTTCTTCTCGCGGACGAGGTCCGCGATCTTCGACACGAGCTTCGACTTGTTCACCTGGTACGGGATCTCGCTGATGATGATCCGCGTCCGGCCCGTCGAGGTCTGTTCGATGTGCGCCTTGCCGCGGATCGTGATCGAGCCGCGGCCCGTCTCGTACGCTGACGCGATTCCCTCGCGGCCCATGATCGTGCCGCCCGTGGGAAAGTCCGGGCCCGGGAGCACCGTCATCAGGTCCGCGACCGTGGCGTCCGGGTTCTCGATCAGCATCGTCGTCGCGTCGATGACCTCACCCAGGTTGTGCGGCGGGATGTTCGTCGCCATGCCGACCGCGATACCCGCCGAACCGTTGACCAGCAGGTTGGGGTAGCGGCTCGGCAGGACGATCGGTTCGTTGAGCGACTCGTCGTAGTTGGGGCCGAAGTCGACGGTCTCCTTGTCGAGGTCGCGCAGCAACTCCATCGCGAGCCGCTGCAGCCGGGACTCGGTGTAGCGCATGGCCGCGGCCGAGTCGCCGTCGACGGAACCGAAGTTGCCGTGGCCGTCGACGAGCGGCGCGCGCATCGCGAACGGCTGGGCGAGGCGCACCATCGTGTCGTAGACGGCGGAATCGCCGTGCGGGTGGTACTTGCCGATGACTTCACCGACGGTCCAAGCCGACTTCTTGTACGGCCGGTTCGGCGTCAGCCCCGACTCGTTCATCGCGTAGAGGATGCGGCGGTGAACGGGCTTCAGTCCGTCTCGGACGTCGGGCAGTGCACGCGACACGATGACGCTCATCGAGTACTCGAGGAACGAGTTGCGCAGTTCCGTCTGAATCTCGATGGGCAGCGTCGTCGTTCCGCTGGTATCGATCATCCCGGTCTCGTCAGACACTTAGAGCACTCCTCGCTCTCGAAGGGCCTTGAACCCAATCCATGCACCTACACCGGCGAAGCCGATGCCGAAGAACAGCAGCGTCATGCCACCCACCATCCCGGTGACGCCGGCCGCGCGAAGCTTCACCATCGCGACAACGCCCCACACCGAGAGCACCAAGCCCAGGATCGCCGAGATGATCGACGCCCCAAAGGCCACCTTCCACACGCCCTCGAATGCGGGCGGCTCCTCGTCGCGAAGCACCATGAGCATGGCCGCCACGCGCCTCTCGTCCAAGCCGGTCGCGGCTGGCGACACCGCCGTCTGCTCTGCCGGCGCGACGTCTTGCCCGCCCGCGACCACCACCTGGGGCGCGGGACCGGCAGTCGCCGGGGCCTGCAGCGGTGCTCGTGCAGCCTCGGCAACCTCCGCCGCGACGTCGATCTCCGCTGCCGCGGCGGCCTCGCTCGCCGCCGCTGCCGCGACTGCGGCCGACAGCTCTGCCGCCTCGCGCTCCTCGGCTCGGCGGCGGTCCAACTCTTCGAACTGCGGCTTCTCCCACGGCGGTGGCTCGAACGGCTTGGCCTCGCGCCGCTCGACCGGGGGACGGAAGTTGAAGTCCTGGTCGCTCACTGGTCTCCGCTCGCGCTCCCCTGTCCGTTAGATGTCGAGGAAGCGGACGTCTTTCGCGTGACGCTGGATGAACTCCTTGCGCGGCTCGACCTGATCGCCCATGAGGTCCTCGAACGAGCGCAGCGCGAGCAGTTCGTTCTCCTGGTCGAGCTGGACCTGAAGCAGCGTCCGGTTCGCGGGGTTCATCGTCGTGTCCCAGAGCTGCTCGGGGTTCATCTCACCCAGACCCTTGTAGCGCTGGATGTTGTACTTGGTTCCCTCCGGAAGCCGCCCGAGCTCCTGCTGCAGCTGCGCATCGCTGTATGCGTAGCTGTGCTTCTTGCCGATCGAGATCTTGTACAGCGGGGGCTGTGCGATGTAGACGTATCCCTGCTCGATCATCTTCCGCATGTAGTTGAAGAAGAACGTCAGGATCAGGCACCTGATGTGGGCTCCGTCGACGTCGGCGTCGGTCATGATGATGACCTTGTGATAGCGCGCCGACTCGAGGTTGAACTCGTCCTCGATGCTGGTGCCCATGGCGGTGATGATCGCCTGGATCTCCTCGCTCGACAGCGCGCGGTTCAGTCCAGCGCGCTGGACGTTGAGGATCTTGCCTCGCAGCGGAAGGATCGCCTGGAACGAGCGGTCGCGAGCCTGCTTGGCCGAGCCACCCGCCGAGTCGCCCTCGACCAGGTAGATCTCGGCGAACGCGGCGTCGCGGATCGAGCAGTCGGCGAGCTTGCCCGGGAGCGTGCTCGACTCGAGCAGGCCCTTGCGGCGCGTGAGCTCGCGCGCCTTGCGGGCGGCGGCACGGGCCTTGGCCGCCTGTGCGGACTTCTGGACGATCTGGCGCGCCGGTCCGGGGTGCTCCTCGAGGTACTCGGTGAGCCCCTGGGTCACGGCGGACTGCACGAGGCCGCGCATCTCGACGTTGCCGAGCTTGGTCTTGGTCTGGCCCTCGAACTGCGGATCGTGCAGCTTGACCGAGATGATTGCAGCGAGCCCTTCTCGGATGTCCTCGCCGGAGAGGTTGTCGTCCTTCTCCTTCAGGATGCCCTGACGGCGCGCGTACTCGTTGATGGTTCGGGTGAGCGCGTTCTTGAAGCCCTCGAGGTGCGTGCCGCCTTCGTGGGTGTTGATGTTGTTCGCGAAGGCGAGCGTGTTGTCCGAGTAGGTCGTGTTCCACTGGAGCGCGACTTCGACGGTGCCCTCGGTGCCCTCGGCTTCGAAGTAGATCGGCCGGGCGTTCACCGTCTCCTTGTTCTCGTTCAGGTACTTCACGAAGTCGATGATTCCGCCGGCGTACTTGAACTCCTCGACGCGCGGCTCGAGCTCGCGCTCGTCGGTGAGCGTGATCTTGAGGTTCTTGTTGAGGAACGCGGTCTCGCGGAAGTGCGTGGCGAGCGTGTCGTAGTCGTAGACGATGGTCTCGAAGATGTCCGGGTCCGGCCAGAAGGTGATCTTGGTCTCGGTGGCCTTCGTCTTCGCTCCCTGCTGGACCGGCGCGGTCGGCCTGCCGTGGTCGTAAGTCTGCGTCCAGACATAGCCGTCGCGCTTGACCTCGGCCGTGAGGCGCGTGGACAGCGCGTTGACCACCGACGCTCCGACTCCATGCAGGCCGCCGGAGACCTTGTAGCCTTCGCCGCCGAACTTGCCACCGGCGTGAAGAACGGTCATGACGACTTCGAGTGTCGGCTTCTTGAGCTTCGGGTGTTTGTCGACCGGGATGCCTCGGCCGTTGTCCGTGACACTGATGGAGTTGTCGGCGTGAATGACGACTTCCGTGTGGGTGCAGTACCCCGCCAGGGCCTCGTCGACCGCGTTGTCCACGATCTCATAGACCAGGTGGTGCAGGCCCTTGGGGCCGGTGGATCCGATGTACATGCCTGGGCGCTTGCGAACGGCCTCAAGGCCCTCGAGAACCTGGATATCCTTACCTGAATAGCCGGCGTCGACTGCCACGCGCTCTCCTTCGCTGATGTCGCACGAGACCACAGCACGCCGTTAGAGGCGCGCTACGAGATGTTGTGGTGACACCCCTCATCCTACCACAATATATCTGGTAACTAGGGCGAGAACGTGCCTCAGGCGCCCTCTCGCGGCTTCTGGCGGGAGTTCCTTGCCGAGATACCCTTTTTCCACTCAAGGTCCTTGACCGAGGCCCTGAGAACGGCCTCGCGAAGCGAGATGTCTTCAATTCCCTCGACCGAGGCAACCACTTGGGCGAGCTCGGTCTCGGTCAGCGGTACCGGCTGCACGTGGTCCTGGTGATAGAAGGCATCGGTCTCATCGGCCTCTTGGACGATCCTCTGTTCTGCGGCCACCTTCCGAGACACAGCGAAGCGCACGGCGCTTACCATCTCCTCACCCAACTCTTCGTTGAGCGCGACGCGGTAGTGCTCCGACATGGCGCTGAGTTCGGTCGCCCAGATGGGCCCATCGACATAGACGATCAGCGTGCCGTCCTGAAGGTGCGCGCCGGTCGTGTGTCTCTTCACCAGGTCGCCGGCTATTCGCGTCCAGGCCACTCCGGCTCGCGCCGATGCTGCGGCCCCCGGGCTCTTCTTGCTGAGCCTGCCGATCAGGCCGTTCATTCCCGAGCCGATGGTGGCCTGCCTCCCGACCCTCTTCATCCCAAAGTCACCACTTTCGCCCTACCGACGAGTTCCTCGTCAAAGTAGCCGAGATTCGTGGTGGTGATGAATGCCTGGGCTGACGCCCCGACCAACGACGCGAGAGCATGCCGTCGCCCTTGGTCGAGTTCCGACATCACGTCGTCGAGCAACAGTACCGGCTCCTGTCCCGCGATCTCGGTGATAACGGCGACTTCGGCGAGCTTCCACGCGAGCGCTATCGTTCGCTGCTGCCCTTGGGAAGCGTAGGCCCGGGCCGGCTTGCCCTCCACCAGGAAGAGCACGTCGTCCCGGTGCGGGCCCTGCATGCTGGTTCCCCGGGCCCTCTCTGCCGCCGATGACGACTCGACCGCGGCTCTCAAGTCCATCTCGGCCCCG
>CAZXWK010000029.1:23402-26570 GCA_964644675.1 uncultured Eubacteriales bacterium | reverse complement strand
CCTCTCTGCCGCCGATGACGACTCGACCGCGGCTCTCAAGTCCATCTCGGCCCCGACGCTTCGCTGCCCCTCGCGCTCCCACGACCTGAGGTAGACCGCGTCGAGGTTCTCTCCATTCGAGAGAGATGCGTACGCCTCCGAGAGTGGCTTGGACAGCCGTTCGAACAGTCGGCTTCTGTGGCCCGAGAAACTCTCACCCTTCTCGATGAGTCGTTCCGTCCAGACTGCCAGTTCCGCGGGGCTGGCCTGGGGGTCTTTCAGGATGGCGTTTCGTTGCCGCACGATCCGGTCGTAATCCGCCCGCGTCGTCGCGTAGGCCGCCGAAAGCTGGTCCCCGACCTCGTCGAGCGCGGAGCGCCTCCGGTCGGCCGAATCCTTGACCATCCGCAGGTCGTCCGGCGTGAACAGAACACAGGGCAGCTTTCCCACGACGTCGGTGAGCCGCCGTTTCGTGGTTCCGTTCAGCGAATACGTGCGCCGTCCCGAGGCCGTGATATCGACCGCCAGCTCAAGGAGCCGCCCGTCTCCTTCCGCCACGAGCACGGCCTTCGCCTTTTCCTGGCCCCAGCGCACGCATTCGCCCCACTGCGGTTTCCGGAAGGACATTGCCGTGGTCAGTATCTCCACCGCTTCGATGGCATTCGTCTTGCCTGCGGCGTTCGGCCCAACGAAGACGGTCAGCTCGGAATCGGGTTCTATCTCGAGCTCTTCGTAGTTGCGGAAGTCCCTGAGCGAGAGCTTTGTGATCCGGAGCGCCACGACCCCTAGCCGAGACGGACCGGCATCAGCAGGTAGAGGAATCCCTCGTCTTCGACGGTGCGGATCAGGCCTGGCTTGAGCGCATTCTGTATCTCGAGCCTGAGGGTCTCGGTCGAGGCGGAGTTCAAGCCGTCGATCAGGAACGCGTGGTTGAACGCGATCTCCACATCGGTCCCCTCGGCCTTCACCATCAGGTCCTCACTCGCGTCACCGACATCCTGCGTCGTCGCCGAAAGCGACAGGGTCTGGTCGGCAATGTTCACAGCGAGCTTCAGTGGAGTGTTGTGCAGCGCCATGAGCGATACGCGCTTGACCGCGGCCATCAACTCCTCGCCGGAGACCACGGCATTCGTCTCTGACTCCTTAGGGATGAGCTGCCGATAGTTGGGGAAGGTCCCCTCGATCCGCCTCGTGATGAACACAGTCTGGCCGAACTCGAACACGATCTGGTTGTCCGAGACACCGATCTCGATCGATCCGGCGTCTCCTGCCAGGCGGACCGCTTCCTCGAGAGCGCGGCCGGGGATGACGACCTCGAGGTCCTCCCCCATCTCCTTCTCGAGGACGACCTCGCGTACCGCAAGGCGATACGAGTCGGTGGCCACCATCTTCAGAGTGGGTCCCTCCACCACGAGCAGGATTCCGGTGAGGATGGCTCTCGTCTCGTCACGGCTGACAGCCTTGGACACCTGCCTGACCATGGCGGCGACCGTGTTCGAATCGAGCGATATCTTCTTGTCTACCGAGACTTCAGGGAAGCGCGGGAAGTCAGCAGCTCCCAGAGTCTTCACCGTGAAGGCGGAGTGCTGACAGCGAACGTGAACGGTGTCCCCCTCCGTCTCGAGCACCACGGCCGCTTCCGGAAGATTTCGGACGATGTCCGTCAACAGTTTGCCTGGGATGACAACTTGTCCGGCCTGCTCCACGAGAGCCGGCGCAGAGTGCTTCACCGAAACCTCGAGGTCGGTGGCTTGAAGCGTGATCTCGGCATCTTCAACCGAGAAGAGAACACCAGAAAGGATCGGAAGCGTTGATCGGGCGGACATCCCCTTGCCGACGATCGACAAGGCATCAAGGAGTTCGCTCCGGGCGATGCTGACCTTCATGTATTGATCCTCTCTTCTTCTCAAACAAACAGTAGAAGTAATAAGGCCTGTGGATATGTGCACACCGGGCATTTGGGCAGCTCGTGCTCGGCGTATCCGTTCAATTCCTCCTGGGGATGGAGTGGTTGGGTTGTCCCCATATTCCCCAGCCCCCCGATTCTCTCAACAGGATGGTCCTCTTGTCCCCAACCTGTCCCAAGCTTTTCTACAGAGTTTTCAACATCCTTCACGTGGTGACGGTCCCACCGCTGGAGCTTTAGGCCCTAGCTTCTCTGTTTGACCGCGTTGGTGAGCTGTTGAACCTGCGTGTAGACCTCTCGCTGCTCCCCCATCAACTTCTGGATCTTGGCCGTGGCGTGCATGACCGTTGTGTGGTCGCGGCCGCCGAACTCATCACCAATCTTAGGGAGAGAGAGATCCGTCAGCTCCCGCGACAGATACATGGCCACCTGCCGCGGATAGACGATCGCCTGAGATCGCTTACTCCCAATCAGATCGGACTGGGAGATGCTGAAGTAGCGGCAGACTTCTCTCTGGATCGTCGGAACCGAGATGGGCCTGGTCGAACGCTCAGGGAAGACGTCCTTCAAGACGTCCCGAACCATTGCGAGATCGACGACCGGTCGCCTCGAGAGGTCGCGGAACGCACCGATCCGAATCATCGCCCCTTCCATCTCGCGCACGTTGGGAGAGGCGATTTCAGCGATGTAGGCCAAGACATCGTCTTCGACGGGGATGTGTTGGGATTCCGAGAACCGCTTGAGAATAGCCAACCGAGTCTCGAAGTTTGGAGGCTGGATATCCGCAGGTAGCCCCATCGAGAAGCGGCTCTGATAGCGCTCCTCCATGTTGATGTCTTTCGGAGGTCGGTCGGAGGCCAGGACGATCGCCTTTCCCCGGCGCTGCAATTCATTGAAGGTGTTGAAGAACTGCTCCTGGATACCCTCCTTCTTCTCAAGGAACTGGATGTCGTCGATCAAGAGGACATCGACCGAGCGGTACTTCTGGCGGAACCCGTCTACTCGCTTGGCTCCGATGGAATCGACGTAGTCGTTGGTGAACTGCTCTGAAGTGACGTAGATGACCTTCTTGTGAGGGAAGTTCTGGGTCACGTAGTGGCCGATAGCTTGGAGCAAGTGGGTCTTGCCAAGCCCGGGACCTCCCCAGATGAAGAGAGGGTTGTACTTCAGGCCGGGGGCCTCCGCCACGGCGCGAGCAGCCTCACGGGCGAAGTTGTTGGATTCGCCAACGATGAAGGAGTCGAACGTGTACTTCGGGTCGAATTCAGCAGCCGAGGAAGCGG
>CAZXWK010000029.1:0-23302 GCA_964644675.1 uncultured Eubacteriales bacterium | reverse complement strand
ACGATGAAGGAGTCGAACGTGTACTTCGGGTCGAATTCAGCAGCCGAGGAAGCGGGTCTCGTCGTAGCAGGGGTTTCCGACGCGACCTCCTCAACGACGAGAGGAACGGGCTCCTCGGAGGCAGGTGTGTCTGCCGCTGCGGAGCGGTCCACGACGATACGCACCGACATATCGGTCCCCACGACCTGACGCAGGGCCGCGCTCAGTCTCTGCGAGTAGCGCTCCTCGAGCCAGGCTCGGGCGAAGTCGTTCTGAACCCCCACGACGAACACTCCGTCGTCGGTGAGCTCCACGGGCGCCGTGTGCTCGAACCACGTCTTGAAACTCGGCGTATTGAGCTCGTCCTTCACGATGCCGAGCACGTCGCCCCAGATGGCATCGATATCCGTAGCTGTGGTCATCAAGGTGTCCTTCTCTGTGAAGCGCTAGCGATTGAGGGAATCGAGGTAGGCCAGTCCGTCGGAAGTCAGGGTTCGCTTGCCGCCCACTGCCGAGATGAGCCCGGCTTCTTCGAGGGAGGCTAGGTCGCGGTAGGCCGTGGAGATCCCGACGCCGAGTTCCTTGGAAACCAGGCTCGGTCCCGCCTCTCCCGACTCGAGCACGAGAGCGAGAACCTGCTTTTGGCGAGTGCTCAGACGAGAGCGTGCGGCCACAGGCTCAAGAGCGGAGGGCCCGGCGAATCCGGGCAGGCGCTCTCCCGTGTCCTGTGACGCCGCGGGAGGAACAGGCCCGACCGCGCGCTGCTCGACTAGGGCACGCGTCGCAGAGCCCGCGCGAACGGTGACCACCGCTCCGGTTCCCAGGTTGTCCTCGATTGACAGCGTGCCCCCCGAATAGGAAAGGTAGTCCCTCACGATGGGAAGACCGGAACCAACACCCCGGATGTACTCCTTCATAGGCTCGCGCGCGGTAGTGAACCCGGGGAGTACAGCGCGGTCACGGTCGCGAATCCCGGGACCCTGGTCTGCGAACCTGAGGGTCTCGCCCTGGTCGAGGACTGAGACGACAGGTTCGCTGAAGTCGGCATGGATGAAGTTCTCGGTGACCTCACGGACGACCGTGTAGGGGATCGAGCCGCCGGCGGAACGCGCGAGTTCGTACACGCGGGAAGCGAGAGACTCGATGAACTCCCCGACAGGCAACGGCTCTACGACCTCGACCCGCGGAGCAGAAGCGGGAGAATCATATACAGCGATTCGCGCGCGCGTACGTATATGTATAGGGCGGTTGGAATCAGCGGGATCGAGGCCGTGTGCGGCGTCCCCGTTCGGCCCAGCTCCGTGGAGTGCAACAGCCGCGGCACCGGTGTCCTGACGCCGCGCGTAGAAGGTCTTCATGCTCCCCGTCTTTCCATAGCAGCGAGTTCATCCCCAGAGCTTTCCACAAGGAAAGCAACGCACGTGCAACCGAAATCCCCTCCTCACCGCACCAGCCACCTCGGGGCGGATGCGATTCTCGCAGTCCGAGGATGCTCCCTCCCTGCGGTTTTCGTAGTTGTCCACACAACTTTCCACACATGTGGAAAATGACCGAGACCACATGTCACTTCCGAAGCGAACGGGGCTGTTCCCGGCGGGCGTTTGCTGGAAAAGCCTTTCGTTCTCCTGTGGAAAGCGTCCAAGGAAAGACCGTCGCTGTGGAAAGCAGGTACGTCACAGAGGCTTCCTGCGCGATGGGGTCTGATCCCGGCGTCGCCGGCTTGGAGACCACCGCGGGCCGGGTCTGCCGGCCGGGACACAAATACCACTCTTGAGCGGGGAATATTCGTTTGCGGAAGGTGCGTATCACGTAGATCAGAGCGCGGCCGATGATAGCAAAGCCCCAATCGCACGGACAACGCTCCCGGCCAACTTATCCACAGGTTCCACAAGCGTCAATCCTGCGTTTTCCACATTATCCACAGATTCCGCAGCCAATTGGGACTGCCGCTGACAAAGCTCTGACCTGCGATGACCTTGAGGCGAACGCGTGTTCGACGATACTGCACTGGGGAAGCCGGACGTGGCGCTGGGGCCCTGGCCGGCTCCCACGCGTAGGTACACCGCGCCCGGCAGGGCTCGGCGTTTGACACTCCGACAAAGCCCCGCATATAATCGTCGGGCTTTGCCCCAGAACGGTCGGGGCAACCCAAGGAGGAACAGTGAAAAGAACGTACCAGCCCAATACTCGGAAGCGTGCGAAGACGCACGGCTTTCGCGCGCGCATGTCCACCCGCGGTGGTCGTGCGGTCCTCGCCGCTCGTCGCCGCAAGGGACGCAAGGTCCTCAGCGCGTAGGACGCCTACGTCGACGAGGACGTGAGGCTATGAGCACCATCAAGTCCTCGCGAGAGATCGATCGGATCTTCCGAGGAGCCAAGAGGGCAACCCACCCTCTGGTCATAACGCTCGTCGCACAGACGCCTGAAGGACGCGGCCGAGAAGGCCGCGTCGCTTTTGTCGCGGGCAAGAAGCTCGGGCCTGCCGTGCTGCGGAACCGCTCGAAGCGAGTTCTCAGGGAGTCTGCCAGGCGTGTTGGGGGCCCTTGGCCCGGCTTCGACGTGATCCTGATCGCGCGACCCCAGACACCGACGGCTCGCGCCGTCGACCTGGATGCGGCGCTGATAGTCGTACTGCTCAAAGCGGGTGTCCTCTCGTGAGCGCGCCGTCGGCCGTCGGCCGACTTCCCCGCGCCGTGGCAATCGCTCTCATCCGCTTCTACCAGCGATTCATCTCGCCGGCTTTCCCGCCTTCCTGCCGATTCACGCCGACGTGTTCGTCGTATGCGCTAACATCTATCGAGCGCTATGGACTCTTCAAGGGCGGATGGATGGCTCTTCGGCGCATCGGCCGATGCCACCCATGGCACCCCGGAGGATACGACCCCGTTCCCTAGAGAACGCAGCATTCTGACCGAGGAGGTCATTCAAGCGTGCACATCTTCGCCGCCGTGAACATCCCGCTGTGGAATCAGTTCATGGAACTGATCTTCACCGCACTCAAGTACTTCTATGGCATCACCAATGACTGGGGACTCGCGATCATCCTGCTGACGGTCGCGCTCAGGGTCCTGATCCTGCCGCTGACCTGGAAGCAGACCGTCTCGATGTACGAGCTGCAGAAGGTTCAGCCCAAACTCAAGGCGATTCAGGAGAAGTACAAGAACGACAAGGAGAAGCAGAACGAAGAGATGATGAAGTTCTACTCGGAGAACAAGGTGAACCCGTTCGGCGGGTGCCTGCCTCTCCTGCTCCAGATGCCCATCTTCATCGCCCTCTTCAATGTGCTCCGCACGGAACTCGCCAAGATCGGGAGCCCGTCGTTCCTGGGAATTATTCCCAATCTCGCACTGACCCCCAAGACGGTCTACACGGAGCAGGGAATACTCGCTGCTGTCCCCTACCTCATCCTCGTGTTGCTCTTCGCGGTTAGCATCTGGCTGCCTCAGGCACTGATGCCCGGCGACAAGCAGCAGAAGATGATCGGTGCCTACATGGCGGTCGTAATGATCTTCTTCGGCTGGTCGAGCCCCGCCGGCGTCCTGCTCTACTGGGACGTCTCGAGCATCTGGGGCGTCGCCCAGCAGCAGATCACCATGGCCTGGATGAAGCGCCAGTCCGAGAAGGACCAAGAGGTGATCGACGTCAAGCCGGTGGCCGAGAAGGACGGCGGGTCGAAGACCACGCAGAACAAGAGCGCCTCCAAGAAGTCGAAGAAGGGTTAGTCCCGCGCCCCCGGGCGCTGTGTCTTGATTGGAGCGAGGCAGCATGGAGAGAGAGTGCATCAAGGAGGCCCCCACGGTCGCGGAGGCTGTCGACGCGGCGCTTGAGGAGCTCGGAGTCCAGCAGGACGCCGTGGCCTACGAGGTACTTGAGGAGCCGGGCAAGAAGATCTTCGGAATCGGCTCGGAGCGCGAGGCCCGTGTGCGGGTATGGGTCAAGGACGAATTTGTGGCTGAGCTTGAGGATGCGAAGCGAGTGGCGCACGAGATTCTCGAGGTCGGCGGCGATGACGACGTGATTGAACAGGAAGATGAGCCGGTTCCGGCCGAGCTCCTTGCCGAGGACACCCGCGAGCTGTCTGACGACGAACTCGATCAGGTCGCAGATACCGCAGTCTCCTCGCTCAAGTCGATTCTCGGGACGTTCGGTATCGAGGATTCCACCATTGAAGAGTACGAGGGTGACGACGGGGAGATCATCCTGGACGTCGTCGGCGGCGATCTCGCGATACTCATCGGACGCCATGGTCGGACGCTCGACGCTCTCCAGACACTCGTTTCCGCGATCACTAGCCGGGAACTCGGCTTTCGGCATCCCGTGATCGTCGATGTGGAAGGCTACCGCCACCGTCGCCGCCAGAAGCTTGAGGACATCGCTCGCCGTTCCGCCGATCGCGCAGCGCGCCAGCATGTCCCGGTACGACTTCGACCCATGACCGCCTACGAGCGGCGCGTGGTTCACGTTGCGCTGCGCGACGATCGTCGAGTGACGACACAAAGCGAGGGCGAGGACCCGTTCCGCGTCGTCGTGGTCAAGCCGAAGTAATCAAGGCAGCCAAGGCAGAGACACGGAGGGCGCCCACGGGGCGCCCTCTTGCATTTCGGTGAAGGCGAGAGCATCCGCGGGCAATATCGCGCGCCACACCGGTTAACGCAATTCCCGTGATCCCATCAGGAGCGAGAACTGACGCTTCTAGGCAGGGGGTCTGGCTCGGAGCGCACACGGGCGGCCCGAAGTGAACCGACGGCCGGACGACGCAGGAGCGCCGTCCCGGGATTCTGGCGGGTGCGCCGCGGTGGCCGGTCCGCACGTTAGCGTCCAAGCGGTTTCGCAGCTCGGTTCGCTGCTCTGGGGCGGCCGGTAGTCCGTGGAGGCTATCGGGACTGCGCCGCGCCTCGCATCGCCCGTTCAGGCGGCAGACGTTCAGTCGTGGGCCACGCGGTGAATGGGAACGATGAGTCCGGATTCCCCTCGAGAGCGCCTACCTCCAGTGTGGCCGGCACCGTCGTGCCGAGCACGGACGCACATCGCGCAGCCGCCTTCAGCGTGACCGTCACCCGCCCCACCACCCGCTGCGGCAAGAGCGGATACGCGTGTCGCATGACGCCCCAACCCACTCCGGGTAGCGCACCTTGTGACAGAAACCCTCGATTCGTGGATTTGTGGCAACGTCCGGGCCGACCGGACCGCGCCCCACGATGTTTCACGTGAAACATGGACCGAGGTGCGTGCTATCATCCGTGGCACGTAGAGGGAAGGATGTTTCACGTGAAACCTTACGCGTCGGACACAGCTGCAGTGATCGCGCTTGCTCTCCGGGAGTGCGACATCGAAGTGTCTGGCACCGCTCTCCCCCTTCTGGCCGCACATCTCGATGCAGTGCTCGAACTCAACCAGGTACTGAATCTGACCCGGATCGACGACCCGCTGGAGGCGGCGTACCTTCACGTCGCTGACTCTCTCCTCGCTCTTTCCGAGGTAGATGGCGCCGCGGCCGGCCGCATTCTGGACATAGGCACCGGAGGTGGCTTCCCAGGGCTTCCGCTCTCGATTGCCTCCGGCCGAGGAGCCGCGCTGCTCGACTCCGTTAAGAAGAAGGCGAGCGCGGTGCAGTCGATTGTCGAACGGCTCGGGCTCTCGGATAGCGTGGTCGCGATCGGGGAGCGTGCCGAGGAGCATGCGGCCACAGAAGGGGGAGCGTATCAGGTCGTCACCGCTCGGGCGGTGTCCCAGCTTCCCAGTCTCGTTGAATTGGCGGCTCCCCTCCTCGCCGCAGGCGGAAGACTGGTATGCCTCAAGGGCAGAATGGACGCTTCTGAGCTCAATCGCGGAGACGAAGTGGCCGCGATCGTGGGTCTATCGAGACTGTCGCTGCGGCCTGCCCAGCTGCCGGGCGACCGCGGCGAGCGCACCATCGTCTGCTACTCGAAGGTCCGCGAGCCCTCCCTGAAGCTGCCTCGGCGTACGGGGCTCGCACAGCATTCTCCCCTGGCGTAGTTCCCCCGGCGGGACCGACGGTCTATACTGCCCCCTGTGACCTGTCGTTCGGAGAGAGGGGGCGGAGTGGACTACGGCACAGCCGAGCGAGCACGCTCGGGTCGCTGTCGGCAGTTCGCTGTCGTGAACCAGAAGGGTGGCGTCGGCAAGAGCACCACTGCGGTGAACCTGTCGGCGTGCCTCGGCCAGCTGGGCAACAAGGTACTGCTGGTCGATCTGGATCCCCAGGGAAACGCCACATCCGGGTTCGGTCTCAACAAGAATCAGCGGGAGTTGTGCATCTACAACGCCCTGCTGGGCGATACGGACATCGCCGAGATCATCGAGCCGGTCGAAGTCGAACATGTGTTCGTTGTGCCTGCGACCATACAACTCGCCGGCGCCGAGATCGAGCTGGTCTCCACGTTCAGTCGCGAGACACGACTGAAGTCGATACTGGAGCCGGTGGCTGACGACTTCGACTTCATCATCGTCGACTGCCCTCCGTCACTCGGGCTGCTCACGATCAACGCGCTCACGGCGGCGGAAGGGCTCGTCATCCCGATCCAGTGCGAGTACTACGCACTCGAGGGGCTCTCGAAGCTTCTCGACAGCGTTCGACTGGTCAAGACGCATCTCAATCCGGAGCTCGAAGTGTTCGGGGTCGTCATGACCATGTACGACTCTCGCACGAAGCTCGCGCAGCAGGTCGTCGAGGAAGTCCAGGACTTCTTCGAAGACAAGGTATTCAAGACGCTCATACCGCGGACCGTGCGGCTGTCCGAGGCTCCGAGCTTCGGCAAGCCGGTTTCGCTCTACGACCCGTCCGGAAAGGGTGCCGAGGCATACCTGAACCTGGCAAAGGAAGTGGTGGACCGTGTCTAAGAGGGGACTGGGTCGTGGTCTCTCGGCACTCATTCCGAGCGCCTCTCAGGAGTCGCAGACTACGGCCGACGTGCACGAACTCGCGATCGATCTCATCGCGCCCAACCCTGACCAACCTCGTACCGACATCGACGACGACGGCATCGCCGAGCTGGCGGACTCGATTGCGAAGGTGGGCCTGCTCCAGCCCATCATCGTGCGTCCACTAGGTGAGAATTACCAGATTATTGCAGGAGAACGCCGCTGGCGTGCGGCTCGGCAAGCGGGGCTCGAGCGGGTTCCCGTACGGGTGCACGCGACAGATGAGACCGGTTCCCTCGAGCTCGCGCTCATCGAGAACCTGCAGCGTAGAGACCTGAACGCGATTGAAGAAGCCCGCGGCTACAGGCGGCTTCTGACCGAGTACCAGATGACACAGGCCGAGCTCGCCGACAAGGTCTCGAAGTCCCGCTCGGCGATCACGAACGCGCTCAGGCTGCTGGACCTGCCCGAGGAAGTCCAGGAACTGGTCTACTCGGGGAGCATGAGCGCAGGGCACGCACGAGCCGTCCTCTCGGTTCCGGACGAGGCTGGACGGGCCAGACTTGCCGAGAAGGTCGTCGCCGAAGGGCTCTCGGTACGAGAAGCGGAGAATCTGGCGCGACTCTACGTCGCCGGCCAGACGGAGCGCGCACCGCGGCCGGTCACGCCGAAGTCCTTCAAGACCGTGGCGCGACAGCTCAGGCGGCGTCTGGGGACCGTGGTGCGGGTCAAGCTGGCCAAGGACAAGGGCAAGATCGAGATCGACTTCCAGGGTGAGGAAGAGCTGGAGCGCATATACGGGCTGCTCACCGGCGGGGGAGAGCCGGCCGTACAGGAGGGCGAGGACTGATGCGGCGCAATCTGGAATTTCTTGCCATAGGACTCATTGTCGGCGGGGTTGCGGGCTTCGTCATAGGGCTGTTGGTCGCACCGGCGTCCGGGCAGGCCACGCGCCAGCGGCTCGCGAGCGAAGCGCTCCGCGCGGCAGACGTGGCTCGCGGCCTGGCCGAGCGCGCGGAGAGCGCGGCCGAGGTGCTCGGCGGGCGCGTGGAGCACTACTTGGGGCGGGACGAAGAGGTCGCCTGGAGAAAGGTTCGCGAGATCAGGGAGGGCGTCCAGCGCTACACGCAGGCCCAGAACTGATGTCACACCCATGCGTCATGATCGCCCTCGAGACAGGGGAGGGCGCGTGTCGCTGACGCTGGTCACAGGCAGGGCAAATGCGGGTAAGACTGGACCGCTCTACGCTGCCATCGAGGCGTCGCTCGAACGAGCCGAGACGCCGGTCCTGCTTCTCCCGACGGATCCGGACGTGAGACGCGCCCGTGGGGAATTCGCGCGACTGCGACGGCCGGGGGTGCTCATCACCACACTCGATCGTTGGGTCTCCACGCTGTGGGAGCTTCACGGAGACGGAACCAGGCTAGTGGAGCCCGGCGTGCGCGCCGCGCTCGTCGATCGGGCGCTCGGGGAGAGCGAGCTTGAGGTACTACGCGCTTCATCACGATATCCCGGCCTCGCCGAGCTGGTCTCCTCAGTCGCTCGCGCCGTTCCTCCCGGCGCGGAGGTCGTCTCCGCTGGCGCGCCCGCGGAGATGCTGCGAGTCGTCCGGGCATACCAGGGACTCCTGGCCGAGAACGACCTGGTAGAGGCTGTCCACGCGGCGCAGCTGCTCTCGGAGCGCGCTCCCGAGGTCGGGGGAACGGTCGTCGCGAACAGGTTTGACGACCTCTCGGTCGCTCAAGAGACGCTCCTGTGTGGGCTCGCGCGCACGAACGAGGTGCTCATAGGCCTGACCTGGGAGGAGGGCTTCCCCGCGACGACGGCGCTCGATGGCCTCGTGAGCCGGCTCGAACTCGCGTGCGAGTCACGACTTCACGTGCCGACAGGCGCGGCTAGGACGCCCTTGGAGGCCTTCGAGGCCGCCCTGTACCGCGGAGGTCCGGCTCTGCAGCCCACCGAGGCCGTCCAGTTCGGCCTCGCAGCCGGAATGGAAGCGGAGTGCGCCCTCGTGGCCCGACTCGCGGCGGAGGCGGTGGCTGCGGGCACCGCACCCGACCGCATCGCAGTCGTGTTCCCGAACGTCGCGAGCCGGCTCTCCGCCCTCCTCGCCGCACTCGGATCCGAGCGGCTCGACGTCGATGCCGATGTGGCGCTTCCCTTTGGCTCTACGCCCCTGGGCAAGTCGGTGCTCGCCGCGATCGACAGCGTGCGGATCGAGACCGCCAGCCGCGAGAGGGCACTGGCGTTCCTTCAGTCCCCGTATGCCGGAGCGCCCGCGGAAGTCGTTTCGGCGGCGGACTCCCGATGGCGGGCGTATCGGAAGACAGGCGCCGATCTCGTGGCTGATCTGTGTGGCCGGGACGCGCCGGCGGGCCCCCTGCTTCGTGAGATCCGCACGCTGGTCGATGGAAGGATCACGCCGGCGTCGGCGCGCGACTGGCAATCTCTGACAGCTCGATTGATCGCGAACGCGCATCTCGTCCGCGGTCTTCACGGCGAGGAGGGTGCCCTGGACGCAGCCGCGCAGCGAATGCTCATGCGCGTCCTGGACGAGTTCGCGGCCGTGGAGGGCGTCTTCGGAGGTGGCGATCTGCACCGAGCGCTGGCGAAGTCGACGCTGGCTACCGGTTCGCTCGAGCGACCCGGTCGAGTACAGGTGACCGAGGCCCGCAGACTGCGGTCGAGACGCTTCGACGTCATCATCATCGGGGGTCTCACTGGAGCCGAGTTCTCAATCGAAGACGACCGCTCGCTCACCTCAGCGCTGCAGCGCGAGCTGGGAGGAGCCTCGGGTGCCGAGGAGCGTCTTCGCAACCGCATGCTCTTCTACCTGCTCACGACCCGCGCGAGAGAGAAGGTCGTCCTGGTCCGCCAAGCCACCGGTTCATCGGGCGAGGAGCGTGCTGCTGCCGTCGCCTTCGATGAAGCGCGCGACGTCTATCGGGACGCCTCGGATCCCGAGTGTCCCGACTTCGGCCCTGACGTGACGGTGCACCGCATCCGCCTCCACGACCTTGCCGCTGCGGCACCTGCGTACGGGCCGGGTCGTCGCACGGCACGGGGGGGTGCGGGTCGATGCCGTCCGCGGCTGCCGAACCGAGGCGTGGTGTACTCGGTGGCCGCACTCGAGAAGCTCGCCGCGACCGAGGAGTTCAGCGTCTCGGAACTCGAGACGTACCTGAAGTGTCCGTATTCCTGGTTCTTCGATCGGGCCGTGAGACCGAGCGACATCGACTCGGAGGTGGACGCCGCCGAGGTGGGCTCGAGGACGCACCGCATCCTCCAGCAGTTCTATCGCGCCTGGCGTGAAGACCGAGGTCACGAACGAGTGACCCCGCCGCTGCTCGCCGACGCTCTCGAAGTGCTCGCGGATGCCGACGCGCGGGTACATGCCGAGGCGCGCGTGTCTGCGGCGGGTCTCGCCGAGGAGCTCGCGCTGGCCAAGGCGTCGAGATGGGCGCGCCAGGTCGTGGAGGATGACGCCACCTTCCTACCGGGATTCATCCCGGTCGAGCACGAGTTCAGGTTCGGCTCGGCAGTCGAACGACCGGTCTCGCTCGGCGGGATCTCGCTGAAGGGATCCATCGATCGGATCGATCGCCGAGACGGACGGATCGTGGTCACCGACTACAAGTCGTCCAGCTCCGTCTACGGGCACGGCTCGTTCGCGACCTACGCCTTGCTGCAGATCCCGGCCTACGGGGTCGTAGCCGCGGAGCTGCTCGGAGATCCGCTCGCGGGCGGGTTGTATCGGTCGCTCTCCACGCTCTCCGCCCGGGGGTTCTGGGACCCGGACTTCGTTGAGGTGGGAGAACACGGCTGCGCGCCGGACGCGTGCGAGCCGAGCGAGATCGAGGCGGTCACGACCGCAGCCGAGGAGGCGATAAGCGCCGCCGCCGCGGGGATTCGTTCCGGTGACATCGCGCAGAGGCCCTACTCGAGCCGGGCGTGCCAGTACTGCGGGGCTCGGACGATCTGTGAGGAGGCGCGGTAGATGGGATTCGCCCTGAACGAGGACCAGGGCAAGGCGGTCGCCGCCCTCCGGGGCCTGGTGCTCATCCAAGCGGGTGCCGGATCCGGCAAGACGCGCACACTGGCCGAGCGGTTCTCGGCGGCGCTCGAACCGCACGTCGACGAGGGATGGGAGCCGGCGAGCGTCGATGAGCTGCTCACCATCACCTTCACCGAGAAGGCAGCCGCGGAGCTTGCCGAGAGGATCCGCGCGACGCTGCGCGCACTCGGCAAGCAGGAGCAGGCGCTCGAGGTGGACGGCGCTTGGATCAGTACGATCCACGGGTTCTGCGCTCGCGTCCTGAGGCGCTACGCTCTCGAGGCCGGGCTCGATCCGGCCTTCTCGGTGGCGGACACCGTCGAGGCCGGGCGGTTGCGGCGGGAGGCCTTCGAGGGTGCGGCCCGGGCGGTGCTGGAATCGCCCGAGGGAGAGGCTCTGTTCGCCGGGTTCGGGTTCGACGAGATCGGCGCCACGGTCGAGCGCATCGCGACGACGCTCGTCTCGCGGGACCTGACTCCTTCGGATCTGGAACTGGAAGAGCTTCCGGACGCGGTGGTCGTGTATCGCGAGGCGCTCCGGCTCTTCACGGAGTCGGCGGCGGCCATCGGGGCGTGCGATCTGGGCACGGCGACCGCGACGAAGCAGTACGACGCGTGCGAGCGTACGCTGGCGTCCCTGTGCGACATCGATCCCGAGTCTCTGCCCGCCGAGGACCTCGCGCGTCGCGTCTGGGAGGCGCTGAGCTCTGGCGAACCGAAGGGCCGTTGTCGCGCGACCCAGGAGCACGTCGAGCGCCTCAAGGCCGAGGTGGCGCGCCTCACCGCGGATGCGGCCGCGGCGGCATCCGCCCCCTACGCGCGGGCGCTACGGCGCGTCGTCGCCGGCTACGCGGAGCGGTACGAGCGCGCCAAGCGGGAGCGGGGGAAGCTCGACTTCGACGACCTTCAGTCGGGGGTGCGCACTCTCTTCAAGGAACGGCCGGATATCAAAGAGCGGATCGCGTCGGGTCTCCGGCTCGCCATGGTCGATGAGTTCCAAGACACCGACCGGCTGCAGCTCGAGATCGTGCAGTCGGTCGCCGAGGACAACCTGTGCACCGTCGGCGACGAACGCCAGTCGATCTACCGCTTTCGAGGCGCGGACCTCGATGTCTACCGCGGCCACGTGGCCGACATGCTGCGGCGCGGGGCCCGTCGGATCTCACTCAAGGACAACTACCGCTCGCATGCCGACGTCCTCGACTTCGCGAACGCCGTGTTCGGCAGCGACGCGTTGTTCGGCGCCGAACTCCTCCCGCTGGTGCCTCGGCGCATCGAGCCCGAGCCGCCGCTCGTCGACGTCGGGACTCCCAGGATCCGGATGACCCTCGTGGACTGCAGCCGGGCGGGGGAGGCTTCGCGTGCGGTCGAGAGCGCGACGATCGCCGATCAGTTCGCCGAACTGCGGGACCGGTTCGGCGTTCGGCCCTCAGACATGGTCGTGCTCGTCCGTGCGTATACGCATGCGGATGCCTACGCCGATGCGCTCAGGGAGCGCGGGTTCGAGACGATGATCGTCGGCGGCGGGCGCTTCTTCTCCGTGCGTGAAGTCGTGCATCTGCGCTCGTTCCTGCGCGCTGTTGCGAACCCGCTCGACGATCGTGCCATCGCCGAGCTTCTCATCTCGTCGATGGGGCGGCTGTCGGATGACGCACTGTGGCGCCTCGCGAACCCGGAGGACGGCGCCCGCCGCTCACTGTGGGCCGCGCTCGCAGAGGACGGACCAGCCTTGGACGCCGAGGGTGCGGAGCGTGCCGGAGCGGTTCGCGGGCTGGTTGAACGGGCTCGCGAGCGCGTGGGCCGGGCGCCGCTCTCGGAGCTGCTGCTGAGGGCCGTCGAGGAGAGCGACCTCGACCTGATCCTGCTCGCTTCGGGCGACTCCGGCAGGCAGGCATACGCGAGCGTTCTGAAGCTCGCTCGCATGGCTGACGAGTTCGAGTCCGCGGGGGGCGCGGGTCCGGCCGAGTTCGAGTCATACCTGGCGGCCAAAGAGGCGTTCAAGGACCACGAATCTCCGGCCTCGCTCGCTGACGATGACAGCCCTGCCGTCACGATCATGAGCATCCATGCGTCGAAGGGGCTCGAGTTCCCGGTGGTAGCGGTACCCGAGTTGGGGACGGCCGCACCCGGGCCCGGCGGCATGGCGAGGTGGCAGGAAGACGGGGAGCGGATGAAGCTGGCCGTCACGCTGCCATCGTCGGACGGCGGCAGCTCGCAGGCCCGCAAGTCGGGGCTGTTCTCGGCGATGCACGGGGCGGAACTCGAGGCCTCGAACGAGGAGATGAAGCGGCTCTTCTACGTGGCATGCACCCGCGCGCGGGAGGTGCTCGTGCTGACGGGCAGCGGGAAGCTGGACAAGGAAGTCGCGGCGGAGGAGGCCCGTTCGATGCTCGAGCGGCTCCGGCTCGCGCTCGTCGAGATCGGACTCGAGGACGGCGACGACGGGCCGAGGCTCGGCGGCGTCCCGGTCGCCTACGAAGAACTCTCCGCGGGGGATGTCGAGGCGAATCCCGTGGCCGAGGACGCCGAGGACGGCGCCGAACCGAAGGATGCCTCCGGTGGGAAGCTGATCGAAGGCGAGGCGGCTGATCCGCCCGATCGATCGGTCGAACCGTGTGCAGCCGAAGGCGCGGCGGAGACGCCGGCTCCGATATGGGAACCGCCTCCCGTGCTGTCCTACAGCGACCTCGGCCTGTTCGAGCGGTGCGCCAAGCGGTTCTGGGCCGAGAAGATCCTGCGTCTGGGCAGGGTGCGTGCGAGCGAGTCCGGGGACGCGCGGACGTTCGGCTCGGCGGTTCATGCCGTACTCCAACTCGTGGATTCCGAGGGCCGATTGCCCTCAGAGGAGCGGACTGCGGCACTCGCGCGCCACTTCGAGCTCGACGACGGGGAGGTCGCACGACTGCGCGCGGCGACCTCCGCTTTCGTCGCTTCGGCTCTGGGTCGGGAACTCGCCGCGCACGAGCACGTCCGGCGCGAGTGGCCGTTTGCGATCGAGATGGGCGAGGGCGCGTTCCTGTTCGCCGGATCGATCGACGCGTACGGGCGGAGCGGGGCAGGTGGGCTCATCGTCGACTACAAGACCGGCGTCTCGGGTGAAGAGAGCGAACTGCGCGACCGCTACGAGCTTCAGGCGCGCTGCTACGCCCTCGTCGCGTTGCGCGACGGGTGTGAACGAGTCCGAGTCGCGTTCGTCCGCCCGGAGGCTGTGGGAGCGGACGGCGAACCGCAACAGGTCACCTTCGAGTTCGCGTCGGACGATGCGGCCCGAATCGGGCAGGAGATCGAGACCATGCACGACCGGATGCGGGCCCCCGACTTCGAGGCGCTGGGACAGTGGGACGACTTCGTATGTGGAGAGTGCCCTGTGGCCGGAGGTGTCTGCCCCGTCGAGGTGCCACGCGGGAGGCGCTAGCGCCGCCGGAGCGCGTCACGGTCAGGGCGCTTAGGGGTCAGCTGCCGGAAGGGGAGTGCCGCTGGCGGAGCTGGCCGCAGGCGGCGTCGATGTCGGTGCCCCGCTCGGCACGCACGGACGACTCGATCCCCGAGACCTGGAGAGCGTGCGAGAACGCGCGGATGCGTTCGGCGTGGGAGCGGTGGAAGCCGCTCTCGGCGACCGGGTTCACCGGGATCAGGTTCACATGCACCAGCAGTCCTCGGCAGAACGCGATGAGCGCCACGAGCTCGGCGTCGGTGTCGTTGACGCCGCCGATGAGCGCGTACTCGAGGCTCGGGCGGCGGCCGGTCTGCTCGGCGTACTCGACGAGGGCGACTCGCAGCTCGGGTAGTGCGATTCCGCGAACGCCGGGCATGATCGCGTCGCGCGTCTGTTGGACCGCCGAGTGGAGCGAGACCGCCAGCGTGAACTGCTCGGGCTCGGTCGCGAAGCGGCGGATGCCCGTCACCAGGCCGCAGGTCGACACGGTCAGGTGTCGGGCGCCGATGCCCAGGTCGTCCTCGGCGTTCATGAAGCGGAGGGCGCCGAGCGTCGCGTCGTAGTTCGCGAACGGTTCGCCCTGTCCCATGGCGACGGCGTTGGTGACGCGCCGGTCGAAGTCTCGTGCCACCAGCAGGACCTGATCGACCATCTCGCCGGGCCCCAGGTCGCGGGCCAGGCCGCTCAGGCCCGTGGCGCAGAAGGCGCACCCCATCGCGCAGCCCGCCTGCGTCGAGAAGCACACCGTGAGGCGGTCAGCTGCGGGCAGGCCGACCGTCTCGACGGTGTCGCCGCCGGCGAGCTCGACGAGGTACTTGCGCGTACCGTCGGCCGATACCTGCCGGTCGAGCACGACGGGGGCGGGGAGTGCCAGCCGGTCCGCGAGCGTCTCTCGCAGACCGGCCGGCAGGTCCGTCATCTCGGCGAAGGACGACGCGCCCTTCGCGTAGAGCCAGCGCTCGACCTGGCCCGCCCTGAAGCGCGGCGCACCGAGCTGGGCGAAGAGCGCCTCGAGCCCGGCGCGGTCGAGCGCCTTGATGCCGGATATGTCGCTCCCGCGCGGCACTACGCCCCGAGGTCGGTGAGCGCCTGGTCGTACTCGCCGCGGTGCTCGGCCTCGTAGCCGCCGACTCGGCGGAAGTAGTGCGCGATGTCGTCGAAGCCCTCCGCCTCGGCGATCTCGGCGAACGACGGGTACATGTCGGTCGCCTCGTTGTCCTCGCCCGTACGCGCGGCGAGAAGGTTCTCGGCGGTGGTGCCGAAGCCACCCATGTAGGCGAGGTGGCCCAGCGCGTGCGCGGTCTCCTCGGCGGCGGCGCGATCGAACGCGTCGAGGGCCGACTGCGGGGCACCCTCGAGCTCGGCGATGCGGCGCCACAGCGTGTAGCGGCGGTTGGCCTGCGACTCGCCGGCGAACGCGGCCTTGAGGTTCTCGAGGGTCTTGGTACCGGTCAGGTCGCCCGGTCCTTCGTACTCCTTGAACGCGGTCTGCGGAGCGCCGCACACGGGGCACTTCTCAGGCGCGGGACCGACGTGAAAGTAGCCACAACTGCTGCACCTGTACTTCTGAACCATGAGGACTCCTTCTCGTTTTCGGGGTGCCGCCCGTCGGCGGTGTCGAGTATGATACCCGACAAGTATCATATTCCTTGCGTCCGGTCATGTGCATACCCCATGCGGTCGAGCGGCCTTCGATGGCGCGATTCGCCGAGTTGGGTACGAGTCAAATGCACGAGGCCGGTTCCGGCACGCTCGGGCCCCAGGCTGACAGACCCCGAATCACGAAAGGCACCGAGATGAAGCATGTTCGCACGACCGTCCTCGTACTGGTGCTCGCGGCCGTCGCATTCGCCGGCATGGCGGGCACCGCACTCGCGCAAGACGTGCCCGTCACGCCGGGCAGCGCGCCTATCGCGGCGTTTCCGCCGCCGACGAACTGCCAGTGTCACGCCCAGTACCTCAAGGACTGGACGGGCTCGATGCACGCCAAGGCTATCGCCGACCCGCTCTTCCAGGCGAAGATGGGCGAGGCCAATGCGGCGACCGGCAACAAGCTCGGCGAGTTCTGCTTGAAGTGCCACGCACCGATCGCCACGATGGCGGGCGAGGTCCAGTCCGGGCAGATGAGCCAGGCCGGGGCGGTAGGTGTCGGCTGCATGTTCTGTCACCAGGTGACCGGGACCACCGAGCCCATCGGCAACGTGTCGCAACTCGTGATGCCCGACACCACGCGCCGCGCACAGCTCGCACAGCCGCAGGCTCCGCACCCCGCGGTCGAGTCGCCCTTCCACGCGACGTCCGAGATCTGCGGCGGCTGTCACAACGTGATGCACCCGGGCAACGGCATGCATCTCGAGTCCACCTACAAGGAGTGGTCCGAGAGCCCGCAGGCCAAGGAGGGCATCCAGTGCCAGGACTGTCACATGAGCGACAAGCCGGGCACGGTCGGCCCGTACGCCGGGACGGCGGCCAACGGCGGCCCGCAGCGCGACAACCTCTACCGGATGACGTTCGTGGGCGCACAGGTGGGTCAGGCGACCGATCCGTCGCTTCCCAAGGAGATGCTCAAGAGCGCGGCCACGGTCGAGCTCGATGCGCCTGAGATCCTGAAGCCGGGCGAGGACACCTCGGTGACCGTCACCGTGACGAACGTGGGCGCCGGCCACTACCTTCCGACCGGTCTGACCGAAGTGCGCGAGATGTGGCTCGAGGTCTCTTTGGTCGGCGCGGACGGCAAGGCGACCAAGCTGGGCGAGCACAAGTTCGGCACCGAGCTGCAGGACGCCAAGGGCAACCATCCGGTCGAGCTGTGGGACGCGACCGGGGTCTTCTCGGACGACCGCATCCCGCCCAAGGGCTCCGTGAAGGACGGCTACGCGGTGAAGCTCGCGGCCGCCGACTCGGCCGGCACGCTCGTCGCGGAGCTCAAGTACCGCTCGGCGCCCGAGGCGCTCGCCACCAAGGCGGGAGTCGACAACCCGACGACCGTCATGGCCGCGGCGAAGCAGGCGGTGTACGGCTCGGAGGACGCCAAGCAGCAGACCGAGGCCGCCGAGAAGGCCGCCGAGCAGTCCGGTACGGGCTCGAACATCACGCTGGTCTGGATCCTCGCGATCGTCGCGGCGATCGCCGTCGGGATCGCGGCGTTCGTCGTGGTCCGCTCGCGCTCGGGCAAGTAGGCGCGATCGCGGGTTGCGTCAACGTGCGTTCCGCGCGGGTCCGGTACGGGCCGGCGGGAGCACGACAGGTGAGGTGACGCAGAAGGCCCCGGCATCAGCCGGGGCCTTCTCTGTTCGCGCGTCGCGTGCGGGACTCGAATCGTGAGCTGACGGCGCGCTACTTCTTGGGAGCGGGCGTCTGGGTTGTTCCGGTGGAGCCGAAGTCCGCGGGACGATCGCCGATCTTGACCTTGACGGTCTGGGACTGGCCGTCCCGGATCAGTGTGATCGAGACGGTGTCTCCTGCGCTGTACCTGCGGACGAGCGTCACCAGGTCGTCCATCGAGCGGACGGCTTCTCCGTCCACCGAGGTGATCACGTCGCCCGGCTTGATGCCGGCGGCGGCCGAACCCGTCCCGGGCACGACTTCCTCGACCAGCGCACCTTCCTTCACGGTGAGCTTCTTCTCGGCGGCGAGCCGTTCGTCCACGGTCGAGCCGACCACGCCGATGAACGGGTGGACGACCTTACCCGAGGTGATGAGCTGGTCGGCGACCTTGATGGCCGTGTTGACGGGGACGGCGAAGCCGATGCCGTCGTTGGAGCCGCTCTCGGTGTAGATCGCGGTGTTGATGCCGACGAGCTTGCCGAGCTTGTCCACCAGCGCGCCACCCGAGTTGCCCGGGTTGATCGCGGCGTCGGTCTGGATGACGTCGGTGAGCGGCGTCGAGAGGGTGGTGTCGGTGCTCGTGTCGGGGAGCAGACGACCCATCGCCGAGACGATACCCGAGGTCACCGAGTGCTCGAGACCGTAGGGGGAGCCGATCGCGACGACCGTCTGGCCGACGACCAGCTTCGAGGAATCGCCCAGGTCGATGACGGGAATCTCGGCGGCGACTTTGACGACCGCGATGTCGTTGTCGGGATCGCGTCCGACGAGCGTCGCGGGCCACGACTTGCCGTCGGTGCTCTTGACCTCGATCTGGTCGGCCGTCTCGACGACGTGGTTGTTGGTGAGGATGTAGGTGCCGCCATCCCCGGTCTTCTTGTAGGCGACGCCCGAGCCCTGGCCTTCGGAGGGGACGGTCGGGTGCGTCTGAGGCAGGCCGGACTGGCCGCCGGAGACGAGGCCCGAGGAGACGTTGATGTTCACGACCGAGGGCACGGCGGCCGCAGCGGCGGCGATGACCGGTTCGTCGGTCTGACTGGGGACGACGGTGATCTTCTTCGCGCTCACGGCGACGTCGCTACCCGTGCCGCCGGCGAGCTTGCCGCCGAGGAACCCGCCCGCCACGCCGGCCATCGCACCGACGATGAGCGCGATGACGATCGCGGCCGCGATGATGCCGCCGTGCCCGCCCGAGCCCGAGGACGTCGGAGCGGTCGCGGGAGGCACCGGCGGGAGCGGAGGCTCGACGGGGGGAGCGATCGCCATCGGAGGCGCCTCGGTCGCGGTGCCGGTCGGCGGCGCAGGCGGCGCCTCCCAGCCGGGGGCGATCGGCGGTGGCGTGGTCATCGGGCCCGTGCCGGCGGGGGCCTGCTCGGCCTCTATCGTCGCCGCGCTCTCGGCGGCGATGCTGGCCTCGAGATCGGCGTCCTCGAAGGCCGGCGGAACGGCCGTCGGCTCCTCGGGCGTCATCTCGGGCGACGCACCGGTGGCGCGCTCTTCGTCGGACATGGTCGCTCCTTCTTCTGGTATCGGTTGGGCGCCGCGCGGCTAGCTTGCGGCGCGCGCGAGTACCATGAGCAGGTCTCGCGCCGTTCACACGCACTCCATATCTTCTTCCCGACACGTCCATTCTGCGCTCTTCAGCAGGGAAGAAGCAGCTCCCGCGGGATGAAGCGTCAACGGGCCGTGGTTGAGTCGCGGCCGTGGTGTGGCTAGACTTTCGGCAGCCAGGCACGTCGAGGGAGGGTCATGGGGGACACACTGGAACCGCCGGTCGAGGGCACGAGCGCGCCGCATACGGGCGCCGAGCCCCTGACGCCGCCCGACGAGTCCGCGTTCTTCGCCGGGCAACCCGGCGCACCAGCCGAGGTCATCGAGCCCGTGGCGGCCGAGCAGCCCGCTCCCGTCGAGGTCATCGAGCCCGTGACCGCCGAGCCCGAGATCGTCCCCGAGGAGTCGTCTCTCCCCGCCGAGAACCCTGCCGAGCAGGCCGCCGCGGAGGCCGCACCGATCGCGGAGCCGGCTGCCGACGACGTCCCTGCCGACATCGCTGCCGTCGAGGCGAGCCTGGAGGCCGCGGAGGACGCGGAGCCGGCCGCCGAATCGCCCGCCGAGGACGAGGCCGCCGCCGAGCCCGAGCTCTCGCCGGGTGCCGCCGAGGTCGCGGAAGCGGCCGCCGCCGCGCCGGTCGCCGTTGCCGCGGCGCAGGTCGAGCCCGTGCTCCCCGAGCGCGAGCCGCGGCCCGCCGCGGTCGCGACGTGGCCGTTCCTGGTCTACCTGGGCGCGTGGATCGCGCTCCTCGCCGCGGCAGCCTGGCAGTTCATGCAGATCCCCCAGGGCCGCGCGATCTACGAGTCGCAGGTCTACGGCCTCACCGTTCTCGGCGGGCTCATCATGACCGCCGCCGGCCCGATCCTGATTCTGGCGGTCTGGCTCGCGACCTGGCTGAGCCGCGAGAAGGACGAGCGCGCCGGGCTTCTGACCTCGGCGATGATCAAGGGCGCCGTGGTGACGCTGGGCGGCGTGACGCTGTGGTGGTTCATGCTCGTGCTCGTGGACTACCTGCGACTCGGTCGCCTGTACTAGCCGAGAGGACCCACCGTGACCATCGACCCGACTCAGATCCGCGTCGCCGTGCTCTACGGCGGCCGTTCCGCCGAGCGCGAGGTGTCGCTGAACACCGGTGCCCAGGTCTCGGCCGCACTGCAGCACAACGGGTTCTCGGTGGTGGAGATCGACACCGGCGACGACGAGTTCGTGCTGCAGCTGGGCTCGATCGACGCCGACGTCGCGTTCATCTGCCTGCACGGCCGCTTTGGCGAGGACGGCACGGTGCAGGGGCTCTGCGAGCTGCTCGAGATGCCGTACGTGGGCTCGGGCGTGCTCGCGAGCGCGCTGGCGATGGACAAGGTGAAGAGCAAGCAGTTCTTCACCCTTGCGGGGCTGGCGACGCCCGAGTATGCGGTGCTGCACCGGCACGAGCTGTACGACGTGAACGCGCTCGCCGCGCACCTGGGCGACAAGACCGTGGTCAAGCCGGCCAACGAGGGCTCCAGCGTGGGCATGACGATCGTGCACGAGCCCGGCGAGCTGCCGGCCGCCATCGACAAGGCGTTCGAGCACGACTCGGTGGTGCTGGTCGAGCGGTTCGTCGAGGGCACCGAGGTGACCGTGGGCGTGCTGGGCAACGACGAGGTCGTGGCGCTGCCGACGCTCGAGATCGTGCCCGAGCACGAGTTCTACGACTACGACTCCAAGTACGTGCCGGGCATGAGCCGGCACATCATCCCCGCCGGCGTGAGCGCCGAGCAGCGCGACGAGTGCCAGCGCCTTGCCGTGGCCGCGCACAAGGCGCTGGGCTGCCGGGGCATCAGTCGCTCGGACACGATCGTGGACCGCGATGGCGCCGTGTGGCTGCTCGAGACGAACACGATCCCCGGGATGACGTCGACCTCACTGGTCCCCGACGCCGCCCGCGCTGCGGGCATCGAGTTCCCGGATCTCTGCCGGATGCTGGTGGAGTTCGCTCTGGAGCCGAAGCGGTAAGACCCGGTTAGCGCCCCGGTTGGGGCGCCCGTGTATCCCCGACCTGTATGACCGAGTCGCGCGCCGTGCGCGACGAGCCTACAGGGGGGATTCTCATGCCGGACCTGCGTTCCGCGCGCGCGATCAGCTGCGCGCTCTCGACACTCCTCGCGATCCTGGTTGCCACGACGTCGCTTCACGCCTGCGTGCCTGCGGCGTTCGCTGCCGGAGACGATGGCGTGGTGCACGTCACGAGCACTCCTCTCGACACGTTCGTGTCGAGTGCCTACCCGGGCACCAACTTCTCGGCGCACCAGCTTTCGTGGGTGAACGCGAACGCACCCAATGCCACGTGGACCGAGTACGCGCTGGTGCAGCCGAGCGAAACCATGCTCGCCGACTTCGAGTCCCGCGCGGAGCAGGGATACGCGGTCGTCGGCGGCCGAGTGGGCTTCTGGGTCTACGGCGTCTCCAGCCCGGGGGCCGTCGTCGCGCAGGCGTGCACGGACGAGGTCGACATCCCCTCGGTGACTTGGGAGGACAGGCCCGCTACGACAGCCGACGACCAATCGTCGCCGGTGATCGTGGGCGGCACCGGCAGTCTCCTCGTGCTCGACGTGAGCGAGGCGCTCAAGCGGTGGGCCGAGGCCGGTGACGCCGGACCAGCGTTCCGCATCTCCGGCACCGCCGGGACCCACGTCGGTTTCGAGTCCGCCGAGAGGCCCAACAAGCCGCTCTACTCGATCGACTACGCGGGACGGCCGCAGGTCACCATCGTGTCGCCCAGCGACGGCGCCGAGACGACAGGGCCGCCATCGGTGGTGTGGGCGTACCGCGAGCAGCTGACCGGGAACGTCCAGTCGGACTGGTCGCTCGAGCTGCTCGATGCCGAGACCGCCGAGGTCCTTGCCGTGATCGGCGGGGTCGGCGCGTCGAACCAGGCACCTCTGCCGAGTCCGCCAGGCGGCCTGCAGGCAGGTCGGGAGTACGTTCTGTCGCTGCGTGTCGCGAGCCGGCCGGTGGCCGGCGGCCCACCCCTTTGGTCGGACCCGGAGACGGCGAGCTTCGTCCTCGCGCTGCCTGCCGCTCTCGGCGACGTGACCGCCGAGACGACCGCGAGTGCGCACGTCTTCGAGGAGCGCGACACGGACGGCGACGGCTTCAACGACGTGCCCGACGACGGCCCCGCCGGAAGGGGGTCGGTGACGCTGGCCTGGGAGGCCTCCGAGGGAGCGGCCGGGTATGGGATCTACCTCTCGGACGGCTCGCACTTCTGGCAGGTCGGGAGCACCGAGACGACGTCGTGGTCCACGGCCGGACGCGGCATCTATCCGCCGGACAGCGCGATCGCCGCGCGATCCGCCGACTCGACCGCGTGCCCCTTCCTCAGGGACGGATCCGGTCTTGACCTGCGTGACGATCCGCGTCCGCTCTACAGGCGAACGACGGGGCCGATGACGAGTCGAAGTCCGGCCTACACCTTCAAGGTGAGCCCCTACAACGGCAACGGCGAGGTCGCACTGTCCGAATGCCCCTCGATCCCCGTGGCATTGGACGATCGCAGCGCGCGCCTCGGTCGCGGCGAGCTGCACACGGACTACGCACTCAGCGATCTGTGGGCTGACGAGGCGTCGGTACGCTTGGACCGTCCGGCGTTGCGACTGCGAGTGAATGACCTGTCGCTGCCCAGCCTGGGGCCGGACGCGCAGGTCTCGCGCTACTACTCATCGTCGGGGGACGCGGTAACGCGCCTTTCGCCCGGCTGGCGTTTCTCGTTCGAGGCGCACGTCTCGGCTGACTCGACGGCCGCCGACGTGCTGGACCTCGACGGCTCGCTACACCGGTTCGTCAAGGACGGCCGGGTGTGGGTGGCTCCCGACGGGTGCACCGACCGGCTGCATGATGTTGACGGTGGCTTCGAGCTGCGTCGAGCCGACCGCAGTGTCGCTGGTTTCGACGGCTCCGGCCGTCTGGCGTGGGAGACAGACAAGAACTCGAACCGCGTCTCATACGACTGGTCCGATCGCTCGCTGACGATTCGTACGCCGGCCGATTCCTGGCCGCTGGCTCCGCACCGCATCGAGGTGGCCTTCGACGACC
>CAZXWK010000028.1:27031-31926 GCA_964644675.1 uncultured Eubacteriales bacterium | reverse complement strand
TCCGCCGAGGACTCGTCGAAGCACACGCGCTCGGCGTACTCGCCCTGCTTGCCCTTGTTGAAGGAGGCCACGGGGCGGTGGTAGCCCATCACGCGGGTCCAGACCTCGCAGGGCTGGCGCTCGTCGTCGGTGAGCTGGACGGTCGTCTCGGCGACGGTGGTCTCGGTCTGGGTCATGGCGGACCTCCTACTCGGTGCAGCAGGCGGCGGCCTGCTTGCGGGCGACGAGTTCCTCGTCGCACTTGGGACAGAACGGGTGCTCGCCGGCCAGATAGCCGTGGGTGGGGCAGATCGAGAACGTCGGCGTCACGGTCACGTACGGCAGGCGGAAGCGCTCGAGCGAGCGGCGCACGAGCTTGGCGCACGCGTCGGCGGAGGAGACGCGCTCGCCCATGTAGAGGTGGAGCACCGTGCCGCCGGTGTACTTGCGCTGCATCTCCTCCTGGAGCTCGAGCGCCTCGAACGGGTCGTCGGTGTAGCCGACCGGCAGCTGGCTCGAGTTGGTGTAGTACGGGTTGTCGGCGGTGCCGGCCTGCAGGATCTGCGGGAAGCGCTTGCGGTCCTCGCGTGCGAAGCGGTAGGTGGTGCCCTCGGCGGGCGTGGCCTCGAGGTTGTAGAGGTGGCCGGTCTCCTCCTGGAAGGAGACGATCCGCTCGCGGACGTGGTCGAGGAAGCGCAGCGCGATCTCGCGACCGGCCGGCGTGGTGATGTCCTCGGCGTCGCCGGTGAAGTTGCGGATCATCTCGTTGATGCCGTTCACGCCGATGGTCGAGAAGTGGTTGCGCAGGGTGCCCAGGTAGCGCTTGGTGTAGGGGAAGAGCCCGTTGTCGATGTGGCGCTGGATGACCTTGCGCTTCAGTTCGAGCGAGGTGCGCGAGTACTCCAGCAGCGTGTCGAGCGCCGCGTAGAGCGCCGCCTCGTCACCGGGGTGCAGGTGGCCCAGGCGCGCGCAGTTGATGGTGACGACACCCAGGGAGCCGGTCTGCTCGGCGGACCCGAAGAGGCCGTTGCCGCGCTTCAGGAGCTCGGTGAGGTCGAGCTGCAGGCGGCAGCACATCGAGCGCACCATGTTGGGCGTGAGCTCGGAGTTCACGAAGTTCTGGAAGTAGGGCAGGCCGTACTTCGCGGTCATCTCGAACAGAAGCTGCGCGTTCTCGGACTCCCAGGGGAACTCGGGCGTGATGTTGTAGGTGGGGATCGGGAAGGTGAAGACGCGGCCCTTGGCGTCGCCCTCGGTCATGACCTCGATGTAGGCGCGGTTGATCATGTCCATCTCGCGCTGCAGCTCGCCGTAGGTGAAGTCGCAGATCACGCCGCCGATGACGGGGTACTCGTTCTTGAGGTCGTCGGGGCACGTCCAGTCGAAGGTCAGGTTGGTGAACGGCGTCTGCGTGCCCCAACGGGACGGCACGTTGAGGTTGTAGACGAGCTCCTGGATCGACTGGCGGACCTGGTCGTAGCTCAGGTCGTCGAGGCGGATGAACGGCGCCATGTACGTGTCGAAGCTCGAGAACGCCTGCGCGCCGGCCCACTCGTTCTGCAGCGTGCCCAGGAAGTTCACGATCTGTCCCACGGCGCTCGACAGGTGCTTGGGCGGCGCCGACTCGACCTTGCCCGGCACGCCGTTGAGGCCCTCGTTGAGCAGCGTGCGCAGCGACCAGCCCGCGCAGTAGCCGGCGAGCATGTCGAGGTCGTGGATGTGGATGTCGCCCTCACGGTGGGCGCGGCCCACCTCGGCGGGGTAGACGTGGCTCAGCCAGTAGTTCGCGACGACCTTGCCGCTCACGTTGAGGATCAGGCCGCCCAGCGAGTAACCCTGGTTGGCGTTGGCGTTGACGCGCCAGTCGGCGCGCTCGAGGTACTCGTTGATGGAACTCTCGACCTCGACGACCGTCTTCTTGTCCTCGCGCAGCCGAGCGCGCTGCTCGCGGTAGACGATGTAGGCGCGCGCCGTCTTGAGGTGGTTCGCCGAGATGAGCACCTGCTCGACGACGTCCTGGATCTGCTCGATGGTGGGCTGGCCCTGCCCGAAGCGGTGCGCGAGCACCTTGAGCACCTGCCCGGTGAGCAGCATCGCCTCCGCCGAGTCGAACTCTCCGGTGGCGCGGCCCGCGCGCTCGATGGCCGAGCGGATCCGCTCGGCGTCGAACGGGGCGCTCTCGCCTCCGCGCTTGATGACTCCGGCAAGGTCGAACTGCTCGTCTGCGACCACTGGTGTACCCCCTCCTCATTCGTGCGGGAGGGGGCGAGGGCGTCGGCGGCCTCACGAGGAGGACGCGGCCGCGCCGGGCACCCCGCCCGGTCGTTGGCGATCATCGGTCGAGGCAGGTCTACTGGCTCGCGAGTCGTTGCGGCTGCCGGCCTTCCCAGCGCGGTAACGCGCCAGTGGCACCAGTCGGCAGCGGCTCGTCGCTCACAGTTGCGGGGGCAGCGCCGGCTTCTCCTGTGCGGATCACCGGCTTCCCTCTTGGCCCCATATCTTGTGGTACGGGGAACCTCGACCCTCAAGATATTGGTGGTAGGTGGGGACCCATGTCAAGACGGTGATGCCGCCCGATCGCCTGTCGCACCGCTCACGTAGAATCGGAAGAGAGGCAGGATTCGGCACTTCGGGAGGAGCGGGATCCGTGGGAGTGAAACGCGCTGCGGCAGTGCTGGGGCCCGCGATCGTGTCGCTCGTGCTCGCCGCCGCGCTGTTCGCGTCGGCGGGCTGTGTCGCCGACGCCACGCGCGTCTCCGCCGACGCCGGTGCGACACCCGCGACGACGACGGCCACCCCCGCGGTCCCTGCGGCGGTCCCCACGCAGCCAGCGGCGCAGCAGCCCGCGGCTCAGGCGCAGCCGCAGCCCGAGCCGCAGCCCGAGCCGCGCTTCTCGGCGGAGCTGATCCCGGCGACCGTGGTGCGCGTCGTCGACGGCGATACGGCCGTCTTCCGCCTTGCGGACGGCCGCACCGAGAAGACCCGCTTCATCGGCATCGACACGCCGGAGTCGACGACCAGGACCGAGCCGTACGGCAAGGAGGCGAGTGCGTACACGCGACGCGCCCTTCCGGTCGGCGCCGACGTCTGGCTGCAGAAGGACGTCGAGGAGCGCGACCGCTACGGTCGGCTGCTCGCCTACGTCTGGCTTGCGACGCCCAAGAGCGACTCCGAGTCCGAGATCCGCGGCAAGATGCTCAACGCCAAGCTCGCGCTCGACGGTTACGCGCAGCAGATGACGATCCAGCCCAACTCGCGCTACGCAGACTACTTCCGCGAGTTCGTCGCCGAGGCGCGCAACGCGGAGCGCGGGCTGTGGGGCTCCGGCGGGGGTGAGTCGGCCGCGCCCGCGGCGACCTCCGCGGCGGCCAAGAGCTCGAACGCGGGGGGCTCCACGGCGGCCTACGTGGGCAACCGCAACACGATGAAGTTCCATCTGCCGGACTGTAGCTCGGTGACGCAGATGAACCCCGCTAACCAGGTCGCGCTCGCTTCCCGGGCGGCGGCGGTATCGCAGGGCTACGTGCCCTGCAAACGCTGCAACCCGTAGCCCAGGGGTTTCACCGCCCGATGCGTGCGAGATTCTTCGCGCGCACCCGTTGGACAAACCACAGTCCATCTAGCAGACTTTGGACAAGGGCCAAGACGTGGTCCGAGTTTGCGGCGTGACCTGCACTTCGTTAGCTGATAGCGCGACAGGTGCGCCGCTCGGTTTTGCCCCTGTGGGGGGCAGGAGAGTGAGCTGGGAATGGCAGAAGGTAACGTCAAGTGGTTCAATCCTGACAAGGGCTACGGCTTCATCTCTCGCGAGGACGGCGACGACTTGTTCGTCCACTTCTCCGAGATCCAGATGGACGGCTTCAAGACCCTCGATGAGGGCCAGGCCGTCGTCTTCGATGTCACCACCGGTTCCAACGGCAAGCTTCAGGCGAGCAACGTCCGCAAGGCGTAGCGCAAGCGCGGCCTTCAGCCACAGAAGCGAATCGCGGAAGGGCGGTCCCACACGGGGCCGCCCTTCCTTGTGTCGTTGGGGCGCCGCTGTGTGGGGCGCTCGGTTCGCCCGCGAAGGGCGTCGAGCCCGTACGACCGCGCGCGAGGCCCTAGCGGAAGAACCGCAGAATGACGTTGAGCACGAGCGTCAGCAGCAGTGACAGCACGATCGAGGTGGCGATCGGGGCGAAGCAGCTCCATCCCTCGCCGGAGAGCTTGAGGTCGCCGGGCAGCGAACCCAGGCCGAGACGCCCGCCGAACCACAGCGCCACGCCCACGATCGCGAGCGAGATCCCCATCAGCACCACGAACTTGCCGAGCGTCTGCAGGTCCACCGCCGTCAGTCCCCGTCGGCGGCCGGGCGCCGACGCCCGGCCTTCTTCTGCGCGGGCTGTGTCTTCTCGGCGAGGCGCCTCGCGCGTGCGGCGGCCGAGGGCCTGGTCGCCACGCGCTTGCGAACCGGGCGCTGCGCGTGGGCGATGCGCTCGCGGAGCCGGCGCACGCACAGGTTCTTGTTGCGGAGCTGGCTGCGCTCCTGCCGACACACGACGACGATGCCGGTCGGGCGATGAGTGAGCCGCACGGCCGAGTCGGTCGTGTTCACGCCCTGGCCCCCGGGGCCGGTACCTCGGAACACCTGCACGTCACACTCGCCGAGCAGAGCCTCGTCGGTCTCCGGCAGCACGTAGTCTTCGGGGACCTGGCTCATTCCTGGATCGAGATGGCGTCCACGGGGCACGCGTCAGCGGCGTCGCGGGTGCAGCCGTAGAACTCGGGTCCGGGGTCCTCCATGATGACGCGCGAGATCCCGTCCTCATCGAGGCGGAAGACCTCGGGACAGACGTCTTCGCATGCGGCGCAACCGATGCACAGGTCCTCGTCCACGACCGGCTTCATGATGGCCTCCCGGGTGTGTAGGATAGGTC
>CAZXWK010000028.1:23623-26931 GCA_964644675.1 uncultured Eubacteriales bacterium | reverse complement strand
GACGGCACCTGCCCGACCGGCGGCCAGTGCGCCAACGGCGGCGCGTGCGCGACGGGTGGCGCGTGCGCCAACGCCGCGAGCTGCCCCAACGCGGGCGCCTGCGGACAGGGTACCGCCGCCCCGGCCGGCGCTGCGGCCGGTGCCGCGTGCGGCGGCGAGTGCGGTTCCTGCCCCTCGGCGCAGCCCGCCCAGTAGCGCACACCACGAGTGATCCATGCGGAAGGCCGTCCCTTGCAGAGGGGGGCGGCCTTTCGAGCGTCCCGGCCCTGATGCCCAGGGACGGCTGCGGGTAGAATCTCGGCAACAGACCGGCGCCGGACACCGCAGCCGAGGAGGGCGTGCCGCAGTGGGAGACGTCGTCGTCGGCACCTGCTCGTGGACCGACAAGACCATGATCGAGCGGTGGTATCCCAAGGGCGTGTCCACGCCCGAGTCGCGCCTGCGCTACTACGCGGAACGGTTCGACTCGGTCGAGGTGGACTCGACCTTCTACGGCCTGCCGCGCCAGGAGTACGCACAGGCGTGGGTCGACCGGACGCCGCCCGGCTTCACCTTCCACGTCAAGGCGTACGGGCTCATGACCCGCCACGACGTCGACGAGCGCTCGCTCCACCCCGACCTGCGCGACTACGAGTACGAGCTCACCAACCGCGGCAGGGTCCGCTATCCCGAGACGCGCATGGTCGAGCACGCTTTCGAGCTGTTCCTCGAGGGGATCGAGCCGCTGCGCCGCGGCGGCAAGATGGGCGGGGTGCTCATGCAGTACCCACCCTACTTCACGGCTGTCGACAAGGCGCACGAGCACCGCAACCTCGCCGAGATCGAGAAGGCCGCCGAGATCCTCAAGCCGCTGCCGGTCTTCGTGGAGTTCCGGCATTCGAGCTGGGTCGAGGGCCCGCAACTCCAGCGCACCATGCGGTTCCTCTCAGACCGCTTCCTCACGTACGTCGCGGTGGACGCGCCCCGCATCCCCGGCGCGCACGTCATGCCACCGGTGACCGCTGCGACCTCGCCGCTGGGCTACGTGCGCTTTCACGGCCGCAACGCGGGGACCTGGAACGCACGGACCGTCTCGGCAGCCGACCGCTTCGACTACCTGTACTCGCGCGACGAGCTCGAGGAGTGGCGCGAGCCGGTCCGCGAGCTCGCCGAGGAGACCGAGCGCACGTGGGTGATGTTCAACAACTGCAAGTACGACTACGCGCCGCGCAACGCCCGCGAGATGGCCGAGATCCTGGGCGACGTCGTGGCGCCCCGGCTCTCCTCACCCGGCGAGGAGGGCGAGTCGTACGCGGCGGAGGCCGCTCCGGGCTTCACGCCGGACATCCACGAGGAGGACGCGCCGCCCGCCGAGGATTCCCAAGGATTCACAGGTACCCTCTTCTGAGTCGCGGTATGCTTGAGTCTCTGACGACTTCGTGGGGAGGTCCATGCGCATCCTTCGCAACATCTTCCGTCGCAAGATGCGCGCGTTCCTCACGATCTTCGGCATCTCGATCGGCGTCTTCGCTCTCGTGGTGATGGGCTCCATCGCCGAGAAGCTCACCCTGTTGGTCGACGGTGGCGTGAAGTACTACCAGGGCAAGGTCGTCATCGTCCCCAAGGTCGAGGGCAACTCCACGGGCCTCAGCATGCTGTCGATCGACAAGCAGCGGGACATCGAGAAGCTCCACGGCGTCGCGGCCGTCTCGGCGGAGGTCTCGGCGCGTCTGACCACCGAGACGATCACGGTGAGCTTCGGTCCGCCGCCGATGGTGGGTGGCTCGGACGGCAAGGGCGACAACTACGAGACGTTCAAGCTCACGTACTCGGAGGGGCGCGCGCTGCGGCCCTACGAGAACGGCAAGGTCTCGGTTGGGTCGGACCTCGTGGACAAGCTCGGGGCGAAGGTCGGCGGGCAGGTGAAGATCCGCGACAAGTACTACGTGGTGGTCGGCATCGCCGACAAGACGCTCACGTCGCCCGACACCACCGTCTACATGACGCTCTCGGACGCGCAGAAGATCGCGGCCGAGGACCTGCCCGAGGTGATCAAGAACAGCGTGAACCCGGCGACGATCGTCTCGGACTTCGCGGTCTATCCGGCCGAGGGCGAGCAACCGTCGGTGATCGCCGCCGCCGCCAAGCGCAAGCTCGACGACATCGATGCCTACACCGCAGCCGAGTTCGAGAAGCAGATCGCCGCCCCGCTGCAGATCTTCACCACGATCATCTACGCGATCGGCGCGATCTCGCTCCTGGTGGGCGGGCTGTCGGTCATCAACACCATGACGATGTCGGTGTCCGAGCGCACGCGCGAGATCGGCATCCGCAAGGCCATCGGCGCCTCGGACGGCCAGGTCATGCGCCAGTTCATCGCCGAGTCGGGAGTCATCGGGCTGCTCGGCGGGCTGGGCGGGCTGCTCTTCGGGTGGCTCGTGGCGACGGCGGGCAACGCGGCCGGCGCCGCGAGCGGGCAGGCGCTGTTCCTCCTCACGCCGCGCCTGGTGGTCGGATCGCTCGCGTTCGCCGTGGTGCTCGGCGTGGTGAGCGGCCTCTACCCCGCGTGGCACGCCGCGCGGCTCAACCCGGTGGAGGCGCTTCGCTATGAGTGACGCGAGCGTGGGCATGGCCGGGTTCTCGGCAGGCGGGCCGATCATCCGCGCGATCGGGCTGTCCAAGCGCTACAAGCTGGGCAAGGACAACTACGTCGACGCCCTGCGCGGCGCGACGCTCGACATACGGCGCGGCGAGATGGCCGCGATCATGGGGCCGTCGGGCAGCGGCAAGTCCACGCTCATGCACATCGCCGGCTGCCTGGACTCGCCGGACGCCGGCGAGGTCTGGATGGGCGACACGCGCATCGACCAGCTCCGCGGCCACGATCTGGTGCGCGTGCGGCGCACCTCGATCGGCTTCATCTTCCAGGGCTTCAACCTCATCCCCACGCTCTCCGCCGAGGAGAACGTCGCGCTCGCGGCCGAGTACGCGGGTCTCGGGCGCCACGAGGCGCTCCAGCGCGGGCGCGAGCTGCTGCAGAGCGTGGGTCTGGGCGATCGCATGCGTCACATCCCCAGCGAGCTCTCGGGCGGGCAGCAGCAGCGTGTGGCGATCGCGCGGGCGCTGGTGAACGACCCCGCGATCGTTATGGGTGACGAGCCCACCGGCGACCTCGACACGGCCACCTCGGCCGAGATCGTCGCGATGATGCGGCAGGTCAACCGAGAGCGCGGGACCACGTTCCTGATCGTCACGCACAACCCCGAGGTCGCCGAGGCGTGCGACCGCACGGTGCGCATGCGCGACGGCGTGGTGGTCGATGACGGCGA
>CAZXWK010000028.1:0-23523 GCA_964644675.1 uncultured Eubacteriales bacterium | reverse complement strand
AGGCGTGCGACCGCACGGTGCGCATGCGCGACGGCGTGGTGGTCGATGACGGCGACGGGACGCCGCCGGGCGTCGGACCGCTTCCTGCCGAGCCGGCGGCCGTGCCCTCGGCCGCCGCGGCGTCCGGCTTGGGTACAGGGACGGTAGGCGGGGAATCGGAGCCGGGCGCCACGGACTAGGGGGGGGCGAGCGCGTGCCGACGGTACTCGTCGTCGACGACGAAGCGAACATCCGAGAGCTCGTGAGCGTCTACCTCACGTCCGCGGGGTACACCGTCGAGTGCGCGGCCGACGGGGTTGACGCGCTGCGACGGTTCCGCCAGATCGCTCCCGACCTGGTCGTGCTCGACATCATGTTGCCCGGCATGAGCGGCAGCGAGGTCTGCTCGGCGATACGTTCCGAGTCCGCCACCCCGATCGTGATGCTCACGGCCCGCTCGGGGGATCTCGACAAGGTGGCGCTGCTCGAGGCGGGCGCCGACGACTACGTGGTCAAGCCGTTCTCGCCGCCCGAGCTGGTCGCGCGGGTGCGCGCGGTGCTGCGCCGGAGCGGGGACGGGGCGCTTGCCGAGCCGGGCACGAGGGCCGCGACGCCGCACGTGGTGCTCGGCGGGCTCGAGATCGACCCCGACTCGCGCGAGGTCACGGTGGACGGCGCGCACGTGCCGCTCACCGCGCGCGAGTTCGACCTGCTGCTCGCGATGGCGGGCCGACCCGGCGTCGTCTTCAGCCGAGAACAGCTGCTCGAGTCCGCGATCGGCTCGTCCGACTACGCCGACGCGCGGGGGATCGACGTACACGTTCGGCACCTGCGCGAGAAGCTCGGCGACGACGCCGGACGTCCCCGGTTCATCGAGACGGTGCGGGGAGTCGGCTACCGAGTGCGGCGCGACGCGTCGTGAGCGCGCGTGCCGACGCGTCTGCGCCTCGCAGGAGCGTAGCCACGCGAGCCCGTCTTCTGATCGTGCTCGGCGCGCTCATCTCGCTCGCGGTCGCGTTTGCGACGTTCGCCGCCGCGTGGTCCGCCTACGCGGAGCGCCAGCACGCGGACGAACTCTCTCGGCAGGTGTCCGCGCTCGCGGCGGGGCTCGCAGCCGCCGACCCCGTGCCGTCACCGGAGGCGACGGCGGCGCAGGAGCGGCTGCTCAAGGTCGAGGCGGGGCTGCTCGGGGCGGTGCTCTTCGAGACGGACGTGGTCGGGGCCGTCCAGCGTGCGACGACCGCCGACGCGCCGGAGTCGCTGCCGCTCGGGCAGCTGCGGGCGCGCGACGCGAACGGCTCGGCCAGCGGGGTGCTGCGCACGGCGCAGGGCGTGCGCGTGCTCGTGGTCGCGGCGCCCATCGACGCGAGTCGGCGCCTTGTGGCGGTGCAGAGCCTGAGCGAGGTGCGCAGCGCAGCGGCGGGCATCATCGCGATCGGCGGCCTGGCGGCGCTCCTGGCCGCGGCGGTGGCCTACTTCGCGGGCGGCGTGCTCGCACGTCGGCTCACCGCGCCGCTCGTGAGGCTCGAGTCCGCGGCGGAGTCGGTCGCGGCCGGCGCGTGGGGCACGCAGGTCGCCGAGGAGGGCGACCTGGAGACCGCCTCTCTGGCGCGCTCCTTCAACCGCATGTCCACGCGCGTCGCCGACGCGTACGCCGCCGAGAAGGCGTTCGTGGGCGACGTGAGCCACGAGATCCGCACGCCGCTCACCTCGATCCGCGGCTTCGCCGAGGCGATGCTGGACGGGACGGTCACCGACCCCGCGCAGCAGCGCCGGGCGCTCACCGTGATCCGCGACGAGGCGGTGCGCGTCGGCGAGGTCTCCGAGACGCTGCTCGCGCTTGCCGAGCTCGACGCGGGCGCGGTAGAGGTCGCGCACGCGCCGGTCGACCTGGTCGCGCTCGCCGAGGCGCTGCGCGGCCGCTTCGCTGCGCCCGCTCGCGACGCCGGCCTCGAGCTCGAGATCGATCTCGCGGGCGGCGGCACGCCGCTCGGTGACCCCGACCGGCTCCTCCAGGCCGCATCCACGCTGGTCGCGAACGCGCTCTCGTACACGCCGTCGGGCGGCCGCGTGCTCGTGAGCTCGGCGCTCGACCGCGAGGGGTGGCACCTGCGCGTCGAGGACTCGGGGCCGGGCATCCCCGCCGAGAAGCGCGACGCGGTGTTCGGGCGGTTCGCGCGACTCGACGAATCGCGGGCGAGCGACAGCGGTGGCGCGGGCCTCGGTCTCGCGATCTGCGCACGACTGGTCGAGCTGATGGGAGGGCGGGTGAGCGTGGGCGAGAGCGCCGAGCTTGGCGGGGCGCTGCTCGACATCGCGCTCGATCCGTACACCGGCACGCCGCCGATCGCCTGAGCCGGCCGCCGCCGGGTGGCGTGCGCTGGACCTCGCCTCAACACAAACTCAATCCTTGGCTAACTGCGGCGCAACCGTCGCGGGCCATAGTGTGGATGTCGGATCGGCTCCGCGTCCCGCTCGCGGCGTCGATCCCCTCTCCCTGCGGCGCCGCCGTCGGCACGGACGGCGGCGCTTCGCAGCGAGATCGCGACGGGAGTAAGCTGGAGCCACGTCGATGCGGTGCCCCGACCCACGGAGGAACCGTTCGACCGTCAAGGAGTCGCTGTGAACCGTACCAGCCGCATCAGCATGATCCGTCTCGCCGTGAGCTGCGCGCTCCTGGCGAGCCTCGCACTGCCGGCCACCGCGTTCGCGGCGAAGCAGCCGGCGAAGACGCCGTCGGGCGTTGCGCAGGCCGCGGCCAAGGACAGCGCCAAGACCGCGGCGCTCAAGGCGAAGATCGAGCGTATTCTGGCTGCTCGCAGAGTGCGGTTCGACGCCGCGGTGACGGACCTCTCGGCGCGTATCGGCAGGGTGGACCAGCTCGCCGGCGAGGTCGCCGCCGCGGGCGGGGACGTCAGGCGCGTCCGGTCGAGACTCAAGGAAGCGAGCAAGCACCTGGCGCTCGCGAAGCGGTACGAGGCGCAGGCGGTCAAGGCGTTCAAGGCGGTCCCCGCCGCGTCGAACCAGAAGAAGGCGTACGCGGCCGCGGTGGCCAAGGGCAAGCGCGCGACAGCGCAGCTCGTGAAGTGCCGTGCCGATGTCCGCGCCGCGACGGTCGCGCTTCAGAAGGTGGTCCGATCCCTCAAACGGTCGTAGTCGGAAGGCGCCGGTGACGAGACGTCGGCTCGCTCGGTTCGGTGTGGCGCTGCTGCTTGTCGCGGCAGCGCCTTCGCTCGTTTCCTGCTCGGCCCGCCGCGCTGGCTCTTCCGACCGGCTCACCATCTCCGAGCCAGCGTCCGCCCAACCGGTCCTGGAGACGAGTGCCACGACGGCGGCGGTCGTCGCGGGTTCGCTGCCGGCGTCGTCCACTGCAGCCGATCAGCGCGCTGCCGTCTCCAGCGGTGCCCCGGCCGCCCCGAGTGGCCGAGCGGGGCTCGACGCCTCCGAGGCCGCCGCGCTCGACGCCGAGCTGTCGGCCATCGAGGCGGAACTCGATCGGCTCAGCCTGCCCAGCGACGACTACAGCGACCTCGAGTCCGGACTCAAGTAGCGCTGGCGCCCTCGCGCGCCCTCGCGGATACTCCTGTGGGGGACTCCGGCAGGGGGCCGTGCGCGAACCCACTCGCAGAGGAGCGGCATGCATTTCTGGTGGCTACCCACGCTCGGTTTCTCGCTGTGGCCGTGCGCCATCCTGCTGATCATCTTCGTGCCGATCAGCGTCTTCCACGAGCGGAACTGGAAGCGCACCTCCGCCGAGTACGCCGTGTACCGTGCCGCCGCGGGTGCGACCGACGGCACGTGGCCGCCCGAGGACAGCCGCATCGTCCTCGGGATCCAGCCCTGGCTGCTCGTCGCGGTGGCGAGCCTCCTCGCCGCGATGACGCTGACGGGACTCGCGACGCTGCTCGTATGGCCGCACAAGCTGCCGGGCTTCGACTACCCGATCAACTACTTCGATCGGCCGTACCTGTGGTGCATGGTCGTGGCCGGAACGGCGGCGGTCGTGGCGGCCCTCACCCTCGCCTTCGACATCATGCGCAACCCGTGGTCGCGGGTGGCGAACCGCGTCCGTCGCGCGATCTACGCCAAGCCGGCCGCGCGCACGCGCTACTTCGAGGAGGCGCTGGCGGCCGATCCCGGCGTCCCGCACGTCGGCCCGAGCGCTTCGGACGAGGGCCCGTACTCGGCTCGCTGAAGGCTGCTCGGGGGCGACGACCGCGCTGCGAGGCCGCGGGGCTACTCGGCGATCAGGTCGCTCGTGCGCACGTCTTGGGTGAGCTCTCCGTCGGTGATCTCGAGGATGCGGTCGGTACGCTCGGCGACGTGTCGGTCGTGGGTGACGATGAGGAACGCCGTGTGCGTCTCGCGGTTGATCTCGCGGAACAGGTCGTAGACGAGGTTCGTGTTGACGGTGTCGAGGTTGCCCGTCGGCTCGTCGGCGAGCAGGATCGCGGGACGGTTGGTGAGCGCCCGCGCGATCGCGACCCGCTGCTTCTGCCCGCCGGAGAGCTGGTTCGCGTTCTTGTTGCCGAGGCCCTCGAGACCCAGCATGGTCAGCGCCTCGTCGGCGCGCGTCCGGATCTCGTCGGGCTCGAGCTTGTTGCCGATACGCGCCGGCATCTCGACGTTCTCGTACACGCTGAACTCGGGCAGCAGGTAGTGGAACTGGAAGACGAACCCGATGAGCTCGTTGCGCAGCTTGGCGCGCTCGACCTTGCTCATCGAGTTGCTGTCGATCCCGTGATAGAACGCATCGCCCGAGGTGGGCGTGTCGAGAAGGCCGAGCAGGTTGAGCAGCGTCGACTTGCCGCTGCCGGATTGCCCGACGATCGCGGCGAACTCGCCCTCGCAGAAGTCGAACGAGACGCCCTTCAGCGCGTGCGTCGCCGCCTCGCCCTCGCCATACACCTTCTCGAGGCTCTGCGCGACGAGCAGCATGCCGTAGTCGCACGTGGGTCCGTCTGCCGCGGCCACGGGAGTCGGCTCCGAGATGACGCTGGCGTCGTCAGCCACCCTGGATCACCTCGATCGGGTCGAGATTGGAGGTCCGGCGGATCGGGATGATCGAGGACAGCAGTGCCACGCCCACGCCGATCATCGCCGAGAACGCCACGAATGTAGGCTGGATGGAGACATCGAACGGTGTGGGCGCGAGCTTGAAGAGCGCGAGCAGGGCGTAGGAGGCGACGATGCCGCCGAGCGAGCCGGCCACGCCCAGGATCGTGGCCTGCCACAGGAAGACGCGCCCGGCGGGGCGGTCGGCGAGACCCATCGCCTTGAGGATGCCGATCTGCCGGGTCTTCTGGACGGCCGCGATGGCGAGCGTTGACGCGATGCCCAGCGCGACCGCGACGAGCACGAACGCCTGGATCATGTACGAGGACACTGACTGGCTGACCAGGCCTGCGAGGAGCGACGCGTTCTGCCCCTGCCACTCGAGCACGGAGATGCCGGGGAGCTGCTGGCTCCACGCCGAGGCGACCGCCTTTGAGTCGTAGGGCCTGTTGAGCTGGACGTCGATGGACTGGAACTCGTCGTTGGCCCACCCCAGCACGGTCTGCGGCACCTGCCCCGACACGAACGCCTGACGCAGGTTGAACTGCGACGAGCCGAGGTCGAAGATGCCGGTCACCGTGAACGAGCCGCTCTCCCCGTTGGTGAGGGACAGCGCGACCGAGTCGCCCGGTTTGACGCCGTACTTCTCGGCGAACTCCTTGCCGACCATGATCTCGCCGTTGCCGATGGACGCCTTGCCCTCGATGGTGCGCGCCTTGAGCTTATAGATGCCGTCGAGTTCGTTGAGTTCCCCGCCGATGAGACCGAGCGTCGCGCTGTCGTTGCCGTTGCTGAAGAGTGCCGGCGTGCTTCTGACGGGCGCGACCGTTCCCACCTTCACGCGCGGGTCGCCGTAGACGAGCTTCTTCATCTCGGGAGTGAAGCGCACCGGGTCGCTCTGCTTGATCGCCTGGATCTGCACCTGCGGAGACGAGCCGATCGTGGTGTCCAGCAGGTTGGCCTGCAGGCTCACGATGAGCGAGCCGACGAAGATCTGCGTCGCGATGCCCACCGCGATACCGGCGGCGATGAGTCCCGACTGCACGGGGCTCGACCGCAGGAACCGCCACGCGATCTTGAGCGAGAGCATCCGCTCACGCTCCTTCGCCTGGCGTGACCAGGCCGAGGTCTGAGAGCGTGAGCCGGTCTTCCGCCGGCCACTCGCGGTCGTGCTCGATCGCGGGGCCGCCCACCGCGATGCGGACGCCCGGTAGCTGGGCACGCAGGCGGTCGATGAGATCGCGGACGACGACCCGCTCGAAGACGGTGGACACGGACAGCGCCACCAGCTCGACGCCGGTCGCACGTGCTGCCGCGACGATCTGGTCCGCGGGCACGTCGCCTCCCAGGTAGGTGACGTGCCATCCGGAAAGCTCGAAGAGGTCCGAGATCATCCGCAGCCCCAGCTCGTGCCGCTCCTGCGGCGGGCAGGCGAGCAGCACGCCCTTGCCCAGGTGCGGCACGACCTGCGCACGCGCTCGGACGTCGGGGTAGAGCGCCTCGACGATGGTGCCGACGATGTGCGACGCGACGTGCTCCTCCCACACCTGCTCCTCGCCGCGCTGCCATGCGCTTCCCAAGTCTGCGAGGACGGGGCTGAGGACGTGAGCGTAGAGATCGGGGATGGTGATGCGCTCCTCGCGGACCGCCGAGAGGACCAGATCGACAGCACCCGCGCGGTCGCGCGCGTCGAGCCGCTCGACGAGCGCAACCTTCAATTGAGCCGAGAAGTCGTGCGGGGCAGCAGGATCAGTCATTCGGCCTCCCGTTCTGTCATGTGAAGATACCCCAACGGACCCGTCGGTTCATCGGCGGGTCCGTTGGTCGGGTATGCTGTGAGTGGTGCTCGAACGGGGTCCTGACGAGGGGAGGACGGATGTCGCGCGAAGGCGTCGCCCAGCGGCTGCAGGGAGCGAACTACCTCTTCTTCATCTTCGCGGTCTCGCTGCTCGCGACGGTCAACTCGCTCGTCATCCTCGGATCGTTCCTTCTCGAGCGCAGCGACCTGTTCATCCAGGAGCTCGGCGTCCTGTGGATCATCGACTACGTGCTCGCGGCGATCCTCTTCCTCGACTTCGGCATGCGCCTCTACTCCGCCCCGCGACGGTGGCACTACTTCACGCACTGGGGGTGGCTCGACTTCATCGGAAGCATCCCGGCGCTCGCGATCTTCCGAGTCGTGCGGATGTACCTCCTTTCGCGCGAGCTGGGCCGCAAGGGGCAGCGCGTCATTCTCCGAGAGCTGCGCAGGGCGCGGGCAAGCGGAGCGATGCTGCTGATCGTGTGGCTCGTGCTGATCGTGCTCGAGCTTTCGGGCGTCTTCGTGCTGGCCTTCGAGCAGAAGGCGGGCGGCGCCAACATCACGAACGCGAGTGACGCCCTGTGGTGGGGCTTCCAGACGATCACGACCGTCGGCTACGGCGACCGCTACCCGGTCACCGACGCGGGGCGCCTCGTCGGGGTCGCGCTCATGACCGTCGGTGTCGGCCTGTTCGGCACGTTCACCGCGTGGCTGGCCGACTGGTTCTTCGGCGACGCGGGACGCAAGGCGGATTCGGCGGCCGACGCCGACGCAGACGCCGGACGCGGCGTGTAGACAAGCGAGCGCGTGGCAGGTAGAATCCCGTTCGCTGTCCGCTTGCGCGGATGCCCTTCGGGGGTGTAGCTCAGCTGGTTAGAGCGCTGGCCTGTCAAGCCAGAGGTCGCGGGTTCGAGCCCCGTCACTCCCGCCATAGAAACGGTCGAGGTCAGAGGCGAATCAGCCCCTGACCTCGTTGTTTGTGGGCACGCCTTCTCGGCGATGGCGCTAGGCGGCCTTTGTCGCCTGGACGCGGATGCTCTGGAACAGGGCGGCGGCTTCCTCGAGCTCCGAGTGGCTCGCGCCGGTCTGCCGTGCGAACTCGGCGACCAGGTCCTCCGACACCACGTCCCCGATCGTGAACGAGCGGGCCTCGGTGACCCGCACGTCGACGAAGCCGACCTCCTCGAGCAGCGCGAGGTAGTCATCGCGGAGCACGGCGCCCGAGAGGCACGAGACGTACGCGTCGACCGAGTCGCGGATCTGCAACGGCACCTCGCCGAGCAGCACGATGTCGGAGACCGAGAGCCGGCCGCCCGGCTTGAGCGCCCGCATGGCGTCGGCGAAGACCTGTCGCTTGTCCGGCACCAGGTTTACCACGCAGTTGCTGATGATCGCGTCGGCGCTCGAGTCCTCGACCGGCAGGTGCTCGATCTCGCCGAGCCGGAACTCGACGTTGGCGTAGCCGTTCTCGGCGGCGTTGCGCCTCGCGCGCGCGATCATCTCCGGCGTCATGTCCACGCCGATGACGCGGCCGGTCTCGCCGACCCGCTGCGCGGCCAGGAAGCAGTCGATGCCGCCTCCGCTGCCCAGGTCGACCACGGTCTCGCCCTCGCGCAGCTCGAGCAGCGCGAGCGGGTTGCCGCACCCCAGCCCCAGGTCCGCCCCCTCGGGGATGGCGGCCAGGTCGTCCTCGCGGTAGCCGAGCTGCCCGCTCACGCTCGCGGTGGACGCGTCGCCGCAGCACGACACGGCGCCGGCTCGGCTCGGCGACGGTGCGCAGCATCCGGTGGACTCGGTGGCGTGCCCTGCGTAGCGCTCGCGAACCGCCGTCTTGATGTCGGTCTCGTCGAACATGGGGGACCCCTTTCACGAAGAAGCAACACTTCGATGATTGTCGAACTCTACGGCACAGGATACTATTTCGACAGTCATCGAAGTGTCAAGGGAGGCAGCGGATGAACACCGCCCAGACCGAGGGGAGTCACTCGCGCATCGAGCGGCTTGCCACGGACGACCAGACCGATCTGATCTTCCGAGCGCTTGCGTCCAAACCCCGCCGAGAGATCCTCGCGATCCTCGCGACGGGCGGCGGCGAGGACGACGCGCGGTGTTGCTCGGCCGAGGAGGTCTGCGCCTGCGTCTTCGCCGAGAAGCTCGGTCTGGGCGCGCCGACGGTGTCGCACCACATGAAGTCGCTCGCCGACGCGGGGCTCGTCTCGGGCGAGAAGCGCGGGTCATGGGTGTATTACCGCCTGAGGACAGACACGGTGCAGAAGATCGCCGATGAGCTCGCCGCGCTGGCGGGCTGCGAAACGGGAGGATGCTCATGAGCGAGTCGGTCGCGAAGAAGCTGTCGTTCCTCGACCGCTACCTCACGCTGTGGATCTTCCTCGCGATGTTCGCGGGAGTCATGGCCGGCGCGTTCGTCCCCGCGATCCCCGAGCTGATCGGCAAGTTCTCGGTGGGGACGACCAACGTCGCGATCGCCGTCGGGCTCATCCTCATGATGTATCCGGCCTTCGTGAAGGTCCGCTTCGAGGAGCTTCCCGACGCGATGAGCGACAAGAAGGCGCTCACGCTGGCGATGATCATGAACTGGGTCGTCGCGCCGATCTGCATGTTCCTGCTGGCGATCGCGGCCAACGCCGTGTTCCCCGGCTACGAGGAGTACATGATCGGCCTGATCATCATCGGCATCGCGCCGTGCATCGCGATGGTGATCGTGTGGAACGGTCTCGCGAAGGGCGACACGGAGTTCGCGGCCGGGCTCGTCGCGGTCAACAGCGTCATGCAGGTGCTGTTCTTCAGCGTGTACGCGTACGTGTTCGTCACGGTGCTGCCGGCACTGCTCGGCCTCGAGAGCGCCGTGGTCGACATCTCGATGGGCGAGATCGCGCTCACCGTGGCGATCTACCTGGGGCTCCCGTTCTTCGCCGGCCTGTTCACGCGGCTGGGGCTGCGCCGGGCCAAGGGCGCGTGCTGGTACGACGAGACGTTCGTGCCGCGGATCAGCAAGGTGACGCTCATCGCGCTGCTGTTCACGATCTTCGTCATGTTCTCGCTCAAGGGCGACTTGATCCTGCAGCTGCCACTCGACGTCATCAAGGTCGCGCTGCCGATGCTCGGCTACTTCGCGATCATGTTCTTCCTCACGTTCTTCGTGGCCAAGGCGCTCCGCCTCGACTACAGCAAGACGACCACGCTCTCGTTCACGGCGGCGTCCAACAACTTCGAGCTCGCGATCGCGGTGTGCGTCGCCGTGTTCGGCATCAACTCGGGCCAGGCGTTCGCGGCGGTCATCGGCCCGCTCGTCGAGGTCCCGGTGCTCATCGCGCTCGTCAACGTCGCGCTCGCTTTCCGTGAGCGCTACTTCGCGGGTGAGCCGGTGCCGCTCGAGGTCGACCTGCTCTCCGACGCCGACGAACAGGTCGCGATTCTCGAGGACGAATGCCTCGCGAGCACGATGCTCCGAGAGGGGCAGGACGGGTGAGGCGCTTCGCGCTCTTCTCGGACGTGCACGGGAACTCGGTTGCGCTCGACGCGGTCCTCGCCGACATCGAGGCGTGTGGCGTGGACGAGGTCTACTGCCTGGGCGACCTGGTCGGCTACGGGCCCGATCCCGCGGGCGTGATCGACCGGGTCCGGTCGCGAGGGCTCCCGGCCGTGCGCGGCAACTACGACGACGGGATCGGGAATCGGCGCGGCGAGTGCGGCTGCTACTACGCCACGGACCGGGCGCGCGAGGACGGTGCGGCATCCTACGGGTTCACCGACGCAGCACTCGACGACGCCGACCACGAGTGGCTCGCGGCGCTGCCCGACGAGCTGCGGATCGACGTCGACGGCGTCCGCGTCCTGCTCGCGCACGGCAGCCCGCGCAAGATCAACGAGTACCTGCTGCCGGACCGCACCGACGACCAGCTCGCCCGGCTCGCCGACGCGGCGGGCGCGGACGTCGTGTGCGTCGGCCACGTGCACGTCCCCTATCACCGGACCGTCACGGGAGCCGAGGGGCGCACGATCCACTACGTGAACAGCGGCTCGGTCGGCAAGCCCAAGGACGGCGATCCGCGCGCGTGCTGGGTCGAGCTCTCGATCGCCGCGGGTGCGCCGGGCGCACCGATCGCGGAGACCGCGTTCCGCCGGGTCGGCTACGATGTCGAGGCCGTCGCGCGTGCCATGGAGACCGCCGGTCTGCCCGAGACGCTCGCCGACGCGCTGCGCACCGCCTGAACCGCCTGCCGAGAAGGACCGATGACAGGGAACGCCGCACCGGGTGTCGAGGACTTCGCGCTGTGCCACGCGTGCGGCGGACTGTGCTGCATGCTCTACCTCGCGCTCGACGAGAACGGCGAGTACGCCGGCGAGCAGTGGCTCCCCGACTACATCGACCTGTGGCTCGAGCGGCTGAGCGCGAGCGGTGCGCTACGCGTGTCGGCCGATGCGCTGCACGCGGGTGAGCCCGGCGTCGAGCCGCTCCACGACCCGCGCATGAGCCACCAGCCGACGCCCGAGGGGGAGGCCTACCGCGCTTCGCTGCCTGCGTGGGTCGACGTCCGCAAGTGCGTCTTCTGCCATCCCGAGACGGGCTGCCTCATCCCGCGAGAGTACCGCGCGCCGATCTGCAACGAGTGGACGTGCGCGCTGTGGCCCCACGACGAGCCGGGCGACGCCGGGGGGTCGTCGTGAGCACACTGTTCATCGACGCCGACGCGTGCCCGGTCACGCGCGAGGCCATCGCGATCGGCCGCGCTCACGGCTTCGCGGTCACGCTCGTCGCGAACGACACCCAGAATCTCGAGCGGTACACGTCGCGCTCCGGAGTGGATGCGGTGCGCGTGAGCGGCGGGCGCGATGCGGCCGACTTCGCGATCGTCGAGCGACTCGAGGCCGGCGACATCGTCGTGACGCAGGACATCGGGCTCGCGGCCATGGCGCTCGGCCGCGGCGCGGGTGCGATCGGTCCGCGCGGACGCATCTTCTACCTCGCGACGATCGACGCCGAGCTCGCCGTCCGCCATGCCGAGGCGAAAGAGCGCAGGGCCGGACGCCGCCACGGCGGGCCGTCCAAGTTCACCGACGAGGACCGCGAGCACTTCGAGGAGCAGCTCGAGCGGCTCATCCGAGAGCGGCGCGCGCACACCGAGGACTGAGTCCGCCGTCGTCGGACGAACGCCGCGCGAGGTGGGACGCAGAGCGCTGGCGGCGATGCGCATGCGGTGCTACTCGGCCGGTCTGCTCCACGGCACCGGCGCGGGGCCATCCTGGGCGAGCTCGAGTGAGATCGCGCGCGAGGGGCAGGCTGCGACGCAGATCCCGCAGCCCAGGCAGAGCGGCTCGCGCACGGCGGCCGGCTCGGTGCTGCCCGGCAGCGACAGCGCATCGAACGCGCACGTCCCGACGCAGTTGCCGCAGCTCGTGCAGCGCGCGCCGTCCACGCGCGCGACGTAGCCGGACCCCGCGAGCGGCGAGAAGCCGGCCTCCTGCGACTTGAGGCCGATGCAGCAGCAGGTGCAGCAGTTGCACAGCGCGTACATGCGGTCGCCGGCCGCGTCCTTGAACCACAGCGTGTGCACGTTGCCGCGCCGAGCGGCTTCGTCCACGACCGCGAGTGCCTCATCCGCCGAGACGAGCCGCGCCCCGACCTGCTTCTCGGCGACGAAGGTCGCGATGGGATCGCCGATATAGAGGCACGTCTCGAGCGGGCCGCAGTCGTGGTCGCGATCGCCGCGCTTCTCGGCCACGTCCCGGCACGCGCACTTCGCGAGCGCGATCGGGGCCGAGGCGTCGAGCACGATGTCGCGCGCGACCGGGAACGGCACCACGCTCTCGAGGCCCCGGTAGTCGATCGGCGCGTCGATGCGGATGAGCCGGCGCGCGTCACCCGCCGAGACGACCTTCGCGTGATGCGTCCGCTCGAGGTGACGCGCGGCGGCGGAGCGCAACGGCTCGAAGCCTCGGCCACCCCCATCGAGGAAGAAGCGCACCACGCGCATGTACGCCGAGGTCCAGCGGTAGTACACGTAGCCGTGCGCCGCCCGGTCGGGGCGATCGGGCTGCAGTCTGAGGAGTCGTCCCATTCGGCAAGTCTACGAGCCAGTCCGTCGGCGGCGCTATGGACTGTCCGGTCGGTAACGCGTTCTCCCACCTCAGAGAGGGTGAATCGGCTAGCATGGAATCGGAAGACAGCGCGGCGCGCGAACAGGAGCCAGCCATGGCGTACTTCGAGTGGGACCCCGCTCTCGAGACGGGGAACGCCGAGATCGACGAGCAGCACCGCGGCCTGTTCGAGCTCGCGAACCGGCTGCAAGATGCCGTGCAGACGTGCACGATCGGTTCCGACGGGCGGTGCGAAAGCGACGAGGACTCGCTCGCTGACGCGATCTACGGGCTCACCGACTACTGCGTGCAGCACTTCGCCGACGAAGAGGACCTGATGGCCGCGTCGGGCTACCCCGAGTACCCGACCCACCGCGCCCTGCACGAGCAGCTGTCGGGCGAGACCCTGAAGTACGCGGCGAAGTACTTCAACGAGGACAACATCGTGCCCGAGGAGCTGGCGGCGTTCTTCACGCAGTGGCTCAGCAACCACATCCGCACCCAGGACATGCGCTTGGTCACGTTCCTGCGTACCCGGGGCGCTTCGTAGGCGTCGTCTGCCAGCCGCGCAGCCAACCGGGACGCTGGCGTCCGTCCGGACGGTAGAGGGGGATGCTCGTGTCGTGCTACCTGCGCCATATGACCGACGTGTTCGAAGCGCTCGGACTCGAGAACGACAAGGCGAACCGCAAGCGTGTCGACCTCGCCATCCGGGACGTGCTCGAGATGGGGCCCGACGCGCACTGCCCCGAGGTATGGGCAGCGATCAAGGCGCTCACCCCGGAGCAACGCGCGGCGCTCACGGGCGAGATCGCGGCGCGGCTTGAGTCCGCATAACGCGCGGGCGGGCGCAGGGCGACGCGCTCCCGCGACTCGGCAGCGGCTCCCGCGATACCCGGCTGGCTAGTACCGGTGCGGCACGTAGGTCTGCGAGTCGCGCGGCACGCGGACGTAGCCCTTGCTCGCCGCCTTGCGGGGCTTGAGCACCATCTTGGGCGGTAGCACGTCCTCGTAGCAGACCTGCGAGAGCAGGTGGCTGATGCAGTTGAGCCGCGCCCGCTTCTTGTCGTCGCTCTCGACGACCCACCAGGGCGAGTCCTTGGTGTCGGTGTACTTGAACATCTCGTCCTTGGCGCGGGAGTACTCCTCCCAGCGGTCGCGCCCTTCCAGGTCCATCTCCGAGAACTTCCAGCGCTTGAGCGGGTTGTCGAGGCGGTCCTGGAAGCGGCGGTCCTGCTCCTCGTCGGAGACGGAGAACCAGTACTTCACGAGGATGATGCCGGAGCGCCGCAGCATGCGTTCGAACTCGGGCACTTCTCGGAAGAACTCCTCGACCTCGGCTTCGGAGGCGAAGCCCATGACCCGCTCGACGCCGGCGCGGTTGTACCACGAGCGATCGAACAGCACGATCTCGCCGGCGGCCGGGAGCTGCTCGACGTAGCGCTGGAAGTACCACTGCGTCTTCTGGCGCTCGGTGGGCGAGGGGAGCGCGACCACGCGGCAAACGCGCGGGTTGAGCGCCTCGGTGATGCGCTTGATGGTGCCGCCCTTGCCGGCGGCGTCGCGGCCCTCGAAGATCACGACGATCCGCAGGCCCTCCTGGCGCACCCACTCCTGCAGCTTGACGAGCTCGATCTGGAGCTTCAGCAACTCCTGCTCGTAGAAGGTGCGGTCGAGCTTGCCGTTCTTGTTGAGCTTGGGGTGGGGCGCGTCCGTCTCGTGAGACTTCTCGGCGGACTTCGCCTTCTGGTACTCCTTGGACATCGCCGCTCCTCGCTCCCCGGGGCCCTGCTGCACATGGTACCCGCCCACCTGCGATACTGTCGCCACGCATCCGACGGACGGGAGTCGCGTGACACCAGTGCTGGCGGCGTGGATCTCGGGCCTGGGCCTGGGGGCCAGCCTCATCATCGCGATCGGCGCGCAGAACGCGTTCGTGCTCAGGCAGGGCCTGAAGCGCGAGCACGTGCTCGCCGTCGTCGCCGTCTGCGTGCTGTGCGACTGGACGCTCATCGTGCTGGGAGCGGTGGGTTTCGGGTCGCTCGTGAGCCGCTTTCCGCTCATCACCGCGATCGCCGCGTGGGCCGGCGCCGCGTTCCTGGTCGTGTTCGGGGCGCTGTCGTTCCGCTCCGCGGCCAAGCCGGGCGCGCTCACCGCCGAGACCCCCGCCGAGGGCGGCGACACGGGCGTCGCCGGCCACCCGCGCGCGGGAGGCGTCGCGCTCGCGACCACGGGCGCGGCGGTCGGCGCGACCCTCGCCGTCAGCCTGCTCAACCCGCACGTCTACCTCGACACCGTCGTCCTGCTCGGCAGCGTCGCGGCGCAGCTCGAGGCCGCGCCGCGCGTGGCGTTCGCGGCGGGTGCGTGTACCGCGTCGCTGCTGTGGTTCGCGCTGCTGGGCTTCGGTGCGCGCCTGCTCGCGCCGGTCTTCGAGCGGCCGGTCGCGTGGCGCGTGCTCGACATCGGGATCGGGGTCGTGATGTGGTGGATCGCGGCCGGACTTGCCTGGAGCCAGCTTCGCTAGGGTCGGCGGGCCGCCGCCGGTGCGCGCCGAGGCCCGATGGTGGCGGCCGGACGTCGCATCCGGGGGTACAATAGTCCACGCTGTTCATTCGACCATCCCGAGCCTCGCTCGAAGCAAGGAGCCACGATGACCGACGAGTTGAACCCCGAGACCGCCGAGACGCCCGAGGCCGACGCCTCCGCGCCGTCGGGCGAGCCCGAGGACAAGCACGGCTTCAAGGCCGAGTTCCGCGACGCGGTCGGCAAGGTCGTCGGCATCGCCGTCGAGGCCGGTTCGATGCTCTCGGGCAACGCCGGCGAGATCGTCTCGGCGGAGGGCGCGGTCGCCGAGAACGAGACCGAGGAGCTCCTCGACCGCATCGACGGCGAGGGCTAGGCCCACCCGGTGCTCTATCGCAAGCTCGGCGAGAGGGGACCCAAGGTCTCCGTGCTCGGCTTCGGCTGCATGCGGCTACCCGTCATCGACGGCGATACCACGCGCATCGACGAGCCGCTCGCGACGTCTATGCTCCGCCACGCGATCGATCGCGGGGTCAACTACGTCGACACCGCCTACCCGTACCACGGCTCGTCGTTCTCGGAGCCGGGCGAGAGCGAGGGCTTCGTCGGGCGGGCGCTCGCGGACGGCTACCGCGACCGCGTGCTGCTCGCGACCAAGCTGCCGAGCTGGCTGATCCGAGAGCGCGACGACATGGAGCGCCATCTCGAGGGGCAGCTCGAGCGGCTTCAGACCGACCACCTCGACTGCTACCTGCTCCACGCCCTCAACGAGAAGTACTGGGAGAACCTCAAGGCGTGCGGCGTGACGCGCTTCCTGAGCGACGCGCTGGCCGACGGGCGCATCCGCTACGCGGGGTTCTCGTTCCACGACCCGTTCCCGGTGTTCCGGCAGATCGTGGACGAGGGCGACTGGACCTTCGCGCAGGTGCAGTACAACCTGCTCGACACCGAGTTCCAGGCCGGCACCGAGGGCGTCCGCTACGCCGCCGATCGCGGGCTGGGCGTCATCGCGATGGAGCCGCTCAAGGGTGGTCGCCTCGCCGGTCGCGTACCGGCGGACGTTCAGGCGGTGTGGGACTCGGCCGAGCCCCGACGCACGGCGGCCGAGTGGGCGTTGCGCTGGGTCTGGAACGACGACGACGTCTCGATGCTGCTGTCCGGCATGAGCACGATGGAGCAGGTCGAGCAGAACCTTGCGACCGCCGAGGAAGCACTTGCCGACTCGCTGACCGAGGACGAGCTCCGCATCGTCGACCGCGTCCAGCACGCCTACCGGTCGCGCATCGTAGCCGACTGCACCGCGTGCCGCTACTGCATGCCGTGCCCGGTCGGCGTCGACATCCCCGGCTGTATCCGGCAGCTCAACAACGCGAGCCTCTACGACGACGTCGAGTCCGCCAAGCGCGGCTACTCCAAGCTCGCCGAGAAGGCCTCGGCCTGCACGCAGTGCGGCAGTTGCGAAGACCGCTGCCCGCAAGGGATTCCGATTCCGGACGTGCTGGAGCAAGCTGCGAAGGTCTTCGGGGAGTAGCTCGCAGGGAGGGGCCCGGTTCGCGCGGAGTTCGCCGTCGTTCTCCAGCGAACACTCCGCAGCCGGGGAGGACGCCGAAGGCGTCAGGGCCCCCGGCGAGGACGTGAGCGGAGGACGGCGGCGAACTCCGCGCGCCCTCGACGTCGCTACTTCGGCTTGTATCCCAGCGCCACGAGCTCATCCAGCGTCACGAAGTCGTAGCCTCTGGCCTTGAGCCTCTTGATGATGTCGGGGACCGCCTTGACGGTCTGGGTGCGGTTCCCGCCGCCGTCGTGCATCAGGATGACCGAGCCGTTCTTGGCCTGCTTGGTCGCCACGCTGACGATCTTGCTCGTCCCGGGCTGCGTGTAGTCGCGGGTGTCCACGCTCCACATCACCTGGCGCAGGCCCAGACCTGCGGCCGTGCGACGGACGCTGGCGTTGGTCGCGCCGCCGGGCGGGCGGAACCAGCGCATGCGCTGCCCGGTGACCGACTGGGTGATCTGGATGCAGCGCTTGAGGTCGGCGGCGTTCGCCTTCGCGCTCCGCTTGCTCATCATCGCGTGCTTGAAGCTGTGCGTCCCGATGAGGTTGCCTCCGGCGGCGATGGCCTTCAGCCGCTGGGGCTGCCCTTTGGCCTGGGCGCCGAGCACGAAGAACGTGGCCTGGACGTCGTTCGCCTTGAGGATGGCGACGATCTTGTCGGTCGAGCCGCGCCACGGGCCATCGTCGAACGTGAGCGCCACGACCTTGGGCCCCACCGCCTTCACGCTCGCCGCGGGGGAGTGGGCGGCCGGGTGTGCGGGCGACGCCGCGATCTCCGCGACGACGCGGTAGCGACCCCGCGACGGGCAGCTCATGCTCGCCGAGAACCCACCGCCGGAGACGACGGCCGGCACCGAGGAGACCGTCGTCCACGAGCCGCCGCTGGCCTTCTGCAAGTGGACGCCCACGCCCTCGCCGTTCGCGATCGCTCCCGTCGCGGTACCGCGCACGACGAACGACTTGTACGCGCGCACCGCAGCGGGGGCGCTCACCGTGATCGAGGTCTGGGCGAAAGCGCTTGCCGTGCCCGAGAACGCCAGGCTGGCGCCGAGCACGAGTGCGATGAGCACTCTCCTCACGATGCTGCTCCTTCGGTTCTGGCTACCAGTACGGCGTCCACACGCTTCTTGATCGCGCGTCTATTCGCGACCGCATACGCGACCGCAGAGAATCCCGCGCCAATCAGGTACCACTCGAGCACCACCTTGAGCATACGCGCACCCAGGCTGGGGTCGACGAGAAGGAACACGCCGATCATCAGCCCGAGCATCCCCTCGAACACCAACAGCCAGCGCGCCTTGGGGAGCGCGCCGACCCGCCGGACGATGTAGAGGTTGGCCACGCCGATGTAGAGCGCTCGGGCGGCGATCACCAGCGCGATAATCCTCACGCTCACGTCGCGCCTGAGCAGCAGGAACAGGCCCACCAGGATCGACAATCCGCCGATGAGCAGCCAAGGCAGCCAGCCATTCTTGCCACTGCGACGCAGGCCGAACGAGCCCGCGATCGTCGTGACCCCCTCGACCAGTACCCAGATGGCGGCGCCGATCGTGAGCAGGGTCGGCGGCACGTGCTGGACGAACAGCAGCACGATGCCGAGCGCCATCATGACCAGGCCGCGCCACATCACCTGGTTCGAGGCGCTCGCGAACGTCTCCCGCGCGGTCTCGAGGAAGAGCTCGCGCCGGGGCGCAGGGGTCTCGGCGGCGATCCGCGCACCGTCCTGCGCTTCGGGGGCGAGGAGCAGGACCGTTGCGGCAGGGTTGTCGATCGGGAGCCAGCGCGAGCCATCGGGGCGCAGGAGGCGCGCCTCGTCGGTGCAGGTCGCGAGGCGCTCCAGATATCCGACCGGTGTCGCCGCGTCCTCTGTGGGCACCACGAACGTGACCGGTCGGCGCTGCTCGGCCATCACCGTGGCGGGGTCGGTTCCCAGCACGCCGTTGTCGATCGTGCGGACCAGCGGGATCAGCGTGGTCTCGGCGTGCTCGGCTGCGACGCGCATCCGCGGATCGGTCGCCATCGCGCGTGCGCGGTCTCGGATCGCGAGCACCTCGGCAGCGGAGCGGCTGCCCGACTCGGAGCGCTCGGGGTCGACGATCAGCGGCGAGAACGCGGTGACGCCGGCGACGCGATCGGGTTCGGCGCGGGCGACGCCCAGCGCGGCCGTCGCGCCGAAGCCGTGGCCGATGAGCTGGACCGGCCGGTCGCCGAAGTCGCGCTTCAGCGTGCGGACGACGGCGTCGACGTGGTCTTCGAGACCGTAGCGGCTCGAGAGCGGGGTCGGCGACTCGCCGCAGCCCAGCAGGTCGATGCACTCGACCTCCCGGATGGTGGACAGGCCGCGGGCGACGGGGATCCAGAAGCTCGGCGCCTCGACGACGCCGTGCAGGAACACCGCCGGCACCGGCAGGTCGGTACCGGCCGCCGTATCCGGCTGTGCGCGGTACCGCACGTGCAGGCCGTTCACCTCGTCGCGAACGATCTCGCGCGCGACCGTCTCGGGCAGGTTGAGCAGCATGAAGTGGTCGGCCGAGAGCCCGACGATGCGACGGATGTCCATCTCGGGCATCAGGACCTTGAGAGCCGGCGTCTGGTCGGGGTGGACGATCGGGTCGCGGATCCCCAGCGCGAACGTCACGGGCATGTCCAGCCGTGGCAGGTCGTTGACGAACGTCGCCCTCGCTATGCAGTTGCGCAGGTTCTTGCTCATGACTTCCCAGCTCGTGGCGACGTCGTCGGTCCGCAGGAACTGCTTGGCGAAGTCCTGCGCCCGGCCGTCGACGATCTGGTAGAGCAGGTTGTCGCGCTTCTTCGACCTCGCGACGAACTTCCAGATGCGCTGGAACGCGATCACCTGCAGGTACTGCGTGCCGAAGCCCTTCGCCGAGAAGGTGTCGGGTGGCAGGTAGAACGGCGTCGAGAGCAGGAACAGGCGCCTGACCTGCGCGGGCCAGGTGGCCGCGTAGCGGATGGCGATGTCGCCGCCCAGGGAGTAGCCGACAAGAAGGAACGGCCGGTCCACGCCCAGGTCGCGGAGCGTGTTGTGGATGACGGTCGCGTGCTCGTCGGCGGTGTAGTCGATGTCGAGCGGCCTGGGAGACTCGCCGAAGCCGAGCAGATCGACCGCGATGAAGCGGTAGCCGCTCCCGATGGTGTCGATGACCACGCGCCAGTCGGTCGCGTCGGAGTTGATGCCGTGGAGCAGGACCATGACCGGCCCGCTGCCCTCGTCGTAGCGGACGTTGAGGCGGAGCGCATCGATATCGGTCGCCATGTCACCGCCCTCGTACCGCTCGTTGGACACCTGCTGGGAAGGATACCCGTTCCCGCTCGGCACGTCGGCATCCGCGAACGCCGGTGTGTCGTCTTACGGCGTGACGGAGGTCACAACACAATCGGGAGTGTGACGGTCGTCCTATTCCAACAGCTGCCATTCGTGCCGATAGGGGTGGTGCGGCGGTGTCAACCGAGCACCGCCGGATCCGCAGGGGAGGAGAGACCGGTGAAGACCCACGTTCGTGCGCGCATGGCCACTCTGGGCGCGCTGCTCTTGGCCGCCGCGTGCTTCGTGTTCGCGCTGCCCTCGCTCGCGCTCGGCTGCGAGGGGGAGGCGACGGTGACCGTCTCGGCGGTCGTCCGCGCCTACGACTACGGCACGGATCTGCACTTCGTCGACGGGCTGATCACTAACGACAGCTCGGTCACGGTCGCCGTCGACAAGGTCCGCGTCTCCTGGGCCGAGAACCCGTCAGTCACGAGCGACTTCTGGGTCGGGTGCGAACTGCTCGCGCCGGGCGACTGGACGACCTTCCACTCCTCGCGGCCCGACGAGGCCGCGGCAGGCTGGACGGTCGGCGAGGTCGTGCCGTACGCCTACAAGCGCACCGGCCCCTCGGCGGCGATCGCGCTCCGACTCAACGGCGTGAGCGGCCCGGTCGCCGACGGCGACATGCGCGTGTGGACCGCCTCGGTCACCAACACGTCGTCGGTCACGGTCTCCAGCGTCGACGTCATCGGGCGTGAGATGGGCGGGACCAGCTTCGTCGACACGCTGTTCTCGTGGGACTGCCCCGACGCGATCGCCCCCGGCCAGACGGTCAGCATCGAGGTGCGTGGCAAGGCGCCGTGGCCCAGCGCGCCGACGGCCTCGATGCGCTTCGTCGCGCTCGAGAAGCCGACGATCACCCTGACGCCGGACACGCTGTCGCCGGTGTACGGGACGCCCATCACGTTCCGCATCGAGCTGCGTCGCGGTGACGGCTCGCTCGCGACCGGCGGCCGGACGCTCAAGATCTATCACTCGTTCGATGGCGAGACGTGGGAGGACGACTACTTCCACCAGGAGACCGAGACCGGCTTCGTGGTCACGCAGATCGCCCCCGACCGCCCGACGTACTACCGCGCGGTCTACTGGGGCGGCGGCGACCTGGGCCAGGCGATGGGCGAGTGGATGCTCGCGACTCCCGTCGTCGCGAAGAGCGCGCCCGCCGTACCCGCCAGGGTGCGCGTCAAGCGCCCGTTCGCCGTCACGGGCCGCATCGGTGCCGGCGTCGCGAGCAGCGGCAAGCCCGTGACGATCTACGCCGAGAAGAAGCTGGGCCGCCGCTGGGTCCGCAAGGTGAAGGTGACGGCAACGGCCGACGCCGGCGGTGCCTACCGCAAGAACCTCAAGCTGACCTCGGCCGGAAGCTGGCGCATCCGCGCCTATCGGCCCGGCGTGGGCTACTCGAAGTACCGGACCGTGAAGGTCCGCTAGGCTACGCGGCTCCTGAGTCCGCAGTGCGTGGGAGAGGCCGCCTGCCTGGGCGGCCTCTCCGCTTGTCGGCCGCGCGACCTGCGCCGCGCTCACCGCGCGGTACCCTCGCGCGGTACTTCGGGGTACCCTATCCGCACGCGTCCGCTGAAGTGCGCGGACGGAGACGGGGAAGGGGATGGGGATCCATGGCGGACAACCGCATCGGCACCAAGATCACCACGCTGCGCGAGTCGCTCGGCCTGTCGCAGGCTGAGCTGGCCGAGCGTTGCGACTGCGACGTCTCGGTCGTCTCGGGGCTCGAGGACGGGCAGCTCGCCCCCTCGCTCGCCCCGCTCATCAAGATCACGCGCGCCCTCGGCGTCCGCCTGGGCACGCTGCTCGACGACGACACGAGTGTCGGCCCGGTCGTCACGCGTAAGGACGAGGCCGAGGAGGTCGCCCGTCTCAAGTCGCTTGAGACCTCGAGTGACGCCGGCGTGCTCGACTTCTTCTCGCTCGCCGAGGGCAAGACCAGGCGCCACATGGAGCCGTTCATGATCGCCGTCAACCCGTCGGCCGCGGGCGAGCACAAGCTCTCGAGCCACGAGGGCGAGGAGTTCGTCTTCGTGATGGACGGCGAGATCGAGATCGAGTACGGCAAGGACCTCCACGTCCTGGCCGCGGGCGACAGCATCTACTACGACTCGATCGTCCCGCACCAGCTGCGCGCGCACGGCGACGCACCCGCACGCATCCTCGCCGTCGTGTACGCACCGGCGTAGGGGGGCGACATGGACGTCAAACTGCACACGGATCTCACGATCGGCCAGTACTTCGACGAGATGGTCGAGGCGCGCGGCGACGCGGACTTCATCGTCTACCCGGACCGCGCCCTGCGGTGGAGCTACAACGAGTTCAACGAGCGCGTGGACAACCTCGCCAAGGGCCTGCTCGCCATCGGCATGCAGAAGGGCGACCACCTGGGCATCTGGGCCCGCAACGTGCCCGACTGGCTCACCTTCGCCTTCGCGACGGCCAAGATCGGGGTGGTGCTCGTCACCGTGAACCCGGTCTACAAGAGCCACGAGCTCGCCTACGTCATCAAGCAGTCCGACATGAAGGCGCTCGTCATCATCGACTCGTTCCGCGACGTCGACTACGTGGAGATCGTGCGCGGCCTGGTTCCCGAATCCATGACCCAGGAGCGCGGCCATCTGGACTCCGAGGAGTTCCCGTTCCTCAAGAACCTCATCTACATGGGTCCCGAGAAGCACCGTGGCTTCTACTCGATGCCCGAGCTGATCGTCCTTGGCCAGCACGGCGATGACGCCGCCCTGCGCGAGCTGACCGCATCGCTCGATCCCGACGACGTCATCAACATGCAGTACACCTCGGGCACGACGGGTTTCCCCAAGGGCGTCATGCTCACCAGCCGCAACATCCTCAACAACGGCTTCTACATCGGCGAGCGCCAGAAGTTCACCGAGAAGGATCGCGTCTGTCTGCCCGTCCCGTACTTCCACTGCTTCGGCATCGTGCTCGGCGTGCTCGCGGTCCTCACGCACGGCGCGACCATCATCGGCGTCGAGCAGTTCGACCCGCTGCTGGTGCTCGCGGCCATCCAGAAGGAGCGGGCCACCGCCGTTTACGGCGTCCCGACGATGTTCATCGCCGAGCTCGCGCACCCGATGTTCGAGATGTTCGACCTCACGTCGCTGCGGACCGGCATCATGGCCGGCTCGCCGTGCCCCATCGAGACCATGCGCCAGGTCATCG
>CAZXWK010000027.1:21890-33165 GCA_964644675.1 uncultured Eubacteriales bacterium | reverse complement strand
CTGCGGGCGGCGCCGCGAACGGCGGCGGCCCCCACAACGACAGCGCTCTCGACCTTGTCGCTGACGGCTATTGGGACGGCACGGGCAGCACACCTGAGATCGGCTACGAGTTGGGTCATCGCTACGGATGCGCCACTCGTCGCTGCCACGCCACGAACCCGCACGGTGCTGACAGCTCGAAGTACAAGCTCTTCGCCACCAAGTTGCTCTTCAACGAGTCGGCGAACAACGACCTCGAGGGCGATGGCACCTACGGCGGACTTGACGCCGTCTGGGACGACCTGGGCGCCACCGACGCAGCCGTCGAGCGCTTCGTGTCGAACAACAGCTCCATCGTGTCCACCACGGCCGCGGGCGACATCCTGATCCACGGTGTCGCTCCGGACGCCAACGAGACCCACGCCCTCGTGGCCGGTCTCACCTGCGGTCGTCCCTCCAACCCGTCGACCGGCGAGGACGAGTGCCACGCCGAGGCTTCCTACGCCATCGTCGACAAGGGCATCAAGGAGAACCGCAACCACGGTACGGGCATCACGTCGGGTAGCGCGTATCGCACCGACAACACCGGTGCCGAGGCGCTGGGCTACGGTGGCAACGACAACCGCGACTCCAAGACCGGCCACGTCGCCGGTACGTTCGCCGCGGTTCCGGGCGCTGCCTCCTATGCCGCGATCGCCGGCTGCACCAGCTGCCACGATCAGAAGGACTACGCCAACACGGTCGCGGGCAACTTCACGTTCCCGCACGGCCAGGTCGCCTACGGTGGGTCGAACCTCGGCATCGCGAGCGAGATCACGACCTTCCCGGCGCAGGCGTACGATCCTGCGAAGCTGCCCTACGACACCACCAAGACGTGGGCGCAGAACCAGCTCGAGAACCGCAACGCTCCTCGCTCCCGCATCTGGGCGGGTTACGGCGGTAGCGTTGGAACGACGATGACGTTCACCGCAGGCACGAACCAGAAGGCCTACGACGGCCAGTGCCTCAAGTGTCACCGCGACGGTGCAGGCAACGGTATCGGCCTGACCCACTAGCGCGTCGTTCGAACGACGGGGTGTGACTACACTCCACGACCCATCGGGGGCCGGCTCTGCCGGGGCCGGCCCCCAGCGGGGTTCTTCACTTCTGCTTCACCACGCCTGGGGGGGCGAACAGATGAGTCTCTGGAGGGCACGTTTCGGGGCAGCGACCCGCTCGTTGCGGGAGCATCCGCGCGTGACAGTAGCGCGCCACGCCCGAGTGTGGGCCGCAATCACGCTCGGAATCATCCTGTGTCTCGCCGTGACGCCCGCCTTCGCTGCGTCGCCCGGCACACTGGTCGACGCCGGCTTCGAGAGCGGCACCGACGGCGCCGCTCTCAATCCCGCCATCTGGACGCTGTTCGGCGCCCCGGCACGCGCCGAGTACGACAACACGCTCGCCAAGAACGGTTCGCAGTCGGGCTGGCTCCAAGGCAACGGGACCGGTCAGACCGGCGTCATCGAGTCCCAGACCGGCGGCATGTCCTCTGACGGAGCCGAGATCAGGTTCTGGGCCTACTGCGACACGACCGCCACCAGGCGCACCGTCGACGACATCGACGCCACGATCAACAACGCCGCCCGCGGCTTCCTCGTCGACTTCCAGGAGGGCGGCGCGCTGCGCGTCTACACCTCCAAGGCCGGCAACCCCAACGGCTACACCACCAACGCCTACACCCCGGTGGGGACCTACACCACCGGTTGGACGCAGTACCGCCTCGTCCTGAACTTCACCTCGCAGACCTACACGCTCTCGAGCCGCACGAACGCCGCCGACGTCTGGACGCCTCTCAAGGCCGCCGGCGCAACCGGCTACGCGATCCCGATGCTCTCGGCCTCCACCGTCACCGCCACCCACGGCACGAGGTGGAGGTGCGTCAACGCGGCACAGATGTGGGTCGATGACCTGGCCTACTCGCCGACGGGGATCCCCGACGTGTTCGGCCCCTACGCCATCACCGCGACGGCGGGTCCCAACGGCTCGATCGACCCCTCTGGGACGACCGAGGTCGCCCACGGTGGCTCGCAGACCTACACCATTGCACCGGATCCGGGCTACGGAATCGCCCAAGTGCTGGTCGACGGCGTTTCAGTCGGCGCCGTGAGCACGTACACCTTCACCAACGTCTCCGCGAACCACACGATCTCGGCGGTCTTCGCCATAAACCCGACCGGCGAAGATATGCCGATCACCTACATCAACTGCGAAAGCTGCCATGCGCCGGGAAGCCCGCTCGACGAGCACGATCACCCGTGCGCAGACTGCCATGCCGTCACCGACGGCCATCCGGGTACGCCATCTGATATGCACATTCCGGCGGACGTGACCGGTTGTACGCCGTGCCACGATTCCTCGCTCACGATCGAGCACAACGGTCGCACGCCCGACGCCGGCGGTACCTTCGTGTGCGCCACGTGTCACGGCAGCACCGACCCCGCGGTGGTCGGTGCGATCGCGGCATCCAACTCCGCGTGCTCGGCGTGTCATCCAGGTGCCGATGCGGGACACGTCGCGACCCACGACACGGTGACACCGGCCGTCAGCTGCCAGGACGTCGGATGCCATCCGGGTACGAACCTGCTCCCGATCCACTCGGCGCTCACGTGCGCCCAATGTCACGAGTCGTCGAACCCGATCGTGATCTCAGCGATAGCCGCCGGCGACAAGCAGTGCGCCACGTGCCATCCGAGCGCCGAGACCGACCACGTCGCCTTCCATCAGACCGCGACCCCCGCTGTCACTTGTCAGGACCCCGGATGCCATCCGGGTACGAACCTGCTCCCGATCCACTCCGCACTGACGTGCGCCCAGTGTCACGAGTCGTCCGATCCGGCCGTCAGTGGCGCGATCGCTGCCGGCGACACCCGCTGTGCTTCGTGCCACTTCGGCGGGGGAGCGCACGTCGCCGTCCATGAAGGCGGACTGATCAGGCCGGACTGCCTGGACTGTCACAAGGCGAACATCTCCCAGGAGCACGAAGACAACTGCGACAAGTGCCACAAGAGCACAGACCCCGCAGTGATCGCCGCGATCGCCGCTGGCCATGTCACGTGCGCTTCCTGTCACGATCCGGGCATACACCCGGCCGGCTTCTGGGGCATCAAGACCGACTACTACCAATGGACCACGACCCCGGGTCCGAGAGACAGCGGACCAGCGCTCGGAACGATCGGGGACAACGCGGCCAACCCCGGCGTGCACGGCAACTACCTGGCCACGACCGCCAAGTGCGGCGTGTGCCACTCTGTCCACCGTGCCGTAGGCCAAGGTACGAAACTGCTGCCTACGGACAACACGACGTGCGCCTGCTGTCACACCGGGGGGACCACTGTGTCCGCCAAGCTCGTCACGTGGACCCCGTACGATGTGAATTGGGTGCCGGAGGTCGATCCAGCCGATCCGCTGTATCCCGTCGGCGGTCCCGCGTGGATGGCCGCTACTCCGGCCCAGCGCACTGCCGCGATCACGAACAAGGTCGATGCGGGCGGCGCCGCGAACGGCGGCGGCCCCCACAACGACAGCGCCCTCGACCTCGTCGCCGATGGCTACTGGGACGGCACCGGCGCCACGCCCGAGCCGGGCTACGAGACGGGCCATCGCTACGGATGCGCCACGCGCCGCTGCCATGCGTCGAACCCGCATGGTGCCGACAGCTCGAAGTACAAGCTCTTCGCCGCCAAGCTGCTCTTCAACGAGTCGGCGAACAACGACCTCGAGGGCGATGGCACCTACGGCGGACTTGACGCCGTCTGGGACGACCTGGGCGCCACCGACGCAGCCGTCGAGCGCTTCGTGTCGAACAACAGCTCCATCGTGTCCACCACGGCCGCGGGCGACATCCTGATCCACGGTGTCGCTCCGGACGCCAACGAGACCCACGCCCTCGTGGCCGGTCTCACCTGCGGTCGTCCCTCCAACCCGTCGACCGGCGAGGACGAGTGCCACGCCGAGGCTTCCTACGCCATCGTCGACAAGGGCATCAAGGAGAACCGCAACCACGGTACGGGCATCACGTCGGGTAGCGCGTATCGCACCGACAACACCGGTGCCGAGGCGCTGGGCTACGGTGGCAACGACAACCGCGACTCCAAGACCGGCCACGTCGCCGGTACGTTCGCCGCGGTTCCGGGCGCTGCCTCCTATGCGCCGATTGCCGGGTGTACCAGCTGCCACGATCAGACCGACTCCGCGAACACCGTCACCGGCAACTTCACGTTCCCGCACGGTCAGGTCGCGGCGGGCGCATCGAACATCACGTCTGACGGAGTCCTTCCCTACACGGGCCGGGTCCGCGTCTGGATGGGCTACGCCGGCGCGGCCGGGGAGGCGATGCGGCCCGTTACGAGCACCGCACAGAAAGCCTATGATGGCAACTGCCTCAAGTGTCACCGCGATGCAGCGGGCAACGGAATCGGACTGACCCGCTAGTACGGCGCGCAACACTGGGTGTCCAAGCCTCGCAAGCGGGGGCCGGCTTCCCGGTGAAGTCGGCCCCTGTCTTACTGCTACGCCGGTGAGGGTGCTGGTGCACGTGACGCGAACTGTGTCTGCAAACGTCGAAGAGGGTGAAATGCCCGCTACTGATTCCAGCGAAGCCCAGGATTCGGCGCGAGGCGATACCTCAGTGCGGACGACCGGCCGCGGGAACGGGCGCTGGAGACTCGTCTTGGCGGTCTTGGGCCTGTGCGCGGCCTTCGTGATCGTTCTGCGCGTGTCGGGGGTTGTCAGCCCCAAGCCCTGCACTGCGTGCCACGATCGAGGTGCATTCCGGGCTGAAACGCGAGCTTCGGGCCATGCCGAGGTGGGCTGCAGGAGCTGTCACGCGCCGTCGGGATCGATCGGCAGGATGGTATTCGCCGTTCAGCAGCCGCTTCACGCGTACGTGCCGCGGGGAAGCGCGGTCGCCCGAGAGGCTGCGGCGGTGCCCGATGAGCGATGCAGATCGTGCCACGAGGGCGCGCTGCAGGGCGTCGTCTCCGCCAATGGCATCCGGACCAACCACTCGACGTGCGCCGTCGGGGCCGAGTGCACGGATTGTCACTCCACCACGGCGCATGGAGCGGCGACCAAGTGGATCCGCTCGTATGATATGGACCGCTGTCTGGCGTGCCATCTTGCGTCAGGGAACGTGGCGTGCGACCTGTGTCACGAGGGCCGCGACGTGGCAGATCGCGTCAAGTTCTCGACGTTCGCTGTGACCCACGGTCCCAGCTGGCAGACCAGCCACGGCATGGGCGACTCGGCGACCTGCGCCGTCTGCCACAAGGCGGAAGACTGCGCCGACTGCCACGGTGCCGGCGTGCCACACGAATCGAACTTCGTGAGCCTGCACTCCACTTACGCTGCTCAGACGGACGCGCGTTGTTCGACCTGCCACAAGGAGGCCTTCTGCTCGGCGTGCCATGGCATCGAGATGCCGCATCCCGCCGGATTCACGGCCGGGCACGTCAAAGCGGCGAAATCGGATCGCGACCTGTGCGCGCGGTGCCACGCTGAGTCCGACTGCAAGGTCTGCCATGAGAAGCACGCGCACCCGGGTGGCGCGATCAGCGCAGCACCGTCGCCGGGGGGTGAGCAGTGATGAACGGCCCGCTCGAGCGCGCTATGCAGGACTTCTCCACGTTGACGCGTGTACTGGTGGTCCCGTCTTCGAACATGAGACTGGCGACCCTCCTCTACACGACTATCGGCGTCTTCTTGCTGCTCATCCTGGTCATCGGGCTGATGATCATCATGGGGGCTCCCGAGCCGCAAGCGACCGGCACGGGGTCACGGGGCCCTTCGGGGGGAGACAAGGAAGGCTCTCGAGGCGCTGGCCGAAAGGCCCGTACACCGCTCAGCCCCAGGACGCGGCTGCTTGTCGTTGCTGCAGTGGCGGCCGCCTTGCTCGTCGTGTGGGTCGCCGCCGGATTCACCACGTCGGACACGGGACTGTGCAAGAGCTGTCATTGGCCCTCCGCCCAGCACGCGAAGGCCGCCAAGGGCGCCGATCCGCACTCAGGGACGGATTGCGTCTCCTGCCACGAAGGCGGAGGTGTGGTCCGCCGCTACGCCACGGGGGTCCCGCTCAGAGTCCTGCACATGGGCACGGCCTGGGCCCACGTGAAGGACGAGAGTGGCTATGGCGGCGTCGCCTCGCGTTCGTGCTCGTCCTGCCACGCTGCCGCCATGGAAGGTACGAAGACGGACGTCGAGCGAGGGCTCCGCATGTCCCACGCCGAACCCATCGCCGCATCGGCGCTCTGTGTTGACTGCCACACGCTGCGCGCGGGGGTCGTCGGCCTGCATAACGCGGGAATGGACCCGTGTCTGCGGTGTCATGACGGCACCAAGGTTTCGGCGGCGTGCGCGACGTGTCACGAGGAGAAGGCCGCGACAGCCGCGCGTCCGCGCACGACAGCGCTTCAGAGCGTGCAGATACAGGACGTGAAGTGTTCCGGGTGCCATAACGAGAAGCGCGACTGCGACCCGTGCCACGGGCTTCGAATGCCGCACACCTCGGAGTTTATGAACGGCGCACATGCCCGGGCCGCGGTGGTGGATATCTGGTACGGCGGGGGCAAGGCGTGCGGTCGCTGCCACACCGCCACGCGCCATCCCTGCACCCAGTGCCACAGCTCGCTGATGGGCAAGGCGCACGGGGGGACCGACTCGATGGCCCGCGTGCACCAGCGAGCGATCGCCCCGACCTGCGATAGCTGCCACTCTCAGTACGCCCCCATCGCCACCAGGGACTTCTGCAAGGACGTGTGTCACTCGACCGCGGCCCGCGAGGCCAGCCCCCGCTGACCTCGGATTGGGTGCCGTCCACGGAAGCGATCACCACACCTGCGGGCGCGGTCGACTATAATCCACCCATGATTCAGGACACTCACAGCTACCTTCGTCACCTTGGACGACTTACTCGGCCGGCCGCCGTCAGCTGATGGCGTGAGCCGGCGATGCCGCTTCTTCCGCGACCGAGTAGGGAGCTTCCTGTGAACACTCCATCCCGCACGACCCAGTCTTTTGGCGACCGCGTCTACGTCTTCGACACCACCCTGCGCGACGGGGAGCAGTCCCCGGGCGCAAGCATGAACACCGAGGAGAAGCTCGAGATCACGCGCCAGCTCATCCGACTGGGCGTCGACGTCATCGAGGCGGGCTTCCCGGTTTCGAGCCCCGGCGACTTCGAGAGCGTGCAGCGCATCGGCGCCGAGGTCGGCGACCGTGCGATCGTCTGCGGCCTGACGCGCGCCGTCCCCAAGGACATCGAGGTCGCCGCCGACGCGCTCTCCACCGCCGCGCGGCCCCGCATCCACACGGGGATCGGCGTCTCCGAGAGCCACCTGCGCGACAAGTTGCGCATCACGCGCGAGACCGCGCTCGAGCGCGCAGTAGCCGCCGTCAAGCACGCACGCACGTTCGTCGACGACGTCGAGTTCTATGCCGAGGATGCCGGTCGAGCGGAGCCCGAGTTTCTCTACCGGATGGTCGAGGCCGTCATCAAGCAGGGTGCGACGGTGGTCAACATCCCCGACACCACGGGCTACACCTACCCCGAGGAGTTCGGTGCGCTGATCGCCGGGCTCGTGAACAAGGTCCCCGGCGTCGAGAACGTCATCATCTCGGTCCACTGCCACAACGACTTGGGAATGGCGACCGCCAACGCGCTCGCGGGGGTCAAGGCGGGTGCTCGGCAGGTCGAGTGCACGGTCAACGGCATCGGCGAGCGAGCGGGCAACACCTCCATGGAGGAGGTTGTCATGGCGATCCGCCAGCGCGGTGACATCCTGGGCGTGCATACCGACATCGTGACGCGCGAGATCATGCGCACCTCTCGGCTGGTCAGCAGCATCACGGGCATCCGGGTGCAGCCCAACAAGGCCATCGTCGGCGCCAACGCGTTCGCCCACAGCTCCGGTATTCACCAGGACGGCGTGCTCAAGGAGCGTTCCACCTACGAGATCATCGACCCGGTCGACGTGGGAGCGGGTGGCTCGGAGATCGTGCTGACGGCGCGCAGTGGTCGGCATGCGCTCAAGCACCGTCTCGAGGAGCTGGGTTACGACATCCCCGAAGACGAGTTCGAGCGCGTGCACGCGAGCTTCCTCGAGCTGGCCGACAAGAAGAAGGAGGTCTACGACGAGGACCTCGAGGCCCTGGTCGGTGAGACCGAGCGCACCCTCAACGAGGTCTACCACCTCGAGCAGGTGCACTTCACCAGCGGCGAGCCGGGCATTCCGACCGCCACGGTCGAGCTCATCACGCAAGAGGGCGAGCACATCATCGACTCGAGCCACGGGACCGGCCCGGTCGACGCGGTCTACAAGGCGATCAACCGCATCGTCGACGTGCCCAACGACCTCTCCGAGTTCTCGGTGCAGGCCGTGACGCGGGGCATCGACGCCTTGGGCGAGGTCACCATCCGTGTGACCTCGGAGGATGGCCGCGTCTTCACCGGCCGTGGTGCGCACTCCGATATCATCGTCGCTTCGGCCAAGGCGTACACCAACGCGCTCAACCGGCTGCTCGTGGCCCACGAGCGCACGATAGACGAGGAAGTATAGGCCCGAGTGACCAGACTCTCGAACACTGCCGCGTGGATCCTCTCCGGTGTGCTCTTTCTGGTCGTGGTGGCCTGGACGAACCTGACGGCGCTGGGCCTGGGCGCGCAGCAGCTCACCTACGACGATGTCGCGTTGCCACGTCTTGCGATCGCCCTCGTGGGCGCGGCCGCGGTCTGGCTCGTGCTCGCGATCATGCTCTCCAAGGGCAACGTCCTGCTCTGCGACCCCACCTGGTGGCTTCTCGGCGCCCTGGCCGCATGGGCCCTGGTCTGCGCCGCCGTGGCCAAGACGCCCATCGTGTGGCTGGGCCAGTCCGAGCGGCTCGAGGGAGCCGTCACGGTCATCCTGTACGCGGTCCTGTTCGGCGCCGGGCTGCAGCTTGGGCGGTCGTCGCGCTACGTCAGGCGGTTCGCCGGCGCCTTCACGGTCGGTGCGGTGGTGCTGGCGATCCACGGGTTGCTGCAGACCGCGAGACTCGATCCCACCAACTATCTCGTGAGCAGCGCATCGTTCTACCTCGGCTCCGCCTTCGCGAGCCTCGGTAATCCCAACTTCCTGGCCGGGCTGCTCGTCCTGGCGCTGCCGATCGCGGTGGGCCTGGCGCTGACGGCCTCGAGCCGGGTAGCGCAGGTCGCTTGGTGGGCGAGCGCCGCACTCGTGCTCGGCGCGCTGTACGCGACGTACTCGCAGGGGTCTTGGCTCGCCGCCGTGCTCGAACTCGCCCTCGCCATCGGCCTGTGGGTCTGGAGCCGCCAGCGGGATTCCGGCGAGGACGGGGAAGTGACCGACGGCGGCTCGCGTCGATCGCTCGGGCGCGCCGCGCTGATCGCGGGGCTCATCCTTGCCGTGGGCGTCGCAGTCATCGTCGGGGTCACCGCCGTGGCCACGCAGCGCGGCCTACGCCTCTGGGGCTCCGGGCTTGCCGAGACCGGGTCCGGCCGCGTGCTCCTGACGCAGACGAGCCTGGGCGCGATCGCCGACAAGCCGCTGTTCGGCTACGGCCCGGACAACTACCTCGCCGCGTTTCGGCTGCATCGCCCGGACCGCTACGTCGAGGTGTTCGGGCAGACGTCCACCAACAGCAACGCCCACTCGTGGGTCCTGAACTACGGCGCGAACCTCGGGATTCTCGGCGCGCTCTTGCTCGCCGCCGCGCTCGCGTCCGGGATCGTCCGCGGCAGGCCCCGCTCCGGCCTGCGGCGCGAGGAGCCGGCGAGTCTGCTGGCGACCGCGATCTGGCTCGGGGCGATCGGGTACGTCGCGCAGATGATGCTCAACGTAGCGATGATCGGCTCGACGGTCCCGTTCTGGGTGCTCCTCGGGGCGATCGCGGCACCTCATGCCCGGCGGCTCACGGTCCCGAGGGGTGTCGGGATCGCGACGGTGGTCGTGTGCTCGGTGCTGGTGGTCGCGACTGCAGCCGGCTCCGCGAGCCTGCTTGCCGCCGACAGCGCGTACCTGGCGTCTCGGCTGGCCTACAACGGCGACGGCCCTGGTGATCCGGTCGCCCTCGCCGAGAAGGCAGCGCGCCTCAACCCGCTGTCGGTGAAGTACGCGCGGGCCGTCGGCCAGTCGCGTTCGGCACTCGCGCTCAAGGCGATCGCGGGAGGCGGTGCGTCGCCGGACGAGGTGCGCGCGCTGTACTCCGACGCGAAGGCCGCCTTCGACCACACGCTCGCGCTCTCGCCCGACGACTACGCGGCGCTCTCGTGGCTCGCCGGGCTGCAGGCCGCGGCCGGAGCCTATCTCGAGGACCCGGCGCTGCTCGCGGACGCCAAGGCGACCGCGCAGCGCGCGGCCGCGGTCGACAAGACGCACTGGACGGTCGCGCTGCTGCTCAAGGGCGACACCTCGGACGCAGCGATCCGGCTGGCCGTCTCGGCCCCGGCCCTCCCGTAGGAGAGCTCGGGTACACTGGGCGGCGTGAGTCTCCGCGGAACCGAAAGGGCAGACGAGACCAGTGCCCCAGACTGAGCCGGCCGGGCATCGGACCAAGATCGCCGTGGTCATCGGCACCCTCGAAGTCGGCGGCGCCGAGCTCGACATCGTCCGCAACTTCCCGCGCCTGAGCCGCGACGAGTTCGAGGTCGTCGTGGTCTGCTTCCAGACTCCCGGCCCGCTCGCCGCCGAGCTCGAGCGTCAAGGCGTCCGGGTGGTCGCGCGCGGCGTGGGGTTCCCCGACCCGAGCGCGCCCTCGATCGTGCGCCTGCTGCGTAAGGCGGCCTACACCGCCGGCGTGGTCGGCTGGATCGGGCGGACGCTCAAGGCCGAGAAGGCCGACGTCGCCCACTTCTTCCTCCCGCACTCCTACGGATACGGGATGCTCGCGTGCCTGCTCAGGTACCCGCGCGCCAATCGGGTGATGAGCCGGCTGTCGCTGAACTTCTACGCGGGAGAACACCGCGTCCTGAGCGCGCTCGAGCGGCACGTCTTCCATCGCCGGCTCGACATCGCGATCGGGAACTCGAAGCTCATCCTCGACGAGCTCGCCGAGGAGGGCGTTGCGCCCGAGAAGCTCAGGCTTCTCTACAACGGCATCGACGTCGGCCGGTTCGCCCGGAGCGAAGGTGATCGCCAGCGGGCACGCGATGAGCTGGGACTCGCCGACGACGCGTACGTGATGGTCGCGGTCGGCAACCTGTGGACGCACAAGGGGCATCGGGACTTGATCGACGCGTGCGCTCTGGTTCGGGATTCGCTGCCCG
>CAZXWK010000027.1:3558-21790 GCA_964644675.1 uncultured Eubacteriales bacterium | reverse complement strand
GAGCGCGAGAGCAAGGGCGAGCGGGCGCGCGAGCGGGCCGCCACGGAGTTCTCGCTGGTACGAAGCGTTGCGGGCTACGAATCGATCTACCGGTCGCTGATGCCGCCGGTATCGGCCCCGTAGCGCGCTTTTCGCTTATGATGAACGTCGATTCGCGAGCGGGCACGCGCGCGTTCGCACCGATTGGAGGCCCGCGAGTGGGCTGGACGCCTGGGACTTGCCGCAATGACTGACGCGCCGTTCTACGATTCCGCACAACGCGGGCCGAAGGCCATCGAGGAGTTCCGCGACGTGGTCAGGTACCGCCACCTGATCTACGCCTTCGTCAAGCGCGACATCGCGACCCGCTACAAGCGATCGTTCCTGGGCGTCGCGTGGACGATGCTCAACCCCCTGGGCACCATGATCATCATGGTCATCGTCTTCTCGCAGCTCTTCGAGACCACGCCCGGCTATCCCGTGTACGTGCTGTCCGGTCTGGTCTTCTGGAACTGCTTCGCGCAGTCGACCACCGCCGCGCCCCAGACCCTACTGTGGTCCGGCTCGCTCATGCACCGGGTCTACATCCCGAGAACCACGTTCGCGTTCACGGCGCTGGGCGCCAGTCTCGTCAATCTGGTGCTCTCGTTCGTGCCGCTGGTGCTCGTGATGTTCCTCATCGGCAGGCCACCCGGGATCGAGATGCTGTCGATTCCCTACGCCGTGCTCATGCTCTTGTGCTTCTCGCTCGGCCTGGGGCTGCTGCTCTCCGGAGCCGTCGCGCAGTTCCCCGACATCCTCGACATCTACGGCATCCTGCTCACCGCGTGGCTCTACGTCTCGGCGGTGTTCTATCCCTACGAGATCATCCCCGAGCAGTACCGGTGGTGGTTCTTCAACCTCAATCCCATCTACCACCTCCTGCTCCTGTTCCGAGACCCCATCTACTACGGAAACTGGCCTTCCCTCAAGCACGTCGTGGTCGCCACCGCGGTTGCCATGGTCACGCTTGTGCTGGGATGGCTCGTGTTCACGAAGAGGGCTGATGAGCTTGCATACCGTCTCTGACACGACCGGCGCACCGGCCAGGTGTGTGAGCGACGAGGCCGTCCTTGGGCTCGAGAACGTCTCCGTCGTCTACAAGGTGACGAAGCAGCGCATCGACTCGTTCAAGGAGTACGCGATTCGGCGTATACGGCGCGAGATCGTCCACGAGGAGTTCTGGGCGCTGCGTGACATCAACCTGGAGCTGAAGCGGGGCGAGGTCTTTGGAATCGTCGGCCGCAACGGGGCGGGCAAGAGCACGCTGCTCAAGATCATCGCCAAGGTGCTTCGTCCCAAGCACGGCCGCGTGTGGGTGAAGGGCACCGTCGCACCGCTCCTGGAGATGGGGGCGGGATTCCATCCCGAGCTGACCGGCCGGGAGAACGTCTTCCTCTACGGCGCGCTGCTCGGCTACTCGCCCGAGGAGATGACCGAGAAGTTCGACCGCATCGTCGAGTTCGCGGAGCTCGGGGAGTTCATCGACTCGCCGCTTCGCACCTACTCGACGGGCATGGTGTCCCGTCTGGGCTTCTCGATCGCCACCGACATCAAGCCCGACATCCTGATCGTCGACGAGATCCTCGGCGTGGGTGACGAGGCGTTCCAGCGCAAGAGCTACGAGCGGATGATGGGCTTCTGCCAGCAGGGCGCGACGGTCATCCTGGTCAGCCACAGCAGCGAGCTGATGAAGTCGCTGTGCGATCGGGTCCTGTGGCTCGATAGGGGCGAGACCAAGATGCTCGGGCCGGCCGACGAAGTGACCACCGCGTACCACGAGTCCCTGCTCTCGTAGCCGGACGCGTTGTGATGCCGGCCATCGAATTCGACTACTCGACCCCAGAGGCCGAGCGCGCCCTGAGCGACGTGATCGACCAGGTGCTCGCGCTGCGCGAGGAGTTTCGCGACCCGTCGAAGCGGCGAACGGTCGGCGTGTACGAGAAGGCATACGAGTGGTCGCTCGGCCTCGCCGTGGTCCCCGTGCTCGTCGGACGAGGTATCGCGCGTATCGTTCGCGGGCCCGTCGCCGTTGTCGACTCGGACCCGACCGGGCTCGTCGCCGAGATCCGCAGGGAGCTCATGCTGGGCACCACCGAGCGCAAGATCACGCTCTACGAGCGCTCGCTCGGCCTCGCGGTGATCCCGGTCCTGGTGAGGCGGGCGTTCTACAAGGTGTACTACGCGCTGAGGCGCCTTCCCGGGTAGCCGGGCGCCGCCCTCACGAGCGCCGGCGGTCGCTGGCGCTCGGAATCGCGGGCGCGAGCCCGAGGCGTCGGCGGATGCGCAGCAGGTCGCGGCGAATCACCGTGCCGTCCGGCGTGAGGAGCGAGCGCCACAGGCGGCTCCGGCCGGTCGGCTCCCCTTCGCTGCACGGCAGTCTGGCAGGCAGGGACCCGAGGAATCCCACCAGGCGCTCCGCGACGGCGGTGGATTCGAAGAGCTCCAGCGCACGTTGACGCCCCGCCGCCCCCATCGCGTCCGCCGCCTGAGGCGAGTCCAACAGCTCCACGACGGCCTGCGCGAAGTCTGCCGGGCGGTCGGGTGCCACCACGCGAGCGTGCACGCCGTCGGTCAGGTACTTGGGTATGTCGCCGACGGCAGTGACGACCATGGGTCGTCCCGACGCGAGGTACTCGCCGACCTTGTTGGGGAAGCCCGCGTCCGAGAACTCCCCGCCGGCGCGGGGGAGTAGGGTGATGTCGGCGGTCGCCAGCACGGCGGGGACCTGGTCGAGCGGCACGGCCGGCTCGACGCGGACGATCCCGTCGAGTCCGTCAGCCGCGATCCGCTGCAGCAGCGTCGCTCGGGTCTGTTCGGGGGCGTCTCCGTAGAGGCGCAGGGTGAACCCTGGCACGCTCCGCGCCACCAACCCGGCGACCGTCAGCAGCTGATCGATCTCATCGTGCGAGAGGTTCCCGAGGTATATGGCAGAGCCCGTGCGCGGCGGCGAGGACTCGGCGCGGAAGTTGAGTCCCTGCGTGATGAGCGGTGCGAGGAAGATACGCTCGGACGTGACTCCGTTCGATCGCCAGAACGCGGCGAGGTGTTCCGAGACGCACCAGATCCCGCTCGCACAGCCGGCGATGAGGCCGACGTACGCGTCGCGGGTGGTCGGCTCGATCAGCCGGTCGAGCAGCGCCTCGTTCGAGAGAACCACCGCCCGCCACGCGCGTCGCTCGGCGATGCGCGCGACGATTCTCATGAGCTCGAGCGACCGTGTGTCCGCGTACAGGACCAGGTCGGGGTCGCCACCGGCGAACCGCTCGAGCGCGCGCTCGAGGAGCAGCTCCCGCTTCCAGCGGATCACGCGCCTGGACGCGTCACAACCCGAGGCGCGGAATACCCCGCGCCGCTTCGCATCGCCAACGTCAGAGAGTCCGGCCCGGGCGGGCGGGAGCCAGGGGCCGAGAGCAGGGGAGGCGCCCAAGACCTCCGGTCGCCATTCGCTCGGTTCCGCCGTGAGGCCGACGATACACGCCGGCACCCCGTTGGACGTGAGGCCCTCGACGAGGGCGCAGGTGAAGGCCGTCGTCGCGAGCGTCCCGGGCGAACCCGCCGCTGGTATGAGTGCCGCCACCTTCACATCAGGTATTCTACTTCAGCAATCCGCGCCGCGCGGGCCGCGCGTGAGGCGCCCGATGCGATGGCGAACCCCGAATCGCAGGGAGTACCATGCCGAGCAGGCAGTACGTTCAGCGAGAGGCCTAACGCGCATGACTGATCGATCCACGGTGATCCGCCACCTGCCCCCGGACTTCGACTACTCGACTCCCGAGGCGCAGGTGGCGCTCGAGGGCGTCACGACCATCGTGCTGGAGATACGCGACGAGTTCGCGGCGCACGTGGACCTCGAGCAGGCATACGTGACCGCCGCGGCGGCGTTCGCCGAGATGCACGAGCTCTACCAGCACGCCGAGCGCCGGGTCGCACTCTACGAGCGGACCTGGGGCTTCGCGGTCATCCCCATCCTGATCCGGCGCGCGTTCATGCGTGCCACCGGCCGCCTCGGCGACACGAACGCGGAAGCGAGCGCGGGAGATTCTCAGGCCCAGGACGGGCCCGGAGGTCCCGCGTGAGAGTCCTCCAGGTCAACAACATCGACCTGCACGGCCGCCGGTTCAACGGATACGACCTGCTCGACGAGTTGCGGGACCGTGACGTCGCCGGCAAGCAGGTCGTGATGCACAAGCTGAGCAAGAACCCCGACGTCACCGCGCTGCTCGCCCGCCACACCGACCTCGCCGTGCAGGACGCGATCTGCCGAGTCGAGCAGCGCCACTCCATGAACGACCTGCTGTTCCCGTGGGGCCGCGTCCTTCCCGAGCTCCCTGAGTTCCGCGACGCCGACCTCGTTCACTACCACCTGCTGCACAACCAGATGGTCTCGGTCCTCGACCTCCCGTGGCTGTTCGAACAGAAGCCGACCGTCTGGACCTTCCACGACGCCTGGCCGCTCACCGGCCACTGCATCCAACCGGTCGAGTGCGCGCGCTGGCTGACCGGGTGCGTCGACTGCCCGGCGCTCGACGTGCCGTTCGAGATGCGGGAGGACTGCGCGCACAAGATGTGGCTGATCAAGCAGCGCGTCTTCTCTCGGCTCGACGTCGACGTCGTGGTCGCGTCAGACTACCTGCGCGACATGGTCGCCCGAAGCCCGCTGACCGCCCACTTCTCCCGCGTCCACGTGATTCCCTTCGGTATCGACACGTCGCCCTTCCTGCCCGACGAAGAGCGCGCTGCCAGCCGAGAAACCCTAGGCATCCCCCAGGACGATTTCGTCGTCTTCTTCCGGTCGGCCGACTCGGAGTACAAGGGGCTGCGCTACATCCTCGAGGCGCTCAAGTCGCACGCCCCGAGCCGGCGCACCACGCTCCTGACCGTCGATCAGCTGGGGCACCTCAAGTCGCTCAAGTCCCGCTACAACATCGTCGAGCTGGGCTGGGTGAACGACGAGAAGCTCTACCCCAAGCTGTTCTCGGCGGCGGACGTGTTCCTGATGCCGTCCACGGTCGAGGGCTTCGGCCTGATGGCGCTCGAGGCGATGGCCGCGGGCCGACCCGTCGTGTGTTTCGAGGGGACGGCGGTGCCGCAGGTCACGCACGCGCCGGAGTGCGGCGTGGCCGTGCCGAAGGGCGACGCACAGGCGCTGCGCGCCGCGATCGACCGCCTCGCGGCGGACCCTGAGGAGGCGCGCCGTCGTGGAGAGCTGGGGCGGCGCATCGCCGCCGAGCAGTACAGCCACGACGGCTACCTGGACTCCCTTGCTGAGCTGTATCGGACTGTGACCGGAGGTGGCGCACGGTGAGCGATCCGCGGGACGTGACGATTCCTGAGGGCGACTCGGGGGCCGACCGGCCGCTTGAGGGTGTCCGGATCTGCTTGGTGTTCGAGCACTGCCTGTCGCACTACACCCGCACGAGGCAGGAGATTGCGCTGCTCGAGGAGGCGGGAGCGGTCGTGCAGCTCCTGGGGCAGAACGAGGCGCCCTGCGCGCCGGAGCACATCGCGACAACGCGAGCGCCGCTCCTGCGCTTCAGTCACTTCCAAGACACCGTCGCGCCCTCGACGCTCAAGTGGCGGCCGGCACGTGCGCTGGACAACCGGCTCAGGGATCGCAAGCGCGAGCGGCTGAAGGAGGAGTTCGCTCCGCGCATCACCGCCGAGCGCCACGCCGCCATTCGCAAGATCGCCGAAGAGGTGGACCTCTTCTGGGTTGTGGACTACCCGAGTCTGCCCGACGTGATGGCGGCGGTCGATCACAGCCGCACCAAGGTGCTGTACGAAACCGTCGACCTCGTACCCGAGTACGAGTACGAGGGCGCCGAGGCGCGGTTGGCGCTCCTCGCCGACGAGCAGCGCCTCATCGGACAGATCGACGGGTTCGTGACCGCATCCGACTCCTACGCCGACTACTACGTGGAGAAGTATGGCGGGCGGGAGCTGAAGAGACGCCCGGTGGTCCTGGATAACATGCCGGCGCGGATCGTGGAGGCTCCCAAACCCGCCGAGAAGCCCTACCGCATCCTGTTCATGGGTTCGCTCATGTTCGACCGGCCGGTCGTCGAGTTGATCGAGGCCATGGCGCTGGTGCGCGCCGACGTGACGCTGTCGTTCCAAGGCAAGAACTACGTCGGGGATGGGCCGGCGCAGCGCATCGAGGAACTGGGGCTGGGCGACCGCGTCTTCCTGCTCGAGCCCTGCGACCCGGACGTCACCGTCGACTCAGCCGCGCAGTTCGACATCGGGATTGTGGCCCTCAGGGGCGACAACGGGAACGAGCGGCTCGCGTCGAGCTCGAAGCTCTTCACCTACCTGGCGTCCGGGCTGGCGGTGCTTGGGTCCGACCTGCCCGGTATCGCAAGGGTAGTCAGCCGTTACCGCGTGGGGCAGCTCGTGGAGGGTATGGAGCCCGCTGCGTGGGCGGCGGCCATCGATCGCATCGCGCAGCTTCCGGAGTCCGAGATCGACGCCATGAAGCAGAGGTCCGTCGAAGCCGCACGGATGCATTCATGGGAGCGCGAAGGACCCGAGTTCGTCGGGGAGTTCGTGAGGGCGCTGGGGCGGTCGGAAGGTGAGGGCCCGCGTTGAGTCTCAAGCCCGAGGCCTGTCAGCTCGACGTTCGGGGACCCGGGAACCGGGTCGTGTGGGAGCACGTGGCGTCGATACGCGGTGTGAAGGTCACTATCGACGGCGAGGACAACGTCGTCGAGATCGATGCTGGCGCGGAGATCGACGACGTCAGCATCGTGATCGCGGGCAACCGGAACCACGTCGTCGTGGGCGCGTCCAGCGTGTGCCGGGCGGCGATGGCGTTGCTGGGCGACAGCAATCGGGTCGCGATCGGCAGCGGAGGCGCCTGCCGCGTCCTCGACATCGTGTGCGAGGACAGCGGGAACGAGATACTGATCGGCGATGGTACCGAGATCGCCGGCGCCACTGAGCTCAACGCGATGGAGGGTACCCGCATCGTGGTGGGCGAGAGGTGTCTCTTCTCGGGGCGTGTCCACCTGAGGACGGGCGACAGCCACTCGGTCGTCGATCTCGATGGACGCAGGGTCAACCCCTCGAAGGACATCGTGATCGGGAATCACGTGTGGGTGGGGCAGGACGTCACCGTGCTCAAGGGCGTCCACATCGCGGACTCCTGCGTGGTCGGGGCCGCGGCGGTCGTCACGCGGCGGTTCGACCGCCCGAACTGCGTCATCGCCGGCAACCCCGCGACTATCGTGCGCGAGGGGATCGACTGGCGGGTGGAGCGGCTGCCCTGCGAGTAGCGCTGGGCGTGAGGCGACGGTCGCCCCTAGCTGACGAGCTGGCCCGTCGCCCCGATGACCGTCGCGATGTCCTCGTCGCTCATCGCCGGATAGATGGGCAACGTGATGGCGCCCGCATAGTAGGCTTCCGCATTCGGGAAGTCGCCCGGGCCGAAGCCCAGGTCGCGATAGTAGGGCTGCAGATGGACCGGGATGTAGTGAACCGCGCTGGCGATGCCCAGCTCCCGTAGTCCGTGGTACACCTCGGAACGGTCGTGCCGCTCGAGTTCGATCACGAACAGGTGGTAGGCGGAGAGCACGTCGGCCGGGACCGTCTGGCAACGCACCGGCAGTTCGGCGAACGCCTCGAGGTACGTGCTCGCGATCTCGTTTCTTCGCGCGACGAACTCATCGAGGCGGCGCATCTGGCTCACCCCGAGCGCCGCCTGCATATCGGTGATCCGGAAGCTGTGACCCAGAGCCACCTGCTCGTAGTACCAGGGCCCCTCTGAGACTCCGCGCATCAGCCGTTGGTCTCGCGTGATGCCGTGCGTGTGCAGCAGGCGAGCCTGCTCCGCGACGTGCGCATCGTTGGTGAGGACGAGCCCGCCTTCTCCGGTGGTCACGCTCTTGACCGGGTGGAAGCTGAATATGGCCGCGTCAGAATGGCGGCACGAGCCCACCGGCTGGTCACGGTAGCGGCCGCCGAGTGCGTGAGCTCCGTCCTCGAGCACCTTGAAGCCGTAGCGTTCGGCGAGTTCTCGGATGCGCGCCATGTCGCACGAACTGCCGGCGAAGTGGACCGGCACGACGACGGTCGGCAGGCGCCCGGTCTTCTCGGCCGCTTCGAGCTTCTCGGCCAGCGCATCGACACTCATGTTGAGCGTCTGCGGGTCTATGTCCACGAAGTCCACGTCAGCGCCCACGAATCGAGCGCAGTTCGCCGACGCGACGAACGTGATCGGCGAGGTCCACAAGAGCCCGCCTGGCTCCAGTCCCAGTGCCATCACCGCGACGTGGAGCGCCGCGGTCCCACTCGCCACAGCCACGGCGTGCTCGGCGCCGCAGTATTCGGCCACGGTGCGCTCGAAGGCGCCGCCCATCGGGCCCTGGGTGATGAAGGGGGAGCGCAGGACTTCGACGACCGCCTCGATGTCCTCCTCGGTGATCCATTGGTGTCCGTACGGAATCATCGGCCTGCTCCCAGTCGGCGGCGGTTGCGGGATTCACGATACCAGCTTGCCCTGGCTTGCGGCCGCGGGCATCGCACACCGGGTCGACAGGAGGGGGATGGCTGCGCTCGCGACGCCCTGTCGTTCACGGCAGCATGCCGGCGTACCCCCGAATGAGCTGATACGCCTCGGCGTACGCGAATCCACTCTGCATTCCATGGTATTCGGCCAGCAGCCGGAGGCCCTTTGCGGACCAGGGGTGAGGTTGGGTCATGAGTTCGTTCTCGTACTGCCCGAAGGCTTCGATCTTCTTGTCCAGCTCGTTCGTGATGTCAACGTAGTAGTTCGCCGGGAACTGCTTCCCGTTCCAGAAGGACGTGCTGGGGACCTCGCATCCCAGGATCGACACGGGCTTGCTCTTCGGTCTGCCAACGACCTTGGCAACCTCCAGGACCAGGCGATGGTCGAGGTTCAGGTCGGTTTCCACGTGGGTGATGATCAAGTCGGGCTCGAGTCCCAACGCGGTCACGGCGTTGGCCATGTCGGCGATGGGGTACTTGTCGAACCTCTGGTCTTCGAACCCCAGGAACGTGGGCTCACCAGCCCCCAGGACCTCGCACGCCCGTCGGGCATCGTCCCGGTTGTCCTGGACGTCTCCCCGAACGTTCACGACGCCGTCGGAGAGCAAGACGACGGAGACCGCCCACTCGGCATCGACCAGCCTGCAGATGAGTCCACCCGCCCCGAGAGACTCGTCATCTGCGTGCGCGACCAAGACGAGCGCATTCTTCATGACACGTTCTCCCCAGCAGACGATGGCGGGCGAAACCGGACGATCGGGCAGCCTCAGTATATGTCGCTGTCCCCTTGAGTCAGGTGCCAGTTGTCCGCGCTCGAGAAGACCTCCGCGTCGCGCTCCGGAGCCATCACGAAGCAGAATCTATCGGAATCCGGGTCGAGCAGCAGGCCGAACTCGTCGAACGCGCTCGAGTAGGGATGCTCCCGGGGAAGCCAGCCCGTGATCGAGTCCGCCCCTTGATGCCGCGCGAAGTCCCCCACGAAGCCCAGGGTCGGCTCGACGAGGCTTCTGGACTCCTCGGAGACCACCAGATCCAGAAGATGCACCAGCTTCCGGTCGCCCCGATCGAACACCTTGAGAACAAGGAAGCCCCGGTCCTCCTTCAGGTAGAACCTGAAGTACCGGGTCCCCGGTCTGGAGTACCTCCAGGTCAGGAACGGGGCGTCCCGATGAGCCCCGACCACCAGTCCCGAGTCGGTCCAGATCCTCGTGGCCCTCTCGTCGAATCGGGCGACCGGCAGGGCCAGGTCCCGGTCGAGCGGGCCGAAGTCCCGGTCGAGGGAGTCGACGGAGACCGTCCTCAGGGGTATGCCGCCCAGCTCGGTCCACCCGCTGCGCCTGAAGCTGTTCTCAGAGAGCTTGTTGGGGAACGTGTACGCGTAGTAGCCGTTGGCCACGATCGTGTCCACGCACAGCCCGGCGAGATGGTGCAGGAAGCCGCGGCCCCGGTGATCCGGGTGCGTCATGACGTCCTGGACCATGAGACCTTCTCGGACCTGGCCGCGAACGTAGCACTGCTTCCTCACGCCCGCGTAGAGCGAGACCACGTCATCGCCGGAGAGAACCAGGTACAGCAGGCTCCCGTCTCGGCCGACTCCGCCGAAGAACTGCCAGAGGAAGTGCTCGGTCGACCACGGGATGTCGGGCTGGACCAGGTTGATGAGCGCGAGGATCGCGTCGGCGTCCTCGCGGGTTCCCATTCGCACCGAGTATCCATCCAGATCGGGCAACTTCGCTCCTCCGACTTCCCGACGGCGTCGTGCCGGGCCTTCACGTGTTCTACGCGGGCGTGCCGCCCGAAAGCGAGCGTACGGCTTCGACGATCTTCCGCTCCTGGTCCGGCCACCAGTACCTCGGCGCTGCCTCGACGGCGATCGCCTTCATGGCCGTGATCCGGTCGGGGTCGCGCACGAGTCGGCCCAGGTCCTTGGCGGTGGACTCGGGCGATGAGGCGTCCAGGGTGATGCCGAACGGCACCTCCGCAAGAAGCGCCCGTATCGCCGACGAGTCCGTGAGCGCGATCGCCAGCCCCGCGCACATGCAGTCGAAGACCTTCGTCGGCACCGCGACGTCCCAGTTCTCGTCCACGACCTTGGCCGACATCACGCCGACGTCGTAAGTGGACAGCAACTCGTGCACGCGCTCGTAGTCGAAGGCGCCGCACAGGCGCACCACGTCCTGCAGGCCGAGTTCGTCGATCAGCTGCTGGAGCTCGACCTCGCTCGCCGTCCGGCTCGACCCGTGGATGTCGAGTGTCACGAGATCGCGCACCTCACCGACGGCCCGGATGAGCCCGTCGAGATTGCGGTCGGTGGACAGCCCGCCGTGGAACACCAGCCGCACGGGTGTCCCGACCGGCTGCGCGACCTCCACCTTGGCGCTGGGCGAGTTGTAGATCACGAGCGGGCGCTCGATGCCGTACATCTCCATCAAGCGCTCGCCCATCTGGTCGCTGGTGACGGTGACCAGGTCCGCCTCGCCGATGAGCGCGCGCTCGCGCTCGAGGACTCCGGCAGCGGCCTCGGGGCTCGCGGGGTGGTCGGGGTTGTGGACGAAGCCCACCCACAGCTCCTCCATCGAGTAGATCAGGCGCGCGCCCAGCTGTTGGGCGGCGTCGTACGCGAGATCCAGCGCCGACAGGTCGCAGGCGTGCACGATCGAGGCGCCGGTCCTGACGACGGCATCGATGAGCGTCGGATGGGCGTCACGCAGGTACCAGGGGGGCGGGACGTAGGCGAGGTACGCCTCTTCGTCGAGCCGGTAGTCGTCGAGCCGGGCCTCATAGCCGACGAGCTCCTCTTCGTAGGCCCTCTGCTCCGCCTCGTAGCGGCGGCTCTCTGCCTCGACGCGCCGCTCGTACGGGACCTCGTACTTCCTGCGGCGGATCTCGAAGTCCAGCCGGTTGATCGTGCGGTTCACGAGCATGCGGACCAAGCGGAAGCGGCTGCGGGAGCTGCGCCACTCGATCACCGGAGGTTCGCCCGGGTCGGGCGGCGTGGGCAGGGTGGGCGGCGTGGGCGGCGTGGGAGGCGGATAGGGGCGGGGCTCGGCGAGTATCTCGTGGCGCGAGCCGGCGATGGCGTCGGGCATGACGTCGGCGTAACCGACGAAGCTGACGTGTGCGCCCGCGTCAGCGAGCGCCTCCGCCTTCTTCCACGTGGGCCATACCGCCCCGAACCCCCCGATCGCGACGAAGCAGATGGTCACGCCTTCAAGGGGCCTTGGGGCCGAACCCGTCTCGTGCACGCAGAATCCCTCCTCGCACGCGGCATCGCGTCAGAGCGGCGATGCGGCGCGGGATGTCCCTAGAACTTGCCGCGAATCCAGCGCAACGGCCCGGTGACGCGCCACGACAGCGACTGCTCGTACGCCTCCCGCGCCTCGGTGAGCGTGACACCGTGCGCCTCGCGAAGCCGGCGCTCCTGAGCGGCGAGCGCCTCCTGCACGGTGCGCTCGAGCTCGGCTTCGTGCTCCTCGGTCAGGCTGCGCCTGAGCTCGCGCACCTCCGCCTCCTGCTCCTCCTGCAGCTGGCGCCATCCGCGTTCCGTGCGGGTGATCAGCTCGATCTCCGGCACGGTCTCGGCGTCGGTGCCGACGGCGATCATGTTCTGCCCCCACTCGGGGCTGCCCGAGCGGTTGCACGTGCCGTCTTGCCCGGTCTGGGAGATCTCGTTGTAGACCCAGAGGTTCTGATAGTAGATCTCGACATTGCGGAAGTAGGAGCGCATGAGGTCCAGGAACTCGGACTCGTAGAGTTCGTGCTCGTGGAACTCGTTGACGACCCCGGGCAGGTCGGTGGCCCGGTACTTGTCCGGCGTCGAGATCACCAGGAATCCGTCCGGCGCGAGCACGCGCTTGACCTCGGACAGGAACGAGCGCTGAACATCCTCGCCCACGTGCTCGAGGGTCTCGAAGCTGACCACGGCATCGAAGGACGCGTCTTCCAGCGTCATCTGCCCGACCGAGCAGCAGACGAACCGGCAGTCCGGGTACGTCGCGGCGGCGTGCTCGACGGCCTCGGGGTCCACGTCGATCCCGGTCGCCTGGGCCGCGGTCTGGGCGAGCATCGCCGTGCCGTAGCCGGCGCCGCAGGCCGCGTCGAGCACGCGCAGGCCCCGTACCGCCGGCACGCAGGCGAGGTAGCGCCCCTCGTGCTCGGCCGCCATGTCCCACTTGCCGACCCCGGGTATGTGCCGTTCTCCTGTGTACTCCACGCAAGAGCTCCGATTTCAGCTTGGCGAGACGAGCGGGACCGCGGTTCGCGAATACCGAGGCGCGCGTTGCGGAGTATTGTATCGCGCCGCTCGCCCCGCACCCTGGGCCTCGTGCGGTTTCGGTATCCTAGCACGCGAACTGCTGTCATCATTTGAGCCGGCCGAACGAGCCGCGGACCGGCGCGCGCCAGGCACCGTGCGGCATCGCGCGTGCGTCCCGCCGGCCTCGCGAACACGACGATGCCGTCCCGAGAAAGCCGGTAGTCACACACCCATGGCACCACCCTTCGCCGAGAGAATCAGGTCCATGAGCGGCGACGCGGTCGGCGCGCTCCGCCGCGTGCCCAGGTGGGCTGTTGCCGCCGCCTGCGTCCTGGCGCTCGCGCTGACCTGGTCGGGGTGGAAGCTGTCCGGCCTGTCGCAGCAGGATTCCCTGACCCTCGACGTGGCGTCGGGGGCCCTCTCTAGAGCTTACGTCGGCTACTCGTCGGCCCCGTTCGGTCTGCCTACGCGCCAACACCCGATCGCGCCGCAGGAGGTGACCCCGCCCAAGGTCGCTGCGCGCGCGACCACCGTCACCGTGACGCCGCTGGGCCAGGCAAACCCCAAGAGCCAGGGCAACGAGGTCTGGGTGGTCGAGGTCGCCAGCGAGTACGCGCGAGTGGGCGGGCCCCAGTGGGCGCAGATGGCGTTGCCGCAACCCTGGAAGGCCTCGGGCGAATCCGCGCTCAACGCGCAGGGTGCGCCGGTGCCGCTGCCGGTCGGTCTCGACGCGGGAGCGTACGTCGACGTGCGACTCGTGACGCACCCCTGGAGCGGCCGCGTGCGCATCGACGCCGCCGGCTCGAGCCAGGAGGTCGACCTGTACGCTTCCGAATCCGGGCAGAAGACCTTCCGCCTCCTGCTACCCGTCTCGCCGGACGTGCCCCGGCGCATCACCACGACGATTCCGCGTGCCGCCGGGGACCTGACGCTGGGGTTCTCGGCGGGACCGCAGACGGTAGTGCTGGCCGGCGCGCAGAGGCGAGGCGCCGCCGACTGGACCTTCGGGCCGCAGGCGGCTGACGCGCTGGCGCTCGGACCGGGCGTGAAGGTGCTGGGCCGCGAGTCCGGGGGAGTGCGCATCGAGATCCCCGAGGGCGGCGGGTGGGTGCGCCTGCACGGTACCGCCGTGTCGTACTGGACGCCGCGGCTGAAGGACCTGGCGGTCGTCCTGGGCATCTGGCTCGTCATCCTGGGCGTGTGCCTGCTCGGGCTGGCGGCGTATGGCGCGGTCGCCGGCGCGGTCGCGGTCTTCGGCGCGCTGCGGCCTGCTCGGCCCGGCGGTTGGTCCGCCCGGGGCCGGTGGCAGGGGGTGGTCGACGGGGTCTTCCTCGTTGCGGTCTGCGTGTGGCTGTTCGTGCTGGTCGGCGGTGCACTGCAGGTCGTGCGCGAGGTCACCGTGCGCGTGGCCAACGCCGAGGAGGCCCGCGTCAAGGACGCCACCGTGCTCGTTCCGAGCCGCGACAACCTCGCCGCGTGGGCGCCGGAATCGCCGCGCCTCTGGCGCTGGTGGGCGCAGCGCCCCGTGCCGCACACGGACGGGGGAGACTACCTGCGCGTGCTGTCGCGCGAGTCCGGCGAGACCATCGCCGACATCCTGGGCGTCGCGGTCGCCCGCCTGCAGACGCAGGGTGCGACCGTCGAGCGAGTGATCATCCCGCGCGATCTCGAGGCGCTCTACGGCCAGCCGCCGTTCTCCATCGGTCAGGGAGTGGGCGGCAACCAGGTCCGGATCGGATGGCAGGACCTGCGAGACACCGCCGCCTACTTCACCGACGTCCCCTTCACCGAGAAGTCCTACGACCCGGTGCTCACGGAGCAGGAGCTCGCCGGCATACCGGCGATCTCGGGGTCGGAGCCCGCGTGGTCGTCGTTGGTGGTGGCCGGGGCTCCGCCGGCCGCGTCCGGCACCTGGGTGCTCTACGCGATGCCCACGACCCCGCGCCGGTACCTGCTGATCCCCATCGAGTCCGCCCCGGAAGGGAGGCGGCCGTGAGCGCGCTCTACGCAGGAGTGTGGGTGTCGGCGGTCTCCCTGCTCGTGGGTTGGATCGGGCTGTGGCCGCTGCGCCGGCGGGTAGGCGCCTGGGGCTACCACCTGGCCGCGTTTCCCGTCGGCTTCCTTGGGTGGTGTTTGGTCGCCGTCGTCTCGGCGGTCTTGCGATGGCCGTTCGACGCGCGAAGCGCGCTCGTGGGCCTCGCGCTGTTCGTCGTGATGCTCTGGCTGCTGCAGCGATGGGCGCCGGGCAACGACGACACCGCGCGGCCCGTGCCGTGGTGGAGCTTCCTCGCTTCCGCGGGCGGTCTGGTGGTGTACGCGACTCTGGCTGCGGCGGGACGCCTGACGATCGCGACCGCCGACGGCTGGGGCGCGTACTGGCCCTACGCGGAGCTGCTGAGCCGTTCCGGGTCGTTCACGCCGCTGGTCTTCGTGGACCGCGGCCTGCCACTTATAGCGATGGGTGCGGCGGACATCCTGTTCGGCGGGGGCTGGGCCTTCGCCGAATACCAGGTGCTGGCCGCGGCCGTCCTGCTCACCCTTGGCTGGCTCGTCGCGCACGAGGCGGTCCCGCGGCTGGGCCGGCCGCTGGGGCTGTCGGTGGCCGTCGCCGCCGCAGCGGCGCTGGCCGTCAACTCGACGTTCGTGTTCAACGTCTTCTACGTGCACTCGCACACGCTGAGCGCACTCTACTTGCTGCTGTCCCTGGGAGCGCTGAGGATGGCGGTCGAGCCGGGCACGGGCAGGGCGGCGCCGGGTGCAGGCGCGTGGCTGGTGCTGAGCGGGCTTTCCTCGGCGGGCGTGGTGCTCGCGCGCCCGGACGGGCCGCTGTACGCGGTGCTCCCGATCGTGGTGCTCGTTGCGATCGTGACCGACGAAGAGTGGGACGGGCCGGCGGAGCGGGGCTTCTTCGCGTCGCTGCTGGTCCCCGTGGTCATCGTGTTCGGCGCTGCGTTCTTCCGACTCGGCGTCTGGGAAGGGCGCAAGCTCAGCGGCCGGGTCGCGCTCGTCGCGCTCGTGGGGCTCGCCCTCGCCTCCGGCCTGCCCTGGCTGGTCAGGCGGTTCGGGGCTCGCTTCGCGATCCGCGGGCAGCGGGTGCTGCCGGCCGCGCTCGCCGCCTCCGGCCTGCTGCTCGGCGTCGCGTTCGTCGTCCGGTGGGACAAGCTCAGCCTCGCGGCGGTCGCCCTGGGAACCAACCTGTTCGCGGGGGCGGGTGGCTGGGGTTCGACGTGGTACTGGCTCGCCGGGCTGATGCTCCTCACGATCCTGAGCGCCGACGCGCTCAGGCCGCGCTCCTGGATGCGGCCGCTCTTCTTCACGGTCGCGATGTTCGTCGTCGTGACGTTCATCGCCAACGTGTCGCGCGGAGGCCGGCCGGGATGGGGCGACAGCATGAACCGGATCGTGCTTCACATCGTCCCGGTGATCCTGTGGTACCTGGGCCTCGTGGTGGTGAGGATTGTCGGAGACCTGCTGTCGGCACGCCGGTCGCAGGAGGGGTAGCCGCGCTCCCGCTCGCGGTCGGCCCGTGCCCGGTGCGGGTTATACTCCCGGGTGCGAACCGGAGCGGCCGGCGAGGCCCCACCTGCTCGAGCAGCCTGAACAGGAGATTGCACGTGCGATCCAGCGACACCACAGACTCCTCCTGGGAGCGCGCGGCCCAAGAGCTCGACGCCGAGTTCGGGGGGCGCCGTCTCATGCACTGCCACCTCCTCAACGGGCAGAGGTTCTCGATCAACTTCGACACGGTGAGCGCGTGCTGCTCTGCCACACACACCAAGGGCACGCCGCAGATCTGCTCCTACGCTGACTCGCGGCTGGTGGCCGAGGACTACTTCGAGGGGCTCGCGCGGATCATCCGAGAGAACCAGGAGGAGGACGGCCCCTGCACGGGCTGCCGGTTCCTGGTGGAGACCTCGCTGTCCGAGCAGTTCACCGCCCCGTTCTTCTCGGAGGTGTCGATCCACAACTTCGACGGGTGCAACTCGGCGTGCATCTACTGCTACGGCAGCGAGGGCACGCTCCCCGTCAAGTTCGAGGCCACCTGCGACCACCGGACCTTCTTCTCGACACTGCTCGAGCAGGGCGCGATCCGACCGGGCGAGACCGTGGTGCCGTGGGGCGGCGCGGAGCCGACCACCCTCAAGACGTTCGAGGAGACGTGCGACTTCTTCGTCTCCAACCGGATATCTCAGGTCATCAACACGTCGGGCATCAAGTTCAGCCCGGGCATCGAGAAGGCGCTCCAAGAAGGGCTCGCGACCGTCCAGGTCAGTGTGGACAGCGGGACCGAAGAGGCCTTCCGCCGCGTGAAGCGCAACCGCCACTATCACGAGGTCTGGGAGAACATCGGGCGCTACGCGGCGACGGGCGGGGACGTGAGCGTCAAGTACATCCTGCTGTCGCTCAACTCCGACCTCTCCGAGATCGAGGCGTTCGTCGACCGCTGCACGGCCGCCGGAGTGAAGTCGGTGTGCATCTCGGCGGACGCTCGGGCAATCTTCGACCGGCCCGCGGACGTCGACCCGATCACCGAGAAAGAGCTCGTCGCGGCGGCGACGCTGTACCGGCTGGCCACCAAGAACGGCATGGTCGCGAGCCTCGCCGACATTTGGACGCCCGAGCAGCGCATGGCCATCGTCTCCTCAGTCAGTGCGGCCACTCTTGGCGAGCGCGTCGCCGAGCTGGACGAGCGGGTCGCGGCGCTGGGCGAGGAGGTCGCCGCTTCGGCTGGCCGGGAGGCCGCGTTGAAGCAGTCGGTCGCCGCGCTCGAGGAGTCGCTCTCGTGGAGGGTGACGAAGCCGCTGCGCGCGGCGAGCCGTCTCGTCCGAGGCGGGGGCGCGCGCGGCCAGAACCCGGAGCGCTAGCCGTGCAGGTGGTGTTCGTCCTACTGCCGGTCGCGCTCTGGGTGGTCCTCCTCTTCGCGTTCGCCGCGGGCGACGTGCTCTTCCGAGAAGCGGCGCTCGCGGCGTCGACTGTCGTGGCAGTCTTCGTGGTCGCGTCGACCGAGTTCCTGTCCGCGCTCGGCGCGCTCACAACGGTCTGGGCGGTCGTGACGTGGACCGTGGCTGTCGTCGTCGCGGCGCTCCTGTTGCGCCAGCGGTGGCAGGGAGGACTCGCGAGGGTCCGCCGGACCGCGTGGCCCTCTTTGGACGCGTGGGACCGGATCGTCGCCGGCGTGCTCGTGTTCTTCGGGGTCGGGACCTTCCTGGCCGCCGTGCTCTATCCCACGGTGAATTACGACAGCCTGACCTACCACATGCCCCGAGTGCTCATGTGGTTCCAGAACCACTCGATCCGCTTCTATCCGGTCCCTGACGGGCGGCACCTGTTCCTGGGGACGTTCGTGGAGGAGGCCGTGCTGGTCCTCAAGCTCCTGGCGGGAGGCACCGATCGCCTCGCGAACCTCGTGCAGTGGCTGTCCTACTGTCTGGCCGTGTGCACCGGTTCGCT
>CAZXWK010000027.1:0-3458 GCA_964644675.1 uncultured Eubacteriales bacterium | reverse complement strand
CGGCCGCCCCGCTGGCGCTTCTCGAGGCGTCCACCACGCAAAACGACCTGACGACTGCGTTCTGGTGCATGGCCGTCGCCTATCTCGTGCTCAGGTACGTCCGGACGCCGCCGAGCGCGATGCGCGCCGTCGCGGTGACCGGCGCCTGGATCGGTGCGGTCCTGGCCTTGGGGGTGCAGTCCAAGGCCTCGGCCTATCTGGTCTGCGCGACGTTCCTGGTGTGGCTCGCGGTCGCGGCACTCATGCGAGACGGGCTGAAGCGGTCGGCAGTCCTGGCCGGGTGTCTGGTGGTTGCGACTCTCGCTCTGAGCGCGGGGATCTACGCCCGCAACGCATCGGTGCTCGGGGCGAACGTCATCGCCAGCGATGCGCCTGGCGTCGGCCACGTGCTGGTCAGGGATCGCCACCCCGAGGTGCTCGCCACGACGGCGCTCAAGAACGTCTCGATGTTGGCTGCGCTCCCTTCGACCGGCGCCAACCAGGTGCTCGAGGGGGCCGTCCGAGGGGCCGTGTCCGTGTACGGCGGGGACATCGAGGGCACGGCGACGAAGGAGCCCACGGCCCCCGTCTACCGGCTGAACGCGTCGGTGCCCTTCTCGCACGACTCCGCGCCTGCGCCGGCGAGCCTCGTGCTGCTGGCGCTCGCCGCGGTCGTGGGCGTCAGCATCGGCGAGAACCGGGACCGCTCCATGATCGGGTTCACGGCCTGCGTCCTCGCTTCGATGCTCCTGCTCGCCGCCCTGGTCACGTGGAACGAGTACGTGACCCGGGTACTGCTGCCCCCGCTGCTCATCGGCCTTGCGGTGGTCGGCCCGGCGACCGACGTGGCGCCACGTCACCGGGTAGCCAAGGTGCTCGCGGGTGTTGCCGTGTCCGTTACCGTGGTCTGGGGGATGGTCGCGCTGCTGTTCGGCTGGACCAACCCGCTGCTTCCTGGCTCGCTCCTGCCGCTGCCAGCGTCCTCGCCCATCTTGGTGCGAGACCTCGGCTGGTGGGACACGTCCTACCACGATCTGGGTTTCCGGATGAACATCCCAGACACCCAGTACGCGTACGAACGGATCGCGCAAGCGGTGCGGGAGGACGGCATCGATCGTCTTGCGATCTCCGTCCCTCGCGGGCGACCGCTCTATCCGTTGCTCGCCATGATCCCTGATACCAAGGTCCAGTACGTGGGAGACACGCTCTTCCCGCAGCAGATCCCGTCGGGCGATTTCGAGCCCGACGCGGTCCTCGAGTACTCGCGGATCGCATCAGGCACGCCCACCTCGGACGGCGGCGGCTCAGTACTCGAGTGGCAGCAGGTGTCGCCGAAATCCTTCATCGTCTTGAGGCGTCCGTGATGGGCTGGCGGACACGCGCCATGCGATGGGTCGGAGTCGCGCTGCTGGCGGCGTCGCTTGGCGTGGGCATCGTCGCCTACGGCATCGACACCTCGGTGACCACGGGAGCGGTGTGGACCGACGGGGTGTTTCAGGGAGTGACCGAGACGCGCGACGCTGATGCGGTGCGGCAGCGACGCGACGGGCTTGTCGTCGCGGGCGTGCTGGCGCTTACAGGCGGAGTCCTCGTGGTGATGGGTGGTCGCCGCGACAAGGGTCGGGTGCATTCCGAGTGACCAAGGAGAGCGCGACCACACCGCCCGGCGACGTCTCGCAGTACTTCGGCAAGGACCTCGAGGCGATGACGGCAGCGAAGAACTACCGCGAGTGGCTGCTCGCGGAGTTCGGGCCGTATCTGGGCACGTCCGTCGCGGAAGTCGGCGCCGGTGCCGGCAGTCTGTCGACCATGCTGCTGGACGCCGACATCGATCGGCTTGTGGCCTTCGAGCCGTCGCTCAACATGTATCCCAAGCTGCTGGAGGCGGTCGGCGGCGATGCCCGGGCCAGGACCGTCAACGGAGTCCTCGAAAGCGAAGCAGGCGGGGAGTGCTTCGATTCGATCCTGTACGTCAACGTTCTCGAGCACATCGAGGACCACGCCGCCGAGCTGGCCGTCGCGCGCGACCTGCTCCGGCCGGGCGGCCATCTGCTGGTGCTCGTGCCGGCGCTGCCGGCGCTGTACAGCGAGTTCGATCGGCAGCTGGGGCACTATCGCCGGTACACCAGGCAGGGCCTCGTGGACTTGGTCCACGAGTCGGGACTCTCGGTCGTGGCCGCGCGCTACTTCGACCTGGCCGGGGTCATCCCGTGGTACATCAGCTTCACGCTGCTCGGCAACTCGGTCAGCGGCGGCATGGTCGGCCTGTACGACCGGCTCGTCGTTCCCGTGACCCGGGCCATCGAGCGGATCGCGCCCCCGCCCGTCGGGAAGAACGTGCTCCTGGTGGCGAGGAAGGACTGACGGCTCGGAGCGGTGGCCGACGCGGGGTCGGGTCCGCTCGGGCATTCGTGCGGACACCGAGGGCCGTCGCACCGCAGCTCAAGGCCGCACCCGCGACTCCCGAGAGCCGCTCTGTGAGAGAATGGCTTGGCCCCGAGCGTGCCTTCTCGGCGCCCTACCGCGCTCATGCTGCACGGAAAGGTATGACGCAATGACCAAGCTCATCATCCAGATCCCCTGCTTCAACGAGGAGGCCTCGCTCCCCGTCACGCTCGCCGAGCTTCCCCGCGAAGTCCCGGGAGTGGACACCGTCGAGTGGCTGATCATCGACGACGGCAGCACGGACCGCACGGTCGAGGTGGCCACCGAGCTTGGCGTCGACCACATCGTGCGCATGAAGCGCAACAGCGGCCTGGCGAGGGTCTTCATGGCGGGCCTCGACACCTGCCTGCGCCTGGGCGCCGACATCATCGTCAACACCGATGCCGACAACCAGTACTGCGGCGACGACATCCCGCTGCTGGTCGAGCCGATCCTCGCGGGGCGCGCGGACTACGTGATCGGGGCGCGGCCGATCTCCGAGATCGAGCACTTCTCGCCGATCAAGCGGCTCCTGCAGAAGCTCGGCAGCTGGGCGGTGCGCATGGCGAGCAAGAGCCAGGTGCCCGATGCGCCCAGCGGTTTCCGGGCGATGTCTCGCGACTGCGCGCTGCGCATGAACGTGCTGTCCGAGTACACCTACACCCTCGAGACGATCATCCAGGCCGGTCTCGCCGGCATGGCGATCGAGAGCGTGCCGATCCGCGTCAACGAGGACCTGCGGCCTTCTCGGCTGGTGAAGAGCACCGGGCACTACGTGCGCCGCTCGCTCGTGACCATCGCGCGCATCTTCATGACCTACAAGCCGATGAAGTCCTTCATGATCCCGGGCATCTTCCTGGGCTCGGTGGGCGTGCTTATCGGCGTTCGCTTCCTGTTCTACTACTTCTCGGGCGGCGGCCGAGGCCACCTCCAGTCGCTGGTCCTGGCGGCCATCCTCATCCTGGTCGGCGCGCAGCTCGCGCTCTTCGGCCTGCTCGCGGAGCTCATCGGGAACAACCGCAAGATGCTCGAGGACATCCAGTGGCGCACGCGCC
>CAZXWK010000026.1:31135-33220 GCA_964644675.1 uncultured Eubacteriales bacterium | reverse complement strand
AGGTACAGCACGCAGCCCACGAAGCCCCAGCCGGCGAGCCAGCGCGGGACCAGCCGCAGCCGGTACATCGCGTAGTAGAGCATGAGCCCGCCGATGGCGAAGACGATGGCGGTGAGCGCGCTCAGGGGCTCCAGCGCCTTGACCGTGACCGTGCCGAGTGCCGAGTAGGCCGCGCCCGCCTTCGAGGCGGCCGCCTGGTTCGCGATCACGACGAGGAGCAGCCAGCACAGTACGGTGCCCATGTAGGCGACCATCTCGAGGGCTCCTCGGAAGATCACGTAGCCCATCGCGACGAACTGGCTCTGCCGCTTGAGGATGGGGTAGAGCAGGGCGGGGATGAACGTGAGCGCCAGGCCCATGACCAGCACCAGCAGCGCGGTCAGGGTGGCGGGCGCGGGGTTCTCGGCAAGGCTCGCGAGGGACTCGGGCGAACCTGTGATCCCCGCCGAGAAGACCAAGCTGCTCACCCCGGCGGCGGTGCCGATGATGTACAGAATCCCGACCAGTGCGGCGACGACTCTCTCGTTTCTCATGACTGACCCTCCTCGGGGTAGTGGAACACTTCGTCGAGCCGGACTCCCAGTGCGGCCGCGATCTTGAACGCGACCTCGAGCGAAGGGGAGTAGCGGCCCTGTTCGATCGCGATGACGGTCTGGCGGGTGACGCCCACGCGATCGGCGAGCTCGGCCTGCGTCATCTCACCTGCGGCGAAGCGGAGCGCCCGGATGCTGTTGGTGACCTTCGTCGGCTTCACCATGGCTAGAAGCCCCTGCGGTAGATGACGAGCTTCGCGATCGACTCGGTCACCGTGCCCGCCACGAACGCCAGGTAGATCGCGTTGGCGATCCAGAACTGGTCGATGCGCAGCATCGCGAGCACGAGTGCGAGCAGCATCACCGTGGCGGTGGCGTACGTGCCGACGACCGTGCCGCGCCTCTCGATCTCGTCGTCGCGCTCGTCGTCTTTGCCGATGTCGTCGACCGAGCCGTTGCCGGTGATCTCGATGGCGATGCCGGTCCCGATCCCCGTGGCGATGGCGCCTACGATGATGAGCACGACCGAGACGCCGATCGCGACCATCATGGGCACCTGGTAGACGATCTGCGCGACCGGGGTGCTCTGTACCTGCGTCAGCACGACCGCGAAGTAGATAGCGGGCACCACCAGGAAGGCGACCAGGGTCACCCACGTGAACTTGTGTTTGAACGACATGTCGCTTCCTCCTCCCGATGTCAGGAATGTTTGACATCTCGGAGAGTAAAACGATTCAGACACGATGTCAAGAATATTTTACGCCCACGATTCCGGAAGCAACGGCGGCGGGGTCGGGCGAGACGCGGGCTCAACCCCGCGCGATCGTTTGCCGACCAACTACGCAGGCGGTCGTGGGGGCCGCCTTTCGCCGAGAAGGAGCGCCATGCAGGAGCGAGGCCGGCTCACCGAGTGGAACGACGACCGCGGGTTCGGCTTCATCGAGCCGCTCGACGGGGGTCCCCGCGTGTTCGCGCACGTCAGCGAGTTCCCGGTCGGCCAGCGCCGACCCATCACGCTCGACCTGGTGGAGTACTCGGCCAAGCGTGATGAGCGAGGCCGGCTTCGCGCACAGCAGATCACCTACCTCGCGCCGACGCGCTCCGGGAGTCGCAGCCGCCCTCGGCCGGCCGCGTCGGTCACTGCGCGTACGTCGCGCGGTGGTGCGAGCGGCGGACGCGTTGTCGCAGCCTCCGTGGCGGCGGGCGGCTTCTTCATCCTGCTGCTCGCCGCCGTGCTTTTGGGCCGGCTCGTACCCGGCGCAATCGCGTACTTCGCCGTTCTGAGCGCGGTCACGTTCGGTCTGTACGGCGCCGACAAGGACGCGGCCGTCGAGCACCGCTGGCGCACCTCCGAGAACACCCTTCACGTGATGTCGCTGATGGGCGGGTGGCCGGGTGCCCTGGTCGCGCAGCCGATGTTCCACCACAAGACCAAGAAGCAGCCGTTCCAGGCGATCTTCTGGATCACGGTGGCGTTGAACTGCGGCTTCGTCGCGTGGCTGGTCGTCGCGCAGCCGGCGGGGCTGTAAGAGGCGCGCCGGCTGCGTCACCC
>CAZXWK010000026.1:0-31035 GCA_964644675.1 uncultured Eubacteriales bacterium | reverse complement strand
GGCTGGTCGTCGCGCAGCCGGCGGGGCTGTAAGAGGCGCGCCGGCTGCGTCACCCACCCGAAGCCCGGTCCGCCGCCGCGCTCACGCGCGGGTTGCGGCGCGGGGGACCGCAGAATCGCCCGAGGCCGACGGCGAGCCTCGCTAGTACTCCGACATCACGACGTCCACGATCATGGGCGTCTGCTCGCCCACGCCGACCGTGAACTTCTGCTTGATCGCGCCCTGCGTCGTGTCGAAGTCGACCCACACGTCGTAGACGTTGTCCGAGCCCTCCACCGAGGCGACCTTGTAGCTGTTGATCACGCCCTGCTGCTTGAGCGCGTCGACGCCGCCGATGCGCTCGAGCGTCGCCGGCGCGATGAGCGCCTGAGCGGTCGGGACGTCGTTCTTCATGCTCGCCGAGACGAACTTCTCGACCAGCGCCGCCGCCCCCTTGTCGTCGATGATCGTGTCGGGCGTGGACTCGTCGGGCAGCACCGCCGAACCGTCCGCGGGCTGCTCGAGTGTGGTCGCGGGCTGCTCGGGTGTGGCATCCGGCTTCTCGGTCGACGAAGCGGGCTTCTCGGCGGAGGTGCTCGCCGCGGGCGTGGGCTTCGCCCACTGGCGGTACCCGAAGTAGCCTGCCGCCGCGGTCCCGAGGCCGCACACGAGCAGGACCGAGAGCACGATCGCGACGACCGCGCCCGCCGACGTCTTCTTGGGCGGTAGCGGAGGCGGCTCGGGCGTGGTACCGAACGTGGGCGGTGGCGGGAGCGGAGCGCCCGGGGCAGGCGCGGACGCGGCGGGCGCGGGGGGCGCGGCAGCCGGCTGCTGCGGCGGCGGGGGCGCGGCCCCCGGGGCGGCAGCAGCGGCGGCTACGCGCAGGTCGGCGCCGCAGCTGGTGCAGAAGACGTCGCCGCCGGCGACGGGGTTGTTGCAGGTGGGGCAGCTCGGCATTTGCGATCCCTCTCTACTTCTTCGCCCACTTGAGCGCCGCGAACTGCGACGACATCTTCTCCATCACCGTGTTCAGGTCGCCGTAGCCGCCGCCCTTGAGCAGGCTGTCGCCCTGCGCGGGGGTGAGCTTGCCCTCGGCGACCTGGCGGACGATGCCCATGCTCTCCTTCAGGCGCGGGTCGAGTTCGCCGACTTTGTAGTCCTGCTGCGTGTATCCGTCGCGCACGGCCTCGAGCGTGTCGCACGCCTTCTTGGCCTGCGTGTATCCGTCGAGCTTACCCGCCGCCGAGGACTCGGCGACCTTGGTCTGGTACGTCTTGCCCAGGCCCTCGGGGTCGAGCAGCGTGCCGTTGCCCGCCTCGACTTCCGAGAGACGCGACGGCACGCGTATCTGCTCGCGCTGGCCGGTCTCGGGATTGATGCGCCACGCCTGGTCCGACATGTCGATCGAGGCCTCGCCGTGGTACTGGTCCGTGCCGAGCTGCTGGTGGTCGGCGGCCCACTTCCGAGCACCCTCGACGTCCTTGGGGCCACCGGTCTGCTCGGCGAAGATGCGGTTGGACTGGTCGACCCAGCGCTCCCGGGGGACCTCGAGCCACATCGACTTGCCGGGCTCGCGCGGGTCGGGCACCTCGACGAGCACGCGGTAGTCGCGGTCGATGCCGCCCTCGGTGCCCACCGTCTCGACCTTGACGTTCTTGTCGGTGAGCCCGGGCAGGGCGCTCGCGTAGTCGGCGAGGCGCTTGTCGTGCTCGGCGCGCATCTCCTGCCGCGTGGCGTCGTAGGCCTTGTACGCCTCGGGGTCGCTCCTGCGCATCTCGCGTGCGGCGTCGGGGTCGCGCATGATCCGCTCGACCGTGGCGCGATCGACCTTGTTGACGCCACCTTCCGAGGTCATGTTCTTGCGCACGAGCGCCGCGGCCTGACGGCCGGTCATCGGCTGGCCCGGTGGCGGCACCTCGACCGGCGGACCGACGGGCTCCTTGTCCGCGGGTGGCTTGTCGGCGCCGTCGGGCTTGGGCTCCGCGGGGGGCTTCTCGGCCGGGGGCGCGTCCGCGGGTGGCTTCTCGGCCGGCGGCTTCGGCTCCGCGCCCGGCTTCTCGCCGGCGTCGGGCTTGGGGCTGCCGGGCTCGGCGTTCGGCTCGTCGCCATGCGGCTTCGGCGCGGGCTCGTCCGCGGGCGGTCGCGGGGCGTCCGGCTCGGCGTCGCCGTGCGGCTGCGTCGGCGGCTCGGCGCCCTCGGGTGCGTGGGGCTTGGGTGCTCCGGGTTCGGCGCCTGGCCCGGCCTTGCCGGGTCGAGTCGGCGGCGCCACGCCCTCGGGTACGGGCGGCTTCGCCGGCTTCGGCGGTTCGGCGCCGTCGCCGTGCGGCCGCGGTCCGGCGGGTGTCTCGGCGGCGGTTCCGTCGGCCTTGGGCTTGCCGTGGATGCTCGTGCCGGCATGCCCGCGCAGGAACGCGATGAGCGCCTCGTCGCGGACCATGCGCGCGACGTTCTTCATCGCCTCGGTCACCGAGCGGTTGGGGTCGTTGATGAGCTCCTTCACGAAGTAGTACGAGAGGTAGGCCGCCCACGCGAGCGCGGCCTTGCCGCCGGTGAGCTTCTTGAGGAAGTCGATGTCGGTGGCCGCGCCCTCGACCGCGCCGAGCACGATGTAGACCTGCTCGGTCGCCCACACCTCGATGCTGCTGCCGTTCACCCACGCCGTGACCGCCGAGACGAGCACCGGCTTGAGCGCTCCCACCGCGATCGAGGCGCTCGTGCCCACCAGGCTGCCGCTCGCCACGCCGATCGCGATGTCGCCGCACCAGCTCACCCAGTCGAGGAACTCCTCGATCTGCTGGTTCTCCCACGCCTTGTCGAGCTGCGCGTTGATCTCCTGCTGCATGCGCGTCTCGGCGAAGCTCCAGATCTTCTTGCGCAGCGCGAACAGGCCCTCGGCGCCCATGGTGTGGCCCCGCTCGGCGAGCATCTTGAGCATCCGGCCCTGGTCCTCGGTCGGCACGTAGCGCTCGATGATCTGCTTGCAGCGCTCGTACTCGACCTCCCACGCCGGCGAGTACGGCGCCATGTTCACGCCGATCAGCGACACCGGCACGATCGCCGAGAATCCCGGCTCGGTCTTGCCCTCGACGCGGAACTCGTAGCGGGCCGTGACGGGCTTGCCCTCGGTGGGCAGCACCTTGGAGGTGTGGAAGCGGTGGATCGCGCTGGGGCTGTTCGACGGCCGGATGCCGGCGGCCTCGTGTACGACCTCCGCGTAGCCGAGCGGTCCCGGGCCGTTGCCGTCGTGGCGCGCCTCGACGGTGAGCGACTGCGAGAGGTTCGCGTCGAAGCCGATCGCGCCGGTGGCCGGGTCGCGCACGAAGACGCGCACGTCGATGTCGGTGGGCTGCCCGCTGCCGTCGGCCGCGATGTGGAAGGTGCCGTCGGCGTCGCGGCCGGTGGCGTCCACGTAGACGCCCTCGCGCACGATGCTCACGCGCACCCAGCGCTCGAGCTGGTCGTAGCCGTCGGCGTTCGCGAGCAAGCGCACGGTCACCTGCTCGGTGGGGGCGTCGATCGCCGAGTCGGGGTCGGCGGCCTCGGTGATGCGCACCGTCGCGCTCGCGGCGCTTTCGCGCGCGGGCTCGCAGCGCACGACCTCGCGGTCGCCCTTCGCGAGCTCGGCGGTGATCGTCCACTCGGCGCCGTTGCTCGGCTCGACGATCGCGAGCACGTCCGCCGTCTCCTTGCTTCCCGCCGAGAAGCGCAGCGCGTCCGGTTTCGCATCGAGCGCGGGCGGGCGCTCGAGGGTGATCGTGTACGGCTGCGAGAGCTGCTCGGCACCCACGGTCGCCGTGACGGTGACGGTCGCGCTCGCGGGAGGCTCGGCGTAGCTGCCCGGTTGCGGGTTCGACGCGCTCACGATCGCCGAGCGACCACCGGGCACGTCGGCCTCACCGCCGACGTTGAGCCACTCGCTCGCCGCAGGGTGCGAGAACGCGATCGAGGCGCGGACCTTCTCGGCGTCGAACGCGGGGTCGGAGGCGAGCGAGGGCGCGAGCACGACCTTCGCGACCAGCGTCAGCGCGTCTCGGCCGTCAGGCTTGAGCGCGCCGCGGCCCTCGGGCTCGACGGTGACCTCGAGGCGGCTCGCGCTCTCGGGGACCAGCGCGATCGCGGCTTGCGTGCCGCCCTTCGCGCCCTGCGCGACGACCGTGAGCTGCGCCTCGCCCGAGAGCGGTGCGGTCTGCCACACGTTCGCCTTCAGGTCGCTGCCGCCGCTCGTCGGCACCGCCGAGACGCCCGCCGGCGGCTGCAGCGTGATGGCGACGTCCTCGGCCGCCGAGAAGCTCCCGTTCGCCTTGACCTGCCACGCGGTCGCCTCGAACGGCGACTGCGAGCGGGTCGCAACCTGCAGGCGGCGGGTCGAGACCTGGAGCACGTAGCCCACGGTCGCCTGCGGGTCGAGCTTCGACTTGCCGCCGCGTGCCGTCATCGACGCGCCGGCGATCGCGGTCGCGGCGGCGGCGACCGCCGCGATGCCCGCACCCACCGTGCGCCACGGGCCGCCGCCGCCCTCGACGGGTGGCGCCGCACCGGCGGCGTCAACCCAGTCGGCGGCGTACCCGTGGGCGTAGAGCTCGTTGAGGTCCTTGGGGTAGTACCACTGTCCCGCGTCCTCGCCGAACATCTTCTTCTCGTTGAGGTAGGAGTCCGAGACAAAGGCGAAGAGGTTCTCGGAGGGCACCCATTCCAGCACGTAGAGGCTCGTGGCGTCGCGTGTCTTGCCGTCGCCGGTGTAGTAGCGAAGTGTGACGAGCGCGACGACCCCGTTGCCGGTGTCGTCGACGCCGAAGTGCGGCTTGGACGGGTCGACCGCGTGGACCTTGTACGGCTTGACGTCGACGACCTCGAACTTGTACTCGAAGCTGGGCTGCAGCATCCCGAACTTGACGCCGTCCTCCCAGCCGTTCGCGACCATGCTGGTCTGCTTCACGCGCTCGACGGCGGCCGCGATCTGCGCGTCCGTAGGAAGCGACGGGTAGACGGGTTCGTAGGTTCCCGAGACGCCGGGCGAGTCGCCGGTGAACGTCTGCGAGCCCCACGCCGTGGGGCGGTCGACGGAGGGGATCGCCAGCGCGAGGGGCGCGCACAGCAACCACGCGATGAGCACGAGGCACGCGATGCTCGCGGCGCGGCGGGAGCGGCGAAGCTGTCGGCGAGCGGACCTCATCGCTTCAAGCTCACGATCGTGGTCTTCACGAGCATGACCAGCTGCGAGACCTGCGCGACCACGGTGGGCAGCAGCGGGAGGAGGTTCGCGGGATTCGTCGCGGCCGCCACTACCGAGATGCCCAGCGACACCGTCGAGACCAGCGCGGAGCCGATCGAGAAGCATCCGGTCACCACGCGCATGGGCCCGGGCTTGCTGCCCGCGATCATGCCGAGCACCGCGGTCACCAGCGAGAGCCCCACGCGGATGCCGACCATCCTCAGTGCCGCCGGCTGGCCCGAGATGAGCGCGCAGGCCAGGTCCAGCACGCTCGTGACGAGCAGCGCGATCGCCGGCTGCCGGATCGATGCTCGCACCGCCGACTGGACGAGCGGCGAGCCTGCGGCGACGATGCCCGCGACATCCGGGGCCTCGCCGGCGGCGATGGTCTGCCAGGGGAGTGCGGTCAGGCTGCCACCCATGGCCGCGATCGTGCCTGCGGTGCCGGCGACCGAGGTCGCGGCCGCGAACGGGGAGGGCGCGACGGCTGCAGGGCCGGCAGCGGCCGGCGTGCTCGGCGCGGCAGCGGGCGGCGTGGCCGGCTGCTCGGGCGCCGAGGGCTGGCGCGCTGTGGCGCCGCACGACGGGCAGAAGCGCGCGCCGTCGCGCAGCTTCGTCCCGCATTTCGCGCAGTAACCCGCCATGACACCCCCTGGTCACGACTCCTTCTGCGCCAGTGTATGCGGGCGAGCGGGGCCGCGGCTACCGGATTTCCGCCGACGTGCGCGTAGGGACGGTCGACGGATGCGGGGCCGACTCCAGCGGGGTTCTCGGCGGGTGGTGTCGGGCTAGGCGGTCTGGCGCCAGCCGGCCGGCACGTAGGCGGTCGGGCACACGTCGTTGAGGAAGCACGTGCCGCACACGGGGCGTTTGGCGGTGCAGACGGCTCGGCCGTGCGTGATCATGTCGTAGTTCACGCGGTGCCAGTGGTCGCGCGGGAAGATGTCCATCAGGTCGCGCTCGACCTTGTCCTGGTCGTGCTCGGTGGTCAGTCCGAAGCGGTGGGCGAGCCGGAAGACGTGCGTGTCCACGGCGATCCCCTCGACCTTGCCGAACGCCTCCCCCAGCACGATGTTCGCCGTCTTGCGTGCCACGCCCGCGAGCGACGTAAGGCCCTCCATCGTGTCCGGCACCTCGCCGCCGAACTCGGCGACGATGCACTGCGCGGTCTTGATGATGTTCTTCGCCTTCTGGTGGTAGAAGCCGAGCGTCCGCACGTACTCCTCGACCTCGAGCTGGTCTGCCGAGGCGAGGTCGGCCGGGGTGGGGTAGCGCTCGAAGAGCGCCGGGGTCGCCTTGTTCACGCCGACGTCGGTCGTCTGCGCCGAGAGGATCACCGCGATGAGGAGCTGGTAGGGGTTCTCGAAGTGCAGCGCCGCGTGCGGGTCGCCGTACGCGTTCTCCAGCCGCTCCATGTAGACGGGCACCAGCGCCTCGCGCTCGGCACGGGTCAGCTGCGGGACCGGCTCGTCGGACTGGCGAGGGGTCATGGCATGGGCTCCTCTCGGCGGCGTTCGTGTGTGGGGAGAGGATACCCGTCGGGCGGTCAGACTCCGCCGAGTCGCTCGACGAGCGCGGCGATGAAGTCGGCGGCGTCCTCGACCAGCGCCGGGTCCGCGAGCTCCGGGACGTCGAGCGCGGTGTGCGCGACGGTGTTCGAGATGTCCATCAGTCCACTCGAGGTCACGGCGATCGCCGGAACCCCGCGCATCGCGAACACCATGTGGTCGCTCATCGGCCACTCGGGCCCCTGCTCGACGTGCGCGGCCGAGGTCGCGGCCGTCTCGAGTGCCGCGGCGCGCAGCTCGTCCGGGCACGAGTAGAACGAGATCTGCGTCGTGTCGCCCTCGCGCGCGGCGGCGTCGATGTTCACCGCGACCGCCACATCGCCCAGGTCTGCCCCGGCCGGCGAGGCCAGGTACGCCATCTCGCCCGGCGCCGCGTAGTCGTCCTCGCCGTTGAACGGCACCAGCTCGACGCTCAGCGCGGGCGTCGTGCCGGCGAGCCGGTCGGCGACCGCCAGCAGCACGGCGACCCCGGTCGCATTGTCGAGCGCGCCAGGCGTGCCGTGGCGGCTGTCGACGTGACCGCTCACCACCACGCGGCGCGAGCTCGAGCCCGCCTTGCGCGCGACGACCTGCTCGGCGGGCACCATGCGCGTCGCCGAGTCGATCCGCAGCCGCACCTCCTGCCCCGCGTGCGCGAGCAGCCGCTCGGTCTCGCGTGCGTGCAGGTACGCCGAGGGGTGGCCGAAGTCGCCGTCCTCGAAGAGCGGGAAGGGGGAGACCGCGTGCGCCATCGGCGTGCGGTCGGTGAGCGCCACGACCGCGAGCGGCCGCGCCGCATCGATCGCCGAGAGGATCCGGGCATGGCCCGGCATCTGGTAGAAGGGGTAGTTGCGTGGGGCGAGCTGCTCGGATGCGATCTCGCCGTGGAGCAGTAGCACGGCGCCGGGCGCGTCGAGTGCCTCGAGCTCGTTGACGGTCGCGATCGGCACCAGCGGCGCGACGGAGTCCACGCCCGCCGAGAACGGCCCGGGTTTCAGCTCGACGCGCTCGCCGCCGGCGGGCAGCTCGAGCCACGCGCCCTCGGGTCCCGGCAGCCACTCGAGCGCCTCGAACGGCAGCCGCTCGACCTCGAAGCCCGCAGCCGCGGCCTCGGCCGCGAACAGGTCGTTGGCGGCGCGGTTGCCGGGTCCTCCGACGTGGCGGTCGGGGTGCGGGCCGCACAACGCGGCGATGCGCTCGCTGGTGTTCACGCGCGACCCCCCGGACCCGCCCCGCCAGGCCCGGCACCGGCGCGCGTCTCGGACAGCGTTTCGGTCGCGATCCAGCCTGGCCGCGAGGCGAGCAGCGCCGACCACGCGAGCAGCACCACGCCGGCGAACGTGATCGCCTTGTCCGGCCCGATGATCTGACCGACCGGCCCGAAGACCAGCGCCGAGAACGGCATGATGCCGACGAACGCCATCACGAACAGCGCCATGACGCGGCCGCGCAAGTAGCCCGGCACGGCGGCCTGGATCGACGTGAGGACGAGCGAGTTCGTGCTCATGAGCGCCGCGCCGGCGAGCACGGAGAACGTCGCCATCACCCACTCGGAGTGCGACTGCGAGAAGCCGATCACGAACACCGCGAACGCCATGAGCGTGAACGGGATGACGCGATAGCGGCGGATGTTCGTCGGCAGGCTCGCGACGATGAGCGCGCCCACCAGCGCTCCGAAGCCGTTGAACGCCATGATCACCGCGACGAGCCGCTCGACCTGCGACTGAACGCCCCCCAGGTTCTGGGCGACGATCGCGGCGAGCAGCGTCATGTAGGGGAAGCCGAAGATGGTGAGCATCGCCGTCGAGATGATGAGCATGCCCACGGCCGGATGCTCGCGCGCGTAGGCGATGCCCGCTCCCAGCCGCTGCATGACCGTCTCTTCGCCGCGCTGGTGCGCGGCGTCGCCGCCCGCTTCGAACTGCGGGCGGGGACGGATCGCGAGCAGCGCCGCGATCACGAACAGGAAGCTCGCTGCGTTCGCGTAGAAGACCACGGCCATCCCCGCGCCCGCGAGCACGATCGCCGAGACCACCATCGGGCCGAGCATCCTCGAGCTCTGGAACTGCGCCGAGTTCAGCGCGATCGCGTTCATGAGCGACTCGCGCGGGACCAGGTCCGGCAGCATCGACTGGAAGGCCGGCATCATGAACGCCGAGAAGACCCCGGCGACCAGCCCGAGCGCCGCGACCAGGCCGATCGAGAACAGCGGCCGGTCGGGAGTGAGCACTCCGGTCGAGTACAGCACGCCCAGTCCGAGCGCCTGCACCATGAGCACCGCCTGGATGACGATGAGCATCTTGCGGCGGTCGAAGCGGTCGGCGATGTCGCCGGCGGGAATCGCGAGGAAGAACACCGGCGCCCCCGAGATGAACTGCACGATGCCCGCGTAGAGCGACGCCTGCTTGGGCGCGAGCGAGTAGACCACGATCACGAGCGCGGCGTTCTGCATCCACGTGCCGACGTTGCTCACCAGCGCGCCCGACCAGAAGAGGGTGAAGTCGCGGTGGCGGAACGACTCGAACGTGTGAGCCACCCAGCCGCGCCGAATGAGCGCCGCGGGCGGCACCTCGGTGTCGGCCTCGATGGTGATCGGTTCCTGGTCGACGACGTCGTCGGGGTTCTCGGCGATGGGGCAGTCGTCGGTGCCGGGTGGGCACTCGGCCGGGTCGGAGGCGTCGCCGGGAGCGACGCCCTCGCTGACGGTGTCACCGGCGTCGGGACGGCTGCCGAGCGGTTCCTGAGTCGGGTCTGCGGGCACGGGAGTGCGACCTTTCCGAGCAGTGCGAATCACTAGAGTGTACCCCTCGCGCGCGGGCGCGCTTGACCCGGTACGCGGCCGGGTCTAGTGTGCGGGGACACCCGCCCGGCTTGCCGGTTGCGGGCTGTCGTGCTGTCCGGGCCTGGCGTCCCGGGTGGCGCGGCGATCGCGGGCGCCCAGCGTGCGCTTCGCGCCCGACAAGAACGCCACGTCCGACCCGGCACCGCCACGCCCGACCGAGGAGACTCGCGCCCCATGCTGATCGATCGCATCGCCGCCACGCTCGCCGCGTCCAAGCCCTACTCGGCGATCACCGACCTGCTCGGCAGGGGGCAGGACGCGACGCTCGCCGCGCCCGGTCTCATCCGGCCCACCGTCGTGGCCTCGCTGTTCGCCCAGGAGCCGCGCCCGACGCTCGTCGTGGTCGCGGGCGAGGAGAACGCCGAGCGCTTCTGGCGCCAGACGGCCGCGCTGCTCGGCCAGGACCGCGTGCTGCGCTTCCCGGACCGCACCGACTACCCCTGGAGCGACGACGCGCCCGATCTCGAGCAGGTCGGCGCTCGCGCGCGAGCACTGTATTCGCTCGACAAGAACGAGTCGCACGTGGTGGTCGCCTCGGCGCGCGCTCTCATGCGCTGCGTGCCGCCCCAGGGCAGCCACGTCTTCGACCCGCTCGAGCTCGCGGCGGGCGGGACGCTCGACCTCGACGCCGCGGCCGCGCAGCTCGCGCGCATGGGCTACGAGCGCGTCGAGACCGCCGAGCAGCCCGGCCAGTTCGCGGTACGCGGCGGCATCCTCGACGTCTTCCCCGCCGGCAGTCAGGCGCCGGTGCGCGCCGAACTGTTCGGCGACGACATCGAGACGCTGCGCCGCTACGTGCCCACCACCGGCCAGGCCATCGGCGACGCCGAGCCCACGCTCGTCTTTCCGTGCCGCGAGCTCGCGATCGGTTCGCGCGGCGTCGAGCACGCCGAGAAGGTCCTGCGCGACGAGGCGCTCAAGGAGCCCGAGACCGCGAGGCGCCTCGAGCTCATGCGCGAAGGCGTCTACTTCAACGGTATCGAGCGCTACCTGCCGCTCTTCTACAAGCGCCCCGGCATGCCCACCGAGTACCTGGGGAGCGACGTGCTCGTCGTGGTCGCCGAGCCCCGCTCGCTCTTCGACGACTCCGTCCGCCGCCGAGAAGAACTCGAAGGCCTCGCCAAGGCCGCCGGCTGCTCGCTCGACGGCCTCTACCTCTCGCCGGCCCAGCTCGACTTCGGCGAGCGCCAGCGCCTCACGCTGCTCTCGCTGTTGCGCGCGGGCGCCGGCGTCGACGCCGAGCTCGCGGCTCGCCGCCCCGAGGTCGTCGGGGGCGAGGAGCGCTTCGTGGGCGGCGTCCGCTCGCTGCTCTCCGCCGGCTACGCGCTGGCGCTCGCGGTCCCGGACCGCCGGGCCCGCCGCCGCGTCTCCGACACGCTCGAGGAAGCCGGCGTACGCGTCGTCGGCGAGCGCGACCACGCCGCGCACGGCGTGGTCGATCCCGCCGCCGCGCACGCCCCGCTGCAGACGGGCGTCGTCGACGTCACCGACACCGAGGTGCCCGCGGGCTTCGTCATCGCCGACGCCAAGCTCGCGGTGGTCTCGATCGACGACGTCTTCCCGCGCTCGGCTGCGCGCCGCGCACGCCGCAACGTCGACCCCACGCGCCTCACGTTCGCGTTCGAGCCGGGCGACTACGTGGTGCACGCCACGCACGGCATCGCGCTGTTCAAGGAGATCGTGCGCCAGGAGGTGCTCGGCTCCGACCGCGACTACCTGCTGCTCGAGTACGCGAAGGGCGACAAGCTCTACGTCCCGGTCGAGCAGATCGATCGCGTCACCAAGTTCGTCGGTCCCGACGGCAGCGCGCCCCGGGTCACTCGGCTCAACACCGCGGACTGGTCGCGCGCGACCGGCAAGGCACGGCGGGCTGCTCGGCAGCTGGCGTTCGACCTGGTCGACCTGTACGCGCGGCGTTCGACCGTCACCGGCTACGCGTACCGCGAGGACACGCCCTGGCAACTCGAGATGGAGGCGTCGTTCGCGTTCGAGGAGACGCCCGACCAGCTCGCGGCGATCGCCGACGTGAAGGCGGACATGGAGTCGGACAAGCCGATGGACCGCCTGATCTGCGGCGACGTGGGCTACGGCAAGACCGAGGTCGCGATCCGCGCCGCTTTCAAGGCGACGCAGGACGGCAAGCAGGTCATGGTGCTCTGCCCCACGACCATCCTCGCGCAGCAGCACTTCACGACGTTCAGCGAGCGGTTCGAGCCGTACCCGGTGCGCGTCGAGGTGCTCTCGCGCTTCCGCAACGAGGCGCAGCAGAAGGCCGCGCTCGAGGGGTTCTCGGCGGGTGAGGTCGACGTGCTCGTCGGCACGCACCGGCTGCTCTCGCGCGACGTGGCGCCCAAGGACCTGGGGCTCGTCATCATCGACGAGGAACAGCGCTTCGGCGTCGAGCACAAGGAGCACATCAAGAACCTGCGCGAGCAGATCGACGTGCTCGCGATGAGCGCGACGCCCATCCCGCGCACGCTGCAGATGTCGTTGTCGGGCGTGCGCGACATGAGCGTCATCGACACGCCGCCGCCCAACCGCTTCCCGGTCAACGTGCACGTGGGCGAGTGGGACGAGGACGTCGTGTCCGGCGCCATCCGCCGAGAGCTCGAACGCGGGGGGCAGGTCTACTACGTCTCCAACCGCGTCAAGACGATCGACGACGCGGTGCGCCGCGTGATGGACGCCGCGCCCGAGGCGCGCGTGGGCGTCGCGCACGGGCAGATGAGCGAGCGCGAGCTCGAGCACGTCATGGAGGCGTTCGCGGCCAACGAGTACGACGTGCTCGTCGCGACCACGATCATCGAGTCCGGCATCGACAACCCGCACTCCAACACGCTCATCATCGAGGACAGCCAGCGGCTGGGCCTCGCGCAGCTCTACCAGCTCAAGGGGCGCGTCGGCCGCAGCCACGTACGCGCGTACGCGTACTTCCTGTTCCCGCGCACCGCGGCGCTCACCGAGACCGCCGTCGAGCGCCTCACCGCGATCGGCGAGAACACCGAGCTGGGCAGCGGCATCAAGGTCGCCATGCGCGACCTCGAGATCCGCGGCGCCGGCTCGCTTCTGGGCGCCGAGCAGTCAGGCAACCTCTCGGCGGTGGGTTTCGACCTGTTCGCGCAGATGCTGCAGGAGGCCGTCAGCGAGGCGCGTGGCGAGCCGCTCGTCGCCTTCCCCGAGGTCCGCGTCGACCTGCCGGTCCCCGCGTTCCTGCCCGAGGAGTACGTCGACGCCGTCGACGAGCGCGTGCGCATCTATCGCCGGCTCGCCGGCTCGCCCTCGATCGAGGCGGTCGACGCGGTGCGCGAGGAGATGGTCGAGCGCTTCGGCGCGCCGCCGTCGCCCGCGAAGAACCTGGTCGACATCGCGCGCATCCGAGCGATGGCCGCCGAGGCCAAGGCGACCAACGTCGGGGTCGTCCGGCGCCGCTTGACCATCTGGCCACTCGCCCTCAGCGACGAGAAGAGAGGCCAGCTCGCGGCGCAAGGAGCGGTGTGGATCGAGCGCGAGAAGAAACTGGCACTTCCGCTCGACTATGGAGCTTCTGTGACGGCCACGGCTCTCGGCATACTCGATGCTATACTCGCGTGAGTCTGACCCATCAATCAGGAGGAATCGGGCAATGAAGTCCACCCGCAAGCTGCTCGTTGCCGCGCTGCTGGGCGCCCTTGTCATCGGCGTTCTGGGCGCATCCGGCTGCACGAGCAAGGACACCGCTGCCAAGGTCAACGGTGAGGCCATCACCCAGACCGAGCTGAACACTCAGCTCGAGCAGCTCAAGAAGCAGTACCCGCAGATGTTCGAAGGCGCGGACGGCGAAGGTCGCCTCCTCGACTTCAAGCAGCGTCTCTTGGACAACCTGATCAACCAGAAGCTCATCGAGCAGGCGGCCAAGGACAAGAAGATCAACGTCGCCGATGCCGACATCCAGAAGCAGATCGACCAGCTCAAGAGCGGCTTCAAGGACGAGGCCCAGTTCAACGAGGCCCTCAAGAGCGCCGGCATGACCGTCGACTCGCTCAAGGTGCAGATCAAGAACCAGCTCATCACGCAGAAGCTGATCGAGTCTCTCGCCAAGGACCAGAAGGTCACTGCGCAGGACATCAAGGACTACTACGACAAGAACACCGCGCAGTTCTACCAGAAGGAGGCCAAGAAGGCGTCGCACATCCTCTTCAAGCCGGAGGACAAGGCGACCGCCGAGAAGGTCCTCAAGGAGGTCCAGGCCGGTGGCGACTTCGCCGCGCTGGCCAAGAAGTACTCGATCGACACCGCCACCGCCTCGAAGGGCGGCGACCTGGGCTGGCCGACGAGCCCGTACGTCACCGAGTTCCAGACCGCGCTCGACAAGCTGAAGAAGGGCCAGACCTCGGGTCTCGTCGAGAGCCCGTACGGCTGGCACATCATCCGCGTCACCGACGAGCGCGCCGGTTCCCAGCAGACGCTCGAGGAGGTCAAGGCGCAGATCGAGCAGATCATCGTTCAGCAGCGCAAGGCCGACAGCTACCAGCAGTTCCTGAACGACCTGCGCAAGAACGCCAAGATCGAGATCCTCGACCCGCAGCTCAAGACCGCCAACGCCAAGGGCGAGAGCAAGACCGCGACGCCCACCAAGTAGCCAGCGGCACAGCGCACCGGCCGGGGGGAGTCGTGGCACACGGGTTCGACGAGTTCGTTGAGGTGATCGCCGCTCTGCGGGCCCCTGATGGGTGCCCGTGGGACCGCGAGCAGACGCACAAGTCGATCGCGAAGAACATGGTGGAAGAGGCCTACGAGGCCGTCCACGCCATAGAGACAGACGACGTCGCCGAGATCCGAGAGGAACTCGGCGACGTTCTGTTGCAGGTGGTCCTCCAGTCGCAGATCGCAGCCGATGCCGGTGAGTTCACCATCGACGATGTGGTCGCGGCCATCACCGCGAAGATCGTCCGGCGCCACCCGCACGTCTTCGGCGAGGAAGTCGCCGCGGACACCGCCGGCGAGGTGCTCGCGAACTGGGACCAGATCAAGGCCACCGAGCGCGCCGAGAAGAACCAGGGGCTGCTCGACACGGTCCCGCACGCCCTGCCGGCGCTCATGCTCGCGCAGACCATCTCGCGCAAGGCCGTCTCGGCGGGCTTCGAGTGGGAGAGCCTCGACGGCGTCTGGGCGAAGGTGCACGAGGAGCTCGACGAGCTCAAGGCGACCGAGCCGGGCAGCCCGGAGGCCGCCGACGAGATCGGCGATCTGCTCTTCACGATCGTGAATCTCGCCCGCAAGCAGGGCATCGACGCCGAGACGGCGCTGCGCGGGACGTGCGACAAGTTCCGCACGCGCTGGTCGGCGATGGAGGAGGCGGCCGCGGGCGAAGGCCGCAACGTCGCAGAACTCGACCTGGACGAACAGGAAGCACTCTGGCAGCAGGCCAAACAGAAGGAGAAGGGGCGCACACCATGAGCATCATCACCGACGTATACGCACGCGAGGTACTCGACTCTCGCGGCAATCCCACCGTCGAGGTCGAGGTCGTTCTCGACGACGGCAGCTTCGGCCGCGCGGCGGTGCCCTCGGGCGCCTCGACCGGCGCGTTCGAGGCCGTCGAGCTGCGCGACACCGAGTCGGCGCGCTACGGCGGCAAGGGCGTCCTGACCGCTGTCGCCAACGTCAACGACATCATCGCCGAGGAGATCGTCGGCCTCGACGCCACCGACCAGCGCCTCATCGACGGCGTCCTGCTCGAGCTCGACGGCACCCCCAACAAGGGCAAGCTCGGCGCGAACGCGATCCTGGGCGTCTCGCTCGCCGTCGCACGCGCCGCCGCCGAGTCCACCGAGCTGACGCTCTACAGCTACGTGGGCGGCGCGAACGCGCACCTGCTGCCCGTGCCGATGATGAACATCCTCAACGGCGGCGCACACGCCGACAACAACGTTGACCTGCAGGAGTTCATGGTCATGCCCGTGGGCGCCTCGACCTTCGCCGAGGGCCTGCGCTGGTGCGCCGAGATCTACCACACGCTCAAGAAGGTGCTGCACGACCGCAAGCTCGGCACCGGCGTGGGCGACGAGGGCGGCTTCGCGCCGGACCTCGAGAGCAACGAGGCCGCGCTGGCGATCATCGTCGAGGCGTGCGAGCAGGCCGGCTACACGCCCGGCGAGCAGGTCAAGTTCGCGCTCGACCCCGCGACCACCGAGATCTACGACACCGAGCGCAAGGTCTACGTGCTGGCCGGCGAGGGCCGCGAGCTCTCCTCGGCCGAGATGGTCGACTTCTGGGCCGACCTCGTCGAGCGCTACCCGATCGTCAGCATCGAGGACGGCATGGCCGAGGAGGACTGGGAGGGCTGGAAGCTGCTCACCGACCGCCTGGGCGCCAAGGTCCAGCTCGTGGGCGACGACCTGTTCGTCACCAACACCGAGCGCCTCGCGCGTGGCATCGAGATGGGCGTCGCGAACTCGATCCTCATCAAGGTCAACCAGATCGGCTCGCTCACCGAGACGCTCGAGGCGATCGAGATGGCGAAGACGGCGGGCTACACCTGCGTCATGAGCCACCGCTCGGGCGAGACCGAGGACACCACGATCGCCGACCTCGCCGTCGCCGTGAACTGCGGCCAGATCAAGACCGGCGCCCCGGCGCGCAGCGACCGTGTCGCCAAGTACAACCAGCTGATCCGCATCGAGGAGGAGCTGGGCGACTCCGCCGAGTACCCGGGCATGGGCGCGTTCTACAACATCAAGGGGTAGGCAGAACCCCCACATAGACGGACACTAGGCGGGAGCGCGAGCGGTGCGCTCCCGTCAGTCGTTTCCACCCGAAGGCACTCGACTTATGACCGTGCGCAAGCCCAAGACGACACCCGTGGTGCCCGCCGAGTTCGGCGTGCCGATCGAGTCGGCGCTGGCCCGGCGTGAGCGCCTCGCCAACCAGTACGACTACGACTTCGGGCAGGAGCGCATCTTCCTGCAGCTCACCTACGCGCTGCTCGAGGAGATCCCGGAAGACTCGGAGATCCTCGAGGTGGGCGCTGCGACCGGACTCATGACCGGCCCGCTGCTGTCCAAGGCCAAGACGCTGACCGCCCTCGAGCCGTCCGCCGGCATGCTTCGGAGGCTGCTCGCGACCGACACCGCATCCGATCCGCGGCTCGGAACCATGCAGGGCATGGTCGAGGACCTCTCGGCGGACGCGGTGTTCGACGTGGCGGTCGTCACCTTCACGCCTCGTCGCGGGATGGGACTGCTCTACCTGCTCACCGCGCTCGCGAGCCACGTGCGCGACCGCGTCGTCATGCTCCTCGACGACGACGGGTCGCTCGACTGGGCGTACCTGGCACGGGCGGCCGCACTCCAGGGCTTCGACGTGCGGCTCCACATCGTCACCGAGATGTGCGACGAGCCCGGCGCCGAGTCGGCGGTCTCGCGGCGCCGCGCCGTGGTGCTGGTCTCCAAGGTCTCGCAGTTCTGCGAGGACCTCGAGCCGGAGGACGTCTGGGAGTTCGAGACGCGTACGGTCGACGTGCCGTATCCTGCGCCGCGCGGAGCAGCGACGCGGCTCGTGCGCTACTTCATGACCGCCGGCGAGCGCGCGCTGCTCGTGCGCACCGAGCCGGCCGGTATCGAGCGTCTCTACGGCAACCTCCGCACGGCGGTACACCGTCTGGGCCGCGACGAGGTCACCGTCCGCCGCACCGAGGACGGCATCCAGATCGTCCGTCTCCCCAAGGCGATCGAGTAGCCGGCGCCGCCGGCCTTTCGCCGCACGGTTCGGGCCGCTCGCGACGGCAAGTCGCGCTCAGCAGCTCGGTCAGCGGCGCGCTCGGGTAGAGTCCTTTGGAGAGGAAGGCCACCCATGCGCCGCACCAAGATCATCGCCACGCTCGGACCCGCGACCGACAACCCTGCCGTCCTGAGGGCGCTCCTCGAAGCGGGCGCCGACGTCGTGCGGCTCAATGCCGCGCACGCCGGGCCGGCCGAGCTCGCCGAGCGGCTCTCGGCGGTTCGTGCGCTCGAGGGCGAGATCGGCCGACACGTCGGCGTGCTGCTCGACCTCCCTGGGCCCAAGCTGCGGGTCGGAGAGGTGGCGGGGGAGGTCGCACTCGCCGTCGGCGCCCGCTTCGCGCTGGTGCCCGGCGAGTGCGTGGGGAGCGCCGAGCGCGTCTGCGTGACCTACGCGCACCTGGCCTCCGACCTCCAGCCGGGCGACCGCGTACTGCTCGACGACGGGCGTCTCGAGCTCGAAGTCGAGGCCATCGAAGGCGCCGACGTCATCACGCGCGTGCGAGTGGGCGGGCCGCTGCGCAGCCGCAAGGGCGTCAACGTCCCCGGCCGCACCTTGGGCGTCGACGCGATCACGCCACGCGACGAGGTCGTGCTCGCGTGGGCGCAGGAGGCCGAGGTCGACTGGATAGCGCAGTCCTTCGTGCGGTGCGCCGACGACATCGACCAGCTCAGGCGGCTGATGACCGAGCGTCACATCCCCGTCGTCGCCAAGATCGAGAAGCACGAGGCCGTGGCCGACCTCGAGGCCATCGTCGCCGCGGCGGACGCGGTCATGGTCGCCCGCGGCGACCTGGGCGTCGAGACCTCGGCCGAGGAGGTCCCCGCCATACAGCGCCGGGTCATCGCGCAGGCACGGCGGCTCGGCAAGCCGGTCGTGGTCGCGACCCAGATGCTCGAGTCGATGACCGCCGCCCCTCGTCCGACCCGAGCCGAGGCGAGCGATGTCGCGAACGCGATCTTCGAGCGGGTGGACGCGTGCATGCTCTCCGCCGAGACCGCGGTCGGGGAGTACCCCGTCGAAGCCGTCGCCACCATGGCGCGCATCGCCACCACCTCCGAGGAGGTCGTCGCGCACCAGGACCACGAGCACACCGGCGAGCTGACCGCGAGCGTCACCGAGGCCGTGAGCGCCGCCGTCTGCGACCTGGCCGCCGACCTCTCGCTCGCCGCGATCATCCCGGTGACCGAGACGGGATCGACCGCGCTCTCGGTCGCACGGCACCGGCCCGACACGCCGATCATCGCGGCGACCCCCAACCCGAGCGTCGCCCGCATGCTCGCGCTCGTGTGGGGCGTGCGGGCGCTCATCGTGCCGTGCGACCTCGACACCGAGGACCTGTTGCGTGCCGCCGTCGACGTGGTTCGCTCGGCTGGTCTGGCCCAGCCGGGGGAGCGGGTCGCGCTCACCGCGGGCCGCTCGACACGCGTCCCGGGCGGGACCGACTTCATCCTCGTGAGCCCGGTCTAACCGCTGGCTCACCTGCGGCGTGCGCAGCCCTCTGAGCAGGGCGAACAGGTGTTCGTATCGGTCAACCTCAACCTGACGTCTAGACGACTTTCCCGGCGTTCGTGTGCTACCATCGCCGCAGAGTGGTGATTCCGACCGCTCGTCGCTGGCCTGCATACAGGACTCTGAGGTAATGACGCCGAGGAAATCGCAGCAAGGGGCTTCAGCGAAGGCAGGAGGGGGTTCTCCCAAGGGGGGCGCTCGCTCCGTGCCGTCGTCGTCGCGTACCCGCGCCACATCGCAGAAGTCGAAGCGCGCGCCCAAGGGCGCCGTCGTTCGCGAGTTCCGTCCCGCGAAGGGCGCTTCCGCCTCCGGCGCGACCGCGTCCACGCGCGCAGCCGCCACGCCCGCACCCGCCCCGCGCGCATCCGCTCGCAAGCCCGCCTCTGCGCGCGCGTCCTCGACCCGCACCGGCGGCTCCGCCGATCGCGCCAAGCGCCCCGCGCGCCCGACGGCGACCAAGCGGCCCGAGCCCTCGGCGTGGCGCTGGTGGCTGCTGCCGGTCGCGGTCCTCGCCGCCACCGCGGTCTTTGTCGCCGTGTACTACCCCGTCGCCAAGGTCCAGTACCGAGAGACGCGCGAGAAGGTCCGTCTCGAGGCCGAGCTCGACGCCATCAAGGCGCGCAACGCGCGGCTCCAGGCGCAGGTGGACCGCCTCAAGACGCCCGAGGGCGTCGAAGACTACGCGCGCGAGCAGCTCGGCATGGTCAAGGCGGGCGAGGAGGTCGGCGTCGTCGTCGACAGCGACACCCCCACTCGGACCGCCGCGGTGCCGGCGCTCGCGCCCCGGATCGACAGCGAAGAGGACGTCAAGCCGCCGGTCGGTCCGTGGACCGCGTTCCTGGACTCGGTCTTCGGCCTCGAATGACGGCCGCCACGCGATCGTGAGCGACGCACCCGATCGAGCCGCCGCCCGCCCCGTGCCGTCGCCGGCGCTGGCCGCGCTCGTCGCCGCCCAGCTTCGCCGTGCGCCTCGCACCCCGTGGCGCGTCGCCGCGCGCTGCCGGTGGGGATTCCCCACCGCCATCGTCTCGCCGTCGCGTCTCGATGACGGGACCCCGTTTCCGACCTACGCGTGGCTGACCTGCCCGTTCCTCGCCGAGAACGTCGCGGCGCAGGAGTCGGCGGGCGCGGCGGCCGCATGGGCCGAGCGCGCCGCCACCGACCCGGTGCTCGCCGCGCGCCTGCGGGCGACCGACGCCGACCTGCGCGTGGCGCGTGCCGCCGAGTCGGGCGGCGAGGACGCGTGCCCGGCCGTCGGGCTGGGTGGGCAACGCGATCCGCTCGGCGTGAAGTGCCTGCACGCGCACGTCGCGCTCGAACTGGTCGGCGTCGCCGATGCGATCGGCGAGGAACTGCTCGGGAAGATAGAGGGCGGGCCCGACTGCGCCGACGACCGGTGTTCTCGGCTGACGGCGGAAGCGGAATCCGCCCGCGTGAGGCCTGCGAACGCACAAGTACCACCCGCCAAGGAGGACCAATGAGCAACACCCGACGGCTCGCCGCCATCGACATCGGGACCGTCACGACCCGGCTGCTCGTCGCCGACGTCGGCGCGAACGGCGTCGAAGAGGTCGAGCGCAGCACCGACATCACGCACCTGGGCGAGGGCCTGACGGCGACCGGCCGGCTCTCCGACGAGGCGATGGCGCGCGTGGCCGAGGTCATCGCGCGCTACGCGGCGACCATGCGCGACCTGGGCGTCGAGCGGTTCTCGGCGATGGCGACCAGCGCGAGCCGAGATGCCGAGAACTCCGACGAGTTCCTCGCGATGCTCGCGGAGCACGGAGTGCTGCCGCAGGTCATCCCGGGCGAGCGCGAGGCGAGACTCTCGTTCTCGGGCGCGACGAGCGACCTGGGCGAGTGCGAGGACCTGCTGGTCGTGGACCTGGGCGGTGGCTCGACCGAGCTCATCGTCGGCGACGTGACCGAAGAGGACGGCGTGCTCGTCGCCGAGATCACCAAGGCGCGGTCGATCGACGTGGGTTCCAAGCGCGTGACCGAGCTGTTCCTGCACTCGGATCCGCCCACCGCGACGCAGCTCGCCGAGGCGCGCGCGTGGGTGACCGGCGAGCTGCGGCCGTACTTCGACGGGCTGCGCGACCGACCCGACCGGATGGTCGCGCTGGCGGGGACCGCCACGACCCTCTCGGCGATCAGGCAGCACCTCGAGATCTACGATCCCGCGCTGGTGCACTGCTCGTGCCTGACCGGCTCGGAGCTCGCCGACCTCGTCGACGAACTCGCCGGCATGACACTCGAAGCGCGCAAGAAGGTGCCGGGACTCGATCCCGGGCGGGCGGGCGTCATCGTCGCCGGTGCGCTCATCCTCGAGACCATCGTGGCGCTCGCCGGGCTCGATTCGACCCTGGTGAGCGAGCACGACATCCTGTACGGCATCCTCATCGACACGTACGCTGACTTACACCGCGACGCGGAAGTGGCGCCGGCAGACTAGGCGCGCAGGAGCGGTCGAGGGCACAGGGCGGCGTATCCGAATTGGCACAGGACGGGGACTTAAAATCCTCTGGGCGCAAGCCCGATGTGGGTTCGAATCCCACCGCCGCTACCAGCCCCGGCCCGGACGGGCGATTTCGTGACCGCCGTCCTCCCACGGCACGCCCCGTAAATGCGATACTGAGCAGGCAAGAGCCCCTGCGGCTCTGTTTCGACGTGCAGTACGGGCACGAACGCCCGTGACCTCGTGGGGAAGGGAGGCCTGGTTCATGGCGGACGACGCACCCGCACGTCTCTACCAGGCCTTCGTAAGCCAGGACCCCGCCGGGGCCATCAACGTCATCGAGCGCGCCAAGGCGAACGGCATCCCCCAAGCGCAGCTGTTCGACCAGCTCTTCGCGCCCGCGATGTCGCTTCTGGGCGGCGCGTGGGCGTCGGGCAGCATCGACGAGTACACCTTCACGCAGGCCGCGGTGGTCGCCGAGCAGATCACCAGCTTCGTCATCCCGCCGGCTGCGGCCGGCGACACCGGCATCACGGTGCTCGTCGGCACCATGCACCACGACTTCCACGCGATCGACAAGGACATCACGGCCGCCGCGCTCAAGGAGGCCGGCCACCGCGTGATCGACCTGGGCGTCGACGTGCGCCCGGCCGAGTTCCTCGAGCGTGCCGAGGAGACCGGTGCCCGCATCCTGATCGTGTTCGCGCAGATGATGGGCACCGCCCGGTCGGTCGTTCGCGTCCGCGAGATGTTCTCGGCGGGTGGCCGAGACGACCTGGTGCTCTTCGTCGCGGGAGGCCCCTTCGTCGCCGACCCGGCGCTCGCCAAGGGCGTGGGCGCCAACGGCATCTGCCGAGGCGCCGAGAGCGCGCTCAAGCTGGTCGCGAAGGTCTCCGGCGCCGTGAGCGGGGGCGCCGCATGATGGCGAGCGGGCGCGGCCAGCAGGCGCTTCTGGGCGAGGGGCTCGCCCGCCAGGGCCACGTCGCCCCGGCGGTCGAGGCGCTCTACCAGGCGCTGCGCAACGACGACGCGGACCCGCTCGTGCACTCGCTGCTCGCGGACCTGTTCCTCTCGGGTGACTTCTACGACGAGGCGATCAAGGCGGCGAGTCGCGCGATCGAGCTCGATCCCGACTGCGCGCCGGCGTACCTGGCGCTCGGGCTCGCCTACGACCGCCGCGGCGGCATGTGGGACCAGTCGATCCTGGTGTGGCATGAGCTCGCCGAGGTCGTGCCCGACCTGGTGACCGCGCACGTGCAGCTGGGCGAGGCGTTCGCGGCGGCCGCGTTCGAGGAGGAGGCGATCGAGGCGTGGCGCACCGCGCTCGAGCTCGACGCCACCGAGGCGCGCGCGATGTACAACCTCGCCGTCGCGGCGCTCAAGAAGGAGGGCATGGCGACCGCCTTGCCGGGCTTCCGCAAGGCCGGAGAGCTCGACCCGAGCCAGGACGACTTCTTCTTCGCGCTCGCCGGCATCTACGACGACGGCACCCCGGCGCCCGATCCCATCGACGTCGCGCCCGATCGCGACGCGCGCCTCGCGGCGGCCTTCGCGCTCGCCTTCGAGGAGGACTACTTCGCCTCGGTCGACCTGATCCGTCTCATCCTCGACGAGGATGCTGACGACGCCGAGGCGCTCGCGCTCGCCGGCTACCTCTACCTCAAGCAGGAAGCGGTCAACGAGGCGATGGCCGTGGCGCTGCGCGCGCTCGCCGTCTCGACCAAGACGCCGACCGCCGTCTACGTGCTGGGCGCCGCGTTCGCCAAGCGCCCGGGTCTCAACCGCAACTCCGCGCGCGTCTTCGGCGCGCTCGCCAAGGCAGTGCCCAACCACCCGATGCCGCACGTGCTGCTCGCCGAGTCGCTGCTCTCGCTCTCGCGCTTCGGCGCCGCGAAGTCGGCGTACCTGCGCGCGGTCGAGCTCGACCCCACGTGCGTGCGCGCCCGTTTCGGGCTCGCGGCCGTGCTGCTGACCGAGGGTGAGTACGCCCGCGCGCACTGGGAGATCCGGCGCGCCGCCTACCACGACACCCGCCGCCAGGGCCTCTTCTGGACGCTCTACGACGACTACGCCGAGGGGAGGTCGTAGCGCGCCATGCCCACCCGCCGAGGAACCCCCCGCCGCCGAGAGCGCATCGCCAAGCCCGAGCCCCTGCTCGATCAGACGGCGGTCGCCGCGCAGGAGGCGGCACCCGCACCGGGCGCCGAGATGCCGGCTCGACCGGCCAAGGCGCCGCGCCGTAACCCGCTGTTCCCGGTGGGAGTGACGCTCTACCCGCTCGAAGCCGAGGGGCAGAGCTGGGAGGAGTGGTACGGCAACGACTCGGACGGCGACCTCGACCTGCTCGGCGAGGCACGGCTCGCGCTGGTGCGCGTGCTGGTGAGCTGGAAGGTCCTCGAGCCGCAGGTGGGGCAGTACAGCGAAGACGCGCTCGACCGTCTGGGCGACATCATCAGCTCGGCGCGGGAGCGCAAGCTGCAGGTGCTCGTCTGCTTCTTCGCCGACGACCGCCACGCGGAGCTCGTCGACGTCGCGTGGGGCAAGCGCAAGGACCCGCGCACCGACAGCTACCTGCTGCAGCGCGAGTCGGCGCTCATCGCCAAGGTCGTCGGACGGTTCCGTGCCGATACCGCCGTCTTTGGCTGGCAGCTCGCGAACGAGGCGTTCTGCTCGGGATTCGAGAGCTCCGAGGCGGTCCTCGAGTGGACGACGCAGATGCGCGAGGCGGTGCGGGAGCTCGACCCGACGCGGCCGATCACGCTCGGCATCGACCCCGAGGCGTTCTACCGTGCGACCGGCGTGGACGCCCGAGAGGCCATCGACGCGTGCGAGTTCGGCGTGAGCCACGTGACCGCGGCCTACCGCGCGTACGCGGCCGAGGGCCCCGTCACGAGCGGCCCGGCGACCTACCTCGACGGCTTCCTGGCGCGCGTCGCCAACCGCGGCAAGCCCGTGCTCATGGACGACGTCGGCGCGCTCTCGCTCGACAACTCGCCCGGCGAGGAGGCCGCGGCACTGCGCTGCGCGCTCTGGTCGGGCGTCACCAACCGCGCCGCCGGCGCCATGGTCCGGCGCCTTCACGACCTCGAGACCGAGCGTCGCGAGCCGTACTACATCGACCCGTTCGAGACGCTCGTGGGCGTGACCGACTCCGAGGGCGAGCTCAAGCCGAGCTACGACGAGCTGCGCGCCTTCGTGCGCACGGCCGCCAAGATCGACTTCAAGCGCACCGAGCTCACGCCGGAGCGCACGGCGGTCGTCATGCCCGCCGAGCGCCACGAGCCGCTGCCCAACCTCGCGGGCCTGTTCGACCCGCGCGCGTGTCTCGCCGCGTTCGTCGGCGCGAAGGAGGCGCACGTGCCCGTGGCCGTCGCCGCAGAGAGCGACGACTTCTCGGCGTACTCGGTGCTGATCGTGCCGAGCGCCTTCACGCTGTCCGAGGAGACCTGGGAGCGCCTGACCGCGTTCGTGCAGGCAGGCGGGTCGCTCGTTCTCAGCTACGGAGGCGGGGACGCGCACCCGGCGATCCGGGAGCTGTTCGGACTCGAGTTCCTGGGCGACGACGGGCCGCGCGAGCGGCTGTCGTGCCGGGTCGCTCAGGCCGACGTGCTCGGCGCGCTCGAGAGCTTCGACGCGAGGCTCGACGTGCCCAACTACGCGCTGCTCTCGGGCGGGACGGCGACGATCGTCGCGACCGATGCCAAGGGCAGCCCGCTGCTCACGCTCAACCAGGTCGGCCAGGGCCGCGCCGTGTACGTGGCGGCGCCGCTCGAGCGCGCGATCGCACAGGGCGATCCCTGGGCGACGCCCGAGCCGGTGCGCCACCTGCTGCGCGAGGTCTACGGCGCCGTCGCGCGGGCCGCGGGATGCGGCGCTCCCATAGGCTGCGACGTGCCCGAAGTCGAGGTCGCGCTGTTCCAGGGCGAGATCGAGGACGTGGTCGTCCTGCTCAACCACGCGCCGGCCAAGGTCAACGCTTCGATCACCACCGAGAAGCGCGTCGCGTTCATCGCCGACGTGCGAGGGGGCGCTCCGGTGGCGGTGGGCGGGACGGTGTTCGGGGCGCCGCTCGGGCCCAACGGCATCTCGGCGCTTCGGCTGGTGTACGGGTAGCGCGGCTCGAAGGTTCATGCGGACAGGCCGTGGGCACAAGGCTCGCGGAGCAACGGCACGGGGGGAAGTGTTTGATGGACAGCGCGAGGCACGACAACCACAAGTTCCTCCTCGAGTCCTGGCTCGAGTTCTCCAAGACGCTCGAGACGAACCCCGAGCTCAGGCGGCTGCTGTTCGACCCCGTCACCGAGCTGCCCACGACGCCGCTGCTGTTCCCGCGCATCCGCTCGCTCCTCGAGGAGCGCGGCGAGGTCTCGATGCTCTGCGTCAACGTCGCGCGCTACTCGCGCATCGAGGAGATCTTCGGGTGGCAGGCGTTCGACCGGGTGATGTGCGAGGTCGCCGTCGTGCTCGACGAGATCATCGGCGAGGACCTGCGCGACTCCGACGTGATCGCCGAGCTGATGCTCTCGGGCAACGCGTTCGTGATCGTGCTGTCGCCGCCGCGCACGCAGGCGTGCATCGACCCGGCGGCGCGGCTGACGCTCGCCCGGCGCATCGAGCAGACGATCCGCGTCAAGATCGAGGAGCGGATGGAGCCGGCGCTGTACAAGAAGTTCGGCTGCTACGTGGGGTCTTCCACCGTGTGCTGGGACGAGAACGTCCGCGTCGAGCGCCTGGTCTACGAGGGGCTCGAACAGGCCCTCCAGGATTCCTACGACCGCGAGTCGACCGACTCCGTCGAGCGTGTCGCCCGGCTCCGCGAGATCCTCGCGAGCGGCAAGGTCTCGACGCTGGTGCACGCGGTCTTCGACATCAGGACGCTCGAGGTGGTCGGGTACGAGGCGCTCTCGCGCGGGCCGGCGGGAAGCGAGTTCGAGCGGCCCGACAAGCTCTTCTCGGTGGCCTACGACGCGGACCTGGTCATGCGGCTCGAGCGGCTCTGCCGTCAGCGCGCGCTCGAGGCGGCCGTGCACATGCCCGCCGATCGGCTGCTGTTCGTCAACATCGAGCCCGAGGCCGTGGCCGATCCGCAGCTGCACGACATCGTGACCGAGACGCTGCTCGCCGCCGCCGAGGTTCCCGCCGAGTCGATCGTCCTCGAGATCACCGAGCGCGTTGCGATCACCGACTTCTCGGCGTTCCGCGCCACGCTCGAGTACGTGCGTGCGCTTGGCTTCAAGGTCGCCGTCGACGACGCCGGCGCCGGGTACGGCTCGCTGCAGTGCCTCGCCGAGGTCAGGCCCGACTGGCTCAAGGTCGACCTCTCGCTGGTGCGCGGCATCGACACGGATCCCATCCGCGCGGGGCTGATCGAGTCGCTCGCGCTGTTTGCGGATCGGGTCGGCGCCAAGCTCGTCGCCGAGGGCATCGAGACGGAGGGCGAGCTCGCCAAGCTGCGCGAGATCGGCGTGATCTACGGCCAGGGCTACCTGCTCGCGCAGCCGTCCGAGCCGTTCCCGGACGAGGACGCCATGCCCGCGAAGCAGCTGGGCCGGGCGTAGCGCAGCCGCTCGCCGGGACGCCGCGCGTCGTCGTTCGGGCGCGCGGAGGACGCGCTCCCGCGCAGGCGCCGGCTCTGGCTCTGGCTCCGGCGTCGGGTATGCTGGATGGCGTCCCGCTCGACCGCAGAAGGAGGTGTCCGCGTGACCGCAGAGCCCGTGCGTCTGACGCAGCTCTCGACCAAGGCCGGTTGAGCCGCCAAGTGGGGTCCGGCGGACCTCCAGGCGGTGCTCGACCAGATAGCCCCCGGCAACTCCGACGCGCTGATGCTCGGTTTCGAGACGAGCGACGACGCGGCGGTCTACCGGCTCTCCGACGACACGGCGGCCCTGCTGACCGTGGACTTCTTCACGCCCATCGTGGACGACCCGTATGACTTCGGGCGGATCGCCGCGGCCAACTCGCTCTCCGACATCTACGCGATGGGCGGCGTGCCCCTCACCGCGATGAACCTGCTCGCGTTCCCGTGCTCGCTCGGCGCTGACGTGGTGGGCGAGGTCGTTCGGGGTGGCGCCGAGAAGGTCGCCGAGGCCGGTGCGGTCACGGTGGGCGGCCACACGATCGACGACAAGGAGCCCAAGTTCGGGCTGTCGGTCTTTGGAGTCGTCCACCCCGACCACGTGGTGCGCAACCGCGGCGCGGTGGTGGGCGACACGCTCTTCCTCACCAAGCCCATCGGTACCGGCGTCATCGGGACCGCTCTGAAGCAGGGCCTCGAGTCCGAGGACACGGCCCGAGAGGTCATCGAGTCGATGGCCGCGCTCAACCGCCGCGCGTGCGAGGCGATGATGTCGGTCGGCGTGCATGCGGCCACCGACGTCACCGGCTTCGGGTTGCTCGGCCACGTCCACGAGATGGCCGAGGCGAGCCTGGTCTCGGTCGAGATCGACCTGGCGTCGGTGCCCGTCTTCGACCGCGTGCTCGACTACGCGCGGCAGGGCGTCGTGCCGGGCCGCACGGCCGAGGTCATCGCGTGGGCGCGAGACTTCGCGAGCTGGCACTGCGCCGAGGACCCCGAGCCGTGGCTGCGCGTGCTCTGCGACCCCCAGACCAGCGGTGGCCTGCTGATCTCGTGCTCCGACGACGTCTCGGAGCACCTGGCCGAGGAGCTGCGCAAGCGCGACGTGCTCGCGGCGCGCATCGGGCGGTGCACCTCGGGCGAGCCGGGTCGGGTCGTCGTCGAGTAGCCCCGGAACGCGAGACGCGCACCACGCTTCCGCGCCGCGAGGTATAATCGGCGCGGATTTCAGCTATCGTCCCAACGTTATCGAGGAGCCGTCATGAGCAAGCGCGTCTGGATCGTCACCGATCGCCTGGGAACCGGAGACGACGAGTTGGGGCGCGTGCTCATGAAGAACTTCCTCTACTCGCTGGCCCGCAACGCCGAGAAGCCCAAGGCGGTCATGCTGATGAACGCGGCCGTGCGGCTCGCGTGCGAGGGGTCCGAGTCGCTCGACGACCTGCGGCTCCTCGCCGAGAACGGCGTGCCGCTCAAGGCGTGCGGCACGTGCCTCGACTTCCTCGGCCTGACCGAGAAGCTCGCGGTGGGAGAGATCGGCACGATGCCGGCGTCGGTCGAGGCCCTTCTCGGCGGCGACGACGTGCTCACGGTGGCGTAGCGCGCCGGTCGTTGGAACCGGGCTGCGAAGCGCGGCCCGAGCGGTGCTCGGCGTGGGTCAGGCGGGTTGCGCCTGGCGTCGGATGTGGTCGACGAGCTTGCGGTCCTCGACGTCGATGTGGTTGACGAGCCAGGCCTGCATGAACTCGGTGAGCCCGCGCGCCGAGACGTTCACGCCGTGCAGGTAGTCGTCGGAGAGGCTGGCCGCCGTCGCCGCGAACTCCTGGTGCAGGCCGCGATGGTGTTCGAGATCGGGGTAGCTCGAGCGCTCCATGAGCGCCTCTTCGTGGTCGAAGTGCACCCGCGCGTACTTGAGGATGCGTGCCAGCGCGCCATCCACGACCCCGCGGTCCTGACCGGTCTCGATCGCGCGCTCCATCTCGCACACGAGCTCGTATATGTCGCGGTGCTCCGCGTCGACCACCTGGTCGCCGGTCTCGAGTGCGGGATCCCAATCTGTGTCGGCCATGTGTTGTCTCCTTGCGCACGCGCGCGTGGGTCGGGCTCCGTAGAGTGTTCCCCAGTCGGCCGTACGCCGCAACGACCTCAGCCCGAGTGGTGGTTCTCGGCGAGGTAGCGCAGGTGTTCGACGCCGTCGTGGAGCAGCGTGCCGTCGAGTCTCATGCCCAGCCGCTCGGCGACGGCGCGCGACCGGACGTTCTCGGGCAGGATCGCCGAGATGACCGACGGCATCTGCGCGACCTCGAAGCCGAAGTCCAGCGCGGCGCGAGCCGCCTCGGTCGCGAGTCCACGACCCGTGAGGGGCGTGAGCAGCGTCCAGCCCAACTCGGGCTCAGGCGCGATCTGCGAGCCGAACCCGCAGAAGCCCACGATGCCGGTGGGGTCGCCGTGCGCGGGCTCGCGAAGCTCGAGCGCCCAGCGCGACCAGCCGAACCGCTCCTGGTCCGAGATGCGCCGGTCGAGGAAGCGGTCGAACACCTGCTCCTCGAACGGGTTGCCGAAGTTGAGCCAGCGCACGACTTCGGGGTCGGCACAGATCCGCGCGATGCTGTCGCGGTCCTCGCGCGTCCACTCGTAGAAGAGCAGGCGCGCAGTCGATATGACGGGCTCGCGCACGGGCGGTCCTCTCGGCCGGCGGTGGTGACGGGCCGGACTGGGGCCGGCGCGACGCACACCATGGTGCCACTCGGAGGGCTGTCGCGTAAGGGTCGCGGGACACGCGCCCGCTGGCCTCGGGTATCATCGGCGCATGGATACCAACGCCCGGCTCAGAGCCCTGCCCAAGACCGACGAGGTGCTCGCCGCGCCCGAACTTGCGACGTCGCTCGCCGAACTGCCCCGCGCCGTGGTGGTCGACGCCGCGCGCGGCGCGATCGATGCCGCCCGCGCGCGCCTGCTCGCGGGCGAGGAGTTCGAGCCGAGCGTCGACGACGTCGCCCGCGACGCGGCCGGCCGTGCTGCGCTCGCGGCGAGGCCCAGCTTGCGCCGTGTCATCAACGCGACTGGCATCATCGTGCACACCAACCTGGGGCGCAGCGTGCTCTCCGAGCGCGCCGCGGCCGCAGTCGCGGAAGTCGCGACCGGCTACTCGACGCTCGAGTACGACGTCGAGAGCGGCCAGCGCGGCAGCCGGCACGTCCACGTCGAGTCGCTCATCTGCAGGCTCACCGGCGCCGAGGCCGCGATGGCGGTCAACAACAACGCCGCCGCGGTCATGCTCGCGATCGCCGCGCTCGCACGCGGGCGCGAGGCGATCGTGAGCCGCGGGCAGCTCGTCGAGATCGGCGGCAGCTTCCGCATCCCCGACATCATGGCCGAGTCCGGCGCGACGATGGTCGAGGTGGGCGCGACCAACAAGACGCATCTCTCGGACTACGAGAAGGCGCTGTCCGAGAAGACCGGGCTGCTGCTCAAGGTCCACTCGAGCAACTTCCGCGTGGTCGGGTTCACCGACGAGGTCGCGCTGTCCGAGCTGGTGGACCTGGGCGCGCGGCACGGCGTCCCGGTCATGGAGGACCAGGGGAGCGGCGTGCTGTTCGACCTGCGGCCCTTCGGCCTTCCCGACGAGCCGACCGTCGCGCAGAGCGTCGAGGCCGGGGTCGCGGTGGTCACCGCGTCGGGGGACAAGCTGCTCGGCGGCCCGCAGGCCGGCATCCTCGCCGGACGGCACGACGTGATCGCGAGGCTCAAGAAGCACCCGATGGCGCGTGCGGTGCGCCTCGACAAGATGACCCTCGCGGCGCTCGAGGCGACGCTCTACGCGTGCCTCGACGAGCAGCGCGCGATCGCCGAGATCCCCACGCTTCGCATGCTGACGACACCGCAGGCGGCCGTGCGCGAACGAGCGCAGGCACTGGCCGCTCGCGTCGCGAGCGCGGTGGGCGACACCGCACAGGTCACGACCGCCGACGAGATCGCGCGCGCCGGTGGCGGGTCGCTGCCGCTCGCCGAGATCCCCTCGGTCGTCGTCGCCGTGACGCCGCGCGCCGTCAGCGTGACTGCGCTGGAGGAGCGGCTACGGCTGGGCGGCGAGCCCGCGATCGTCGCGCGCGTGAAGGACGACCGGCTGCTGCTCGACCCGCGCACGCTGCT
>CAZXWK010000025.1:0-33231 GCA_964644675.1 uncultured Eubacteriales bacterium | reverse complement strand
GCGGCGATCGTCACGCCGATCACGACGGCCTGCAGCGTCGCGCGGCGCCAGTCAGGCTTGGCGCGCAGGACGACCAGTCCCGCCGCGAGAGGCGCCCAGAGCGCGATCGCCGGCCGCACCCACAGCGACAGCCCGAAGACGGCGCCCGCCGCGACGGCATCCGTCCATGCGAGCGAGTCGGACCACCGCAGGAACCAGTACACGCTCCCCATGAGCAGGAACGTGAAGAGCACTTCCGTCTGGAGGTAGGAGTTGGCGGCCGAGAAGGGCGGGTACACGGCCGCGAACAGCAGGGCCAGCAGCCCCGTCCTCGCCCCATACCGTCGGCCGATCAGGTAGATGAGCCCGGCGGTCAGCACGCTCAGGAACGCTTGAGCGATCCTCGTCCACATCCGGCTCCGGTACAGGTCCCCGGCCGCCTTGACCAGCACGGCCCGAAACGCCGGGTACCCCGGGAGCGTGTACGCGTTGCGGGGGACGGTCAGGTTCGCGACCCTTCCCGCATCGGTGACGACCAGGTCGCCGTTCTCGATCGCCCAGTTGCCCGAGTTCAGCAGGGGGAAGGCGAAGGTGCCGTTCTCGGCGAGCCGGAACGCCGCTGCCTCGTACCCTTGGGCGTCGGTGACGACAGGTGGCGCGATCAGCACCGCGGCGACGATTCGGACGACGAGCGTGGCGGCCAGAATCAGCAGCGCCAGCCGGTCGTGCCGCGCGAGGCGAGCCGTCACGGGAACTCCACGGGGGCGGTGCGGGCCTCGACGAGCACGAGAACCCTCCATTCGGCACCGAGAACAACAGGAAGACGAGCGGAAGGATTCTACCACCCCGGGCAGCTCGGCCGCGCTCGCCGCTCGCGAAGGGCCGGGCGCCCCGCGGCGCCGATGCGGCCTAGCGGCCCAGCACGCGGCGAATGCCGATACCGGTCGTCCGGAGAAGCGCCTCGAGGATGATGTGGCGGGAGATCTTCGAGGCGCCGTGCTGACGGTCGATGTAGGTGATCGGGACCTCGGCCACGGTCACGCCGGCTCGCGTGAGCTGCGAGAGGACTTCGATCAGGAACGCGTACCCCTCCGAGCGGAGCTCTTGGGGGCGCAGCGCGCGAAGGGCCTGGGACGAGTAGCAGCGATAGCCGCTCGTGCAGTCGTGAACGTGCGTGCCGATCATGGCGCGAGCGTATCGGCTGCCCATCTCGCTGACCGCACGGCGCGTCGGTCCCCAGTCGGCTTCGATCGCGCCGCCGTCCACGTAGCGCGAGCCGATCACGAGGCCCGCCCCGGCGCGTGCCGCTTCGAGGAGCGAGGGGATCCGCCGAGGGTCGTGGGAGAGGTCGCCGTCCATCGTCACCACGAAGTCGTACCCGCGATCGAGGCACCACATGAGCCCGTCCCGGGAAGAGGCGGCGTATCCGCGGTCAGCCGTTCGATGCATGACGCTGAACCGAGGCTCATGAACGGCGATCTCGTCGGCGATGACTCCGGTGCCGTCGGGTGAGTCGTCGTCGACGATCAGCAGCTCGATTCCCGGTACCGAGGCGAGCACGGCGTCAGCGAGTGCGCGTACGTTGCCGGCTTCGTTGTAGGTTGGCACGACGACTATGACGCGTTCGTCGCTGCACTCGGCGTTGCTCACGGAGCGGATTCCCTTCCCACTGAGGACGTTTCGGACGCTGGCACTGCTCGGACAGAGGGGTATCGGCGATGGAGCGCGGTGTCTACTCCGTGTCCCGGTCGAGGAAGCCCGGCTCAAGACGCTCGAGCACGTCGTCCACGTCCTCGAGACGACCCCGCTGGGCGTGCTCGATCAGGGTGCGGATGTCCTCCTCGAAGTTGGGCTCGGGGATCGTGACGCGGTCGACGCGCAGGATCTTCTCGGCTTCGGTGGGAAGCAGCGACTCGCTCTCGGTGATGAGCGACTCGTGAAGCTTCTCGCCGGGGCGCAATCCGCTGAACACGATGTCGGCCGGAACGCCCGAGAGGGCGATCATCTTCCGCGCGAGCTCGACGATCTTGACCGGCTCGCCCATCTCCAGCACGAAGATGTCGCCCGGCTTCCCGATCGCCTGTGCCTGCAGGACGAGACGCGCCGCCTCGGGGATGGTCATGAAGTAGCGGGTGACGTCGGGGTCCGTGACGGTGAGCGGTCCGCCGTGACGCAGCTGCTCCTCGAAGATGGGGACCACGGAGCCACGGCTTGCGAGCACGTTGCCGAAGCGCACGGCAACCGCGTGCAGCGCGCCGCGCCGGGTCGCGTCGAGCATCTCGCGCTCGGCGAGCGACTTGGTCAGACCCATGACGTTGGCCGGTGCGACCGCCTTGTCCGTCGAGATGAGCACGAAACGCTCGACGTCGTGGCGCTCGCACGCTTCGATGACCTGCAGCGTCCCCAGCACGTTGGTCTTCACGGCCTCTTCGGGTGCGATCTCCATGAGAGGTACGTGCTTGTACGCGGCAGCGTGCAAGACCACCTGCGGCCGGTACTCGGAGAAGACGGCCTCGAGTTTCGCGGCGTCCCGGATGTCGCAGATGGTCATGATCGGCACGTCGGGGTCGATGAGCCGCAGCTCGAGCCAGAGTTCGTACAGCCGGGTCTCGTCGACCTCGATCAGAACGAGCTTGGTGGGCGACATCGTCATGATCTGCCGGCACAGTTCGCTGCCGATCGAGCCGGCGGCCCCCGTGACCGCCACGACTCGGCCGGCGAGCGTCGATCGCACCTGTTCGACATCGATTCGGGTCGGCTCCCTGCCGAGCAGGTCTTCGACGTCGACGCTGCGCAGGTCGCGCAGGCTGACCGAGCCCTTCGCGATGACGAGCGCGGGCATGATGCGCGTCTGGACGTCGGCGTCCGCCGCGGCGTTGAGGATCTGTCGCACCGTCTCGCGCGGCGCGGACGGCATCGCGACGATGATCTCTTCGATGTCCCTCTGCTGGACGATGCGCACCAGGTCGTCGGGCGTGCCGAGGATGGGGATGCCGCCCAAGGTCCGCCCGCGCAGCTCCCTGCGGTCGTCGAGGAAGCCCGCGACCGAAAGGCCCAGGTCGGGGCGGTTCTGGATCTCACGCAGGAGCAGCGAGCCCGCGCTGCCGGCCCCCACGATGAGCACCCGTCTCCCGGAGCCCAGCCTCGAGGTTCGGACGTAGGAGAAGACGCGCGCCGCGAGGCGGACGGCCGCCGCGCCCATGAAGACCAGGACGGCCTGGATGAACACGACTCCGTACGGGACGGCCCGGAAGACGCCGTCGATGCGGTAGAGCATGTCGGCGAGCACCAGGATGCTGGCGCCGATCGCCACCGCGCCGGAGAGCTTGAGGAGCGTGTCGAGGCCCACGTAGCGCAGTACGAGCCGGTAGAGCCCGAAGAGCGCGAACATCGACAGGTAGACGGCGATCGCCAGAACGGTGAAGCGCATCTGCCACGGCGTGAAGTCCGGCTGGGCGAGACCCTCGAACCGGGCGTAGTACGCGGCCGCGGTCGCGATCACGATGATGGCCGAGTCGAGCGCGATGAGCACGGTGTTCCAGAGCCGGCCCGTGGCGCGGACCCGCGCGAACGCGTCCTTCAGGGTCATCGGCTGGCCACCTCGAGCACCTTGCGAACGGCGGCGACGGTGTCGTCGATGTCGGCTTCGCTCAGCGTGGGGTGGACGAACAGTGCGATCGACGTCTCGTCGATCCGGGCCGAGACCGGCAGGCGGTGGGCGGGCGCGAAGCCCGCCGAGACGAACGCCTGCTCGCGGTAGATCTCGGCGCACGCGCCGTACTGGGCCCTCACGCCTTCGGCCTCGATGGCCGCGACGATGCGGTCGCGGTCCCAGCCGGCCCCGAGCCTCTCCGGCACGACGTAGGCGTAGAGCCGGTAGAAGGCGTGGTCGACGCCTTCGGCAGGCAGCGGGATCCGCAGTGCGGCCACATCGCGCAGGCCGTCAGCCAGGCGGAGCGCGTTGCGGGTGCGCAACGCGTGCCACTCCTCGAGCTTGGTGAGCCCGACGCGGCCGACGGCCGCCGAGAACTCGTCGAGTCGCCAGTTGGAGCCGAAACTGTCGACCGTCCACTTGAACGAGCCCGTGCCCGACATGAACTCAGGATCGTGCAGCTTGCGGTACGACTTCCCGTGGTCCTTGTACGACCAGGCGGCCTCATACGCCGCTTGGTCGTCGAGCAGCAGCATGCCGCCATCGCCTACGGGGAGGATCTTGTCCTGGCAGAACGAGAACGCTGCGGCGTGGCTGCCAAGCGCGCCGGCGGGACGACCGCCCACCCGTGCGCCGTGCGCCTGGGCGCAGTCCTCGATGACGATCAGGTCGCGTTCGGCGGCGAGGCGCGTGATGGCGTCCATGTCGACCGGCCATCCCCCCAGATGCACGGGGATGATCGCCCGGGTCTTCTCGGTGAGGACAGCGGCCACAGACTCGGCCGTCAGGTTTGAGCTATCGGGGTCGATGTCCGCGCACACGGGAACGGCGCCGACGGCGACCACGGCGGTGGCGGTCGCGATGAAGGTCCGGCTCGGCACGATGACGGTGTCGCCCGGACCGATCCCGAAGGCTCGCAGTCCGAGTTCGAGCGCGAGCGTGCCGTTCGCCAGCGCGATTCCGTGGGCCCGTCCGATCGACGCGGCGTACTCGGTCTCGAATCGCCGGCCCTGCTCGCCGGTCCAGTAGTTGAGGCGACCTGATCGGGCGACCTCGGCGACGGCCGCGACCTCTTCGGGCCCGGGTGCGGGCCACGGGGGCAGCGGGGCGGACCTGACGGGCGTGCCGCCGTCGATGGCGAGGCTCGGCATCCGGCTACTCCTCTACGGGTTCGATGGACCGCGCGGGAACACCCGCGAAGCGGCTCGAGGAGGGGATGTCGTCTATGACCACCGAGCCCGCGCCGAGAACCGTCCAGGCTCCGACCGAGCGGGTGGGGATGATCGAACAGCCCACTCCGATCAGCGCGCCCTCGCCGATGCTCACCCCGCCGCACAGGCCGCACGTCGGCCCGACGTGTGCGTGGTCGCCGATCACGCAGTCGTGATCGACCGTCGCGCTGGTGTTGAGGATCGCGTTCTCGCCCACGGTCGTCGCGGTGTTCACCACGACGCCCGCCGCGACGAACGTCCCGCCGCCGATGACGACGTCGGGGGCGATGATCGCGGACGGGTGGATGACGCTCGCCGGCGTCAGGCCGGACGCGGCGTGCGCGGCGAACAGGTCTGCGCGCGTACGGTTGTCGCCCACCGCGATGAGAAACGAATCGGCGTCGACGTCTTCGGCGGCGGCGAAGACCGGTATGCCGAGCAGGTCGGTGCGTCCGCCTCGCTCGTCCACGACGCCCACCGGTTCGATGCCGGCGAGCCTGGCGGCGTCGATCACGACCTTGGCGTGCCCGCCGGCCCCGACTACGAGCAGTCTCACGAATCCTCCTGGTCACGTGCCGGTGGCGTGGGCCCGCCGAACGGCTCCATCGTAGCGTGTCCCGCGGCCGACACCCCTTCTCTGCGAAAGACCGTCAGCGCGGTCAAGCCGAGGATCCGCAGATCGAGCAAGAGCGATCGGTGGTCCACGTACCAGACATCCATCTTGAAGCGCTCGTCCCACGACACGGCGTTGCGCCCGTTGACCTGCGCCCAACCCGTGATTCCGGGCCTGACCTCGTGCCGGCGGGCCTGTTCGGTATTGTAGCGCGGCAGGTACTCCACGAGCAGCGGGCGTGGTCCGACCAGACTCATCTGGCCGAGCAGCACGTTGGCGAGCTCGGGGAGTTCGTCGAGCGAGGTGGAGCGCAGTATCCGCCCGAACCGCGTGAGACGGTCGGCGTCGGTGGAGACCGCTTCGACCGCGTCGTCGTGCGGGTGGGCGTCGGCCATCGAGCGGAACTTGTAGAGCGTGAAGATCCGCCCGTCCTTGCCCGGCCGCTCCTGGGCGAAGATCACGGGCGAGCCGAGTTTCACGCGCACGAGCACCGCCACGATCAGCAGGACCGGGCTCAGCAGGACGAGGAGCACCGCCGAGCAGACCAGGTCGGCGAGCCGTTTGACGGCGTCATAGACGCGATGCGAGCGCTTCACGGTACAGCTCCTCGTAGGCGTCGATGATGCGGGGCAAGGCGTACTCGGCGAGCGCGCGCTCTCGCGCCACGGCGCCGCGCCTCCGGGTCTCGGCGGGATGCGTGGCGGCCTCCTCGATCGCCGCGGCCAGCGCGGCGGGATCGTTCTTCTCGGCGACCCATCCGGAGTCGGGCGTGATGGCGTCGGCGATTCCGCGCGTGTCCGTGCCGATGACCGGTCTGCCGCTCGACATCGCCTCGAGCACGGAGCGGTTCAGACCCTCGCGCTCGGAGCACAGGACGAGCGCGTCGCTCGCGGCGAGCAGGGCGGGCACGTCTCGGCGGTATCCGGCCCAGCGGATGCGGCCCGAGAGCCCCAGGGCGACCGCCTTCTCGCGCAGGGTCGACTCGAGCGGCCCGTCGCCGACGAGCACGAGTACCACGTTCGGGTCCTGCACGCGGGCGAGCGCGTCGAAGAGGTGCGCGTGGCGCTTCACGGGCGCGAACTCGGCGACCATCGTCAGCATGAAGGAGCCGGGCGGGACACCCAGGTCCTGGCGGATTCGCGCGACTTCTTCCGGGCCGATCGCGTCGGGGGAGAACCGGTCCGTGTCGACGCCGATGCCGGGGATGTAGCGCACGCGCTCGGGGTCGATCGTCGCGAACGCCCGGGCCGCGGCGTAGTCCTCGCGGTTGATGGTCACGAGGTAGTCGGTCCAGGGGGCCGCCGTGCGCTCCATGCGTGCGTAGAGGGCGTTGGCTGGGGCGTGGCCGCCCTCGTAGAAGTGGAACCCGTGCGCGGTGTAGACCAGCGCGGGGCGAACATCCGCTGGTCGCTTGCGCAGCGCGTAGCGCGTGACGAATGCGGCGATCGGGGTGTGCACGTGCACTAGGTCGTAGCCGCCCGCCTCGACGATGCGCCGCACCGCGGGCGCCGTGCCGAGCAGGTTGCCGGGGGAGAGCGGATTCCGGCTCCACGTGATGTCGAATCGGCGGTCGTAGGCGTGCGCGATGGACTGGTCCTGGCTGGCTCCGTTCGCGAGGGCGTCGACGCGCCAGCCCTCTTCGCGAAAGTGCTCGGCGAAGGGCACGAGGAAGGCCTCGAGGGTCACCGGGACGGTGGTCACGAACAGGGCGGATGGCCGTGTGGATGTGGAGCGCGCGCTCATCAGGGCGGGCGATACCTTTCCGGGTGCGCTTGCGACAGGCGTGCGGGGAGCCGGCACCATTCTACGCTCTCGGCCCGGTGCGGCGCGGACGGGAGACGAGCGTCTACGGGCCGGTCGCGGCGTCGTCGTCGCCCAGGGTGCCGGCGTCACCCGTGGCCAGCAACGCCCGGAACATGCGCGGGCGGGAAGCGAGCGCGATCCAGCCCACCGCGACCCCGAACCACAGCGTCGCGATGCGCGTGATGAGCGTCGCGGCCGAGGCGTCCGCGCCGTTCATGCCCACGGCGACGAGCAGGCCCGCCATCGACGCCTCGGTCAGGCCGATGCCGCCGGGCAGGAACGTCAGCGCGCCGACGATCGTCGAGATCGCGTAGATCGAGACCGCCGCGAGCACCGAGAGCTTGTCGAACCCCAGCGCGCTCAGGCACAGGGCGAAGCCGACGCCCTCGAGTCCCCAGGCGATCACGGACGCCGGCACCGACCACAACAGCGCGCGCCACGACAGCGCGAGTCGGATCGTCTCCGAGAGGGCCGTGGCCGAAGCGTGGTGTTTCTTGGCCCAGTCCTGCTTGGCGACGACGCGCAGCGCGAGGGTGTGGAACCACTCGGATCCCGCGATGGCGGCGCCGGCCAACACGGCGAGCAGCGCCACGGGGAGCGCCCACGCGCCGCCTCCGATCACGGAGAGGGCGCCGAGCGAGAGGATGCACACGCCGATGAGGTCGGCGACCCTCTCGGCGAAGACGAGCGCCAGGCCGTTGGTCATCGGAATGCCCGTGTCGTGCTTGGCGAGCCAGGGCTTGAGCACCTCGCCGACCCGGCCCGGAGTCACCGTCATGGTCTGGGTCGCGAGCTGCTGGTAGAGCGCGTCGAGGAACGACTCCCGGAAGCCGACCGTGACGAGCAGCTGGCGCCAGCGGACGGCGCGGATCAGGAAGCAGCCCATGGACAGCGCGAGCATCGCGACGAAGGTCGAGGCGGGAAACGAGCGCATGGCGTCGGCCGCGGCCTGCACGTCCGTGACGACGAGGAGCACCGCGTAGACGAGCACGCTGCCGAGCGCGGCGAGGGCCACTCCGCCGAGCACGCGCTTGAGGTTCATCGCTATCCCGTCGCCAAGTCCGATACTATTGATGCCGCCGCGGGCCCAGCCCGATCCTGTCACCCAGGCCCAAGGGATTATCGCACCAGTGAGCATTCGTGACGCCATCGCGCTGATGAGGCCCCGCCAGTGGACCAAGAACCTGGCGGTGTTCGCGGCCATCGTGTTCGCGGGCGAACTCACCGACGCGACGGCGCTCGTCACCACCTCACTGGCGTTCGCCGCGTTCTGCCTGGTCTCCAGCGCGCTCTACGCGTTCAACGACGTCATGGACGCCGAGAGGGACCGCCTGCACCCCATCAAGCGGGAGCGCCCGGTCGCGAGCGGGCGGGTGGGCGCCGGAGCCGCGCTCGCGTTGGCGGTCGCGCTCGCCGTCGCCGGTGGCGCGCTGTCGGCCTTCATCGGGACCGCGTTCGCGTCGTGTGTCGCCGGGTATGCGGTCCTGCACGTCCTCTACTCGGTGTGGCTCAAGCACGTCGCGATCGTCGACATGCTGGTCATCGCGATCGGGTTCGTCCTGCGCGCCGTGGGCGGCGCGGTCGCGATCGCGGTGCCCGTCTCGCCGTGGCTCGTGCTGTGCACCGGTCTGCTCGCTCTGTTCCTCGCCGCGGCCAAGCGGCGCCACGAGGTGGTACTGCTGCGCGAGGCGTCCGGTGGGCACCGGCCGGTCCTCTCGGAGTACTCGGCCGAGCTGCTCGACAGCTTCATGGTCACGCTCTCGGCGGCCACCGTGACGAGCTACGCGCTCTACACGTTCTTCGAGCCGCGCGCACCGATGCACGGGATGATGCTCACGATCCCGTTCGTCATCTACGGCGTGTTGCGCTACCAGTTCCTCGTCCTGAGCAGAGAGGGCGGCGGCAAGCCTGAGGACATCCTGCTGGGCGATCGCGCGATCCTCCTCGACGTGGTGCTGTGGATCGTCTCGGCGGTGATCGTGCTGTACGTGGCGCCGCTCTACGTCAAGTAAGGGAGTCTTGCGCGTGTCGAAGTCCAAGGTCGCGATCGTCCGCTCCAACCCCGAGCAGATCCTCTCCGACGTCGAGCGGGTGATGCGGCTCGGGGGCTATGCCGAGACGCTCGATCCCGGGGCGACCACCATCCTCAAGGACAACATCAGCTGGCACATGCCGTACCTCTCGGCGAACACGACGCCGTGGCAGCTCGAGGGCGTGACCCGCGCGCTGCGCGCCGGAGGCTACGAGGACCTGGTCTCGGTGCACAACAACACCGTGGTCACCGACCCGTACAAGGGCGAGAAGCTCAACAAGCTCGCGCCGATCTACGAGGCGTACTGCATCCCCGAGCTCTACAACTTCCTGCCCGAGGACATCACCTGGGTCCGCTATGAGCCCAAGGCCGAGATGCTCGCGCTCAACGACGTCTACCCCGACGGCATCTACATCCCGGAGTACTTCATCGGGAAGAACATCATCCATCTGCCCACCGTGAAGTGTCACATCTACACGACCACGACCGGGGCGATGAAGAACGCGTTCGGCGGGCTGCTCAACACGCGTCGCCACTACACGCACACGTGGATCCACGAGACGCTCGTCGACCTGCTCGCGATCCAGCAGGAGATCCATCCGGGCCTGTTCGCGGTCATGGACGGCACGCTCGCCGGCAACGGCCCCGGGCCGCGCACCATGGAGCCGGTGCCCGTCGATGTGATGCTCGCGAGCGCTGACCAGGTCGCGATCGACGCGGTCGCCGCCAAGCTCATGGGCTTCGACCCGCTCACGATCCCCTACATCCGCATGGCGCATGAGAGGGGTCTGGGCTGCGGGGACGTGCGCGAGATCGAGATCGTGGGCGACGACGTCTCCGACCTCGACCTTCACTTCCACGTGGGCAACAACTTCGCCTCGACGGTGGGTCACGGCCTGTGGCACAGCCCGCTCAAGTCGATCCAGAAGCTCTTCTTCCACACGCCGCTCGTCTACATCTTCATCTGGGCGTCGGCGATCTACCACGACAGCTTCTGGTGGCCGTTCAAGGGCAAGAAGATCCAGGACCAGGTCCGCCGAGAGACGGTGTGGGGCCAGCTCTTCGACCACTATCAGATCGCGTCCGACGCCGCCGAGTTCATCCCGGGTGGCGCCGCGTGCGCGCCGCACGAGCTGCCCGATCACGAGACCGGCTGGCGCAGGGACTAGCGGGTCGCAGCGCTTGCGAGCGGTCGCACCGAGCCCGCGCGGATTCGTCGAGGCTACCCGGATGCGCCGACTCGCTCGAGGAAGGCGTCGTAGCCGCGCTGGAGTGTGATTCCGAGCGCGAACACCAGCGGGATGCCTGCCATCACCAGGATCCACCCTGCCCTGTCATCCAGCGGCGACGTCACCCGCGCGATGGTCTGGAACACCGGACGGTGGACGAGGTAGCCCATGTACGAACCGTAGGCGAGCCGGCGGAACACGTCGCGCGATCGCGACGGCTGAGGCACGCTTCGCGCCGGCGCGAGCAAGACGGCAACGACCGCCACGGCCGTCGCGAGCGCGATCATCCCGTCGAGCACGTTGAGCTTGGGCCAGATGAGCATCGACGCGACAGCGACACCCGACGCCGCTGACAGCAGTCCGCCGACCGCGATGCTGGTCCGCCATTTCGCGGGGTCGCTGCGAAAGCGGAGTGACGCGCCCGCAATCGCACCCCCGGCGAAGCCGCTGAGGTAGGTCGCGACACGGGCGTCGGCGGGAAACCCGAGCGCCCAGAGGAAGGCGGCGACACCCGCGGTCGACAATCCCAAGACGAGCGGGATCGTCCAAGGTCGGGTTCGGAGCCGAGGCAGTGCCAGCCAGAGTGCGAAGACCGTCTGGAAGTAGATGAGGAGCTCGACGAACCAGAGCGTTCCGACGTCGGGTCCGATCCACGGGCCGAGCAGGGCCAGGTTCACGAGGACCGCCCCGGCGGGAAGCCGGAACACGCCGACCGCCTGCGCCAGCAGCAGGGCCAGAGCGAACGGCGGGTAGAGCCGGACGAACCTGCGCGTGAAGTAGCGCCAGCCGGAGGGCGAGTCCGACGTGCTGGCGCCGAACGTGAGGAACCCCGCGAGAGTGAACAGCGTGGCGAGTCCCGCCCAGGTCAGCACGTCGTCGAAGAGGGCGGTGGCCGGCGAGACACGCAGGTAGTTCGCGGTGTAGTCGTCGGCATGGTGGAGGAAGATCATCAGGAGAGCCGCGACTCGCAGGACGTCGATCCTGGACGATCGCAGCGCTACCCAGCGCGACGGGCTGCTCGGCGTGTGGCTCGGTTCACTCATCTTCCCGCACACACTAGACCTACGGGCGCCACGGTGCTTGCGGCCGGTCACGTGGCCGCGTCGGCTTCGACCCTCGAGCCCTGAACTGCTGTGTCCGCCCTGTCTCTCGGGTACACTAGTACGTCACACCACCGACCGTGGAGAGGGGAGCGACGATGGCGAGTCTGCCGAAGGTCGACAAGATCTGGATGGACGGCGAGCTGGTCGACTGGGACAAGGCTCAGGTCCACGTACTCACCCATGCGCTCCACTACGGCACGGGCGTCTTCGAGGGCATCCGCTGCTACGAAACCGCCGACGGGCCCGCCGTCTTCCGCCTCCGCGAGCACATGGAGCGCTTCGAGCGCAGCGCGAAGATGGTCTTCATGGACCTGGGCTACACGGTGGACGAGATGGTCGAGTCCGTGAAGGAGACCATCCGCGTCAACAAGCTCAAGTCGTGCTACATCCGCCCGCTCGCGTTCCGCGGCTACGGGGTCATGGGCCTCGACCCGCTGCCCGCGCCGGTCAACGTGTCGATCGCGTGCTGGGAGTGGGGCGCGTACATGGGCGAGGAGGCGCTGCGCGAGGGCGTGGACGCCGGCGTGAGCTCGTGGCGCCAGCGCGGCATCAACGCCTCGCCGCCCGCGATCAAGGCGACCGCGAACTACCTGAACAGCTCGCTCGCGCGCATCGAGGCGAACCAGCACGGCTACGTCGAGGCGATCATGCTCAACGAGGCCGGCTTCGTCGCCGAGGGCACCGGCGAGAACATCTTCATCGTGCGCGACGGCGTCATCTCGACCCCGCCGGTCTCGGACGGCATTCTCGAGGGCATCACTCGCGACTCGATCATGATCATCGCCGACAACCTGGGCTACCCCATCATCGAGGAGTCGCTCGTTCGCACCGACCTCTACGCGTGCGACGAGATGTTCATGACCGGCTCCGCGGCCGAGGTCACGCCGGTCCGCTCGGTCGACCACCGCGTCATCGGCCCCGCCGGCCCCGTGACGCTCGACCTGCAGCAGACGTTCTTCCGCGTGGTCAAGGGCGAGGAGCCCGAGTACGAGGAGTGGCTCGACCGCCTCTAGCGGGCGAGCGATCCGGATCGCCGAGGAGGAAGCGTGGTCACCCTCTACGACACGACCCTGCGCGACGGCACGCAGCGTGAGGGCATGTCGCTGTCGGTCGAGGACAAGCTGCGGATCGCGCAGAAGCTCGACCTGCTCGGCATCCACTACGTCGAGGGCGGCTTCCCGGGGTCCAACCCCAAGGACATCGAGTTCTTCGAGCGCGCCCGTACGCTCAAGCTCGAGCAGGCCGTCATCACGGCGTTCGGAACGACGTGCCGCAAGAACACCGCCGCTTCCGACGACGAGAGCATGCGGATGCTGCTCGAGACGGGCTGCTCGGCGCTGTGCATCTTCGGCAAGGCGTGGGACGTCCACGTGACCGAGACGCTGCAGACCACGCTCGAGGAGAACGTGCGCATGGTGCGCGACTCGGTCGCCTACCTGAAGTCGGAGGGGCGCACCGTCTTCTTCGATGCCGAGCACTTCTTCGACGGCTACAAGGCGAACACCGCTTACGCGCTCGAGGTCCTCAAGGCCGCCGAGCAGGCCGGCGCCGACGCGATCGTGCTCTGCGACACCAACGGCGGCACGCTGCCGCACGAGGTGCTGCGGATCGTGGGCGAGGTGGGGCTGGTCATCTCGGCGCCGCTCGGCATGCACGCGCACAACGACGCGGGCTGCGCGGTCGCCAACTCGCTCGTCGCCGTCGAGGCCGGCTGCACGCAGGTGCAGGGCACCATGAACGGCTACGGCGAGCGTGCGGGCAACGCCGACCTGGTCTCGATCATCCCGTCGCTCGTGCTCAAGATGGGCGACGATGCGCTCTCGGCGGACAGCCTCAAGCTGCTGACCGAGGTGAGCCACTTCGTCGCGGAGACCGCGAACATCTCGCCCAACCCGTTCGCGCCCTACGTGGGCACGAGCGCCTTCGCGCACAAGGGCGGCGTGCACGCGAGCGCCGTCGCGCGCCTGCCCGAGGCGTACGAGCACGCCGACCCCGCCGCCGTGGGCAACCTCGCGCGCGTCGTGGTGAGCGAGCTCGCGGGCCGCGCGTCGCTCACGATGAAAGCCGCCGAGCTGGGCATCGACCTGTCCGGCGACCAGGAGCAGGTGGCCGCCGCGCTCGACGCGATCAAGGAGCTCGAGTACCGCGGCTACTCGTTCGAGGCCGCCGACGGCTCGCTCGCGGTGATGCTCCAGAAGCGCCTGGGGACCTACGAGCCCGCGTTCCGCCTCGAGTCGTTCCGCGTCATCGCCGAGAAGCGCGAGGACGGTCGCGTCATGACCGAGGCGACCATCAAGGTCCACGTAAGCGGTCACCGCTACATCGCCACCGCCGAGGGCAACGGTCCCGTCAACGCGCTCGACAAGGCGCTCCGGATCGCCATCGGCCGGTTCTACCCCTCGCTGTCGGAGATCTCGCTCGAGGACTACAAGGTCCGCGTGCTCGACGAGAAGAAGGGCACCGGCGCCGTCACCCGCGTCCTTATCGAGTCCGGCGACGGCGAGACGAGCTGGGGCACGGTGGGCGTCTCGGAGAACATCATCGAGGCCTCGTGGGAGGCGCTCGTCGACTCGATCGACTACGGGATCTCGCGCGCCGAGGACCCCGGCCCTTCCGAGTCCGAGGCGGGGGAGTAGCAGCTCCGCGCGACGCCACCGTTCGCGGACGCTGCCACGACCGCTCACCGACGCTCGCCCACAGACATCTCACCTGCTGGCAGGAGTCGACCCCCCTCACATGGAAGCAGAGCAGCGACCGACACCCCTCGAACGGATACGGGAGCGCGGAATGCGCGTCGTGCGACTGCTACACGAGGGTGATTGCCGATACGGACTCGCAGACGACGACACGATCACCCTGCTTTCGGATGAGCCCTTCTCGGCATGGGAGCCGGAGGGCGTACTCCCGCTGACGGCGGCGCATCTGCTGAGCCCCGTCACGCCGACCAAGGTCGTCTGCGTCGGCCTCAACTACAAGCAGCACATCGCCGAGATGGGTCACGACACCCCTGCCGAGCCGGTGATCTTCCTCAAGCCGCCGACCACCGTGATCGGCCCCCACCACCCGATCGGAATCCCTCCGGCCGTCGGTCGCGTCGACTACGAGGGCGAGCTGGCCGTGGTGATCGGGCGGCGTACGCACTGCGTGTCGCCCGAGACCGCTGCCGAGAACGTCCTCGGTTTCTCGTGCGCCAACGACGTCACCGCGCGCGATCTGCAGAAGGTCGACGGGCAGTGGACGCGCGCGAAGGGCTTCGACAGCTTCTGCCCGGTGGGCCCGTGGGTGGAGACCGACCTCGACCCGAGCGATCTGACGCTCGAGACCCTGGTCAACGGTGACGTGAGGCAGAGCGTCCGGACGAGCGACATGCTCTTCGACCCGCTGGAGCTGGTCAGCTTCGTGAGCAGGGTCATGACCCTGCTCCCGGGCGACGTCGTCCTCACCGGCACTCCCGGCGGCATCGGACCGCTCGCCGAGGGCGACACCGTCGAGGTGCGCATCGAGGGCATCGGCTCGCTCGTCAACCCCGTTGCCGCGGCCGTCCTCAACGGCTGCGCGGCCGAGGGAAGCTAGCCACCCCCGAGGCCCGTCTCGGCGTTCTGGCGTCTCCGGAAACCCGTGATAATGTGTACGTTCCGGCCTGTTCTGTATACTCGGCCGTCCGCTTGTATCGACCTTCGGAGCAGCTCTCTCGTGCTGAAGGACCGCAACATACTGCTCGTCGTGCTCGCCCGTTTCGTATCACGGGTGGGCGGCAGCGCGGCGTTCTTCATCGGCACGTGGGGCATGGCGGCTTACACGTTCCACGCCTCTGCCAAGACGCTCGCGTGGGTCATGGCCGGCAACGCGGTCGCCGCGATCATCGGCTCGATGGTCGCCGGCGTGCTCATCGACCGCTACGGTCCGCGGGCCGTGCTCATCGGCGCCGAGCTGCTCACCGTCCCGGTCGTCATCGCGCTCGTCTACGCGCCCACCTTCGCGGTCTTCGTCCCGCTCGCGTGGCTGTTCGGGCTCGTGGGCACGCCGACGTTCACGGCGGGCTCGGCGTTCGCGCCGTACCTGGTCCGCGGCACCGAGCAGCTCGAGAAGGTGAACTCGCTCGTCGAGGGCGTCGGCTCGCTCGCGTTCGTGCTCGGCCCCGCGATCGGCGCCGTGATCGCCGGGTGGGGCGGCCCGCGCTCGGTCTTCGTTGCGATGGCCGTCGCATCGGTGCTGGCGGCAGGACTCGCGTGGGCGGTGCACATCGAGGTCGAGCCGCACGACAGCGAGGCCTCGCACCCGATCCGGGAGTTCAAAGACGGTCTCAAGGTCAGCTACTCGACGCGCACCTTGCGCTACCTCATCCTCGCAGGCACCGTGGTGTGGTTCGGCTTCGGCGCGTTCTCGGCGCTCGAGCCGCTCTTCTACCGCGACGTCGTGGGCGTAGGCGTCGAGTGGATCGGCTGGATCAACTCGGCGTTCGGTCTCGGCATGCTCGCCGGCGCCGCGCTGCTCCCGCGCCTGCCCCGCAGGATCGTCTCGGCGCGTGGCCTTGCGATGATGGCGTCGCTCACGGGCATGGGCGCGATCCTCTACGTGGGCTCGACCGACCTGCGGATCATCGCGTTCGGCGCCGTCGCGTGGGGGCTCATCATCGGCGCCACCGAGCCGCTGCTCCGCACGCTGCTGCACGTGAGTTCGCCGCACGAGTACGTGGGCCGCGTCGTCGGTACCGCCCAGTACCACCGCAGCGCGGGCGAACTCGTGCCGCTCGCGATCGCGCCGACGCTCGCGGTCGCGTTCGGGGTGCAGCAGACGCTCATCGCCGGCGGCGTGCTCGTCTCGATCGTGCTGTTGGCGACGTGGCCGGTCGCGGCCGCGGTCGACCGCGAGATGCCTGCCGAGAGGCTCGCTTCGGCGCCGATCGAGCGCGTCGAGCCGGGCGTCGGGCTGGGCGACGAGATCCTCTAGCCGCTCGTCCGGTCCGGCGCACGCGGCACCGCGCACGGCGGTGTTCGGGGCGGTTGCCGCTCGTCGGAAAGCGAGGCCGTTCGGCCTCCGCGGGCCCCATCATGTCGTCGCTGCGTGCTATCCTGACCCCAGTATCTTGTGGTTTTCGCAACTCTTCCGGGGAGACTCTCACCTATGCCCGAGGACCGCGTCCGCACGCGCGAAGTGGACGATCTGCTCAGCGCGTTGTTGCTGCTTGGCGATGCCGATGAGGCGTACGCCCTGCTGCTCGACCTCTGCACCATCCGTGAGATCCAGGACATGGCGCAGCGCCTCCAGGTGGCACGGATGCTCGCCGCCGGAGAGCACTACACGACGATCCAGGAAGCGACGGGCGCCTCGGCGACCACCATCTCGCGCGTGAGCAAGTCGCTCAACTACGGCGCGGACGGCTACGCGCGCATCATCGCCAGGCTCGACGCCAACTCGGGTCAGTAGGCGCACGCATGTCCTTCGTGCACCTCCACACCCATTCCGAGTATTCGCTCCTCGACGGCGCGGCCCGGGTCAAGGCACTCGTCACACGGGCCGTCGAGTTCGAGATGCCGGCGCTCGCGATAACCGACCACGGCTACATGTACGGCGCGGTCGACTTCTACCGGTCGTGCATGGACCCCAAGATCGGCGCCGGCAGGGTCAAGCCCATCCTGGGTTGCGAGGTCTACTTCACGCCCGACACGCGCGGCAAGCGTGAGGGCAAGCCCAACCTCTACCACCTGCTGCTGCTCGCCAAGAACAACGAGGGCTACCGCAACCTCATGGCGCTCGTGAGCGACGCGGCGGTCAACGGCTTCTACTACAAGCCGCAGGTCGACCTCGAACTGCTCGAGCGCTACAGCGAGGGCCTCATCGGCACCTCGGCGTGCATGAGCGGCATCCTGAGCAAGTCGATCGAGCTCGGCCAGCCCGAGGAAGCGCGCAAGTGGGCCGAGACGTACGCGGGCATCTTCGCCCCCGGCGACTTCTACGTCGAGCTGCAGGAGCAGGGGATCGTCGCCGACAACGGCGTCTCGCAGACCCAGCTCAACAAGGCGCTGTCGGGCATCGCACACGACCTGGGGCTTCCCACGGTCGCCACCAACGACATCCACTACCTCACCCGCGAGGACGCCAAGACGCAGGACCTGCTGCTGTGCATCGGGACCGGCTCGACCGTGGACCAGCCCGGCCGCATGAAGTTCTCCTGCGACGAGTTCTACATGAAGTCGCCCGACGAGATGCACGAGGCGTTGTCGGACTACTCGGAGGCGCTCGCCAACACGCTCGAGATCGCCGAGAAGTGCAACGTCGAGATCGAGACCGGCAAGATCATCCTCCCGGTCTTCGAGGTGCCACAGGCCCATACCACCGAGAGCTACCTGCGCGAACGCTGCATCGAGGGCCTGAAGGAGCGCTACGGCGATCCCATTCCGCCCGAGGTCATCGAGCGGCTCGACTCCGAGCTCGACGTGGTCGGCCCCAAGGGGATCGCCGCCTACTTCCTAATCGTCCAGGACTTCACGTTGTGGGCCAAGGAGCGCGGGATCGGCGTCGGCCCGGGCCGAGGCAGTGCCGCCGGCTCCCTCATCAGCTACGCGCTGGGCATCACCAACCTCGACCCGCTCGCCAACGGGCTGCTCTTCGAGCGCTTCCTCAACCCCGAGCGCACCGAGATGCCCGATATCGACATGGACTTCGACGACGAGCGTCGTCAGGAGGTCATCGAGTACGTCCGCGAGAAGTACGGCTCGGACAAGGTCGCGCAGATCATCACGTTCGGCACCATGAAGGCGCGTGCCGCGGTGCGCGACGCCGGGCGCGTCCTGGGATACCCGTACGGCGTGCCCGACAAGATCTCCAAGATGATCAGCGAGGATCTCAAGGCGACGATCGACTCGTCGCTGAAGGACAACTCCGAGTTCGAGGCCGACTACAAGGCCAATCCCGACACGGCGCGCATCGTCGATGCCGCACGCTCGCTCGAGGGCATCGTGCGCGGCGAAGGCGTGCACGCCGCCGGCGTCGTCATCTGCCGAGACCCGCTGCACTACTACGTGCCGGTCAAGTACGACACCAAGGGCGGCTCGGTCATCACGCAGTACGACGGTCCTACCGTCGCCGACATGGGCCTGCTCAAGATGGACTTCCTGGGCCTGCGCACCCTCACCGTCATCGCCGATGCGGTCAAGAACGTCGAGCGCATCCATGGGGTGCGCCTGGTGCCCGACGAGTTCCCGCTCGACGACCCCGAGACGTTCAAGCTGCTGCAGCGTGCCGACACCGTGGGCGTGTTCCAGGTGGAGTCCGCGGGCATGCGCCAGCTTCTCAAGGACCTCAAGCCCACCACCTTCGCCGACATCGTCGCGGTGCTCGCGCTCTACCGGCCGGGCCCTCTGGGCAGCGGCATGGTCAAGGACTTCGTCGACCGCAAGCACGGCCGGCGACCGGTCACCTACTACGACGACCGCCTCAAGCCCATCCTCGAGGAGACGTACGGCACCGTCGTCTACCAGGAACAGGTCATGCGCATCTCGATGACCATGTCGGGGTTCTCGGCGGCCAAGGCCGACAAGCTGCGTAAGGCCATGGGCAAGAAGCAGCTCGACGTGCTCACGCCGATGCGCGAGGCGTGGGTCGAGGGCGCGCGCGAGAACGGCTACGACACCAAGATGGCCGCGAGCATGTGGGAGGACATCCTCAAGTTCGCCGAGTACGCGTTCAACAAGAGCCACTCGGCGGCCTACGGCGTCATCACCATGCAGACCGCCTACCTCAAGGCGCACTACCCGCTCGAGTACATGGCGGCGGTGCTGACCAGCTACACCGGCAAGACCGACAAGATCGTCCACTACGTCGCCGAGTGCAACCGCGCCGGCTACACGGTGCTGCCGCCGGACGTGAACTCCTCGGGACGCGACTTCACGCCGGTTCCCGGAGAAGGCATCCGCTTCGGGCTTGCCGGCATCCGTGGGGTGGGGCAGGGCGTCGTCGACAGCATCGTCGAGGCGCGCGACGAGGGCGGCCGCTTCACGTCGCTCCAGGACTTCTGCGCCCGCGTCGACATCCGGCAGATGAACAAGAAGACCCTCGAGGCGCTCATCAAGGCCGGAGCGTTCGACTCGACCGGCTACACGCGCAAGCACCTGCTCTCGATGATGGACGGCTGCGTCGACTCGGCGGTCAAGCGCGCGAAGGACGTCGACTCCGGCCAGGTCTCGATGTTCGACCTGTTCGCCGCCGAGGACTCCGGTTTCGCCGAGGAGATCCCCGCGCCCGACGGCGACGAGTGGGACAAGAAGATGAAGCTGGCGTTCGAGAAGGAGATGCTCGGCATCTACGTCTCCGACCACCCGCTACGCGAGATCGCGGACTCCGTCCGCAGGGCCGCGGACTACTCTCTGGGCGACATCGACGAGCTCAAGGACGGGACGTTCGGGTGGTTCGCGGGCATCCTCGCGAGCGTGGCCGCCAAGCCCACCAAGAAGGGCTCGCTCATGGCGATCACCACGCTCGAGGACCTCGACGGCTCGGTCGAGGCCGTCATGTTCCCGCAGATCTACGAGAAGTACCGAGACATCGTCGTCGTGGACGCGGTTCTGCGCCTGCGCGCCAAGCTCGAAGACTCGGACCGAGGCCGCAAGCTGATCGTCCAGGACCTCGAGCCGTTCGACGGAGCCGCGTTCGCCAAGCCGCCCGGGCGCATCATCATCGCCACCGACGGCGGCGCGCTGGTCAACGGACGGCACGAGAAGCTGCGGCGCATCCTCGAGCACTTCCCCGGACGCGACTTCGTCGAGATGCACGTCTTCGACGAGAGCCAGAACAAGACGATCGTCTGCAAGATGGCCGAGACGGTGAACAGCGACGCGAACGGCCTGCACGCCGAACTCATCGAGCTCTTCGGTGCCGAGGCGATCGCCGAGGCCTGAGAAGTCGCACCGGGGCGGGGGATAAGCAGCTTGCGCTTTACCACTCTACTGTAGTAGAGTGACGCCTGGAGCGCACGCCGGGTGCGCTCCGAGAGCGTAGGGAGAGGTATCCACGATGCACCCCGTGACCGCACGAGGCTTTCGCGACGTGCTGCCCGCCGAGGCGGCCGAACGCGAGGCGATCGAGCGCCGCATCAGCGGCGTCTTCTCGGCGTGGGGCTACGGCCGGGTGGAGACGCCGGTGGTCGAGACCGTCTCGGCGATAGAAGCCGCGGCCGGCCCGCTCTCGGGCACGGTCTTCCGTCTCTTCGACCTCGACGGGACGCTGCTCGCGCTGCGCCCCGACATGACCGTGCCGATCGCGCGCCTGACGGCCTCCCGGCTGACCGGCGAGCCCGGGCCGCACCGGTTCCGCTACGCGGCCGAGGTCTTCCGCGAGTACGAGTCGCTGCGCGGTCAGTCCCGCCAGTTCACGCAGGTCGGCGTCGAGCTGCTCGGCCGGGGCGGTCCCGCCGCCGACGCCGAGGTCGTCTCGGTAGTGGTCGAGGCGCTGGCCGCGTCGGGCATCCCCGAGTTCACGGTGGCGGTCGGCACCGTCGCGGTGCTGCACGCGCTCGTGGATGCCGCCGACGCAGGGGCCGAGTGGCGCGACGCGGTGCTCGCAGCGGCGCACGACCGCAACCTGGTCGGGCTCGACCGGCTCGCCCGCGAAAGCGGTTCGGAGCGGATCGCCGCCGCGCTCTCGGCGGTGCCGCGCATCCGCGGTGGCGCGCAGGCGATCGCGGAGTGCCGCACGGTCACGGCGGGCCTGGGCTGCGAAGTGGCCCTCGACGACCTCGCCGAGACGTACCGGCTGCTCGAGGCGTCGGGCGCCGCCGACCGCGTCATCGTGGACTTCTCGGTGATGCGCTCGTTCGACTACTACACCGGCCTGGTGCTCGAGGCGTACGCGCCGGGCGTCGGGCTTCCGATCGGCGGTGGCGGCCGCTACGACGGCGTACTCGGCGCCTACGGCGCGCCGCAGCCGGCGGCGGGCTTCGCGCTGGGGCTCGAGCGCGTCATGATCGCGCTCGTCGAGCAGGGCGCGCGGGTCGAGGTGCCGGGGATCGACGTCGTGGTCGGCGGGGACTCCGCCGCCGCGTTCGCGCTCGCGGCCACGCTGCGCGCGCAGGGGTTGCGGGTCGCGCTGTCGTCGCGGACGGGCGACGAGCTCGCCGCCGAGGCGCAGCGGCTCGGCGCGCCCGAGTGGCGCGAGGCGACCCAGGGTGGTGAGCGCTCGTGATCGCGCGTCGTGACGCGTCCGCCGACCGCCCGCTGCGCGTCGCCGTCCCCAAGGGCGCGCTCTTCGAGGACTCCGTGCGCCTGCTCGCCGCGGCCGGCCTCGACACCGCCGACCTCGCGACGCCGGGCCGCCAGCTCATCGTGCGGGGCGAGGGCGTCGAGTACATCATCGGCCGGCCCACCGACATCCCCGTCTACGCCGCGTACGGCGGCGCCGACTGTGCCATCGCCGGCAAGGACGTCCTGGTCGAGGCGGGCCTCGACGTGGTCGAGCTCGTGGACCTCGGCTTCGGCGGCTGCCGCTTCGTCGTCGCCGAGCCCGAGGACGCGCAGGGCGAGGTCGACGAGCGCTTGCGCCACCTGGGCGTCGTGCGCGTCGCGACCAAGTACCCCAACATCACCGCCGCCTACTTCGACTCGATCGGAGTGCAGGCCGAGATCGTGAAGCTGCACGGGAATATCGAACTGGCGCCGTTGATCGGGCTCGCCGACCGCATCGTCGACATCACGGCCACCGGCACCACGCTGCGCCAGAACCACTTGCGCATCGTGGGCGAGGTGCTCGAGTCGACGGCTCGCTTCGTCGGCAACCCGGCCGCGGTGCGCACCGACCCGCGCGTCGTACAGCTCGCGAACGCGCTTTCGGGCCTCTCGGAAGGATCGGGAGCACCCGTACGGACCGCCGAGAACCCCGGGCAGAGTCCCGGACCGACCGGAGAGGACACGATGCAGCCATGATGCGCCGGATCGTACTCGAGCGCGGACAGCGCCTGACCGATGCCGACCTCGCCCGCAGCGGAGGTGTCGACGCCGAGACCATCAACGTGGCCGCCAAGATCTGCGACGACGTCCGCACCCGCGGCGACGTCGCGTTGCGGGAGTACACGCTCAACTTCGACAAGGCGGCGATCGAGGACTTCCTCGTCACGCCCGAGGAGATCGCGGATGCGGTCGCGAATGTTGAGCCCGAGTTCCTCGACGCAATCGCCGCCGCCGCGGGTGCGATCGAGGAGTTCCACCGCCGCCAGGTGCCGCAGTCGTGGTTCACCGCGCAGGAGGGCGGCGTCTTCCTGGGCCAGAAGGTCACGCCGATCCGCCGCGTCGGCATCTACGTGCCGGGCGGGCGCGCAAAGTACCCCTCGAGCGTGCTCATGAACGCGATCCCGGCGATGGTGGCCGGCGTGGAAGAGATCGCCATGGTCGTGCCGCCCGCGGCCGACGGGACCGTGAACCCGTACACGCTCGCGGCCGCGGCCGAGGCCGGCGTGGACGAGATCTACAAGGTCGGCGGCGCGCAGGCGGTCGCAGCCCTCGCGTACGGCACGGCGCAGATCCCGCGCGTGGACAAGATCGTCGGGCCGGGCAACGCCTACGTCACGGCGGCGAAGAAGCTCGTGATGGGTGACGTGGGCATCGACATGCTCGCCGGCCCGAGCGAGGTCCTCGTCCTCGCGGACGAGACGGCCACTCCGGCGTTCGTCGCCATCGACCTCATGGCGCAGGCCGAGCACGACCCGCGCGCCGCGACCTATCTCGTCACCACCGACCCGGATCTGCCTGACCTCGTCGAGGAGGCGCTCGGGCTGCTGCTCGCCGAGTCCCCCCGAGGCGAGATCACCGCGCGCTCGCTCACCGACAACGGCGTCTCGATCGTCTGTCCCGACATCGTCGCGGCGCTCGACACGGTGGACCTCATCGCGCCGGAGCACCTCGAGGTGCAGATGGCCGACCCGTTCGACCTGCTCGGCAGTATCCACAACGCGGGCGCGATCTTCTTGGGGCAGTGGACGCCGGAGAGCGTCGGCGACTACGTCGCGGGCCCCAACCACGTCCTGCCCACCGGCGGCACCGCGCGGTTCAGCTCGCCGCTCTCGGTCGACGACTTCGTGAAGAAGTCGAGCGTGCTGAGCTACAGCTTCGAGGCGCTCGAGATGGACGCCGACACGGTGCTCGCGATCGCCGAGAAGGAGGGGCTGTGGGCGCACGGCCGCGCTGTCTCCCTGCGTATCGAGGCGATGGAGGACTTCGTCGCCGAGCTCGAGGAGGTCGAGCGGCTCGAGGAGTCGTTGCTGCTCGACGCGCTCCCTGAAGACGACATCGCTCGCCGCCGCGCGGAGGGCGCCGACATCGAGGTGCTCGACGAGTTCGAGGAGAACCTCGACGAAGAGGACGGTGGCTCGTAGGTGGACCGCATCCGACCCGCACGCTCAGCGCTCGACTCGCTCGTTCCCTACGACGCCAAGGACATCAAGGCGGACGTCGTGCTCGCGAGCAACGAGAACCCCTGTAACCTGCCCGCCGAGATCCTGAGCAAGCTCTCGGCGCGCCTGCCCGAGTTCCGGTTCAACCGCTACCCGGACCCCACCGCCCGTGAGCTGAGGGCTCAGATCGCCGAGGCCAACGGCCTCGAGGTCGAGAACGTGCTCGTGGGCAACGGCGGGGACGAGCTCATCTTCAACACGCTGCTGGCATGGGGCGGACCGGGCCGCACGTTGCTCGACCTGCCGCCGACCTTCGCCATGTACGGGATCGACGCGCAGGTCACCGGGACCGCTGTGGTGAGCATCCCGCGGCTGCCGGACTTCTCGGTGGATCAGAAGGCCGTGCTCGAGCGCGTTTCGCAGGGCGACATCGACATCGTGGTGGTCGCAAACCCCAACAACCCGACCGGCGGCCTGACCGACGAGTCGTTCCTCATCGACCTGCTCAACGCGACCGACGCGTTGGTGATGGTCGACGAGGCGTACTTCGAGTTCAGCCGCCACACCATGCGCCCGCACATGACGCGCCACCCCAACCTGGTGATCCTGCGGACGTTCTCCAAGGCGTTCTCGCTCGCGGGGCTGCGCGTCGGCTACCTCCTCGCGCATCCCGACGTGGTCTGCGAGTTCCTCAAGGTCCGCCAGCCCTACTCGGTAGACGCGTTCTCGCAGTGGGTCGCGGGGACGGTGTTCCGGGAGCGGATGGTCTTCGAGAACGGCATCCGCGACGCGGTCCGCGGCCGGGACCAGCTCATGCAGGGGCTGTCGGCGCTCGAAGGTGTGGAGGTCTTCCCGAGCGAGGCGAACTTCGTGCTCTTCCGAGTCGAGCACGCTTCGGCCCTCTGGCGCGACCTGCTCAAGAACCACTCGGTGCTGATTCGCGACTTCTCGCGCAGCCCCGGGCTCGGCGACTGCCTGCGCGTCACGGCGGGCACCGAGGCCGAGAACCGCGTGTTCCTCGAGGCGGTGGCCGACTGCCTGTCGCACCGCAAGGCCAACGGGGCGCTTGCCGCCGACGAGCGATCGTAGGGGAGAGACCATGGCACGAACCGCCACCATCACGCGCACGACCAAAGAGACCGACATCACCGTCACCCTCGACCTCGACGGGGCAGGCGCGACGTCCGTCTCGACGGGCGTGCCGTTCTTCGACCACATGCTCGAGGCGTTCGGGCGGCACGGGCTGTTCGGTCTGAGCGTCTCGGCGACGGGCGATCTCGAGATCGATGCGCACCACACCGTGGAAGACGTCGGGATCGTGATCGGCCAGGCGATCGCGCAGGCGCTGGGCGACAAGTCCGGCATCGCGCGCTTCGGCGACTGCGCGATGCCGATGGACGAGGCGCTCGTGCTCGCCGCGGTCGATATCTCCGGACGCGGGCAGCTGCACTACGCCGTCGAGCTGCCGATCGAGATCATCGGGACGTTCGACACGACGCTCGCCAAGGAGTTCCTGGTCGCGCTCGCGACCAACGCGGGCGTGACGCTGCACGTGCGCTCGCTCGCGGGCGAGAACGCGCACCACATCGTCGAGGCCGCGTTCAAGGCGGTCGCTCGCGCGTTGCGCGAAGCCGTCGCCATCGACCCGCGCGTCAGCGGCGTGCCTTCCACCAAGGGCAGCTTGTGAGCGCGCGCATCGCGATCGTCGACTACCGCATGGGCAACCTGCGCAGCGTGCAGAAGGGCTTCGAGCACGCCGGCGTCGCCGACGTCGTCGTGACCGACGACCCGTCGGTCGTCGAGGCGGCTGACGGCATCGTGCTGCCGGGCGTGGGCGCGTTTCGCGACGCGGCGGCGAACCTCAAGGCGAGCGGCGTCGAAGACGTGCTCCGACACCGCATCGGGCACGGCACGCCGTTCCTCGGCATCTGCCTGGGAATGCAGCTTCTCGCCGACGTGGGCTTCGAGGACGGCGAGTGGACGGGGCTCGGGCTCGTGCCGGGCACGTGCGAGCGGTTGCCCGGCGGCGTGAAGGTCCCGCACATCGGCTGGAACACCGTCGAGTACCCGCGCGAGAGCCCGCTGTTCGCCGGCATCCCCGAGTCGACGGCGTTCTACTTCGTCCACAGCTATCGGCTCGTGCCGCGCGACAGCGACGCGATCATCGGGTCGACCGAGTACGGCGTCCGCTTCGCCTCGGCGGTCCAGTCGGGCAACGTCTACGCCGTCCAGTTCCACCCCGAGAAGTCCTCGACATCCGGGCTCCAGCTCCTCGCCAACTTCGGCCGGCTCGCACAGGAGGCACGCGCATGATCGTCTTTCCCGCGATCGACATCCTTGGGGGGCGCGCCGTGCGCCTCGCTCAGGGCGACTACGACCGCGTCACGGTCTACAACGAGGACCCGGTGGCCCAGGCGCGCGACTTCGTCGAGCAGGGCGCCGAGTGGATCCACGTGGTCGACCTCGACGGCGCGCGTGACGGCGTGCCCGGAAACATCGAGGTGATCGAGCGCATCGCCCGCGAGACCGGGGCGCGGCTCGAGGTGGGTGGCGGCGTCCGCTCGCTCGAGACGATGGGCCGCCTGACCGAGGCCGGCGTCGAACGGGTCGTGATCGGCACCAAGCTCGTCACCGACCCCGACTTCGTGCGCAGCGCCGTTCGCTGTTGCGGCGACGCAGTTGTCGCGGGCGTCGACGCGCGCGACGGCATGGTGTGCATCGAGGGCTGGCGCGAGGGCACGGTCTCCTCGGCACAGGCGCTCGTCGGCGAGCTGCGCGACCTGGGCGTGCGGCACCTCGTGTACACCGACATCTCGCGCGACGGCATGCAGACCGGCATCTCGATCCCGGCGTACGTGGGCATCGCGGTGAGCGCTGGCTTCCCGGTCGTCGCGAGCGGCGGCGTCTCGACGCTCGAGGACATCCGTGCGCTGCGCGAGCTGGGCCCCGGTGTCATCGAGGGTGTCATCGCCGGCCGCGCCATCTACGAGAACGCCTTCACGCTCCCCGAGGCGCTCGCGGTAGCGCGAGGGGAGGCGTAGGCGCGATGCTCATGAAGCGCGTCATACCCTGCCTCGACGTGCACGAGGGCCGCGTGGTCAAAGGCGTCAACTTCGTGAACCTGCGCGATGCCGGCGACCCCGTCGAGATGGCCGCGATCTACGACAAGGCCGGCGCCGACGAGGTCGTCTTCCTCGACATCACCGCGACGCACGAGGAGCGGCCCAGCATGCTCGACGTCGCCACGCGCACCGCCGAGGAGTGCTTCATCCCCTACACGGTCGGCGGCGGCATGCGCTCCGCCGACGACATCCGCGCCATGCTCAAGGCCGGCGCCGACAAGATCTCGCTCAACAGCGCCGCGGTGCGCGACCCCTCGCTCATCACGCACACGAGCCGCATCTACGGCGCGCAGTGCATCGTCGTCGCGATCGATGCCCGCAAGGTCGCCGGCGACCGCGAGCGCTGGGAGGTCTTCATCAACGGCGGCCGCATCAACACCGAACTGGACGCGGTCGACTGGGCGCGGCAGGCCGAGAAGCTCGGCGCGGGCGAGATCCTGCTCACGAGCATGGACTGCGACGGGACCAAGGACGGCTTCGACATCCCGCTCACGCGCGCGATCACGCGCGAGCTCAACATCCCGGTCATCGCGAGCGGCGGCGCGGGCGAGCTCGAGCACTTCGCCGAGGCCGTCATCGAGGCCGATGCCGACGCGGTGCTCGCCGCGAGCGTCTTCCACTTCGGGACGTTCACCGTGCGCCAGGTCAAGGAAGCGATGGCAGGCGCCGGGGTGCCGGTGCGACTCTAGCCGTGGCGCGGGGGCTTCTGTAGCGGGCGACCAGCTCCCGCCGGTACCGCCCGGGCCACTCAGCCCGCCGGCGCGCGCTGCCGATATCCCACACGACGGACGAGAGAGGAGAACGCGCGTGGCTCGGCGCACGTTGTGGAGCGCGATCGACAGTGACCGGCAACGCGAGTGGAGACCGCGCCTTGCCGGGCGCACGCTGTGGAGCGCGATCGACAGTGACCGGCGACGGTGGCTGCGCGCGTCGGCGCTCGTCACGGTGCTGCTCGTGGGCCTCGCGTTCTCAGTATGGCTCGCCGCGGTCACCCACGTTCGCGGGAGCTTCATCGCGCAGTTTCTGGTCCCGCTCATCGCGATAGTCACGTTCCCGCTCGTGCGCATGGTCCGCGAGATGCGGGCGAAGCAGGCGCTCGGCGCGGTCCCGCTCGCGAGCGGCATGGCCCCCGTGACGCGCAGCGCGGTCCACGACATCTTCCTCGTGGCCGGTCTCGAGGCGCACCCCGCGATCTCGATGTGGATCTCGGACAGCATCAACGCCTTCATCACCCGAGAGCGCGGCAAGCTCGCCATCGCGGTGAGCAGCGCGTTCACCCAGCTGCCGCGCGACGAGCAGCGCGCGGGGATCGCGATGCTCGTGGGCCGCTCGGAAGTAGACGTCAACGCGTTCGCCGCCGACTACCGCCTCGCCGAGAGTGGCCGAGAGGACCCGGTGCCTCCCGGTGAGGACGTGGCGCTGTTCTCGGCGTGGCTCGACGCGGCGGTCGCCGGCGACCGCCAGGGGCTCAAGATCCTTGCCGAGCCGGTGCCCATGATCGAGCTGCTCGAGCGGATGTCGATCACGGCGACCAGCGTGCCGGAGCTGTACTTTCCGGGCGGGGACGACGCATCGTTCGGGTTCCTCGCCTGGCCGTACTCGGACTCCGGAAAGCCCCTCGCGCAGGCGTGGGCGCCCACGGGCGAGATGAGCGCGTTCGGTGGCCTGCCTCCTGAGGCGGCCGCGGCCGTCGCCGCCGTCATCGCCGAGGAGAAGTCGTTCGACGCGAGTTCGCTCACCGGCCGCAGCGCGTTGTCGGTGGGCGGCGCGGAGGCGGTGCGCGCGATGCGACTGCGCGAGGTCTCGGGCGCCGAGGGCGCTGTGGCTGGCTGGACCAGCTCGGCCGCTCGCAGACGCCGTCGCGAGGAGCGCGAGGCGCGCGAGGCGCGAGCGGCAGCCGGCGGGGCGACGGAGTCCGGCGACCGCGAGGTGGACACGCCCGATGCAGCGGGCGCCGCTGCCGCCCAGGCCGCCGCGCCCGCCGCCGCCACAGCGGCCGCCACCGCATCCGCCACCGCCACTGCTGCCGCAGTCGCCGCCGTACCCGCCGCAGCCGCCGCGCAATCGGCTCCCGAGGCCGTCGCCCCGCCTCGCGTGCCGGTCCCCGAGGCCGAGCGCATCCACGTGCACTGCCCTGCGTGCGGCGCGAGCAACGTGCCCGCGAATCGCGCCTGCGTCTCGTGCGGCGCGCGACTGTAGGCGCGGGCTGGTAGACTACTCGCGCGCCCGCGCGGCAAGAACGACCCGTCCCCGGTACCTTCGAGGAGCCCCATGAGCGACCGCGAGCAGGACCTGCTCGGCATCGACGAGCTGACCTACGACAGCAACGGCCTCATCCCGGCCGTCGTGCAGCAGCACGACACCGGCGAGGTGCTGATGGTCGCGTACATGAACCGAGAGTCGCTCATCGAGACCATCGAGTCGGGCAAGACGTGGTTCTGGAGCCGCAGCCGCAAGAAGTACTGGATGAAGGGGGAAAGCAGCGGCCACACGCAGGACGTCGTCGAGATTCGCTACGACTGCGACGCCGACTGCTTGCTCGTGCTCGTCAGCCAGAATGGCCCCGGCGCCTGTCACACCAACGCGCGCAGCTGCTTCTACCGCCGGCTCTACCCGGAGTTCGGTCATCTCGGCAAGGAGGGCGAGGCCGGTGAGTAGCCCCGAGGCACGCTCCTTCGGCGACGTCATCGCCGAGCTCTGGGACGTCATCGAGTCGCGTCGAGCGGCGGATCCCGAGGAGTCCTACACCGCGCGGTTGCTCAACGGGCCGGAAGACAAGCTGCTCAAGAAGATCGCCGAGGAGGCGGGCGAGGTCATCATGGCCGCCAAGGACGGCGACACCGAGCACCTTCGCTACGAGATCGGCGACGTGGTCTACCACTTGCTCGTCGTCATGGCTCGGTATGGAGTGAGCCCTGACGATCTGGCCGCCGAGCTCGCGGCCCGCCGCTCCTAGGAGCTCCCGACCCATGACGCAGCTGCAGACCATGCGCCCGTCTCGGCGACGCCGGAAGAGCCGGCTGCCGCTGTTCCTCCTTGGCTTCGGTATCGCCTTCATCGCGGTGGTCGCGATCGCGGGCGGCATGGTCGTGCTGAAGGGGCGCCGCGCGACAGCACCGTCGGCGAGCGCCGGCAGCTCCGCCGAGCAGACTGCGACGAGCGCGGAGACGCCCGCGGCGTCGGGCGCGGGTTCGACTCCGGCTTCGGCGCCCGTCTCGGCGGCGAAGCCACAGGCGAGCGACCTCGCTTCGGCGGCGATCGACTCGCTGCAGCCGCCGGACTACGAGGGCTACGAGCTGCTGCCGATCCTGACCTATCACGAGGTCAACCCCAAGGGCAAAGCCGACATCACCATCACACCCGGCGAGTTCGAGGCACAGCTCAGGGCGCTCAAGGAGATGGGCTACACGACCATCGACAGCGTCCAGCTCGCCGAGCACATGTCCAAGGGGACCGCGCTGCCGGGCAAGCCCGTGATGATCACCTTCGACGACGGGTGGAAGAGCCAGTACCAGTACGCGGCTCCGCTGCTCGAGAAGTACGGGATGACGGCGGTGTACTTCGTCTATCCCAAGATGATCGGAGGTGGCGGGGCGTTCATGGTGAAGGACCAGGTCGTCGACCTTGCGAAGCGCGGGTTCGATATCCAGTCGCACACCTGGGGCCACATGAACCTCGTGCGCAAGCCGGGCGTGACCCTGCGCGGACTGTCTCGGCACGCCCAGGACCAGTACACCAAGACAGACGCGTGGATCGAGGACGCCACGGGCGCCAAGCCGATCGCGCTCGCGTACCCCTACGGCGTCTACGACCTCGGCGTGATGGGGCTCTCCAAGTTCCACGGCATAAAGCTGGCGTTCACGGTGGACGAGGGGGTCGCCGACGCCCGGGCCTGGGACGCCCTCGCGCTCAAGCGCATGACGATCTACCGCGGCTCCTCGGTGCAGAGCTTCAAGCGCCGGGTGACGAGCCAGCCGCTGCAGGCCACCAACATCCAGCCGCCGCCGGGCTCCAGGGTCGTCGGGAGGACCACCGAGGTCTCAGCCGACATCACCGACGTGCCGGCCGACGTGAAGGGGATTCACTTCGCGTCAGGCAACTCGATGGGAGCGACCAAGATCGTCGAGCGCGACGGCCGCCGGATCGCGGTCGCCAAGCTGAAGGGCGCGAACGCGGGATTCCGCAACGTGACGCTCATGGGGACCAAGGGCGACACCCGCTACATCAACGCGTGGGGCCTGGTGATGGGCGACTAGGGCAGGCCGTGCCCGCGCCCGGGGTTCTCGGCGCACAAGAGAAGCGGGCCGCCTCATGGCGGCCCGCTGGCAGACTGGGTCGGGTGCGTGCGCTAGCGAGTGAGCTTCACCTTGAAGCCTTGACCGCCGCACTGAGGACACTTCTTGTGCAGGTCGCGGCCGCTGGAATCCTTCACAGTCACCCAGCGATTGCCCTTGCAGGCGGGGCAGGTCTCCTTGGTCACCATCGATCTCAACTCCTCGCGGCGGGGCGTATCGCCCCGGGTATCCTCAAGGTTAGTCTTCGGCAATCAAAGAGCAACACACAAGCCAAGGCCGGGTGATTCTTCGATCGGAGCACGCGCGAGACGCGAGATTCCGACGAACGGTCGTTGCCGCCACCCCGCGGTGTGACGTGCGTCACACCGTCAGGCGATGCATCGGGCGTGCTCGAAGGAGAGAATCGCTAGCGGAGCGACTGGAGCTCGGCTGCTGTCATGGTCGTGAGCCAGGTCTGCACGAGCGAGCCGCTGCGCGCGAGCCGGCTGCGCTGGATGCGCTTGGGCGCGTCGCGCTTGGTGTGGCAGGCGGTGTCGTTGCGCCACTCGATCCACGCAGCCGGTATGCCGGCGCGCTCGAAGGCCTCGTGATCGCTCCAGCCGGTCTTGCCGGCGTCCTTGAGGAACTTGAGCTTCAATCCGAGCCCGCTGGCCTCGCCCTGCAGCGCCTTGACGACGGTCTGGGGCGCGACCTTCATGCTGCGCACGTTGAAGGTCGTGCCGCGACCGACCATGTCGACGCTGACCATTCCCTGGACGGCGTTGCGTTGCGAACGGGAGAGCGACTTCACGTAGGCACGCGAGCCGTAGTGGTGGTGGTTCGGGTTCGAGTCGAACATCTCCTCGGCGCCGAAGAACACGAACCGTACGGTCGGCTCGGTGTCGGCGTTGTGCAGTGTGCGGGAGAGCTCGAGCAGGGTCGCCACACCGCTGCCGTTGTCGTTGGCGCCCGGTGCGGGGGCCTTGGAGTCCACGTGTGCCCCGAGGACGATCACGCTCGACGAACGCCCCGGCTTCGTCGCGATCACGTTGCGGCTCTTCTTGCCCTTCGGCAATTTGACCGTCTGGACCGTGACCGCGTACCCGTTCGCCTTGAGCTGTTGGGCGATGTAGTCGAACGCCTTGCGCTCCGAAGCGCTGCCTTCGACGCGCGGACCGTTCGCGCACAGCACGCGGATGTGGGCCATCACCTTGCTGTCCGAGAAGGGCAACGGCTCTGAGGCCACCGCCGTTCGCGGTGCGACGAGCGCCGCGCCGAGGAGCACCGCCACGGTCAGCAGCCACGACGCGCGGGTTGCCGCGCGGGAATCGAGGAGCATCAAACCAGCCTCCGATGTTCGGGGGGACACGTCCGAGCATACGTGTGTCCACGTACAGAGCAAAGCACGAACCGTCGTCTTCGCGCGCGGCGCGGGACGGGCCTCGCCGACCGGCCGGTACGGCGGGGTGGCGCGGGGTGAACCCGTCGGTTATTCTGCGGACGCGGATATCAAGCGCAGCACATTTCCTGTCGATAGCACTATTTGACAGGGGATTCTGTACGGTTTGCGCCTCGCCGGAGAGGCACACCGTACGCACGAGGGATCGTACTGGCTCAGTTCCAGGGCGCGGTGTCGCGGGGGCACGATGCCGAGCAAGTCGACCACCCTGAGGGTCGGCCTGTCCGTTGTTCGAGACTGTCTCGAGACGGAGCCCACGCCGGCGGGAGGGTCGCGTGGCGCACATTCACGAGCAGGGCCGCGCCGGTCTGCCGGCGAATGTCCTTCCATGTCTCGGTGTTCGACGATCCAGGGGGGGGGTCGGCGCGACGTGAC
>CAZXWK010000024.1:30561-33460 GCA_964644675.1 uncultured Eubacteriales bacterium | reverse complement strand
ACGCTGTTCCTGCCGCTGTACTCGCTCGCGCTCGAATCGCAGCGCGCGCATCCGGTGATGGTGGACGAGGGCGCGGTCGCGTTGACGCAGGAGCTCAACGGCTACTTCGCCTCGAGCGACAAGAAGCTGTTCCGCCGACTGGCGGCCGGCAAGCTCCCCGGCACGCTGCTCACGAGCATGTCGCTCAGGATCCGCCAGTTCGATCGCTACGTCGCCGAGTTCCTCGATCGCGAGCCGGACGGCATCGTCGTCAACCTGGGATGCGGCCTGAACGATCGCCGGCGCCGAGTCGACAACGGCACCGCACGCTTCTTCGACCTCGACCTGCCCGAGGTCATCGCGCTGCGTCGCAAGTTCCTCGCCGAGACGGAGCGCATGCGCTTCATCGCGTGCTCGGCGCTCGACCCGAGCTGGTTCGACCAGCTACCCGACGAGCCCGGGCACAAGTTCCTCTTCGTCGCTGAGGGGCTCTTCATGTACCTGCCGCCAGACGACGTGCGTGCGCTGGTCGTGGCGCTACGCGATCGCTTCGCAGGCTCCGAACTCATCGCCGAGGTCGCGAGCACGCAGGCCGTGCGCATGCTGAACAGCCCGTGGGGACGCGGCAAGTACCGGCGCCAGTTCAGCCTGTCCGAGAACGTCACCTACTCCTTTGGCGTGGACGATCCTCGGCAGTTCGAGGCGTGGGCGCCGGGCATCGAGTTCCTGGGGGACTGGACGTACTTCGACGAGGACGAGCCCACCCTGGGTTGGATGCGCGCGATGGGCAGGGTCGAGTGGCTGCGGCGCATCCAGTACACCGTGCGCTATCGGCTAGGCGAGGTGGCGGGCGTCTAGCCGCCTACGCCTGCCACTCCGGCAACAGCCGCTCCAGGTGGTCGAGCGTCATGTCGAGGCCCTCGACCATCTGCATCCCGACGTAGGCGTCCCTGACCTCCTTCGACTCCCACTCCTCGTGGAAGGTGATCTTGGTCCGGCCGTCGCCCAGGTCCTCGAACGTCACCGTCGTGACGCCGTCGGCGATCGGCGTGTCGGCCGGCACGCCGCGCAGTGCGTTCAGCGTCTCAGGGAAGTCAGCGGGCATCTCGGCGATGGAGTCGGTGGCGACGAAGCGTTCGGGCGCGTCGACTTCGAGGTACTCGCCGGTGCTGGGGTACAGCTTGCCGTCGGGGTCGCGCATGACGAGCTTGAAGCGGCCGCCGGGGCGCAGGTCGATCTCGGCGATGGGCGTGGTGAAGGGCTCGGGCGCGAACCACTGGGCGTAGAGCTCGGGCTCGGTCCAGGCGCGGAAGACGAGTTCGCGCGGGGCGTCGAAGACGCGGCTGAACTCGATGGCGGTGTCGCTCTTCGCGGTGGCTTCTTCTCTGGTGAGCATGGTGGGGCTCCTCGGGTCGGACGGGGCGTGCAAGGAGTACCTACCCTGGCGTCACGCCGGGTCGGGTCGTCGGGCGAGTCGTCTCGGCGTGTGTTCGCCGAGGCCTCAGTCCTGCGCGGCCGCCTCGAGCGCGGCCTCGACGACGTCGGCATCGGCATCGGTTGCGACCACGTTCCAGCGCTTCGCCTTGTGCAGGACGGCGCTGCCGTAGGCCTCCTCGACGTCCTCGACGGCCACCAGGATGCCGGTCTCGCCGGGCTCGAGCAGCTGCGCGAGCTTCTCGGCGTCGCCGCGCCCGACGCGCTTGTTCAGGTTGTTGGCGACCGCGCCCGCGATGGCACCGGCGGCGGCACCCACGATCACCGAGGGCGGGAAGATCACCATGAGCGCGCCGCCCGCGAGTGCGCCGTTGCGCGCGCCGGAGCCGCGGACGGTGGCGTCGACGTCGACGACCTTGACGCCGCCGTCCTCGTCCTTCGAGATCACGACCGCGTCGTAGCGGCCGATGTGCTTCTGGTGGTGCAGGTCCTTGACGCGGTGGAGGTCCTCCTTGGCGTCGTCGACGTTGTCGTACGCGCCGCCGTACAGGTAGATCTGCTTCGCTGACGCCATGGGTGTGCGCTCCGTCCAGAGGGGACCGGTCTTCTCCCGAACAGGTACCCAGACGGGAGCTCGGTCTCGCGCCGCGTTCCGGGCGTCGCCGCCCGCTTGCGCGATAACCGACAGCGCGTCACCCATCTGAGATTGCGTAAGCAAGCAGATAAACGGGGGTTGCACATCCTCGCGTGATGCGATAACTTACACAGCGTCAGTTATCCGAGGAGGCGCACCGCATGGCACGACCGGCCAACCCGCAGCTCGCCGACGACATCCTTCGCGTGACCGCGGAGATCGTCGAGGAGAAGGGCCCCGAGAAGCTCGCATTGGGCGAGGTCGCCACCCGCCTGGGCTACACGCGACCCACGATCTACCTCTACTACAAGAGCAAGGACGAGCTGCTCCAGGCGACCATCGACCGCGCCTTTGAGTCCTTCGCCGACGCCCAAGATGCCGCCGAGGAGGGCCGTCCGCCCGCCTCGGCTCTGCGCCGCCGGGTCGCCGCCTACCTCGACTGGGGTATCGAGCACCCTGGCATGTACCGCCTCATGTTCGAGCACCCCGCCGAGAACCCCGTCGACCCGGCGCGCATCGCGGTGCGCGCCCGCTGGCTCGACCGCGACCGCGAGCTGCTCTCGGCGGTCTTCGAGGGCGTGCCGGAGGAGCACCGCTCGGCGCTCGACGTGGTGGACGACGGCCTGTGGGGCGTCGCGCACGGGCTCGTCTCGCTCATCATCTCCGGCCGACTGTTCGGTCCGCTCGGCAGGGCGATCGGCATCGACGAGGCCAAGGCGCGCGCTCAGCACATCATCGGGGGGACGCTGGTGCTCCCCGCGGACGAGGAGGAAGTGCAGTGACCACGCAACGCGAAGTGACGTTCGTCTCGGCGGGGCTGAAGCTGGCCGGGACGCTGACGCTCCCGGACTC
>CAZXWK010000024.1:26382-30461 GCA_964644675.1 uncultured Eubacteriales bacterium | reverse complement strand
CCGAGCCGTGTCCGGCGGTCGTGCTCATCGTCGGGTCGGGCATGGTAGACCGCGACGAGAACGCGCCCAAGCTGCCCATCGACGTCATGCGGCAACTCGCCGTCCGACTCGCCGAGAACGGCATCGGCAGCCTGCGCTACGACAAGCGCGGTGTCGGCGCGAGCGAGGGCGACTTCTGGACCGCGGGCGTTTCGGACAACACCGACGACGCGGCTGCCGCGGTCGCGTGCCTGCGCTCGCAGCCGGGCGTGGACCCGGAGCGCGTGTACGCGTGCGGCCACAGCGAGGGCGCGACCATCTGCATCCGGCTGGCCGGGCGGCACGAGCCGATCGCGGGCGCGATTCTGCTCGCGGGCGTGGGCCGGCAGGGCGAGGAAGCGCTGCTGTGGCAGGGCGAACAGGTCGTGCCCGGGATGAGCGGCTTCAACAAGTGGCTCATCGGCGCGCTGCACGTCGACGTCCGCAAGTCGCAGCTCAAGGCGTTCGGGAAGATCGAGCGCTCGACCAAGGACACCTACCGCGTCCAGGGCATCCGCAAGATCAACGCGAAGTGGATGCGTGAGTTCCTCGCCTACGACCCGGCCGAGGACCTCGCGCGCATCGAGGTGCCGGTCCTCGCGATCACCGGCAGCAAGGACATCCAGGTCGCGCCGGGCGATCTGGACGTGATGGCGGGGCTGGTCCGCTCGGAGTTCGAACCGCACGTGGTGCCGGACGTGACGCACCTGCTGCGCGCGGACGCCTCGGCGGTGCCTTCGATCCAGACGTACAAGAAGCAGGTCGAGGAGCCGGTCGACCCGCGGGTCTTGGAGCTGGTCTCGGACTGGCTCGAGCGGCACGCGTTCGCGCTCGCAAGCGCGTAGCGGCACGCGCGGGACGCACGGAATCGGCGGCACTGAACGGCTGGAGGGACACCGATCGTGAACGGACACACCCTAGCGTTGGAAGTCAGCGGGCTCGCCCGCTCGTTCGGCGGGACGGTGGCGCTCGAGAGCGTCGACCTGTCGCTTGAGACCGGCGGCGTGTTCGGGCTTCTCGGCCCCAACGGCGCCGGCAAGACGACGACGGTGCGCATCCTCACCGGCGTGCTGAAGCCGGACGCGGCGGAGATGCTCACGGTGCTGGGCCACGAGGTGCCCGCGGACGTCGAGGCGGTGCGCCCGCGCGTGGGCGTGCAGACCGACACCGCGCTCTACGAGCGGCTGACCGCGCTCGACAACCTCACCTTCTTCGGCGCGCTGTACGGCATGGCCAAGGACGAGGCGTCGCGGTCCGCCTCAGAGCTGCTGGAGCGCTTCGGTCTCGCAGAGCGTGCGACCCAGAAGATCGGGACGTACTCGAAGGGCATGAAGCAGAAGGTGCTCATCGCCCGCGCGCTCATCGCGAACCCCGACCTCGTCTTCCTTGACGAGCCCACCGCCGGGCTCGACCCCGAGGCTGCGCACGAGCTCATGACCTACGTCCGCGACGTCTCGCGCGAGCGCGGCAAGACGTTCTTCATCACGTCGCACCGGCTCGAGGAGATGGAGTCGGTCTGCACCAAGGTCGGCGTGCTCGCCGGCGGTCGCGTGGTCGCGCAGGGCTCGCCCGCGCAGGTCGCGCGCGAGATCGTGCCCGAGGTGCGCGTGCGCGTCGCGCCGGCACCCGGCGTGCGGCTCGACCTGGCCGCGCTCGAGGCGCTGCCGGCGGTCACGCGCGCGTACGCCGACGATGGCGGCGCGATCGTCGAGGCCGCCTCGCGCGAGGGCGTCCCCGCGCTGGTGCGCGCGATCGCGGCGATGCCGCTCGACCTGCTCGGCGTGGCCGAGGAACCGCCCACGCTCGAGGAGGCGTACCTGCGCCTGATGCACGCGCACGAGGCCGCGGACGCCGCGCCCGGCGCCGCGCCCGCGAAGGAGGTCGATGCCGCATGAAGGCGAACGTCATCCGAGCCATCGCGACCAAGGACCTGCGCGAGAGCGCGGGCTCGAGCCAGGTGCTCGCTCCCGTGATCATCGTGCCGCTCCTGTTCGTGGTGCTCTACCCGGTGGGACTGCTGGTGGGGCTGCGCTACATGAGCCCCGCCGACGTGAACTCGTTCTTCGAGAAGATCCCGGCCGACCTGATCCCGGCGATGGCGGGGTTCTCGGCGCAGGGCAAGGCCGCGTACATGGCGACCGCGTTCCTGTTCTCGGCGTTCTTCCTCATCATCCCGACGATGATGGCGACGATCCTGGCGGCCAACAGCTTCGCCGGTGAGAAGGAGCGGCACACCCTCGAGGGCATGCTCTACACGCCGGTCACCGACACCGAGCTCGTGGTGGGCAAGATCGCCGGCACCGTGGTCCCGGCGGTCCTGTTCAGCTGGGTGTGCTTCGCGATCTACACGGTTCTGGTCAACGTGTTTGCGAACCCGCTGGTGGGGAGGCAGTTCTTCCCGACGGCCAACTGGTGGGTGCTCATGCTGCTGGTGGTGCCGACGGTCTCGGTGTTCGTGACCGCGCTGGTCGTGTGGGTCTCGGCGCGCGTGGCCACCTACCAGTCGGCCAACTCGATCGCGGGGTTCATCGTCGTGCCGATGGTGCTGCTGGTGCTCGGGCAGGTAAACGGCCTGATGTTGCTGGGGCCGTCGCTGTTCGCCGTGATCGGCGTGGTGCTCGGGGTGCTCGACGTGCTGCTCATGCGGTGGATCGTGGGTACGTTCGACCGCGAGCGCGTGGTGTCGAGCTTCCTGTAGCGCGGGGCCGCCGAGGAGCGCCGCAGCGGGGCGGGTAGATAGCATCCATGGAGACCCCCCGAGCAGTGCGCCGCGCGTACGACGTCTCGCCGATCACGGAGCAGCTGTTCGTCGGCTCGCTGCCGGACGACGACGCGATCGCCGAGATTCTCGGACTGGGAGTCGGCCTGATCATCAGCATGATCCACGCGGCGCCACCCGCGGGTATGCTTGCGCCTCCGTTCCGGTTCGTCCGCCTGACGACGTGGGACTTCCCCCTGCTGCCGATCCCGCTGGGCAAGCTCCGGACCGGCGTGGACGCGGCGCTTCCGGTCATTGCGAGCGGAGGCAGGGTGCTCGTCTACTGCCGACAAGGTCGGCACCGCAGCGTGGTCATGGCGTGCAGCATCCTGATCGCCACGGGCATGACCGCCGACGCGGCGATGCAGACCGTGATGGCCGGACGCGCGGTGGCCGACCCGCACGAGTTCTATATCGAGCCGCGCATCCGCGCGTTCGAGCGCGACTGGCGCAGCCGGCACGCGCAGCCGACCTAGCGCTTGCGAGCGACCTCCCAGCGGTCGATGAGCTTGCCCTTCACGCTGTAGCACTCGAACAGGAGCGTGCTACCCGTCGCGGTGACCTTCTGGGCTCCCCAGTTCTTGTCGTAGCGGACCTGGCTGCCCTCCACCGTCGGCCCGAAGCCGTAGCGTGGGGCGCCACCGATGCCGTTGACGAAGTACACCATGTCGTCTCGGACGATGCGCTCGTAGGTGTGCGCGTGGCCGGAGACCATCACGTCGGCGCCCCACTCGGAGTAGGGCCAGCGCAGCTGGTAGAGCGACCCGTGCTTCTTGTCCGAGGACCAGGGCGGGTGGTGGTCGTAGACGAGGTTGAACGGCGACGTCGAGGTGTACATCTGCTTCCGCAGCCACGCGCCCTGCGCTCCGGTGGGCCAGAAGTCGCCGGGCTCCTCGGGGTTGGAGTTGAGCGCGAAGAAGTGGATCGGGCCCTTCACGAAGTCGTAGTAGCGCTCGTTGCCCGAGGTGTTGGCGAGGCCCGTCCCCGGCAGCGTGAAGTAGTCGAGGTACGTCTGCGGGCCCGGGTTCGCATCGGTGTAGTCGTGGTTGCCGAGCGTCGGGAAGAACGCGTTGGCGGCCGCGCCGTGGCCTTCGACCCAGCGGCCGTAGTAGCGCGCGGTCGAGCGGTCGTACTGACCTGCGCCGGTTCCGCCAGCCTCATCGTAGTAGTCGTCGCCGGTCGTGATGATGAACTCCGGCTTCCACGACTTCACCAGCTTGGCCACGGACGCCTCGGCCTTGTCGTTCATCCCGTAGTCGCCGATGACCGCGAAGACGATCGGCGGCCCGGTGTAGGGGACGAC
>CAZXWK010000024.1:5015-26282 GCA_964644675.1 uncultured Eubacteriales bacterium | reverse complement strand
TCCTTCCCGACACCACGACCCCGTGGCACTCCCTCCCGCCGGACACCGTCGCCGAGAAGCTCGCGACCTCGACGACCCGGGGGCTGACCTCGGCCGAGGCTGCCCGGCGCCTGGCTGCCGACGGGCCCAACGCGCTCGAGGCCGATGCCGGAGTGTCGATCTGGGCGCTGGTGCTCGGTCAGCTCGCCGATCCGATGGTCTACCTGCTCGCGAGCGCGGCGGTCGTCTCGCTCTTGGCCGGCAAGTCCTTCGACGCCGCCGTCATCGCGATCATCGTGCTCGCGAACGTTGTGATCGGCGTGGTCCAGGAGTACCGCGCAGAGTCCGCACTGGATGCGCTGCGCCGTCTCTCGAGCCCGCGCGCACGGGTCGTGCGCGACGACGAGGTGCGAGTGATCGATGCGAGCGAGCTCGTCGCGGGAGACCTGCTGGTCCTCGAGACCGGGGACCGGGTCGCCGCTGACGCGCGCCTGGTCACCGAGACGGACCTGCGCACCGACGAGTCCGCGCTCACGGGTGAGTCCGAGCCGGTGGAGAAGGAGCTCGTCGAGCTCGACGAGTGCACGCCGCTCGCGGACCGGCTGACGATGGCGTACTCCTCGACGCCGGTCGTCGCGGGCCGTGCGACCGCGATCGTCGTCGCGACGGGCATGCGCACCGTTGTGGGCCAGATCGCGAGCGAGGTGCGCTCGACCAAGCGGCAGGACACGCCGCTGCAGCGCCGGCTCGCGGTGCTGTCGACGCGCCTGGGGGTCTTCGCGGTGGTCGCCGCGGTCGTGATCTTCATCCTCGGCGTCCTGCGGGGAGAGTCGATGACCGAGATGCTGGTGTTCTCGGTCGCGGCGGCCGTCTCGGCGATACCCGAGGGACTTCCCACCGCCGTCAGCGTGTCGCTCGCGCTGGGGGTGCAGCGGATGGCGCGGCGCAACGCGATCGTGCGCCGCATGGCCGCGGTCGAGACGCTGGGCGGGTGCACGGTGGTGTGCACCGACAAGACCGGCACGCTCACCAAGAACGAGATGACGGTGACGCGGCTGTGGGTCGGCGGCCAGGCGTTCCGGGTCACGGGCGACGGCTTCTCGCCGCACGGAGAGGTGCAGACTCCCGAGGGCGAGCCGGCCGACTCTGCCGACGCGGCCGCCCTGCTCGCGGCGGGCTGCGCGGCCAACAACGCGGTGCTCGAGGAGGACGAGGACGGGCGCTGGGTGGTCGAGGGCAGCCCCACCGACGGGGCGCTCCTCGCCGCGGCGGCCAAGGGCGGCACGAGCGTGGCGGCCGCGCGCTGCGACGGGGCGCGCATCGACGAGATCCCCTTCTCGAGCTCGACCAAGTACATGGCGACGCTCGACCGACACGAGGGCGGCGTGCGCCTGCACGTGAAGGGCGCCGCCGAGCGGATCCTGGGCTACTGCGACCGGATCCTGCTCGATGGCGAGGTCGTCACGCTGACCGACGAGCTGCGCGCGCGGGTCCGCTCGGCACAGGACGCGCTCGCCGACGAGGCGCTGCGGGTGGTCGCCGGCGCCTACCACGACCTGCCGGCCGGCACCATCGAAGCCGACCGGACCGACGCCGAGAACGGCTGCGTCTTCCTGGGGATGTGGGGGCTCATGGACCCGCCGCGGTCCGAGGCGATCCAGGCCGTCGCGCAGGCGCAACGCGCGGGGATGACGGTGAAGATGATCACCGGGGACCACGCCGCCACCGGTGCCGCGATCGCTCGGCAGGTGGGCATCCTGGCGCCCGACGCGCCGCCGTCCGCGGTCATCACCGGCGCCGAGCTCGATCTGCTCGACGACGCGGAACTGAAGGCGCGCGTGAGCGACCTCGCGGTGCTCGCCCGCGTCGAGCCGCGTCACAAGCTGCGCGTCGTCGGGGCGCTTCAGGAGATCGGCGAGACCGTCGCGATGACCGGCGACGGCGTCAACGACGCGCCGGCGCTCAAGCGCGCCGACATCGGCGTCGCGATGGGAATCACCGGCACCGAGGTCTCGAAGGAAGCCGCCGACATGGTGCTCGCCGACGACGATTTCGCGACGATCGTCTCGGCGGTCGAGGAGGGGCGCGTCATCTACGGCAACCTCCAGCGCGTGGTCGCGTTCCTGGTGATGGTCGCGCTGGGGCAGGTCGCGGCGATCGCCGCGAGCCAGCTCATCGGATGGCCGCTGCCCATCACGCCGGTCATGGTGCTGTGGGCGAACCTGGTCGTCGCGAGCACGCTCACGATCCCGCTGGGGATCGAGCCCAAGCACGACGACGTCCTGGCCCTGCCGCCGCGCTCGCCGAGTGCCGGCATCATCGACGGGCCCTCTGCGTGGCGGATCGGTCTGGGGGCGGCGCTGAAGGCGGTGGGCATGCTCGCGGTGTTCGGCGTGTTCCAGATGACCGATGGCGTCGCGCACGCCCAGACCATGGCGTTCACCACGCTCGTCGCGTTCGAGTGGGCGCAGGCCATCGGGTGCCGTTCGTGGACGGTGCCGCTGCACAAGCTCGGCGTCTTCACCAACCGCAGCCTGGTCGTCGGCCTGCTCGCGGGTGTCGCGCTCCAGTGGCTCGCGGTTTCGAGCCCCTCGGCGGTCAAGCTGCTGGGCACCGATCCGCTGGGCCCGCGGGAGTGGGCGATAGCGCTGGCCATCGGCTCGACGGGACTGCTGCTGTCGGCCGCGATCGGAGCGGTCGAGCGCCGCAGGGCGCGCCGCGCCGAGTCGCGCTGAGCCGTACCTGAACTCCCGCTGAACTCGCGCGCCAGGCACTTCTCGGCGACGCGCCGGCGCGTAGAATCTGACATCGGGCCGGCAGTGGGGAGTGCGCGCGCGATGAGCGAGACCATCCTGGTCGTGGACGACGATACGAGCATCTCGGGACTCGTGCGCATCGCGCTCGAGCGCGAGGGGTTCGGACGCGTCGTGACCGCTGCGTCGGTCACCGAGGCGCTGTCGCTCGCACGCGCCGAGAACCCCGCGCTCATCGTGCTCGACGTGATGCTGCCCGACGGCAGCGGCTTCGACGCCGCGACGGAGATCCGCCGGTTCTCGCAGGCGCCGATCGTGTTCCTGACCGCCCGCGACGCCGACGTCGACAAGCTCACCGGCTTCGGGGTCGGCGGTGACGACTACGTCACCAAGCCGTTCAACCCGCTCGAGGTCGCGGCGCGCGTGCGGGCGCACCTGCGCCGCGCGAACGGCGGGGCGGACGTCGTTGCCGCGCCCGTCGAGCTCGACGGCGGACGCGTGGTGGTCGACGAGGCCGCCGCTCGGGTGACCGTCGGCGGCGCCGAGGTCTCGATGCCGGCGCGCGAGCTGCAGCTGCTCGCGTTCCTGGCGCACAACCCGGACCGGGTCTTCTCGGCGGCGCAGCTCTACCGCCAGGTGTGGGGCGACGAGCCGGTGGGCTCGGCCGACGACAACACCGTGAGCGTGCACGTGCGGCGCGTGCGCGAGAAGATCGAGCGCGATCCCGGCGCGCCGGAGCTCCTGGTGACCGCGCGCGGGCTGGGCTACAAGCTGCGCCGCGAGCCGAGTGCGGCCGCAGGTGGCGCCGCGGGAGGCGCGCGATGAGCATCCGAGCGCGGCTCACCGGGCACCTGCTGGGGCGCTCGTTCGTGCTGTTCCTGGCGCTGGGGCTCGTCTTCATCGCGTGGGGCGTGGGCGCCGCGATCTTCCTCACGGCGACGAGCCGACCCGCCGACAAGGTCGCCGGCACGTCGCCCATCCAGACGCTCGAGGCGCTGCGCGACGCGACCACCGTCGCGAGCGGTACGGTGTCGATCGGCCCGGACGCGCTCGCGCGCGTCGAGAAGGCGAAGGGCTGGGTGCAGGTCCTCGACGCCCAAGGCCGCGTGATCTACGCGCACGCGGTACCGTCGCGGGTGCCCACCGCCTACGCGCCCGGCGAGCTTGTCTACCTGCGCAACAAGCCCGCCGAGGTGGGACAGCGCAGCATCTACACGCTCTATGCGAGCAACCGCGGCAAGCTCACGTGGGTGCTCGGCAGCACCAAGGGCTGGGTCGCGCCCATCAACACCGCGGCCTCGACCACGCAGCTCGTGCAGGCGCTCGTAGCGCTGGTCGTGGTGAGCATCGGGGTGGCGCTGCTGGTAGCGTGGGCGAGCGCCGAGACGCTGTCCCGCCCGCTCGTCCACATCCTGTCGTGGCTCGAGGCGCTCGCGAACGGCGACTACGCCGAGCCGCTCGACAAGAACGGCCGCCCCGCGAGCCGCCACATCGACGGGTCGCTCCGCGCGCCGTTCCGCACCTACCGAGAAGTGATCGCGTCGCTCGATTCGCTCACCGCCGAGCTGGGCCGGACGCAGGCCGAGCGGGAGCGGCTCGAGGCCGCGCGCGAGGAGTGGATCACCGGCATCACGCACGACCTGCGCACGCCGCTCTCATCGGTGCGCGGCTACGCCGACCTGCTCGGCAGCGACTACGACTTCGCGCCCGCCGAGGTCCGCGAGCACGCGCGGACCATCGGGCGGCAGGCCGAGAACATGGAGCGCCTCATCGACGACCTGGGACTCACGTTCCGTCTGCGTGCCGAGGCGCTCCCGCTGCGGCCCGAGCCGCTCGACCTGACCGCACTCGCGCGCGAGGCGGCCGTCGCGCTCGCAAACGACCCGCGTGCCGAGGGCCGCGACGTCGCGTTCGAGGATTCGGCTGCGGGCGGCGGGCCGCTCACGGTGGTGGCGGACCCGGCGTACCTCGCGCGCGCGCTGGGCAACCTGCTCGGCAACGCGGCGGTGCACAACCCGGCGGGCACCACGGTCACCGTGCGCACGCTGCGCGAGCCCGGCTTCGCGCGCGTCGAGGTCTCCGACGACGGCGTCGGGATGGACGAGGCCACCCGCGACCGGCTCTTCGACCGCTACTACCGCGGCACCGCGAGCGGCGCCGACGCGAGCGGCACGGGGCTGGGGATGGCGATCGCCCGGCAGCTGGTCGAGGCGCAGGGCGGCACCATCGCGGTCACGAGCGCTCCCGGCGCGGGCACCACGATCTCGGTGCGGCTGCCGCTCGCGTAGCGCGTCCGCCCTGTTCATCCCGAGTTCATCTCGCGTTCCGCGCCCGTTCGACCCGCGCCCGTAGCGTGGTTCTCGGAGGTGGTGAGAGCCATGCAGAATGTCATCGAGACCCACGGGCTCACACGCAAGTTCGGGACCCAGACCGCGGTAGACCGGCTCGACATGGAGGTTCGCGGCGGGCAGATCTACGGGTTCCTCGGCCTGAACGGGGCCGGCAAGACCACGACGATCCGGATGCTCATGGGGTTGTCGCGCGCCACGTCGGGGCGCATGTCCATCCTGGGCGTCGAGGTGCCGCGGCACCGCTCGCAGGTGATGGGGCGGGTCGGCTCGCTCGTCGAGAGCCCGTCGTACTACGCGCACCTGACCGGCCGAGAGAACCTGCGCGTGCAGGCGACCCTGCTCGGCGTGAGCGAGTCGCGTATCTCGGAGGTGCTCGCGCTCGTCGGCCTGCACGACGCCGCCGAGAAGAAGGCGGGCCAGTACTCGCTCGGCATGAAGCAGCGGCTGGGGATCGCCTCGGCACTGCTCGGCGAGCCGGAGCTGCTCGTGCTCGACGAGCCCACCAACGGCCTCGACCCGGCCGGCATCCAGGAGATCCGCAACCTCATCGTGCAGCTGCCGCGCGAGCACGGCATCACCGTGCTCGTGAGCAGCCATCTGCTCGCCGAGGTCGACCAGATGGCCACGCACGTGGGCGTCGTCCACCACGGCCGCATGCTGTTCCAGGGGCCGATCGGCGACCTGCGCGACCGCTCCGCCGCGGCCGTCGTCATCGAGTGCGACCGCCCGGAGGCCGCGCACGCCGACCTCGCGCGCGCGGGACTGCCGGTCCGCCTCGACGCCGGCGCTCTGTCCCTGAGCTCGCTCGAGCCCGCGCTCACCGCGCGCGCGGTCCGCGAGCTGGTGACCCGCGAGCACTCGGTCTACCGCGTCCAGGAGTTCCGGCCCACCCTCGAGGACATCTTCCTCGAGCTCACCGCCGAGAACCCCGCACCCGCGCGGGCCGTGGTGGCGGGCCCGCCGCGCCTGCTGAGGGGAGCTGATCCGGCATGAGCGCGATCCGCTCGGAAGCGATCAAGCACCGCCGGACGTGGGTGCTGCCCCTCGCGTTCCTTGGACCGTTCGGCTTGGTGCTCATGGGCGTGCTCGACTTCGGGCTCCGCTCGGAGTGGGTGCCCAAGGAGGTCGAGCGCAGCGGCCCGTGGCTCACGGTGATGAACCAGATGGGGATGCTCGACGTCGCGGCGATCGCGCTCGGAGTGTGCCTCCTCGCGTCGATGGTGTTCGACGTCGACCACCGCAGCCGCTCGTGGAAGCAGCTCTTCGCGCTGCCCGTCTCGCGGGAAGGCGTCTACCTCACCAAGATCGCGGTGGTCATGGCTCTGCTTGCGATGGCTTCGGTGCTCGCCGCGCTCGGCATCGCGGGCATCTGGGTCTGGCTCGACCTGGGCGCGGTGCCGTGGGGCAAGCTCGCGCTGTTTGCGGTGGTGCCGTGGCTCGCGGCGTTCCCGCTCGTGGCGCTGCAGTCCGCGCTTTCGGCGCATATCCGCAACCAAGCCGTGTCGCTGACCGCGGGCGTCGCCGGCGTGGTGGCCGCGCTCTTCGGCGCGACGATGCCCGCGTGGGTGCCGTGGGCGCCGCCGGTCGACACGATGACGTGGCTGGTGAGCGGCAAGGCGCCGCTTGCTCCGAGCCTGACGTACGCCGCGCTGGTCGGGACGGTCCTGGCCGTGGGAGGGGCGATCGCGTTCGCCCGAAGGGACGTGATGTAGGTGGGCGGGTTCTCGAGAGTCATGCGGGCCGAGCTCATGAAGGTGCGCTGGCCGCTCACGCTGCTGATCGTCTTGGCGGCGCCGGCGCTCGCGCTGCTCATGCGCGGCATCCCCAGCGGCCAGCAGGGCTTCAAGGACTACTACATGGGCATCGTCGTGGTGTACGGCTGGATCTTCTACCCGATCGTCTCGGGAGTGCTCGCCGCGCTCGTGTGCCGGACCGAGCACGCCGACGGCGGATGGAAGCAGCTGCTCGCTCTGCCCGTACGGCGCTGGCACGTCTACGTCGCCAAGTACGCGATCGTTGCGGCGCTGCTCGCACTGAGCCAGCTGATCGTGCTCGTCGGCATGTGGGCGGTGGTGACCTTCAGTCACTACTCCACGGTCCCGTGGGGCGAGACGCTCATGGGCATGTTCAGCGGCTGGGTAGCGGTGCTGCCCCTCGCGGCGCTGCAGCTCTGGGCCTCGACCCGGTGGCGCGCATTCGGCGGGCCGCTCGCCCTCAACGTGGTGCTCACGTTCCCCGCGATCTTCGCGGTGCAGTCCGAGCAGTTCGACACGTGGTACCCGTGGGGTCTGCCGGTGGTCGGGATGATGTCGTCGTTCTCGGACATCGTCACGCAGCAGTGGATCGCGTTCGACGCCAAGGCGTTCTTCATCGTGATCGTGGGCGGCTTCGTCCTGTGGTTCGCGGCCGGGCTCACGCACTTCGTGAAGGGCGACGTGGTGGGCTAGACTGCCGAGGCAGATGAGCCCTTCCACCGTGGGAGCGACCAGCATGAGCGACGTCACCGTCCGGCCCGCCATCATCGCCGACGAGCCCGCGATCGTCCGGCTCATCTCGCAGATGCGCGCCCTCGAGGGACTCTCCGCCGAGCTCCCTCAGGGCGGCGTCGCGTCCTACCTCGCGCTCGACGACACGCACCTGCTCCTCGCCGAGAAGGACGGGGAGGTCGTGGGTCTCGTGAGCATCGCCGCGGTCCGTGACCTGTTCCACTGTGCCGAGAACGGCTTCGTGCAGGAGCTCATCGTCGACGACGCGTACCGCCGCCAGGGCGTCGGCGCCGCACTGCTCGACGCTGCGATCGAGTGGGCGCAGGCGCGCGGGTGCGTCGAGGTCTGCCTGGTGACCGGCGAGGGCAACGTCGCGGCGCGCGCTCTCTACGAGTCGCGCGGCCTGACGACCGAGGGCGTGTACCTGGAGCGCCACCTGGGCTAGCCGCTCGCGCCTCCGCGTGCCGGAGCCCCCGCGTACGGCCGTGCTTCTCGGCGAGCTCTCGCACCTTGGGTAGGTACCACGGGTGGGATTCGCCACACCGAACGGAAGGACCGTGCGATGGCTGACAACGTGATCGTCTGGGCGAGCATCCCCGTGACCGACCTCGACCGCGCCGTGGAGTTCTACAGCCACGTGACCTTGCGCCCGGTCATGCGCTTCCCTGGCATGGAGGACCAGGTCGCCGCGATCCAGGGACCGGAGGGCGAGATGGTCGTGAGTGCCGACCTGAGCGTCGGCACGCCCGGCGTCGACGGCCCCACCCCGTACTTGGGCTCGGGCGGCGACATCGAGGGCATGGTCGCGCGCGTGAAGGAGGCGGGCGGCGAGGTGCTGCAGGAGCCGCGGTTCATGGGGCCGATGGTGGGATGGGTCGCGTTCTTCATCGACTCCGAGGGCAACCGCATCGGCATCCAGCAGCCCGGCGACAGCGCGTAGTCGCGTCGAGCGAGCGCCGGTACGGCGCCTGTCTCACCACACGAACGGGATGAGCTTCTTCACGCGCTTCTGGTACTCGGCGTAGTCCGGGTAGCGTTCGCACAGCCACGCCTCTTCCTTGCGCAGCTTCAGGTCGAACAGCACGAAGAGCGCGACCGTGTAGGCGAGCGCGTTGTAGGAGTGCAGCCACAACGACCACCCGAACGCGCCGAGCACCAGCCCGCTGTAGATGGGGTTGCGCACGAAACGGTACGGTCCGGTCTGCACCAGCTGCCCGTCGACGCGCGGGTAGGGCAGCGCGGTCAGGTTGCGCGACCCGAGCGCGTAGAGCCCCCAGAGTGCGAGCGTCGCCCCATCCAGCATGAACAGCAGACCGGCGTACGTCGCGACGGTCGCGACCGGTTCGGGCCACGGGGGGAGCAGCGGGTTGCTCCGCGGCGCGAATGCGATCAGCGCGAAGAGCACGAACTGCACGACCACGTACCACTCGCCACGAGTCCCGCGCCACCACGGAGCGTCGGGCGGCGCGGGTGTCTCGGGTCCGGTCGGTGTGCTCGGCGGCACGGGGGTCTCGGCCATCGCGGGGCTACAGCTTCTCGAGGGCGTCTTTCGCGCGGACGTTGTCGTCGGTGTCGATGACGATCTCGGCCAGCGGCGCATCGGTGGTCGTCGCGTGGACCTCGAGCACGTTGACGTCGGCGTTGGCGAGCGCGCGTGCGATCCGCGCCAGGTGCCCCGGCTCGTTGGGCACCTCCGCCGAGATGACCGACGCCGTGCTCACGTGCGCGCCGGGGAGCGTCAGGAGCGTCTCGCCGGCGAGGTGGCTGTTGTCCGTGTAGATCAGGAAGACGCCGGTGGGTCCGTCCTCGAACGCTCGGATGCCGAGAACGTTGACCCCGGCGCCGTACAGGCGCTCGGTGACGTCAGCGAGCAGTCCTACGTGGGTGGGTGCGCGGAAGACGATCTCGTTACGAAGCTGGATCCGGGCCATGGTTCCTCCTCGGATGCGGGGTGCTTGTACCGAGGTTGTACCCGCACGCGCGCTGGTGCCATGCGTTCGTGGGCGTCGGCGCCTACACCGGCGGACGGCCCTCGAGCGCGGCGGCGACGGTGGCCGCGATGCGCTTCGCCCGCGTTTCGGGGCGCTTGGCCTGCACGATCCAGTAGAGCGCCATGCGACGGCCCGACGCCGAGAGGGACTCGAACCGCTCGGTCGCGTCCGCCGCCGCGAGCGCTTCGCCGAGGTCGGCCGGCACGATCAGGTCGTCGACGTCGTCGAGCAGCGACCACGATCCGTCGGCCTTCGCGGCCTCGACGGCGGCGATGCCCGCGGGCGCCATCAGCCCTGCGGCGGACAGCTTCTCGACCCGCTGCTTGTTCGAGCGGGCCCACACGCTGCCGCGCTTGCGCGGCGTGAACGTCAGCGTGAAGCGGTGTTCGTCGAGCCGCCGGCCCGTGCTGTCGATCCAGCCGAACGCGAGCCCCTCCTCGACGGCGTCGTCGTAGGAGAGCTCGGTGACGGGGTTGCCCTTCTTGCCGATGACGAGCCGCACGCCTCTCGACGTCGCGTGGTTCTGCTCGAGCCAGGCACGGAGCGCGGCGCGGGTGCCGGGATCGAGGAGCGGGTAGTCGGCGGCGGGCACGGGCGGGGTCCTCTCGGCGGGCGGAGCTGCGCGGGTGGCGGACGCGGTCAGGAGCTCGCGATGAAGTAGTGGTCGACCCAGCGCGAGAGCTGCTTGATGTCGACGCCGTCGGCGAGCTCGGTGAGCAGGTCGGTCTTGTCGAACGCGTCGAGGCCGATCTTCTCGGGCAGGACGGGGTTGATGCGGCGGTAGCGCGGCCCGAGGATCTGGGCGCACTCGTAGTCGGCGATGCCGCTGGGGCCCTCGAACATCATGGAGAGGAAGTGCGGCGCCCACTGCACGTAGCCCCAGCTCTCGTCGTCGGCCTCGAGGTAGCGCGGGTTGGCGCCGGTGCCCAGCGACAGCAGCACGACCTTGCCGGGGGTCTGCCCGCCGGTCGGTTTGTTGAGGGCCTGGGCGAGGGCGCACATGCTCGGGTTGTTCGCGACCACGCCGCCGTCCACGTAGCCCTGGTAGACCGGGAAGTACGTGGGCGCGGCGCACGAGCGCATGATCACGTCGACGAGCAGCTCGCCGCGGTCGTCGTCCGGGCCTTCAGGGAAGTTGTGGAAGAACTTGGGCTTCCAAGACCGTAGCCCGTCGCGCGGCTCGCCGCTGTCGAGATCGAACGCCGAGACCAGCACCTTGCGCCGCAGGTCGCCGAGGGTGCGCGTGCCGAACTCCTCCTCGAGCCGGCGCTTGAGCGCGTCGGCCTCGTAGTCCGCTCGGACGAGCTTGTCCACGTCGCCCAGCTTGTCGAAGATCGTCTGCTCGAAGATCTCGGAACCGTGGTCGGCGTAGAGGCGGCTGATCTGCGCCGGCTTCTTGCCGGTCGCGAGTGCGGCGGCGAGGATCGCCCCGGTCGAGGTGCCGGCGAACAGGTCGATGCTGCCCAGGAAGCCGGGGGAGGCGGCCTCGATGCGTTCGAGCAGGCGGCTCGTGAGCAGCCCGCGGATGCCTCCGCCGTCGAGGGCCAGGATTCGGTAGCGCTCGGGCATGCGGGCTCCTTTCGCGACGCGCGGGACTCGGTCGGACGGCGCGCCGTACTCAGGCGTTCTACCCGTCGGGCGTCTCATGTCCTGCTCCACCTGCCGAGAGGAATTTTACCCGTATAGAATTGACGGGGGCGTTTTACCCGGGTAGAATCCATCGCGTACCACGAGCCCGCGGTGCCCGAAGAGCCGGTGCCCGCCACCCAAGGAGACACCCATGATCGCCGAGAACCACCACACACCTGTCAGCGCCGAGCCCCCCCAGCGGCTCCCCGAGGCGACCGCTTGGGTCGACGGCGACCTGCTCGCCGCCGGCTCGCTGCGCGACGTCGCCGCCGCCGCCAAGGAGTCCATCGATGCCGGCGACACCCGGCACGTTCTCGTGCTCGATGGCGCCGACAGCCGCCAGCTCGAGATCGACTACCGCGGCACCCTCGCCGACGTCCTCGCGCGGATCCCGGAGTCCGCGGCAGCCGCTGACGCGGAGGGCGAGCCGACGGCGGCCGACCCCGAGCCGGCCGAAGCCACACCCGGACCGCGCTCGCCGGGACGCCCAAAGCTCGGCGTCGTCGGCCGCGAGGTCACGCTCCTGCCGCGGCACTGGGAGTGGCTGAACGCGCAGCCCGGTGGCGCTTCGGTCGCGCTGCGCAAGCTGGTCGAGGCCGCACGCAAGCAGAACGCCGACGCCGAACGCGTCCGCGCCGCACAGGACGTGACGTACCGGTTCCTTTCGCTCGTGGCGGGCAACGAGGCCGGCTACGAGGAGGCTATCCGCGCGCTGTACGCATCGGATGCTGCGAAGTTCGTCGCGCTGTCCGAGGCGTGGCGGCCGGCCGTGCGCGACTACGCGCGGCTCTACGCCGGGCCCGCGTTCGAGGCGTCGCAGGCATAGCGCGTACGCACGGCTGCGCGCCGGGCGGTATGCTTCAGCGCATGGAAGCCGACCACCCCACCAACGAAGACGTGACACCGACCGCCGCCGGTGAGGCGGAATGGCCCCTCGTCTGCCCGATCTGCGACGCGCCGCTCTCCCGGAGCGGCGCGTCGCTGCGCGATTCGGCAGGGCACACGTTCGACCTCGCGCGCGAGGGCTACGTGAACCTGCAGCCATCGCACCACCGCAGCCGCGGCATCGACGGCGACCTGCCCTCGATGCTGCAGGCCCGCCGCCGTTTTCTCGAGGCCGGGCACTACGCGCCGCTCCTCGCGCTCCTCGCCGAGCAGGTCGCCGGAGCGATCGACGCGCGAGCGGCACGGGGCGCGACGGGTCCGACTTCGGTGCTCGAGGTCGGTTGCGGCGAGGGCTACTACCTGGGCGGCGTGCAGCGCTTCGCGTGCGAGCGCGCCGACTGCGCCCACGTGCGCTTCCTGGGCTCCGACATCGCCAAGGCAGCCGTCAAGCTCGCGGCGCGCGCCTACCCGGACGCGACGTTCTTCGTCGCCGACCTGAACCGCCGGCTCTACGTCGAGGACGCGTCGGTCACGGTGCTGCTCGACGTGTTCGCACCGCGCAATCCCGAGGAGTTCGCGCGCGTGCTCGAGCCGGGCGGACGCCTTCTGGTGGTCGTGCCCGCGCCCGAGCATCTTGCCAGCGCCCGCGAGCGGCTCGGGCTCCTGGGTATCGAGCCGGACAAGGAGGGCAAGGTCATCGAGCGGTTCTCGGCGGGGTTCGAGCTGGCGGACCGGCAGCGGCTCGCGTACCCGATCTTCCTGGGCGCCCGAGACCTCGACGACCTGGTCGCGATGGGCCCCAACGAGTTCCATCGCGAGCGCCGCGAGGAGGCCGGGGAGACCGCGCCGAGCGAGGTGGCGGCAGATACGCTGTTCGCGACTGAGGCCGCGTTCTCGCTGCTCGTGTTCGAGCGGCGCCCCTAGCCGGCGTCGACTCGGTGCGCGTGGCCCGACCTCGACGGATTCTCGGGAATATCGGACAGTGGTGGATGTCCATTCGAGAGGGGATCTGCGCATGGCGACCAGCATCGTGCTCACGCTGACCGGACCGGACCGCGTCGGCATCGTCGAAGAGGTGACCGAGGTCCTTCTCGGCGTGGACGGCAACGTCGAGACCAGCCGCATGGCGCGTCTGGGTGGCGAGTTCGCGATCCTGATGCTCGCGAGCGTGCCGGCCGACGGGATACCGAGCCTCCAGAGCGCGTTCTCGGGCCTGGTGGCCGAGGGCTACAAGGTGACCGTGGGCGCCACCGACGAGTCCGTCGCCGAGACGCACGCCGGCTGGCTGCCGTACCGGATCGCCGTCGAGGGCGCGGATCACGAAGGCATCGTCCACGAGATCGCCCGCGGACTGTCCAGGCTGGGCATCACCATCGAGTCGGCCGAGACCACCGTGACCACCGCGCCGGTGTCGGGCGCGCCGCTGTTCAGCATGGAGGCGACCGTGCTCGTGCCGCCGTCGCTCGACGAGGCTACGTGGCTCGAGCAGCTCTCGGAGGCGGGCAGCGTCGCGAACGTGGACGTCGAGGCCGCGGCGCTCTAGCCGTACTGCGGCCGCCGGGCGAACGAACCGCCGCGACCGATGCACGACGACCAGTGGGAGGTAGCACCATGACCGACGAGACCGGCGCACCCGTCCCGACCGATCCCTCGGAGGCATCCGCCGCCGAACCCGTGACGCCTCCGGTCGCCGGCGCGGCCGAGCCCGAGCCCGCACCGGCGCAGAGCGCCGAGGTCTCGGCGGCCTGGCGCGAGGTCGTGTCACGCATGAGCGACCTGGGCGAGGCCGTCTCGGCGTGGGCCAAGGCCGCCGCCGACAACCCGGAGAACCGCCGTCACCTCGAGGAGGTCCGCTCGGGAGTCAACGACATGGCGAGCAAGGCGGGCGCCGCGTTCTCCGACGTCGCGCAGAGCGACTTCGGTCAGCAGGTGAGCCAAGGCGCCCAGCAGGCCGGCGAGGCGATCGGCGACACGGCGCAGAAGCTCAGCGACGCCGCGGCGCCGCACGTCGCGAGCGCGTTCGCCGGGCTGGCCGACGTGTTCGGCCGAGCAGCCCAGCGCGTGGACGACGCCGTCAAGCGCCAGGAGGCCGGCGGCCAGAGCGCGCAGCCCGCGCCCGAGGCCACGACCGAGGCCGCGGCCGATGCGCCCGAAACCGCGCCGAAGCAGCCGCAGCCCGCGCCGCCAGCGGACGACCCGCAGTAACCGCAGGCCGCCGCGCGCGCCGCATCCCGCTCGCTAGCGCTTGGCGACCAGCTCGATCTCGACCCGCGCGCCCAGCGGCAGTCCCGCGACGGCGACGGTCGAGCGCGCCGGGTACGGCTCGGCGAAGCGCGTCGCGTACACGGCGTTCATCTCGGCGAAGTCGGCCATCGTGGTGAGGAAGACGTTCGTCTTCACGACCGAATCCATGGACAGGCCCGCGTCGGCCAGGACGGCCTCGAGGTTGTCGAAGACGCGCGCGGTCTGCTCGGCGACGCCGCCTTCGACCAGCTGGCCGGTCGCGGGGTCGATCGGCGTCTGGCCGGAGAGGTAGAGCAGGTCGCCGGCCCACACCCCGTGCGAGTACGGGCCGATGGCCGCCGGGCCGCTGGTGCTCGTGTGTACCGTTCGGCTCACGAAAGGCTCCTTTCACGCGGACGCCACCGATGCGTCCGCCGTCGTGCCGCTTCTGTACCGGCTACGCTACCGCACTCGGTGCGTGCTCGCCGAGAGTGCCCGCCTGTCGGGTGCCGAGATGGCGTGACTCAGCGCACACACTGACCGTTCGTCGTCCGTATGCGACCGACCGGACGGCGGCCCTTCCGCTGAGTGGCGGAGCGCCACCTCCTACAAGACGTCGCTAATGGTGGCGACAACCGACCCGATACAAGCTAGTGAGCCGAACCGGGAGGTAACGTGTCCGTCACCACAGCACGCCAGACCACTTCCATTACCCTGAAGGTCGAGGGGCCCGCGTCCGTTCGCGTGGTCGCCGAGCTGCTGACGGGGTTGCAGGAAGCACTGGCCGACGGGCTCGACATCACAGTCGATCTCAGCGAGGCGACGTCGGTGGACGCAGCGTTCTACCAGCTCATGGTATCCGCGCGGTCGTCCCTTCCGGCTTCGGGGGGCTCGCTGGTCGTCATCGACCCGGCCGGTCTGCTCGAGGGGGCATTTCAAGGCAACTAGCGCGCTGGACGTCGTTCGCGCGCATCGTACGCTGACCGTCGGGCCGCCACGCCCGGACGGCTGAGTGGGGGGACTACGCATGGCGAAGAAGGTCATCCTGGTCGTCGACGATTCGGCGGCGGTCCGTCGCGCCGTAGCGCTCATGGCGTCGGGCGCGGGCTACTCCTGCGTCGAAGCCGAGGACGGGAAGCAAGCGCTCGAGGCGATGGACGGCACGGCGGTGGACGTCGTGCTGACCGACCTCAACATGCCCGTCATGGACGGCCGGGAGCTGATCTCGAAGATCCGCTCGGCCCCGGATAAGCGCTTCATCCCGGTTTTGGTGCTCACCACCGAGTGCCACGACGACGTCGCGAGCGAGCTTAAGCGCAGCGGCGTCACCGGCGTGCTGCAGAAGCCGATCGGCCGCGACGAGCTGCTCGCCGCGCTGCAGCGCGTGGCGGAGTAGCGGGCCGGTCCCATGAGCGAACACGAAGAGCTGCTCCAAGTCTTCCACGAGGAAGCAGACGACCTTCTCGGCGACCTCGAGGCGGTGCTGCTGGCCATCGAGTCCGGCTCGCGTGACGACGAAACGCTGGCCGAGGCGTTCCGGCTGCTCCACACGCTCAAGGGCACGTGCTCGATGTACGGCTTCAACACCGCCGCCGGTCTGGCTCACGAGGTCGAGACCATGTTCGCCCGCGTGCGCGACGGGTCGATGACCCTCACGCCCGAGCTCGTCGACCTCGCGCTCAAGGCGCGCGACGGGATGGCGGCGCTCGTCTCGGGCTCCGAGGGCGAGGCCGCGTCGGCGCGCGAGCACACGCAGGTGATCATGGACGCGATGCAGGGCGTCGTCGATGACGGCCTCGCGGCCGCGAGTCTCGAAGCCCAGGCCCGTGAAGCCGCCGAGCAGCCCTCGGATGGCGAGCAGCCCGCCGCCGCCGAGACCTACGTCATCCACCTCCGCCCCCGTGGCGACCTGTTCGTGCGCGGCGTGAGCCTGACCGCCGCGGTTCGCGAGCTCACGGCTCTGGGGACCGCGAGCGTGACCGTGGACAGCTCGAACGTGCCGCCGCTCGACCAGATCGCTCCCGAGGAGTGCTACCTGTCGGTCGACCTCGAGGTCACCACCACCGCGGGCCGCCGCGCGCTCGAGGAGCCGCTCATGTTCTTCGACGAGGGCGAGTACGCGATCGAATCCGCCGCCGACGACGGCGACGAAGACGACGCGAGCGGCGCCCGCGTCGCCGGTCGAAGCCGCGATGCGCTGCAGGGCCAGAGCGTGCGCGTCTCGGCTGAGCGGCTCGACAGCCTGGTGAACCTGGTCGGCGAGCTCGTGACCACCCAGGTCGCGCTGCGAGACTCCGTCGGCGAGGTCGAGTCGCAACGCATCATCGACGTGTCCGAGCAGCTCGAGTTCCTGGTGCAGGCGCTCCGCGAGAGCGTGCTCGACATGCGCATGATCCCCATCGGCACCACCTTCGGGCGCTTCGCCCGCTACGCGCGCGACCTCGCGCGGGAGCTTGGCAAGGACGTGCTTCTCGAGACCGAGGGTGCCTCCTCCGAACTCGACCGCGGCGTCATCGAGCGCATCGAGGAGCCCCTGCTCCACCTGATCCGCAACAGCATCGACCACGGCATCGAGCCGCCGGCCGAGCGTCGCAGGGCGGGCAAGCCCGAGCGGGGCCGCATCCTGCTCTCGGCGTTCCACTCCGGCGGAAGCATGTACATTCGACTCTCCGACGACGGGCGCGGCATCGACCTCGCCGCCGTCGCCGAGCGCGCCAAGGCCGACGGCGTCATCGACTCCGTCGAGACGCTCTCGGACCGCGACCTGATGGACCTGGTGTTCGGCGCCGGGTTCTCGACCGCACGCGAACTGACGTCGGTCTCGGGGCGCGGCGTGGGTCTCGACGTCGTCCGCAGGGCGGTCGAGCAGCTCCAGGGCGCGGTGGACCTCGAGTCGCGCGTGGGCGAAGGCCTCACCGTCACCATCCGGCTTCCGCTCACCCTCGCCATCATCGACGGCCTGCTCGTCTCGGCGGGGGAGGAGCGCTACATCCTGCCGCTGTCCGGCGTCGAGGAGTGCCTCGACTTCGAACAGCAGGCCGAGTGGGGCGAGCACGACCGCGATCTGGTGGACGTGCGCGGCGAGGTGCTCCCCTTCGTGCGGTTGCGCGAGTTCTTCGGCATCGGGGGCACGGTGCCCGCCGACGAGCTCACCGCGGTCGTCAACGTCGACGGCGAGCGCTTCGGCATCGTCGTGGACGGTGTCATCGATCGGCTCCAACTCGTGATCAAGCCCCTGGGCCGCGGTCTGCGGCGCACCGAGGGGCTCGCAGGCGCGACCATGCTCGGCGACGGCTCAGTGGCCTTCATCGTCGACATGGGGCAGATCCGCAGGCTCGCTGGTTCGCAGCGGCATCTTGCCGGCGCGGACGTCGCCGAGCACGCTCGCGGACGCCCCTGACCGTACCCGCACCGACCGCACCGTTTGCCGGACGTTTCACCGAGTCACCACCGGAGGTAGGCAATGATCCAGAAGATAAGGGACCTCAAGATCGGCGCGAAGATGGGGATCGGCTTCGGCCTGATCGTCGCCATCGTGATCGGGCTGTGCTTCTACAACTTCACGACGATCCAGCGGCTCAGTGCGCTCGAGGACCAGCTGCTCGAGCAGCAGTCCGAGGCCACCGCCGCTCGCGAGGTGCTCACCCTCGAGCGCGAGGTCGTGCTGATCGCTCGCGAGGCGATCATCGACGGCGAGACCCAAGCAGGCCGGGCCGAGCTCGCCGAGCTGCTCCCGCAGTTCGAGCCCAACCTCAAGACGATGGAGGAGAACGCCGACCAAGCCGAGGACAAGGCCGACTTCAAGGTCATCTCGGAGGGGGTCGCCGCACTGCAGGCCCAGGTCAACGACCAGCTCTTCCCGGCCATCGACTCCGGCGCCGACGAAGAAGCGCTCGACGCGATCAACGACGCCGCCGAGGACGTTCGGGGGCCGCTGGACGAGGCGCTCGCCAACCTGGTCAAGACGACCACGGAGGAGACCGAGAACACCGCGGCGGAGTTCGACGCCGCACTCGAGCAGGCCATCGCCATGACCATCGGCGTCGGCATCGCGCTCACGCTTCTCAGCATCATCATCGGCTTCATCATCACCCGCGCCATCACCGTCCCTGTCGCCGAAGCTCTCGCGGGCGCCGAGGTCATGGCTGACGGCGACCTGACCGCCGACTTCAACGCGAAGAGCCACGACGAGGTCGGCCAGCTCGTGACCGCTCTTGGGCTCATGGCGGCGCGCATGCGCGAGTCCGTGCTCGAGGTCCAGGGCATTGCGAGCAGCGTCGCCGACGGCGCGCAGCTCACCAACGACGGCTCGCAGCAGCTCTCGCAGGGCGCCAACGAGCAGGCCGCCACCGCCGAGGAAGTCTCCGCCGCGATGGAGGAGATGGTCCAGAGCATCAGGCAGAACGCCGACAACGCCGTCAACACCGAGCGCATCGCGAGCCAGGCCGCAGACTCGGCCGAGCAGAGCGGCGAGTCCGTCGCCCGCACGGTGCTGCAGATGAAGGAGATCGCCGAGAAGATCTCGGTGATCGAGGAGATCGCGCGCCAGACCAACCTGCTCGCTCTCAACGCCGCCATCGAGGCCGCTCGCGCCGGCGAGCACGGTCGCGGATTCGCCGTCGTGGCCGCCGAGGTCCGCAAGCTCGCCGAGCGGAGCCAGAAGGCGTCGGGCGAGATCACCAAGCTCGCGCGTACGAGCGTCGAGGTCGCCGAGGCGGCCGGGTCGCAGATCTCGCGAATCGTTCCCGAGATCCGCGAGACCGCGGTGCTGGTGCAGGAGATCGCGAGCTGGAGCTCGGAGCAGGACCGCAGCGCCGAGCAGGTCGCGGCGGCTCTCGTCCAGCTCGAGCAGGTCGTGCAGCAGAACGCCGCCGCCTCCGAGGAGATGGCCGCGACGTCGGAGGAGCTGGCCGCGCAGGCCGAGCGTCTCACCGACGCGGTCGCGTACTTCAGGGCCGAGCGTCGCGGCGCCAGCGACACGCCCACGTCCGCTCCCGCAGCGAAGGGCGCCTCTGCTCCGCGCACGCCCCTCGCGCCCGGTGGCGTCGAGATCGTACTCGACCGCGGCCCCGACGACCTGGACAGCGAGTTCGTTCGCTACCGCGGCGAGGAGGAGCCCGCTGATGGATAGCGCAATCGAGGGCGGCGCGCAGCTGCTGTCGTTCGTGCTCGACCGCGAGCAGTTCGCGGTGCGCATCACCAACGTGCACGAGATCCTCGACCGCACGGACATGACGCGCATCCCGCGGATGCCGGCCTACATGCGCGGCGCGCTCAACGTGCGCGGCTCGGTGGTGCCCGTCGTCGACCTGCGGGTGAAGTTCGGGTTGCCGGCCGCCGAGGTCACGCCCGACACCTGCGTGATCCTGATCGAGGTCAGGGTGGACGACGAGCCCACCGTGCTCGGCGCGCTGGTGGACGCCGTGCGCGACGTGTTCGAGGTCGGTCCCGACGACCTGAACCCTCCGCCTCGCATGGGCGCTAAGCTGGACACCGAGTACATCGAGGCGGTCGCGCGCCAGGAGGACGAGTTCTTCATCGTGCTCAACATGGACAAGGTCCTCTCGGCGGACGAGGTCATCGCGCTGCGTTCCAGCGTCGAGACCGCCGAGAAACCCGCGGACAAGCCGGCGTCCAAGCCGCGCAGGAAGAAGGCCGAGAGCGAGTGATCGACGGTACCGAGACGCTTTCCTCGGAGGACTTCGAGGTCATCTCGCGCTACGTCGAACGCGAGACCGGGATCAGGCTCCCCGAACATAAGCGGGGGATGGTGCAGGTCCGCGTCGCAAAGCGCGTGAGAGCGCTCGGCCTGGAGCACTACTCGGACTACGTCCGCTACGTCTTCAGCGACCGCTCCGGGCACGCCGAGCGCGTTCGGCTGGTCGATGCGATCACCACGAACAAGACCGACTTCTTCCGAGAGGACCAGCACTTCAAGTACCTGGCCGAGACCGCGTTTCCCGCGTTGCTCGCGCGGGAGCCGGGGCTGGGCAAGGAGCGGCCACTGGTCGCGTGGTGCGCGGCGTGCTCGACCGGTCAGGAGCCCTACAGTCTGGCGATGCTCCTCAAGTCGCTCGAGGCGATCCACGGCCGAATCGACTTCACGGTCCACGCGACCGACATCTGCTGCGACGCGCTTGCGGCAGCCGAGCGCGCCGTCTACTCGGAGGAGCTGGTGCGGCCGGTCCCGGAGCACATGAAGCGCGCGTATCTGTTGCGCAGCCGCGACCGTTCTCGCCGGCAGGTGCGCATCGCACCCGAGGTCCGGTCGCACGTCGTGTTCGACCGGGCGAACCTGCTGAGCGACCCGCAGCCGGTGCTCGGCGAGGCCGACATCGTCTTCTGCCGCAACGTGCTCATCTACTTCAACCGCGAGACCCAGGGGAAGGTGCTGCGCCGGATCCTGCGGGCTATGCGGCCCGGCGGCTACCTGTTCGTGGGCCACTCGGAGGGGCTGCTCGGCTTCGACCTCCCGATCGACCGCGTCGCGACCTCGGTCTACCGGCTGAAGTCATGACCGGCCGAGGCAACATCACCGTTCTGATCGTCGACGACTCGCGGGCGGTCCGGCTCGCCTTCGAACGCCTGCTGGCCGTGGAAACCGGCATCGACGTGGTCGGCTTGGCCGCCGACCCGTACGAGGCCGTCGAGTTCATGCGCCAGATCACGCCCGACGTCATCATCCTCGACATCGTGATGCCCAAGATGGATGGGCTCACCTTCCTGAGCAAGATCATGGAGCAGCACCCGTTGCCGGTGATCGTCTGCTCCTCGCAGGTGGGACCGGACAGCGGGCAGGCCGTGCTCGCGCTGGAGCGAGGCGCGGTCGACGTCATTCCCAAGCCGCGCGTCGGCATCGAGGACCACCTCGAGGAGTCGCGCGAGCAGATCGTCCGGGCGATCCGGGCCGCGTCGAGGGCCCGGTTGCAGCGGCGGCCCTCGAAGGCTCTCCTCGAGCTGCGCGAGGTCA
>CAZXWK010000024.1:0-4915 GCA_964644675.1 uncultured Eubacteriales bacterium | reverse complement strand
GCCGCGACGAGCGGCGCCGCGGGGAGCCGCAGCTTCGCGCCCAAGCCCGCGCCGCGCGACCGCATCGTCGTGATCGGCGCGTCGACCGGGGGCACCGAGGCGCTCGCGACGATTCTGAGGGCGTTGCCGTCCGATGCACCAGGCATCGTCATCGCGCAGCACATGCCGCCCGGCTTCACCGCGGCGTTCGCCCGCCGCCTCGATCAGATCTGCGAGATCGCCGTGAGCGAGGCCGCTGGTGAAGAGCGCATTCTTCCCGGGACCGCGTTCATCGCGCCCGGGGATGCCCACGCGCTCGTGCGCGGGGGCGCCGCACCGCGTGTCGTTCTCTCCCACGACGCCCCGGTCAACCGGCACCGGCCCTCGTGCGACGTGCTCTTCCGCTCGGCCGCGCGCGAGTTCGGTCCCCGTGCGCTGGGCATTCTGCTCACCGGCATGGGGAACGACGGAGCCGGCGGCCTGGGGGAGCTGTTCCAGACCGGTGCCGAGACCATCGCTCAGGACGAGGCGACCTCGGTCGTGTGGGGCATGCCCGCCTCGGCGGTGAAGCTGGGCGCCGCCGGCCGAGTGCTTCCGCTCGACCGCATCGCCGACGCGATCGTCGCGTGGGGCTCGCAGTCGTCAGAGGTCACTGCACGCGGATGAGCGAGTCCGTTGGCGCGTGCGAGTCGGTGAGCAGCGGCACGTCGGCCACAGGCACCAGCTCGGTGTAGAGGTCGTCGGCGAACGCCGAGAACCCCTCCAGCTTCACTTTGCCACCTACGCCGTCGCGCACGCGCGCGACCAGGTCGGCCTGCGCGGTGTCGGTGTCGGTGGCCAGCACGATGATGTTGCGGCGCGCCTGGGCATCGCCATCGGAGCCGATCCCGATCGGGAAGACCCACAGGTGCTTCCAGTTCTCCTGCGCCGTGCGGTACATGCTGCGGAAGAGCTTGCTGTCGTCGCCTCGCACCGAGCCGATCACGTTGTAGGCGAGCACGCCGTCGGGGGCCATGCGCGTCTTCACCTCGGCCAGGAACTGGCTCGTGGTGAGGTGGAACGGCAGCGAGTCGGCGTAGTAGGCGTCGACGATGACCACGTCGTAGGTGCCGGTGCCGTCCTGGACGAACCGCCGAGCGTCGGCGGTGAAGACACGCACGCGGTCGTCGCTGGGTAGGCCGAAGTAGCGCTTCGACACGTCGACGACAGCGGGGTCGATCTCGACCGCGTCGATCGTCATGTCGGGGTAATCGCGCCACCAGCGCTTCGCGATCGCCCCGCCGCCCAGCCCGAGCACCAGCACCCGCTTCGCGTCGGGCTTCAGCGCGAGCGCGAGGTCCATGTAGTTGGGGTACTTGATGACGCTCGTGTAGCCGTCGGCCACGTCGATCGCCGACTGGTTGCTCGCGTCGAAGCGCAGGTGCCGCACCCCGTTGGCTTCGGTCACGCTGAGCCGGTGGTACTGCGTGTCGGCTCGGTAGAGCACGCGCTCGCCCAGGCCGTTGGTCGCCGAGACGGGCGCGACGCGCACGAGCACGAACGCGCCCAGCGCGCCGCCCGCGACCACGAGCGCGAGCGCGAGCCACGCCGCGCGCGGCCGGCGTCGCCCCGCGGGCGCGAACGAGGGCGTGCCCTCGGGGTAGAGCGCCGGAAGCGCGAGCGAGAGCAGCGCGCACGCGAACAGCGAGAAGCCGATCGCGACGGTGAGCGGCTCGAGCGACAGGGCGGGGATGAGCCAGAACGAGGTCGCGAGCGTGCCGACGATGCTGCCCGCCGTCGAGATCGAATAGAGCCCGCCGGTCGAGCGCCCGATGCGCTCCATCCCCCGCGTGGCCCCCAGCCGCACCGCGAGCGGGGAGACCGTTGCGAGCAGGAGCGCAGGCGCGAAGAAGATGAGCGCCGACGCCGCGAGCGATCCGAGCCGCGGCCCGAGCTCGGCGCACCACGGCAGAACCGCGGCGGCGATCATCGGCGCGAGCACGGTGAGCACGCCGGCGCCCGCGATGAGCGGGGCGAGCGCGCGCGAGGCGCTGACCTTGTCGGCGAGCTGTCCGCCCAGCCAGTAGCCCAGCGAGAGGGCGAGCATCACCACCGAGATGACGCTGCCCCACACGAAGATCGAGTTGCCGAGCGCGGGAGCGAGCACGCGCGCGGCGACCAGTTCGAGCGCCATGAGCGCGGCGCCGCACGCGAAGACGATGACGTTGAGCATCCGTTGCCTCCTTGCCGGTTCATTTCGCCCGCCGCACCGCACGCTCCTGTTCCGCTCGCCGAGCCGCTCCCCGCTGCCGAGCGACCCGCCGCGGTGCTACGCTCGACCGAGCACCTACGCAGACGCCCGTCCCGCGTCGCGCCCGACGGCCCGCACGATCCCGAGGAGCCCTCCCATGACCGCCGAGAACACTCCCGATCCCGTCACTGCAAACCGCGAGCTGTGGGACGGCTGGACCGGCCTGCACGTCGGCTCGGACTTCTACGACGTTGAGGGGTTCGTGGCGGATCCGGCGTCTCGGCCTTTCGACAGCGTCGTGAGCCAGGTCGTGGGGGACGTGCGCGGAGCGCGGCTGCTCCACCTGCAGTGCCACTTCGGGATGGACACCCTGCGCTTCGCGCTCAAGGGCGCCGACGTCACCGGCGTGGACTTCTCGGCGAGGGCGATCGAGGAGGCTCGAGCGCTCGCCGGACGGCTCCGGCTTCCCGCGCGCTTCGTCGAGGCCGACGTGACCGCGCTGCCCGACGAGGTCGCGCCTGCCGGCTACGACGTCGTGTTCACCTCCTACGGCGTGCTCTCGTGGTTGCCCGACCTGGGTCCGTGGGCCGAGAGCATCGCGAGCCGCCTGGCCCCCGGCGGCGTCTTCCACGTCATCGACATGCACCCCGCGCTCTGGGTCTTCGACGACGAGCGCGATACCGCCGAGCTCGGGGTCCGCTACTCGTACTTCGACCGCTCGCCGCTCCGCTTCGAGGAGCACGGCAGCTACGCGGTGCCCGACGCCGACTTCCACGCCGAGTCGTACTCGTTCCAGCACACCTTCGAGGAGATCCTCGGGTCGCTCGTCGCCCAAGGGCTGGTCGTCGAGTCGCTGCGCGAGTACCCCAAGCTCGCGTGGCAATACGTGCCGTTCATGGTGCAGGACTCCGAGGGCTTCTGGACCCTCCCTGCCGAGATGCCCCAGATCCCGATGATGTTCGCGCTCACCGCGCGCAAGCCCGCGTGAGGTGAGCCGGGCGGAGCGGAGGGCGGCGCGCGCCGCCGTCGCGGCTACCGCGAGCCGCGGTAGCGGACCGAGATGAGCGCGATGTCGTCGGGGGCGCTGCGGTCGGCGAACTCGTCGACCGAGCGCAGGATGCCGGAGACGAGCGTGTCGGGGTCGGCATGCAACTCTCCCGTGGCCGCCTCGAGCCGTTCCTGACCGTAGAACTCCGAGCCGCGGCGCGCGTCGGTCACGCCGTCGGTGTAGAGCACGATCGTGTCGCCCTCGGAAAGCGTCACCGCAGACTGGCTGTAGGTGAACGTGTCGAACGCGCCCACGAGCGGGCTGTTGGCCTCGAGCAGTTCGACAGGGCCGCTGGCGCGCTTAAGCAGTCCCGCAGGGTGCCCGGCGTTCGTGTAGGTGAACTCGCCCGTCTCGGCGTCGAGGATCGCGAAGACCGCAGTCGCGAAGGTCGAACCCGACGTGTGCGCGAGCATGAGGCGGTTGGTCTTGGCCATCGCGAGCGCCGGCGAGTCGCCGTCCATCGCGTACGCGCGCACGGCGTTGCGCACGAGCGAGGTCAGCACCGCGGCCTCGAGCCCCTTGCCCGACACGTCGCCCACCAGCAGGCCCAGGTGCGTTCCGTCGATCGCGAACGCGTCGTAGAAGTCGCCGCCCACCTGACCTGCCATCGCGCTCGCGGACCGGTACTCGTGCGCCACCCGCATCCCCAGAACCGTGCGCGGCAACTTGATGATCGCTGACTGGAGGTTCTCGGCGACGCCGTGCTCCGCCGCGTACAGGCGCGCGTTCTCGATGGCGAGGCTGATCGAGGTCGCCAGGTTCTGGGCGAAGAGCACCTGCGCGTCGCTGAACGGTGCCGGTTCATCCAGACGGTAGAAGCCGAGAACTCCGTGCGCATCGCCTCTTCCCGGCAGCGGGACGAGCAGCTCGGAGCGGATGCCCAGCTCCTCGATGAGCTCGCGGTTGGTGTCCTCCTCCTCGAGGGTGTCGTCGATCACGCGTAGCGCGCCCAGGTCGGCCACGCGGGCGTGGGTCGGCAGCTGCTCCTCGCGGAACACGCGCCCGGTGAAGCCTTCGTCGAGGCCGTACTGGTAGACCGCCCTGAGCGACACCGAGTCCTCCGGCGTCAGCACGACCGCAGCATCGACCCCGAGCGTCTCGGCCGCGGCCTGAGCCACGCGGTCCATGAGCGTGTCGAGTTCGAGGGAGCTGTGGATCATCTCGTTGATCTCGATCAGTGCTCGGGACAGGCGCATCGTCTCGTTACGCTGCTGCGCCAGCCGGGCACTCGCGAGGACCACCGACATGCGCTCGGCGACCAGTGAGACGACGCGCGCGTCCTGCTCGGACTCATCGCGCGGCGCCGCCCAGCCGACCTGGAGAAGGGCCTGCACGTCTCCGGCGAGCCGGAACTCGGCGGTCTCGAAGTGGTTGAGCATCACGATCGCGGAGCGCCCGCCGTGCGGCCGCTCCAGCGCGGCCGCTTCGCGGTCGCTGACGACGACCCGACTCTCGCCGTCGCTCTTGAGCACGACGAGATCGGCGCTCATGGCGCTGAGCAGGCGTCGCAGGACCTCGTCGACGAGCCGGTCGGTGTCCAGGGCCTCGAGCGCGCCCTCGGTGATGCTCGAGACGATCTCGAGGAGCCGCAGGCTCTGGTCCTTCTCGGCGGTGATGTGGTGGCGGTCGGTGACGTCGGAGAGCTGGATGGACAGGCC
>CAZXWK010000023.1:0-33941 GCA_964644675.1 uncultured Eubacteriales bacterium | reverse complement strand
GACTGGTGTGCGTCCTGAGCAGCACGTCACTCTCGCCCTCGACGACCGCGCGCTCTCCCGAGAGGTCGCGCACGTAGAAAGTGTCAGCGAGGCTGCGGGCAGGATGATCCGGCGGCGTGTTGAGCGCGGTGAAGTTGTAATAGTCGAGTTCGACCTCAGGGCCTTCGGCGATGCGATACCCCAGGCCGAGGAAGATCTCGACGACCTCCGCCGTGATCTGTTCGATGAGGTGGCGGGCACCGACGGGCCGTGAACGACCCGGAAGCGTCACGTCGATGGCTTCCGCACCGATGCGCGCCTCCAGCGCGGCCGAGGCCAGCTGCCGGTGACGCTCCTCGAGCGCCGACTCGAGCGCGTCGCGGACCTCGTTACTCACCTTCCCGACGACGGGACGCTCTTCGGGCGGCAGCGACCCGAGCCCCCGCAGCACCCCGGTCAGCGATCCCTTCTTGCCGAGCAGCCCGACGCGCACCGACTCGAGCGCGGAGAGATCGCTCGCGCCCGCTATCGCGTCCAGACCGCTCTGCTTCAGTTCGAGCAGCTCTTCCGTGACACCCATGTGCCTGCCGCACCTTCCATCGCCGTCGTATACGAAGGGAGCCGACCCTCCGCCCCGGGCTCTACGCCCAAGGACGGGAGTCGGCTCCCGCGGTACCACCTCGGTTGGCCCGCGTCTGGCGGACCCTCTCGCGCGGCGAGACTCCGCCGCATCAGCGGGCGTCTCACCCGCACAGCCCGGTATCGGGGGCTCCGGCTTCCCTACTCGGCCGGCCAGGTGGCCGACCCTTCAGGTCGCGGCTGGTGGAGGGAACCGTCGCTCGTGCCTGACCGTGCGGCCCTTCCAGTCACGGGGCCCTTCCCTGGTCGGCAGACACGCTTGAGGACGTCGTCTCCGTCATCGCCGAGTACTGTTCGGTTGAGCCGCCATGGTACCCCACTGCGCGGCTCGACCGCCACCTTTCGACGAGGCGCCCGACCGGCACGTGGCCCACCACGACCCCCGCGACGCTGTTCGGAGCCGCCGGCTCGAGGTCATCGACCTCGTTCGCGTCCCCACGCGTGCGCACCGAGCCGTCCGCGAGCACTCCGACCGCCCGGTGCAGCACGGGCCCGTGTCCCGCCGCACGGATCAGCACGACGTCGCCCACGCTCACCCGGGCGTGCCGACGCACGAGCACCAGGTCGCCCGCGTGCAGCGCGGGATGCATCGACGATCCACCGACCCTCAGCGGTACGTAGCCCTGCAGCACGCCGACCGTGACGAGACCCAGCGCGCCGACGACCAGCGTCGTCTCGGCGACGAACCTCCCCGCTGCCCGCATCAGTGCGCCTGCTCCGCATCGACGTACAGCGACACCCTGGCGTAGTCGGTGGCCAGCTCGTTGCCGACCCCCGCGGGCAGGCCGATCTCGAACCGCACGTCCCCTCGTGCCGCCGGGGCCAGGCGCAGCGGCGTCGTACGGAGCGCCGAGAGCGAGCCCTCGTAGAGCTTGGTGTCGGCACACGTCACCGTGGCGGTCAGCGACTCGTAGAACTCGCTGATGCCGGCCTTCTTCGAGGCAGTGATCACGATGTCCGTCGGGAGTGACCCGTCGTTGACGACCGACATCGTTCGCGTGGCCGTCGTGCCGGGCGCGAGGGCGTCGATCGCGAGGGGCGCGGTCGTCGGCACGGTCGAGACGGCCACCGATCCCGCGCGGATGACGCTATCGGCGACCTGGACCTGCGTGGTGAAGTACGCGCCGGCCGCGCCGATCGAGAGCGCGGTCACCGCGCCAAGCACCGTGTAGAGCAGCTTCCTGAACATGGTTCCTCCTTCGACGACTGGTCGCCGAGGGGGAGCGGCCGTGACTGATGGCGGCCGAGTGGGCGCCTCACCGGCCGAGCACAGCGTCGCTCGGCCGCCTTACCGCCGGCTTACCGGGTCCCGAAGGCACACACCCGCCAGCGGCCCGACGCAGTGCGGCCGAGTGTCGTGCATTATCGGCCCGACAACGCGGAAGGCCCCCTCGTGGTGAGGGGGCCTTCCGGAATCGCTCTGGTGCGGAATGCGGGCCTAGGCGGCCTGCGCCTCCTTGGCGACCTCGACGAGCTTGGCGAACGCGGCGGGATCGTTGATCGCCATGTCCGACAGGACCTTGCGGTCGAGGGTGACGCCGGCCTTCTTGAGACCGTTCATGAACACCGAGTACGACAGCCCGTTGATGCGCGCGCCGGCGTTGATGCGGGCGATCCACAGGCGGCGGATCTCACGCTTCTTGTTGCGGCGGTCGCGGTAGGCGTACTGCAGCGAGTGCTGGGTCTGCTCCTTGGCGGCGCGGTAGCTACGGCTCTTGTTGCCGTAGTAGCCCTTGGCACGGGTCAGGACGGTGCGGCGCTTCTTCTTGGCCGTGACTGAACGCTTCACGCGAGGCATGGATGGATCACTCCTTGAACTCTAGGGACGGGGAATCGGGTGGGAACGGACTAGCCGATGCCCAGGCCCTTCTTGATCACGTTGGTGTCGGCCTTGGCGACCTCGGTCTCCTGGCGGAAACCGCGCTTGCGCTTGGGCGACTTCTTCTCGAGGATGTGGCTCTTGAAGGCCTTGCCGCGCATGATCTTGCCGGAACCGGTGGTGCGGAACCGCTTCGCGGTGCCCTTGTGGGTCTTCATCTTCGGCATGTGAGCCGCCTTTCTACTCGGCGCTCTCCGCGGCGTCGTCGGCCGCAGGCGCGCTCTCGTCGGTTCCGGGCTTGTCGCCGGTCTCCTTGGTTTCCTTCTTCTTCACGGGCGCGATGAGCATGTGCATGTTGCGCCCTTCGAGCTTGGGCTGGGTCTCGATGATCGCCGTGTCTCCGAGCTCCTCGGCCAGTCGCTCGAGGATGTTGAGTCCGAGCTCGGGGTGGGCCATCTCGCGACCGCGGAACATGATCGTGACCTTGACCTTCGCCCCGGCGGCCAGGAAGCGCACCACGTGCTTCTTCTTGGTCTCGTAGTCGTGCTTGTCGATCTTGGGGCGGAACTTGATCTCTTTGATCTCGACCTTGGTCTGGTGCTTGCGCGCCAGCTTCTCCTTCTGCGTCTGCTCGTACTTGAACTTGCCGTAGTCCATGATCCGGCAGACGGGCGGGTCCGCGAGCGGTGCGATCTCGACCAGGTCGAGGTCCTGCTCCTCGGCGATCCGCTGGGCGTCCGCCATCGCGAAGATACCGAGCTGGCTCCCGTCGATGCCGATGAGACGGCACCGCGCGGCGCGGATGCGCTCGTTGATCCTCGGCTCCGTGCTACTGCTGCTGATAGGCAGCTCACCTCCGTCGTTCCGGACCCGTGCTCGCCGGGCCCTGTTGCGAAAAAGAAAACTCCCGTGGCGCGTACGGCCGACGGGAGATACGGAATGCCGAGGAGACAGGGGCCCGCAAGGGCCGCGTTCCTCGTGTCGCATCGACCAGACAGCCGCCTGTGTGGCGCCGAAAGGTGGGGACCGTCTCGCCCGCGTGGGCGGGGTCCCGCTTGTGAGCGGTATTCGGTTAGCCTCGGCAGTATAGACGCGCCCGCACCGGTTGTCCACCCGCGGCGGTGGCCCGAAGAACCCCCGCGCCGAACCTGAGCGGACATGAACGGTACTGCTCAAGCAAGGTATCGTGAATGCCGAAACCAATACTGTCATACTGTGCCTAGTCCGCCTGCGCGCACCCGTACGCGCACTCGACAGTGGGGGATCGATGGGCAAGCTCTACGACGACTGCATGAAGGTACAACGCCACATTGAGACTGCCGGACTGGACGTGTTCCGCACCCGTGGCGAGATGGCCATGCGCTGCGGCTTCCTCATCACCCTGATCAAGCCTGACGATGCCGACGATCCTGAGAAGATCCGCGCACTGCACGACGCGGCCCGTGACCTTCTCGGCTTGTCGCTCTAGGCTCGATGACGACACCCCCTGACAGCGGCGTGCCAGGGAGTACCCCTCCCGAACGGCCACAGGGTTCCGCCTTCTCGTCGGCTGACTACGACAAGCGAGGCCGGAAGAAGTCGGCGGGTGGAGGCTACTCCTCATCAGGCTATTCGTCCTCCGGCTACTCCTCGGCGGGACCCGCACTGACGCCGGAGCAGCAGAAGCGCAAGAAGATCAAGATCGCGGCGTTCATCGCGCTCGTCGTGGTCGGCGTCGCCTTCGGAGCGGGGTGGAACCCACCCACGCGCACGGTCCACAAGTTCACCAAGGCGAGCGACTACAACCTCGAGAAGGACACGGGGTGCGTGAACTCGGGTGCCGGGTGCCACGGCAAAGAGACCTCGTACAACGACTTCAACGCCTATCACCCCGAGGCGGTGTGTCTCGACTGCCACGACTACCAAGGTGTCGCGTGCATCCCCTGTCACATGCCGCGCGAGCACGAATGCGCGCTCTGCCACGACGGCTCCATGAAGAACGCGCCTGACGTCGTGCGCCTCTCGGACCCGTTCCCCAAGGGCCACTACCGCGAGACGTCGCACACCGCGGTGGGTACGCCGATGAACGCACCGGTCGTCGCCGATCCCGAATCGCCCGCCCCCACCGCCGAGAGCTCGGTCGACCCGAGCGTCGCGCCGGCTGCGGGCGAGCCAGCGCGCGTCGCGTGCAAGCAGTGCCACTCCCGCGACCTGCGCACGGCGCACACGGACGTGCCGGCGCTGCCGGACAGCCCGTACGGCACGACGCTCGGCTGCGGCGAATGCCACAACGACGTCCGCTCCAAGAGCCAGGCGGTCGTGCTCGACAAGTGGAAGAAGCACCAGTGCGAGGCGTGCCACGGAGTCGGCTCGGCGGCGCCGATGCACTCGACCAACGTTGCCGACACCACGCAAGCCGAAAGCCCGCTGGGGTGCGGAGAGAGCGGCCCCGGCTGCCACGAGGGTAACCAGCTCCACGCGCTTCACGCGTTCAAGCCGACCGACTGCTCGGGCGCGGCGAGCGATGGCGAACCGGTGTGTCACACGCTTGGCGTCGAATCGCTCAAGCCGACCGTGAAGACGTGTGGCGGCACCGATACCGACACCTCGTGCCATCCGGCCGTTGGCGGCACCTACCAGCACGACGGCGTGAACGACACCCACGCGCCATCGAACGGCGTGGCCGCGGCCGATACCTCGTACTACGGCACCGCGTGCGGCGATTGCCATCGAATGGCGCCGGACGGTGTGAGCCTCATCAGAGAGCACGAGCTCGCCACCTCCGAGCACAGCGGCAACTCCGACGAGTGCGTGAACTGCCATGCGAACGACGCCTCCGTCGAAGCCGTCGCGGACGCTTGGCCGCAGAAGTCGGGCGCCGGCGCGTGCGAAGCGTGCCACGGCAAGCCCGGGCTCGATCCGGTGCACACGGGTGACGTCTCGTCGGTCCACACGGTCAAGAGCGGCAGCGCCGGCTGTGCGTCGAGCGGCCCCGGATGCCACCCCACCGACGACATCTCGGAGGTCGGTCAGCCGAGCACCTCGTCCAACATCCACGCCACGTGCCTCCGGTGCCATGACTGGACGAAGAGCGACGGCAACCTCGCCTACGACCCGAACAAGAAGACGTGCGGTTCCGGTCGCGACTGCCATGGCGCCGCCGGCGCCTACGAGCCTTCGACCGGTATCCACGATGGCGCGGCCGGCCGCATCGACGGCACCGACGGGTACCACAAGGCGGGTAGCGCGCAGAGGACGGCAACCTTCCGAGACGTCGATTCGGGCGTCTCGACCGCGTGCGGCGCGTGCCACCAGATGACCCTCGGGAGCGAGCACACGCGCGCGAACTCCAGCATCTCGACCGGGGACACCTGCACCCGCTGTCACAACGCCACGAACCCCGCGGACGTCGTGAAGGCCGACTGGCCCTCTTCCGACTCGCCGTCGGCGTGCGCGGCATGCCACTCGACCGTGAGCCCCACGGGCCTCCACGGCGCGCTCGCACCGAAGCACGTGGGTATCGAGCTCGGCCCTGACGGGACGCCCTCGCCGGGCGCCTGCGCGAAGGCCGGCTGCCACGGCACGACGGACCTGCGCAAGTTGCATCGCTCAAGCGGTTGCACGGCGACCGGCTGCCACACGGCCGACGGGCCGATCTTCGGCCGCAACGTGAAGAGCTGCGGAGGCGGCAACGGCCTGACGGCGTGCCACGTCGGATACTCGGCACAGAACCACTTCGTAAGCCACCGAGCCGACCTGTCAGGCACCCACTCCGGCATCGACTATGTCGCGGGAGCGAACAGCGGCTGCTTCGGCTGTCACGACCCCGACCTGGTGAGCGAACATGCGCGCGAGCTCGCGGCCGGCTCCATGGACGGCAGCGCCGACGGCTCCTGCCACGTCTGCCACGCGGATCCCGACAGCGCGGGCTCGGGTACCTACGCCAGCACCTCGGCCGTCCGAGACGCGATCGCCGACACCGACCTGCGCTGCAAGAGCTGCCACGCGAACGGCGGCCCCACCGACGGCCCCGATGCGGTCGCAGGCGCCCACCGGCGCACCACGACGGCCAACCCCCTGCCGGACGGCTACGTCTGGGCGGACCCGTTCAGCGAGTGGAAGGCCGCGTTCGACGGGCCCACCGGCGGCGGCCACAACGTCGTGTCCGCGTCGCTGGTCGGCGGGCGCGTCCAGAAGGCCTTCCCCATCACCGGCGCGAGCATCGGTGGCACCGACTACGTATGGGCGCTCCCCCCGAACACGGGGACGACCACCTGGCTCAAGGCGAGCCAGCTCGGCACCGCGGCCGTCGAGACGACCGAGTCGATCCAGCACATCACGATCACCTGCGCGGACTGCCACGCGATGCCCGCCGACATGGTCGGCCCGCACGGCTCCTCGGTCCACGTGGGCATCGACCCGGCCTACAGCCAGACCGAATACGCGAACCCGACGCCCAACGCCTACCAGTTCCGCGCCACGGGGACCGAGCGGGTCGTCTGCGTCAAGTGCCACAACATGGAGGCGTCTGATGCGCTGACTCCGGGCGGTCACTCGGTCCACGCACGCCACGTCGCCCACGACAGCCTGCCCGTGAGCAACCCCGGGCACTACGGCAACAAGTGCATCGACTGCCACGTACGCATCCCGCACGCCTGGAAGCGGCCCAGACTCCTGATCCGCACCGCTGTCACCACCGACGGCGTCACACCCGACGCCTACCCGTACATCGCACAGGGACACAACGGGCTCGCGGGCGTCACGCTTCGCTCCTACAGCCCGTCGTCACAGCTTCGCTCGCGATACTGCGCAACGAACGGATGCCATCCGAACCCTTCGTCGACCCGGCACCCGCTTCCGTCGCAGGTCACGACGATGCCGTTCTGGCCTTAGGGGCCTTGAGTGGAGCACCACGCACTACCATGGGGGAATTGGGTCTGAACCGAACGTGAACTATGGCCGATACTGTTAGAAGGACAGCGGGGCGGAGGGCCCCGGAGGGGAGAAACGTGCGATGAAGAACCTTTCCATCAGAACCAAGATCTTGGTCGGGGTGGTGGTCGTCAACCTGCTTGGCGCCATCGTCGTCATGGTCTACCTGCACCAGTCGTACTCCGGCGGGCTCGCAGTGACGGCGTCCGAGGCCGTCGGCACGAGCGCGGCCACGTGGAACATGATCCAGTCGCTTGGTGGCGACGAGATCGGCAGCATCCGCGACGTGAAAGCTGCGCAGGCCTACGTGGACAAGATGAAGGAGATCACGGGCACCGACTACGCCCTGATGCTCGACAAGTCGCAGGTGGACGCTGCCGCGTATGCGAAGATGCGCGAGGCCGCCGGGCTTCCGGACAACTACGCCGAGGGTGACACCTACGTCACCATCGCGCTGACGAATCCGGAATGGGCCAACGAGTTCCAGTTCAAACCCACGCCCGACGCGGTCCCCGAGACCGGCAAGCTGATCGGCGTGGCCAACGGCGCGTGCTCGCGAACGTGCCACAACGGCGTCCAGGGCCAGGGCGACTACTGGGGCGTCCGCTGGAGCAGCGAGCCGGGTATCAGCGAGGCGCACGGCGTCACTCCCGTGTCTGAAGACGGCAAGCCCGTCGGCGTCCTCTACTCGATCGAGAACGTCACCGACACCGCGAACGCCGCGCGTCGCTCCATGTACGAGACGCTCATCGTCATCTCGATCACGCTGCTCGTCTGTACGCTCGCCATCGGCTACATGGTCGACGCATGGGTGTTCCGCCGCCTGCGCCGCATGACGCAGAGCATGGAGGATATGTCGGTCCGCGTCGCCGGTGGAGACTTCGACGCCCACTTCGTGCCCGACGGCAGCAACGACGAGATCGGCCAGTTCGAGCAGTTCTTCGCCCGCTTCATGGACCTGATCTCCGCGACGCTCAAGGCGATGATCGGACAGTAGGAACGCGCTCTCCCCTACCCTCCGTCAGGGAGATAGAGAAGGGGCCGTGCCCACGGGCACGGCCCCTTTGTGTTGCCGGTGGTACGGAGGACGCTGGGCCCTCGGCGCTCGCCTGCGCGCCTTGGGCCGCTTGGCCCGACCGCTACGGGCGCTCGCTCGCGACCTTCTGCGCGAAGTCAGAGACGCCCATCGCGCCGATGTCGCCCGCGGTGCGCTCGCGTACGCCCACGGTGTCGGACTCGATCTCCTTGTCGCCGATCACGAGCATGTAGGGCACCTTCTGCTCCTGGGCCTTGGCGATCTTGACGCGCATCGGCTCGTTCTGCCAGTAGACCTCGGTGCGCACGCCCGACGCCGAGAGGCGCTTGGCCACAGCCTGCGTGTGCTCGAGGTGGCGGTCCGAGATCGGGATGAGCACGGCCTGCACGGGCGCGAGCCACGTGGGGAACGCGCCCGCGTAGTGCTCGATGAGGATGCCGAAGAACCGCTCCATCGAGCCGAGGATCGTACGGTGCAGCATGAACGGCACGGCCTCGGAGTTATCGGCGGTACGGTAGGTCAGGCCGAAACGCTCGGGGAAGTTGAAGTCGACCTGGATCGTGGAGCACTGCCAGGTGCGGCCGATGGCGTCCTTGAGCTTGATGTCGATCTTGGGGCCGTAGAACGCGCCGTCTCCCTCGTTGATCTCGAAGGGGACGCCGCGCTCCGTGAGCGTCTCGATGAGCGCGTTGGTGGCGAGCTCCCAGCCGGCGTCCTCGCCGATGGACTTCTCGGGACGGGTCGAGACCTCGGCCGAGTACTCGAAGCCGAAGACTCCCATCACGTAGTCCACAAGGTCGAGCATGCCGATGACCTCGTCGTGGACCTGGTCGGCGGTGCAGAAGATGTGCGCGTCGTCCTGGGTGAACCCACGGGCGCGCATGAGCCCGTGTACGACGCCGGAGAGCTCGTGGCGGTACACGGTACCGAACTCGCCGATGCGCATGGGCAGATCGCGGTAGGAGCGCACGTCGGACTGGAAGATCATCACGTGGCCCGGGCAGTTCATCGGCTTGACGGCGTACTCGTTGATGCGGCCGTCGCCCTCGTCGATGTTGAAGAAGTACATGTTCTCGCCGTAGAAGTCGTAGTGCCCGCTGATCTTCCAGACGTCGGTCTTGTAGATGTGCGGCGTGATGGCCTCGGTGTAGCCACGCTCGTAGAGCACGCCGCGCAGCCACTCCTGCATGAGGCGCAGCACGCGAGCGCCCTTGGGATGGTAGAGCGGCAGGCCCGCGCCGGCGACCTCGTGGAAGCTGAAGAGGTCGAGCTCCTTGCCCAGCTTGCGGTGGTCGCGTCTCTCGGCCTCCTCGATGCGGGTCAGGTACGCGTCGAGGTCCTTCTGGTTGAACCACGCGGTGCCGTAGATACGCTGGAGCATCGGGCGGTCGGAGTCGCCACGCCAGTACGCGCCGGCGATCTTGGTGAGCTTGAAGGCCCCGATGCGGCCGGTGCTCGGCACGTGGGGACCGCGGCACAGGTCGGTGAAGGCGCCCTGCGAGTACGTCGAGATCGTCTCGGACTCGGGGAGCTCGGAGATCAGCTCGCGCTTGAAGGGCTGCTCCTCGAACGCGTCCCACGCCTCGAGCTTGTCGAGTTCGGTGCGCTTGAACGGCAGCTCCTCGGCGACGATCTGGCGCATGCGCTCCTCGATCGCGACCAGGTCGTCGGGCGTGAAGGCCCGTCCGACCTCGAAGTCGTAGTAGAAGCCGTCCTCGATCGCCGGGCCGATGCCGAACTGGGCGCCGGGGAACAGGTCCTTGACCGCCTCGGCCATCACGTGGGCGGTCGAGTGGCGCAGGATGTGGAGCGCGTCGGGGCTCTTCTCGGTGACGATCTCGACGGTGTCGCCGTCGGCGACAGTGTGCCAGACGTCGACGTCGTCACCGTTCACCTTGCCGGCGAGAGCCGCCTGTGCGAGCCGCGGGCCGATGGCCCCGGCGACATCGAGGACCGTCGATCCCTCGGGCACCTCCTTGGTGCTGCCGTCGGGAAGCTTCACCATGATGTCAGGCATCTCTCTCGCTCCTTTGGGTGCGAAACCGCCCCGCGGCGGCGGGGCGGCGTGTCTCGCGTCCGTGTCCAGATTCGATGATTCCCTACTGCTTGGTCTTGCAGTACGGGCAGACCTGCCAGTTCAGGCGAAGCGCCTTGCCGCACTCGGTGCAGGACTTGCGGAGCTTCTTCATGCAGTACGGGCAGATCAGGAAGTCCTTCTCGACCGGCTTGTAGCACGCAGGGCACGTCTCGTAGTCGCGCGAGAGCTCGACCTCGCGGGCGCGGATCTCGAGCTCGCGCTCGCGTGCGTCCTCGAGGGTCTCGGGCGGACGGACGACCAGGTAGATGATCCAGCCCACGAACGGGAAGACCACGGTGACCAGCGCCCAGAACCAGCCCATCGCGCCGCGGCGAGTCGCGTCGCGGTACGTCCAGAACACGATGGCGACGTAGAGCACCAGCAGGAACAGGCTGCACAGGTTGCGGACGAGCCCGAACAGCGGGTTCGTCAGGATCGGGTTCAGCAGTTCGCCCATGTGCTCCCTTTCGAAAACGGGTGCGTCAGCGGCTGGCGCACATGCGCGATTCTACCAGAAAGCGAGCACGCGGCCGCAGGTCAGCCGCCGAGAATACCGTGCTCCGACCGCAGCAGCCCCCGTGCCTCGCCGGCCGTCGTGATGCTGCCCGTCACGAGCAGCGGTCCGGCCGCCAGATCGGCGAGCGCATCGCGCACCGTCTCGTACTCGCCGAGCGGCCCGGCGCCCGTCACCCGGCGCACCACGCCGGCGAGCGCGGTCGCCGGCAGCGCCCTCGGCGAGCCCGATTGCGTGACCGCGATCCCGGCGGCCACGGGCGCCAGCGCGGCCGCGATCCCCTCGGCGTCCTTGTCGCCGAGCACCCCGAGCAGCACCACCGGCCGCGTCGCCGGATCCGGGAACGCCGCCCGCACCGCGTCCGCGAGCACCGACGCCGCCTGCGGGTTGTGCGCGGCATCCACCAGGAGCGGGGGCGCGGCGCGCAACAGCTCGAAGCGCCCGGGAATCGCGAGTCTCGCGAGCGCGCCGCGCGCGCGGGCCGGCGTGAGCGCGCGTCCGATCGCCGCCTCGGCCGCCACGGCCGCGGCGGCGACGTTGGCGGCCTGGTACGCCGGCCCGCGCAGCGCAAGGCCGCCGTAGCGGCCTTGCGCGCCGCTCACGTCGACGGTGACGCCGTCGCCCGGCGCAGCCGGGCGCGAGGCGACGCGGTAGCGAACGGTGTCCCCCTCGGCCACGGGCGTCGCCTCGCCTTCCTCGCGCACCACCCGGACCGGCGCGCCGACTCGCGCGGCCTGCGCGAGGAAGACGGCGTCCGCGGGTGCGGCTCCGGGACCGAGGACGGCGACGGCGCCGGGCTTGATGATGGCGGCCTTCTCGGCGGCGATCTGCTCGATGGTGTCGCCGAGGATATGTGTGTGGTCGAGCCCCACGCCGGTGATGACGGCGACGCGCGGGTTCACGACGCTCGTGGCGTCCCAGCGGCCGCCCAGGCCGACCTCGAGCACGGCGACATCGACTCCGCGTGCGCGGAAGAGCCACAGCGCGGCTGCGGTGAGCAGCTCGAACTCGGTGAAGCCGGCCTCGGTTCCCGTCGACCCGACACCTCGGAGCCGCTCCCCTGCCTCGATCGCCGTCGAGACCGCCAGCGCGAAGTCGTCGTCGGACACGACCTCGCCGTCGACCTCCATGCGCTCGGGGTAGCGCTCGAGCTCGGGGCTCGTGTACAGGCCGACGCGCAACCCCTCGGCGCGCAGCAGCGCGGCCGTGATGCGCGAGGTCGACGTCTTGCCGTTGGTGCCGGTCACCTGGATGGTCGCGTACGCGTCTTGGGGGCGTCCGAGCTCCTCGCACAGCGCGATCTCGCCCTCGAGCGTGGGATTGGTGCCGAACACGAGCGCCCGCCGCAGAGCGGCGAGCGCTTCGTCGTAGGTCATCGATGCCTTCTCGGCAGGCATGCGGGGCGCGGCGGACCTACGCAAGCTCGGCGAGCTGCGCGTCGAGCAGCGCGAGCGCCTCACCCAGCTCGGTGGCGCGGGCGCGGTCCTTCTCGACGATCTCCGGAGCCGCCTTGGCGAGGAAGCCCTCGTTCGAGAGCTTACCCTCGAGCCGCTCGAGTTCGGTCGCGACCTTCTCGCGCTCCTTGGTCAGGCGCACGGCCTCTGCCTCGAAGTCGACGAGTCCCTCGAGCGGGATGTAGACCTCGAGGCTCCCGGCGACGGCGACCGCGGAGTGCGCAGGCTTCTCGACCGCGGGCTCCACCGTGAGCGTCCCGACACCGGCGAGCGAGCGGATGAGCCCCGACTCGCCCTCGAGCAGCACGCGCTCGGCTTGCGGCGCCTTGACGACGACATCGAGCGCGAGCTTGGGGCTCACGGTGTAGCGGGCGCGTACGCCACGGATCGCGACGACCACCTGCTGCACGAGCTCGATCGAGCGCTCGGCGCCCTCGTCGCTGAAACGCGCGAGCGCGGCCGGGTCGGGCCAGGACGCGATCATGAGCGATGCGGGCTTCTCGGCGTCGCCGGTACCCTCCACCGCGGGCAGGTTGCGCCAGATCGCCTCCGTGACGAACGGCATCATCGGGTGCAGCAGGCGCAGCGCCTGGTCGAGCACGAACACTAGGATCCGCTGGACCGCCAACCGCTGGGCGGGGTCGCCGCCCGACAGGCGCGACTTCGACAGCTCGATGTACCAGTCGCAGAACTCGTTCCAGAAGAAGTCGTAGAGTGCGCGGGCGGTCTCGCCGAACTCGTAGGTGAGGATGCCTTCGTCCACGCGCGCGGACAGCTCGGCGAGGCGCGAGAGGATCCAGCGGTCGGCGACGGTCTGGGGGGCGGGCTCGCCCGGCTCGTAGCCCTCGAGGTTCATCAGGACGAAGCGGCTCGCGTTCCAGATCTTGTTCGCGAAGTTGCGGCTCGACAGCAGCTTCTCCTCGGCGAACTTGATGTCCTGGTTGCCCGTGACCTGCAGCATGAGGCCGAAGCGCATGCCGTCGGCGCCGTAGTGCTCCATCAGGTCGAGCGGGTCGACGCCGGTGCCGAGCGACTTGCTCATCCGCTTGCCCTCGGCGTTGAAGACCGTGGGGTGGATGATCACGTCGTGGTACGGGATCTCGCCGTCGCGGAAGTACATGCCGCTCATGATCATGCGTGCGACCCAGAGGAACAGGATGTCGCGCGCCGTCGAAAGCACCTGCGTCGGGTAGAAGTAGTCGAGTTCCGGCGTCTCGTCGGGCCAACCCAGGGTCGCGAACGGCCAGAGCTGGCTCGAGAACCACGTGTCGAGCACGTCCTCGTCCTGGCGCACGTTCGCGCTGCCGCACGTAGGACACGCGGTCAGGTCCTCCATCGACGCGACCATCGCCCCGCAGTCGTCGCAGTAGAAGACCGGGATGCGGTGGCCCCACCACAGCTGGCGCGAGATGCACCAGTCGCGGATGTTCTCCATCCAGTGGTAGTAGACGTTCTCCCAGCGCTTGGGGTGGAAGACCGTGCGCCCGTCTCGGACGGCCTCGATGGCCGGCTCAGCGAGCGGCTTCATGTCCACGAACCACTGGTCCGAGAGCCACGGCTCCACGACCGTGTGGCAGCGGTAGCAGTGCCCCACCGAGTGCACGTGGTCGTCGGTCTTGACGAGCAGGCCCAGCGCGTCGATGTCGGCCACGACCTTCTTGCGCGCCTCGTAGCGATCGAGCCCCGCGTACGCGCCGCCTTCCGCCGAGATGGTCGCGTCCGCGTTCATCACGTTGACCTTGGCGCAGTCGTGGCGCTCGCCGATCTCGAAGTCGTTGGGGTCGTGAGCGGGCGTCACCTTGACCGCTCCGGTACCGAACGCCGGGTCGACGTAGTCGTCGGCGACGATGGGGATCTCGCGGCCGACGAGCGGGAGCACCACCGTCGCTCCCACGAGGCCACGGTAGCGGTCGTCGTTCGGGTTCACCGCGACGCACGTGTCCCCGAGCATCGTCTCGGGACGCGTCGTCGCGACGACCACGTGGTCGATGCCGCCGACCGGCTCCTTGAGCGGGTAGCGGAAGTACCACAGGTGGCTGTCGACGTCCTCGTGCTCGACCTCGATGTCCGAGAGCGCCGTCGAGCAGCGCGGGCACCAGTTGATGATGCGCTTGCCGCGGTAGATCAGGCCGGCGTCGAACCAGTCCACGAACACCTTGCGGACCGCCCGGGCGTACCCGGGGTCCATAGTGAAGCGCTCGTTGTCGTAGTCGCATGAGCAGCCCATCGCCTTGAGCTGCTCGATGATGGTGCCGCCGTAGAGCTCTTTCCACTCCCAGCACGCCTCGATGAACGCCTCGCGGCCCACTTCGTAGCGGCTCTTGCCCTGCTCCTTGGCGAGCTTCTGCTCGACCTTGTTCTGGGTGGCGATGCCGGCGTGGTCCGTGCCCACGACCCACACGGTGGGCGCGCCGGTCATGCGCGAGCGCCGGATGACGACGTCTTGGATGGTGTTGTTGAGCGCGTGGCCCATGTGGAGCGATCCGGTGACGTTGGGCGGCGGTATGACCACCGAGAACGGCCGTACTCCCTCGACGATCCTCGCCGAGAAGTACCCTCCCTCCGACCACGATTCGAAGATCGGACCCTCGACCGCTTTGGGATCGTATGCCTTGGGCATCTCGCTCACGTCTGCCTGCGCCTTCCTCGTCACATCGCCGGTCACGCCGTTGTCCGATTCTAGCAGGACGTCACGAGCGGCCGGCGTGGTATGCGGGCCCGCAACAGGCACGTGGTGACCGGCGCACGACGCTTGGCCTGCACGACCCCGCCCCTCGCGGCGCTCGGATGTCCCTGATTGCGCTTGCGCCTGCGCTGGAAAGAACCTCTTAGGGGCGAATCGTTCGCCGCCACGGGGAGGTCGCATCGCCATGGCTCAGTGCGAACTCGCGAGGACGTGCCTGTTCTTCAATGACATGCTCGGCGCTCAACCCCAGACGGCGGCGCTGATGAAAGCGCGCTACTGCAAGGGGCCAGCGTTCCAGGACTGCGGGCGTTACCTCGTCTGCGCAGCGCTCGGACGGGAGGCGGTCCCCGACGACCTGGCACCCAACGACCGCCTGCGCGCGCTGGCGATCATCAGGGATGCGGCGCACCAGCCCACGTCGGGCACCCGCTAGCTGCTCCGTCCGCGCATCCGCGATATCAAGACGGCCGCCCTGAGGCGGCCGTCGTCATTCACGATACGTTCGGGCTCACGCACCGGCCGCGTCCGCCTGGCCTTCGCAGACCATGGTCGGCTCGACTCCATCACGAACCACCGCCTCGGTGATCACGACCTCGGTCACGTCGGTGCGGCTGGGAAGCTCGTACATGAGCTCGAGCAGCATGGTCTCCATGATCGAGCGCAGGCCGCGAGCGCCCGTGCCGCGCGTGATCGCCTGCTCGGCGATGGCCCGCAACGCGCCCTCGGTGAACTCGAGCCGCACGCCCTCGAGTGCGAACAGCCGCTGGTACTGCTTGACCAGCGCGTTCTTGGGCTCGGTGAGGATGTGCACGAGGTCGTCCTCGCTCAGCTCCTCGACGTGCGTGATGACCGGCAGGCGCCCGACGAACTCGGGGATCATGCCGAACTTGTTCAGGTCCTCCGGCAGCACCTGGGCGAAGAGCACCCCGGTCTCGTGCTTGCTCGGGTCGGTCAGGTCCGCGATGAACCCGACGCCCTTCTTGCCGATCCGCTCGGCGATGATCTTCTCGAGGCCCACGAACGCGCCACCCAGGATGAACAGGATGTTCGTCGTGTCGATCCGGATGAGCTCCTGCTGCGGGTGCTTGCGCCCGCCCTGCGGCGGGACGGCGGCCTCGGTGCCCTCCAGGATCTTGAGAAGCGCCTGCTGGACTCCCTCGCCGGAGACGTCGCGGGTGATCGACAGGTTCTCGGCCTTGCGCGCGACCTTGTCGATCTCGTCGATGTAGATGATGCCGACCTCGGCGCGCTTGATGTCGAAGTCCGCCGCCGTGATGAGCTTGAGGAGGATGTTCTCCACGTCCTCGCCCACGTAGCCGGCCTCGGTCAGCGCCGTGGCGTCGGCGATGGCGAACGGCACCTTGAGGATGCGGGCGAGCGTCTGCGCGAGCAGCGTCTTGCCGCACCCGGTCGGGCCCAGGAGCATGATGTTGCTCTTGGCGAGCTCGACCTCCTCCTCGCCCTCCACCGGCGCAAGGTTCACGCGCTTGTAGTGGTTGTACACCGCTACCGAGAGGACCTTCTTGGCCTGCTCCTGGCCGATGACGTAGCCGTTAAGCAGCTCGTAGATCTCGCGGGGAGCGGGCAGGTCGTCGAGTACCGGCTCGAGAGCGGCCTCCTCGGCGAGCTCGTCCTCGACGATGTCGTTGCACAGGTCGATGCACTCGTCGCAGATGTAGACGCCCGGACCCGCGATGAGCTTCTTGACGTGGCGCTGGCTCTTTCCGCAGAAGGAGCACTTCAGCGACTCGGGCCCCTCCGGCGTACGCGTCATTACGACTTCGCCTCCGCCTTGCGGCTCTCGAGGACCGAGTCGACCAGGCCGTAGTCGGCCGCCTCGGCAGCGATCATGATGTTGTCGCGCTCGGTGTCGGCGTGGATCGTCTCGATCGACTGGCCGGTGTGCTTGGCGAGGATGCCGTCGAGCTGGTCGCGCATCCTCAGCATCTCCTTGGCCTGGATCTCGATGTCCGTGACCTGGCCCTGCGTGCCTCCCCACGGCTGGTGGATGAGCACGCGCGAGTGCGGCAGCGCGTAGCGCTTGCCGGGTGCGCCCGCCGCGAGCAGGACCGCGGCCATCGAGGCGCACTGGCCTACGCAGATGGTCGACACGTCGGACTTGATGAACTGCATGGTGTCGTAGATCGCGAGACCCGCGGTGACCGAGCCACCCGGCGAGTTGATGTAGAGGTTGATGTCCTTCTCGGGATCGGCGCTCTCCAGGTGGATGAGCTGCGCGATCAGGAGGTTGGCGACATGGTCGTCGATCTCGGTTCCGAGGAAGACGATGCGGTCGTTGAGCAGGCGCGAGTAGATGTCGAAGCTGCGCTCGCCTCTGCTGGTCTGCTCGACGACGATGGGCACCAGTGCCTGTGCGTCGGGAATCATGTCCTACTCCTCTTCGGTCTGCGCGCCCTCGGCGGCCGGCTCCTCGGCGGACTCGACGTCCGCGACGGCTTCTGCCGCCTTCTTGGTCGCGCGCTTCTTGGCCGGCTTCTTCTTCGTACCCTCGTCGGTCGAGCCGGACTCGGCATCGGCGTCCGCATACGGGTCGACCTCGCGTACGGTGGCGTTCTCCATCAGCCAGTACACGGCCTTGCGGTGCATGATCTGCTCACGCACGACCGGCATCAGGCCCATCTCCTCCCAGCGCGTGCGAGCCTCCTCGACGCTCGTCTTGGTGCCCTCGGCGACCGTCTTGAGCTCATCCTCGACGTCCTCGTCGGTGACCTCCATGCCCTTGGCGCGGAAGAGCGCCTCGAGTGCGAGATCCTCACGAACGGACTCGACCGCCTGGTTGTTGAGGTCGGCCTCGATCGCCTCCTTGGGAACACCCACGGCCTCGACGTAGGAGTCGAGGGTCATCTCGCGCTGCTCGAGCTGGGCGAGGAAGTCGCGCATCAGCGTGCCCGCGCGGCCCTTGATCATGGCCTCGGGCACATCGCCCTCGAGGCGCTCGGCGAGCTGGGCGCGAAGCGCGCGCTCCTTCTCGCGGTCGTGCTGGAGGCTCTTCTGGACGCCCATCCGCATCTTCAGGTCGTCGCGGAGCTCCTGCACGGTGTCGAAGCCGCCGATGTTCGCGGCGAACTCGTCGTCGACCTCGGGCAGGTGCTTCGCCTTGACCTCGTGAACCACGACGTCGAACCGCGCGGTCTTGCCCACGAAATCGGGGTTCGACGACGTGTCCGGGATCGGGAACTCGACGGTGACCTCGCCGCCCGGCATAGTGCCGATGATCCCCTGATCGAACTCGACCGGCATGAGGCCCTTGCCGAGCTCGTACAGGTACTTGTCGACCTCGTTGCCCTCGTACGGCTCGCCGTCGACGTAGCCGGTGAAGGAGATCAGCGCGAAGTCGTCGGCCTCGACACCGCGGTCCTCGACGGGCTCGAGCGTGGCGAGACGGTCGCGCATGAGGTCGACCTGCATGTCGATCTCGCGGTCGCTCGGCTCGCGAGGAGGCACCTCGACCTCGAAGTCGTCGACGCTCGACAGCGCGAGCTCGGGACGCAGCTCGACCTCGGTGACGTAGGTGTACTCGGAGCCCGGCGTGATGTTGTCGATCTCGTCCATCTCGGGCGCGTCGACCGTCCTGAGAGACTCGGCGTCGAGGGCGCGCGGATACGTCACGTTGACGAGTTCCTCGGTCGCCTCGGCCAGCACGTAGTCCTTGCCGACGTAGTTGTCGACGACCGGGCGCGGCGCCTTGCCCTTGCGGAAACCGGGGATGCGCAGCTTGGAGCCGAGACGCCCGTACGCCTCGTTGACCGCCTTGTCGACCTCGTCTGCCGAGACGGTCACAGTCATCCTGATCTTCGAGCCCTCGAGCTGCTCGACGCTTGTCTTGAGCACGGACGTGTTCCTTTCCCTGGGTATGCACCACCGGTGCCGGCCGGTGTCGTTTCTTCTGGTGCGGGCGAGAGGACTCGAACCTCCATGAGTTTCCTCACCGGGACCTAAACCCGGCGCGTCTGCCAGTTCCGCCACGCCCGCAAACACGGCTGATTATCTTACCAGACACGAGCGTCGAACACGCCCGCGCGCGAACCGGCACTCGCGGCGCCGTCACCTCGCGCCGCGAGCGTACCCGACCGCACCGACACCGGGCACCGCACGACGAGAGCCCCACGTCGGCTGCTGCACGCCAGCGCGTCCCCTGATGAACGGCCGAGAAGGCCGACGCCGGTCAGACCGCGCGCCCCACGAGCATCCCCGCAACCGCCGCAGCGATGCCGGCGACACCGCTGCCGAACATGTTCGCCATGCCCTGGGCCACGAGGCCCTGCTGGATGAGCTCGACACTCTCGTACGAGAGCGTCGAGAAGGTGGTGAACCCGCCGAGAACGCCGACCCCGAGCAGCAGTCGCGCGTGTGTCGTGGAGAGCCAGCCCCCGTCCGGGACCGCCATGAGGACACCGAGCAGAAAGGCGCCGAGCACGTTGATGACGAACGTGTGCCAGGGAAAGCCGCTGTTCATCCGCATCGCCATCCAGCCGCCCGCGGCGTAGCGCAGGCCGCCGCCGACACCGGCGCCGGCGATCACGAGCAGCAGATCGGGGAGCTTCACGGCGTCCTCCACGAGGCTGGGTTGCAGTGCCCTCAGGATACAGGCCAACACGGCACAGACGACAGAGAGCCGGTCCCCTGGATAGGTGACCGGCTCTCGGAAGTTCATGGTGGGCCGTATAGGGATCGAACCTATGACCTTGGGATTAAGAGTCCCCTGCTCTACCAGCTGAGCTAACGGCCCGTATTGATGCGCTTGGCCAGTGTACCTGCCCGCCGCGCGTTTTCAACTTATGGGGTGGGTAACGGGACTCGAACCCGCGACCTTCGGAGCCACAGTCCGACGCTCTAACCAACTGAGCTACACCCACCATAGGTGGCTTGGCACGCCCGGAGGGATTCGAACCCCCGACCTAGAGATTAGAAGTCTCCCGCTCTATCCAGCTGAGCTACGGGCGCGTGAGACGTCGCATCGAAAGGACCGTGCCGCGAAGCGGTACGGTACCTGCGGCGACGCTTGTTGTCAATGGAGCGGCCGACGGGACTCGAACCCGCAACAGTCAGCTTGGAAGGCTGATGCTCTACCAATTGAACTACGGCCGCGGTTTGGTCGGGCCGACAGGATTCGAACCTGCGACCCTCTGCTCCCAAAGCAGATGCGCTACCAAGCTGCGCTACGGCCCGACAAACACCGCGCGTCGGGCCCCCTGCGGGGCTGACGAGCAGGAATCAGTGTAGCGGCGCGTTTGCCGGGGGGCAAACCGCTACGGGGTCTCTTCTCGGCGCGGCGGCGGCTCGTCGTGCTGCGAACGCGCTCGGGCGAGGGCGGAGCCGCCCGCAGCCGCGCCCAGCGCAAGGACCGCCGCGCCCGCCGGGAGGACGCCCTGTGCGCACGTGGCGCACGAAGTACAGCTCCCCGGGCACAGCCGAGCGAGGACGCCCGCCAGCCCCACCGCTCCCGCTGCCGAGGCGAACGACACCGCCTTTCGCGTCCCGGGCCTCACGACGGCCTCCGGAACGCGAGCGCCCCTTGTGGGCACGCGGCGACGCAGTCTCGGCAGCCGATGCAGAGGTGGCGGTCGATGGTCTGCTCGGCGTCCTGTTCGACAGGGGCCGTCGCTGCCCGCATCGAGCACACGTCTTCGCAGGTGCCGCATCCCGAGCAGGTCTCGGCATCGCTCCTGACCCGCGACGCGAACGGGAGACGGGATCCCGCCCACGAGGCGAGTCCCTGCATGGTCCCCGCGGGACACAGGAAGAGGCACCAGCCCCGACCGCCCTTGGTGAACAGCCCGAGTGGCACGATCCAGATCGCGGCGGCGACCACACCGAGCGTGCTGATGTAGGCCAAGCCCGCGAACGACCCGAACGTCCCGCTCACCAGGTTCTGCATCTGATTGAAGTTGCAGAACGCACAACAGATGCTCGACGACACGAAGGGCACGAGCAGGATGCCGGCGAAGAACCCGTAGCGCAGCGGGACGATGTCGACGCGGCCCCTGAAGTCGAACTTGAACCGGTCGGGTACGAGGCGGCCCAGGTACTCCGGGAGCGCTCCGGCGGGGCAGACCCAGCCGCAGAAGAGCGGTCCGACGGCCAGCGCGATCGCCGGCAGCACCGCGAGGGTGAGCCAGTAGACGGGGTTGGTGCCGAGCGTCTTCCACATCCACGGCATGACGGTCCAGCCCAGCGGCATCCGCAGGCATGCGCTGTGCACGTCCGCGACCGAGGTACCTGCGGCCGATGCCGGGAACAGCAACCCCGCACCCCTCACGAGCAGCGCGAAGGGTGCGTAGAACAGCAGGAGTCCCGCGGCGAAGCCCGCGAGGCGCTTGAGCCGGTTGGCGCGCAGGGCGCTACTGCGGGGCACAGCACTCACCCCCGGTCATGGGGAAGCCGCTCTGCTGGAAGTAGACCGCGAGGGCGCTCAGCCGCTCCCCCGTACGCGCGTCGACGACCGTGATCGTTCCGCTCGCCGGCACCGCGCGCGACGGCAGAGGGTCTGGCAGCCGCACCATGAGGCTCAGGTCAACCGCCGAGCCGGGCGGCAGGTCGCGCTCGATCTCGTGAGTGCGGGGGTTCCACGCCCGATCGCGCGAGTGCCACTCGACGTCTTGCGGGAACCCCGTCGCCTCGAAGCGGATCCGCCTCGCCGAGTCGCCCTTGTTGATGACGGTGTGCGATGCCACCTCGATCGTGTCGGCTTGCAGCAGCCGCTTGATGAATCCCTGGCTGCCCAGCGGGACGACGACGGTGCCGGTCAGCGCGCGCGCCGAGGGTCCGCCGGCCTCTTTGCCCTTCGCGGGGTAGTACATGACGAACCCGCCCCGCTCACCCGCCGAGATGGACTTGTTGTAGGCGCCGAGCGCGAAGACCAGCGCAAGACCGACCACCACCCACAGCAACGTCACAGCCCGCTTCCGCATGGCCACCCCCCACCAGATCCGAGACGTCCCACGGCCCTGTCACGGTAGGTACCCAACCGCACACCGGGAGTCGGTCGGCGCTGAGTCTCCATCGGACGAGTGCCCGACCCTAGACGGCGTCGCCCGCCAGCTTCGCGCGCAACTCGCGCAGCGCCGCCCCCCGGTGGCTGATCGCGTTCTTCTCGGCGAGGGTGAGCTCGGCCATCGTGCGCCCGGGCGTGGCCTCGGGCAGGAAGAGCGGGTCGTAGCCGAATCCGTGCTCGCCCCGGGGCTCGAACCCGATGCGCCCCTCGCACGTGCCATTCGCGACGGTCTCGGTCCCGTCCTCGGCGATGAAGACGATCGTGGAGCGGAAGCGTGCGGTGCGCTCGGCTTCCGGCACGTCCTGGAGCGCCAGGAGCAGGCGCGAGTTGTTCTCGGCATCGGTCGCGCAGGGGCCGGCGTAGCGGCTCGAGTAGACGCCCGGCTCGCCGTCGAGGGCGTCGACCTCGAGCCCGGAGTCGTCGGCAAGCGCGGCGAACCCGAAGCGCTCGCGTGCGGCCACGGCCTTGATGCGCGCGTTCGCCTCGAAGGTGTCGCCGTCCTCCTCGGGACTCGGCCACTCCTCGTCGAGCTCGCCCGCCGCCGAGAACTGCCAGCCCGCGAAGTCGAGCGCGCTGCGGATCTCGGCGAGCTTGCCGTGGTTGCCGCTCGCGACGACCACGAGCGGACCGCTGTGGCCGGGCATCGCGGGGTGATCAGGACTCGAAGACATCGAGGTCCTCCTCGATCACGGTGCGCTGGATCTCGAGCAGCCGGTCGATCCCCGCCGAGGCCAGGTCGAGCATCGCGTCGAGCCGACCGCGGTCGAAGGGCGTCTGCTCGCCGGTGCCCTGGATCTCGATGAAGCGGCCCCGGCCGTCCATGATCACGTTCATGTCGACCTCGGCGACGGAGTCCTCGGCGTACTCGAGGTCGAGGAGCAGCTCTCCGTCCACCAGCCCGACGCTCGTGGCGGCGAGCTGCTCGGTGAGCGGGCTCGCCGCGATCTTCCCGGCCTGCTGCCAGACGCCGAGCGCGTCGTTGAGCGCGAGCCACGCGCCCGTGAGCGCTGCGGTGCGGGTCCCCCCGTCGGCCTGCAACACGTCGCAGTCCACGGTGACCGTCACCTCGCCGCCCAGGCCGCCCATGTCGATGACCGAGCGCAGCGATCGGCCGATGAGGCGCTGGATCTCCTGCGTGCGGCCCTTGGGGCCCCCGCTCGAGCTCTCGCGGCGCATGCGGGTGTGCGTGGCAGCCGGGAGCATCGCGTACTCGGCGGTGACCCAGCCCAGCCCGGAACCGCGTCGCCACGACGAGACGCCCTCGTCGACGCTCGCGGCGCACAGCACGCGCGTGTCGCCCAGCTCGAAGATGCAGCTTCCCATCGCGTGCTTGAGGTAGTGCCGGGTGATGCGGACGGGGCGCAGGTCTCCTGCGCCGCGACCGCCGGTGCGGATCGGCATCTAGTCGTCCTTCCCGCCCTCGGGGGCGATGTCGAATTCGTCGAACTCGCGCGCGACCACCACCGGCCCGCCGAAGGCGGCGGCCGCCTCGGCGGCCATCCTATCGCGGTCGTTGGTCGGCCACACGTGCACGAGCACGAGCGCGCCCGCGCCGGCGGCGGCAGCCAGCTCGCCGGCCTGGCGCGACGTGAGGTGCGGAGCCATCCCGCAGTACTCCTCGGGCATCGTCGCCTCGCAGAGCAGCAGGTCGACGCCGCTTGCCGCCTCGTTCACGCCGTCGCACGGCGCGGTGTCGGCGGTGTAGCACAGGCGGACCCCGTCCGCCTCGCCCACCAGCGCGAACGTCGGGTCGGTGTGCTCGACCGGCACCGGCGTCACCGTCAGTCCGCCGACGCCGATCGGCTCGCGCGCCTCGTACTCGACGACGACGAACGCCTCGTCGAACTCCAGCGCGCCGCGGTCAGAGAGGAGTCCCTTCATCCGCGGGTGCAGGCCCGCCGGCAGGTAGAGCGGCATCGGAGCGCGAGGCCCGTCGGGCGCGTACCGCAGCATCGCGTGCAACGCGAAGATGTCCGCGTAGTGATCCGGGTGGTTGTGCGTCACGAAGACCGCGTCGAGCCCGAGCGGGTCCTCGATCTGGCCCAGGTTGGACAGCACGCCGTTCCCGCAGTCGAACAGAACGCGGGCGCCGCCCGCCTCGACGAAGTGTCCGGCGCACGCTTGGCCGGGCCCGGCGCAGCTCGCCGACGACCCCAGAACCGTCAGGCGCATGATGCCTCCTCAGTGGTGACCTGATCGGCCAGGTCGAGCAGCTCGACGGGCGGGAGCTTGCCAAGCTCGGCGAGCGGGACCGTTCCCACCGTGCCGAGCGGCGCGCCGAACACGCGCGCACCCAGCCGGGCGAACTCGTCCGCGTCGCCGGTGGTCCAGAACTCGTGTCTCGGCCGTGCGTCGGGGGGCGCCAGGTGGTCTCGGCGGGCGAGCGTCTCGGCCACCTCCCTGGCGGTCTCCGAGGCGGAGCTGATGAGCTGCACTCGGGGACCCACGACCTGCTGTATCGAGGCCGAGAGCAGCGGGAAGTGCGTGCATCCCAGCACGAGCGTGTCGATGCCGCTGCGCTTGAGCGGATCGAGGTAGTCCCGGGCGATCTCGTGGAACGACGGGCGCACGAACACGTCCGCGGAGTCGGCCAGCAGCCCTTCGACCGGTCCCTGGTCGAGCCTGAGCCCCTCCTCGACGATGTCGACGAAGCGGGGCGTCGCCACAGAGAAGACCGTCACGCCCGCGTCGAGCGAGCGCACGGCGGTGCTGTACGCGCCCGAATCGATGGTACCGACGGTCCCGATGACGCCGACGCGGCGGTTGCGGGTCGCCATGACGGCGGCACGCGCGCCGGGCTCGACGACGCCGATGACCGGGACGTCGAAGGCGCGTTGCGCGAGCGGCAGCGCCGCCGCGGTGGCCGTGTTGCACGCGATGACGATGAGCTTCACCGGCTTGGCCGAGAGCCATGTGCCGATCTCGAGAACGAACCGGCGCACCTCGGCGAGGTCGCGCGGCCCGTACGGACAGCGAGCGGTATCACCGAGGTACACGAGGGACTCGCCGGGAAGGGTGCGCGCGATCTCTCGCGCGACCGTCAGGCCCCCGAGCCCCGAGTCGAAGACGCCTATGGGCATGCGTTCCATACTCCCAGTATAGCCCGAGCGCCCGGACACCAAGCGCCGTCTATACTGCACCCATGCCCTCTCCTCTCGTCATCTGCATCGGCAACGTGGCTCGCGGCGACGACGGTGTCGCACACGACGTCGCGCGGCGCCTGAACGGTTCGGCCCTGCTGCCGAGCGGCACCCGCCTGCTCGAAGCCGTCGGCCTCGACGTCGCCATGGCGACCGACGTCGCCGAGGCATCCCTGCTGCTGGTGGTCGATGCCGAGCGGCGCGACGCGCCCGCGGTCGAGCTGCGCGACATCCTGCCGGGCACGGCGGCCCACAGCGGCCACGCGATCGACGGCCCCGGCCTGCTCGCAGTGACCGAAGCCGTGTACGGCGCGGCTCCGCCCACGAGGCTCGTGAGCGTGGCCGCCCCCGTGATGGGCCACGGCGAGACGCTCTCGAGCACGGCGCGGGCCGCCTCCGAAGAAGCGGCCCGCGTGATCGTCGAAGTACTCTTGGGCTTCTGACGCCCGCTCGTCGCGGGCCGCCCTCAGCCTCGTCAACCGCTACGCCACGAGCGTCCTCCACTGCTCGGCCGCGTCCGCAGCGCCGGCGGCTCCCCACATGTCCACCACTCGCTGGTCGCGCGACACCGCGTCCGCGAGCCTGAGGAACTCGTCGTTGGACAGGCCCACCGTGGTCACGCCGGCGGCGTTGGACGCCGAGGCCATGATCATCATGGCGAGCGCCTTGCCGAAGCTCGACTCGAGCTTGCCCCGCAGCTGGTCGAGGGCCGTGATGCTATCCATCCGCACCAACCCCCTTCTCGGCGATGAGCGTGCCGTCCGCTGCCAGCAGCTCGACTACGAGCGGCATGCGGCCGATCTCGTGGGTCGCGCACGACAGGCACGGGTCGTGCGCCCGGATGCCCAGTTCCATCGCTCGCACGCTCGCCTCTGAGAGCGCGTCGTCGCGCCCAGCGCCCGCCACCGCCTCGAGGACGGCGCTGTCGAGCGAGGCGACGTTGTGGGTGGTCGCCACGATCAGGTTCGCCGAGATGACCTTGCCGATCTCGTCGGCAGTGTACGAGTGGATGAGCGTCCCGCGCGGGGCCTCGATGGCCGCCGTGCCCGTGCCGCGGACGCCGCGCTCGACGGGCACACGCACGTCGGGCGAGACGACCCGGTCGTCGGCGACGATCTCGGCCATGCGCTCGACCGCGGCGACGAGCTCGATCATGCGCGCCCAGTGGTACGCGAGCACGGGGTAGACCGGGTGGCCCAGGGTCGCACGGAAGTCGGCGAGCAGCTTGTTCGAGAGCTCGCCGGGCATGTGGTTGACCATGTTGAGCCGAGCGAGCGGACCGACGCGGTAGCTGCCGGCCTTCGGGCCGAGTGACGTCAGGTACGGCGAGTTCGCGTAGCTGCCCGTGAGCGTGCGCTCGCTGATGTGTTCGGCGTAGTCGGCCGCGTCGAACTGCTCGGCGATCTTGCCGTCAGTGCCGAGCACCGCGATGCGCCCGTCGTAGAGCGCGAAGCGGTCCTTGTCGGTCTGTGCGACGTAGGGCACGGGCTTGGCGGCGTAGTCCGGATACTGCTCGAGCAGCCGCATCGTCGCGTCGCGCGAGGTCTGCGCCGCGATGGCCGCGCTGCCACGCATGTTCTCGACCAGGCTCGCGATCTCCGCACGGCCCTCCGACGAGAGCGCCTTGCTCATGCCACCGGGAATCGCCGCGACGGGATGGCTCGTGCGCCCGCCGACGATCTCGACGATCCGCTGGCCGGAGCGACGGAGCGAGATCGCCATCTTGGCGAGCTCGGGCTGCGCCTCGATGACGCCGAGCAGGTCCCGGCTTCCCGTGCCGTCGCCGGTCAGGAAGTCCGGCCCGGCCAGGAAGAAGAAGTGCAGTGCGTGGTCCTGCGCGAAACCGCCCAGGTGCAGCAGCTCTCGCAGCAACGCCGCGGCGGGCGGGATCTTCACGCCGTAGAGCGCGTCGACCGCCTTGACCGCCGCGAGGTGGTGGCTCACCGGGCAGACGCCGCAGATGCGACTGGTGATCAGCGGCATCTCCCACACCATGCGCCCCTCGAGCATCTTCTCGAAGCCGCGGAACTCGATGACGTCGAAGTGCGCGTCGTTGACGAGCCCGTCGTCACCCAGCATGAGCGAGACGCGGCCGTGGCCCTCGATACGCTTGACGGGCGGGAGGGTGATGACCTCAGACATTCTCGGCCTCCTCGTGGTCCATGATCGCGGGAAAGACCGAGACCGGCAGCGAGAAGCGGTAGCCGGTTCCGATGAGGTCTTCCATGTACATGAGCGCGCCGGCGGGGAGCACCGCGGCGAGGGCGTCGACAGCCTTGCCGCCCTGCTCGAAGTCGAGCCGGCTCGGGCCGGAGCAGCCGCGGCACGGGACGTTCATCGCCGTGCACTTGGCGCCGCATCCCTCGCGGGTCATCGGCCCCATGCACAGCAGCCCCTGCTCGAGCAGGCACTTCTCGGCGTCGATCGTCTCGAGCTCCATGAGCGCGTAGACGTTGTCGGACACGAAGTCCTGCGAGTGCGTGAGCATGGCGTCCTTGGTGCGGTGGCACTCGTCGCACAGGTTGCGACGCGGAGCCTCGAAGGACTCGCCGCTGATCGCGGCGGAGAGAGCTGCGACAAGCAGCTCGGTCTCGGGCGCGCACCCGGCGAGCGCGATGTCCGCGTCCACGTAGCGCGTGATCGCGTGCACGTGCTTGTTGAGCGACGGCAGCCGGTCGGACTTGCGCGCGTCCTCTCCGAATGCCTTCGCGGTCACGTCGGACAGCCGGTCGAGATTGCGCAGGCCGCCGATACCGCCGAGCACCGCACACGAGCCGATCGCGACGAGCGTCCCCGCGGCGGCGCGCGCGGCCTTGAGCCGGCGCAGGTCCTCCTCGGTCGTCACGGCGCCCTCCACCATCACGACGTCGGCGTGCTCGGGGATCTCCTCGCTACCCGAGAACGGCGAGTGGATCAGGTCCACCTGGCCGAGCAGGTCGAGCAGGCCCTCGTGGGCGTCGAGGAGGGCGACGTGGCAGCCTTCGCAGCCGCCCAGCGAGACCGTAGCGAGCGTAGGCTTACTCACAGCACACCTCCCTTGCCGTTCGCGAGATGCGAGACGGACTCGTAGACGCCTTCGACCGACTCCACGAACCGCTCGCCCTCACCGGGCGAGATGTCGACGATCCGCAGGCGCGCGTCGTCGATGTCGCGGGAACGCAACACTGCGCGCAGCAGGTTGATGCGCCGGTCCATATCGAGGTTGCCGATCAGGTTGTGGCAGTGGCCTTCTCGGCAGCGGTAGACGCAGACCGCGTCGAAGCCGGCCTTGAACGCCTCGAGCACGTAGAGGGTGTCCAGACGCCCGCCGCAGGGAATCCGCAGCGGCATGAACGACGTCGGGTAGCCCTTCCCGCGCTCGGCCACGAAGGTCGACGCGTTGTCCGCGGCAGGGTAGCCGCAGCCGCCGCACAGGAAACCGAGCACGCGCTGGTCGTCGCTCGGCACGCTCGCGAGCGTGCGGACGGCTTCCAGCAGGAAGTCGTGCGGGGAGGAGACGATGTCGCGCGCGCCCACCGGGCAGCTCACGACGCACTTGCCGCAGCCCCGGCAGCGCCGGACGTCGACGTGGCTCCGGCCGTTCTCGTCGATGGTGCAGGCGCCGAACGCGCACGTCCGCACGCACGTCGCGCAACCGCCGCAGAGCGACTCGTCGACCGCCGAGGTATCGGAGAAGTGCATGACGGTCGGCTGCGAAAGTCTCAGGACCAGCGCCATCGCCGCCGAGTCGGCTGCCGCCACCTTGTCGCGGTGCAGCGCGTCGCGATCGCGGAGCGGCACCACCATGATGCCCGAGTCCACGGTCTCGGCCGGATGGGTCTGCGGGTCGAGCGAGCGGGCGAAGCCGTCGTCGTCGATGTCGACCTTGAAGTGCGTCCGGAGTTCCTCGATCCACTCGGGCTTGTCCGGCCGCGCGAGCAGCAGGCCGCCCACCTCGTAGGTGCGCGGACCGGTCGGCGTCTCCAGCGTGATGTGGTAGTCGCCCAGCCAGCCCTCACCGTCGGCCACCCGCGCGTCGTCGACGAACTCGGCCTGCCAGTGGCCGAGCACGTAGCCGCACGTCGCCTTGAGCGTGGTCGCGTTGCGCGCGATCTCGGTGCCCGAGCCGCGATCGGCCAGGATGACCGAGTATCCCAGCTGGAGCAGCCGCTGCGCCGCGACCATCGCCTCGGAGGTCACGCCCAGGATCATCACCGAGCGCTTGGGTTCGACCGCGATGCCCTCGACCGCCGGCGACATCTGCGCGAACCGCGCCGCCACGTCGATGATCGCGCCGGCCTTGCGCGTCGCGCCCTCCCGGTCGCCGGGATGCGCGAGCGCGACCTGCTCGAGGATGTTGGCCGCGACGATTCGGTTGGGATTGACCCCCGCCGAGACGAGCCGCTCGCTCAGGTGCCCCGCCGAGAGGGACTTGGTGTAGTGATCGGCCGAGTGGCCGGCGAGCACCACGGCGTCGAGGCCGCGGTCACAGATGTCGCTTTCTATCCGATCGACGGTCGCCGGATCGAACAGATCGTCGACGACACGTACCACGCTCGCCGAGCCGCGGACGTTCTCCAGTGCGGCATCCACGTCGAGCGAATCGTCGACCCTCCCTCCACAGCGGGAGAGATAGACTCCGAGCGCCATGCGCCCTCACCCCTTATTGTCGGTTCTTCGTGCCGGTTCCTCCCCCGGTAGCCGGCCGGCCTGCGGGAGGTTTTGCTTCCTGCATCATCGGAGCGTCGTAGCGTTGACCTTAGAGTAATCGCGCAGATTCCGTTCTTGAGAAGCCTTGCCCGTCGCTGAAAGGCGCACTCGGGCGGTGAACGGCGGGGTATCCGAGCGCGCGCTGCCACGGCGGCAGCTCGGCACGCGAGAGGAAGCGCAGGTCGACTCCGACCGGCGAGGGCGACTAGCGCAGAAGCTCGACGATCCGCCCCGCGATGTCTTCGATCGGGAGCACCTTCTCGGCGGCGCCCAGGTCGATCGCGGCCTTGGGCATCCCGAAGACGGTGCAGGTCGCCTCGTCCTGAGCGATCGTCGACGCGCCGAGGTCGCGCATGTGCTTCAGCCCCTGGGCACCGTCGGCGCCCATGCCCGTGAGGAGCACGCCGATCGCGCGCTTGCCGAAAGAGCGGGCCACGGAGTCGAAGAGCGTATCGGCGCTCGGGATGTAGAGCTGGCCCTTGTCGGGTCGCGCGAAGCGGATGGTGTTGCCGTCGAGCACCATGTTGCTGCCTGTCGGCGCGAGATAGACGACCCCGGCTTCGGGGTGCGTCCCCTCCTCCGCCGCGACCACCTTCACGCGGCACCCGGCATCGAGCCACGACACGAGGCCGGGGATGAACCCGTCGGCGATGTGCTGGGCGACGAGCACGGGCACCGGCAGCTCGGCGGGAAGGCCCTCGAACACCGAGAGCAGCGCCGACGGCCCGCCGGTCGAGGAACCGACCGCGACGATACCGCGGCCCGCGCCCGTCGAGCGCGGCGCGCCCACAGCGGCGCCGCGGCGATCGTGCCGGCCGCGGATGTGGGTGATGACCTTCACATTCGCCAGGATCTTGACCTTGCGGATGACCTCTCGGCCGATCCGCTCGAGGTCGGCCCAGTCACGCGGCTCCGGCTTCTTGATCACCTCGAGCGCACCGAGGTCGAGCGCATCGAACGCGCTGCCCATGCCCTCGCCGTGCACCGACGACGAGACGACCAGGATCGGGGTGGGCGTGAACGCCATGATGCGTTCGGTCGCCTTGAGCCCGTCCATCTTGGGCATGTGGATGTCCATCGTGACCAGGTCGGGCCTCAGACGGGAGACCAGGTCCACGGCCTCCTCGCCGTTGGCGGCCTGACCCACGACCTGGATGTCGGGGTCGGACAGCAGGATCTGCGCGAGCATCTCGCGCGCGACGAGAGAATCGTCCGCGATCACGACGCGGAACTGCGACTTGCCCATCGGCATCAGCGCGTTCGCCTCGCGATCATCGGATCAGACGCTCGACCGTGTCGAGCAGAGTGTCTTGGTTGAACACGGACTTGGTGATGTAGGCGTCCGCACCCGCTTCGATGCCCTCGGCCTTCTCCTCGTCACGCTCGAGCGACGTGACGATGATGACCGGAATCTCCTCGAGCGCCGGGTCGCTCTTGATCGCCCGGGTGAGCTCGAAGCCGGTCATGTTCGGCATCTGGACGTCGGTGACCACCGCGTCCACCACCAGCCCGTCCTTGAGCTTCGAGAAGCCCTGGGCTCCGTCGTTGGCGGTCTCGACCTGGTAGCCGGCGGCTTCGAAGATCGATCGCTCGAGTTCGCGCGTGGTGAACGAGTCCTCGCAGATGAGGATCGAGCGCGGCCCCTGTCGCTCGGCCCTCTGAACCATGCCGACGCGCTGCCCCGAACGGGTGCGCGCGTTCGTCATCAGGTCGGGCACGTTGAGGATCGGCACGACCTCGCCGGCTCCCAGGATCGTCACGCCCGCGACGTTGTCGACCTTCTTGAGGTGGCTGCCGAGGGGCTTGATGACGATCTGCTGCTCGCCTACGAAGGCATCGACGATGAATCCCATGCGGTGCCCGGAGTACCCGATCGTGGCGATCGGCACCTTGGCCGGGGCGGGGTCGGGCACCACGCCGAGGATGTCGGAGAGGCGCACGAGGGGGATCGTCCGGCGCTGGCGACGGATGACCTCGCGCCCCTCGACCTTGATGATCTCGCTCGGGTCGACGCGAAGCGTCTCCTCGATCGAGCCGGTCGGCAGCGCGAAGACCTGATCGCCGACGCGCAGCATGAGCGCGCGGATGATCGCGAGGGTCAGCGGGATGGTGAGCTTGAAGACGGTGCCGCGACTGACCACGGAGTCGAGGTCGAGCGAGCCCTTGAGCTTCTCCACCACGAACTCGCGCACGACGTCCATCCCGACGCCGCGCCCGGAGATCTCGGTGATGATCGCCGCGGTCGAGAAACCGGCCTCGAAGATCATGTACTGGGCTTCCCGGTCCGAGATCGCCTTGGCCTCGGCCTCGGTTATGTAGCCCTTGCGCACCGCGCTCTCGCGCACCTTGTCGGGATCGATGCCCGCACCATCGTCGCTGATCTCGATGACGATGCGATCGCCCTCCTGGCGCGCCGCGAGCCGGATCGTGCCCATCGTGGGCTTGCCGAGCGCCTTGCGCGTCGCCGGGTCCTCGATGCCGTGGTCTACCGCGTTGCGCATGATGTGGACGAGCGGGTCGCTGATCTCCTCGAGGACCTTCTTGTCCAGCTCGGTGTCGCCGCCCTCGATGACGAGGTTGATCTCCTTGCGGAACTGCTTGGCAAGATCGCGGATCGCCCGCGGATACGTCTGGAACACCGTGTTGGCCGGCAGCATGCGCAGGCGCATGCCCTGCTCCTGCAAGTCGTTGACGACCACCGAGGTGCGCGACACGTCCTCGGCGTTGTCTTTGATGAACGATGCGATGTCGCGACGGCTCGCCGCGAGCAGGTCGTCGATGAGCTCGACGTCGTCGCCGACGGCGTCCATGATGTCGTCGCCGCCCAGCGCCGAGAGGAGGCTCTTCAGCCGTATCCACGCCTGCCACGCCTCGTTGGTCTTGAGCTGGATCGCACGGACCTCGTTGACGCGCTGCTCGGCCTTGATCTGCGAGATGACGACCTCGCTGATCAGGTTGAGCAGGTTGTCCACCTGCGACGTGCGGATACGGATCGTCGCCTGGGTCTTCGACTTGAGCTCGCCCTCTGAGTGGAAGCGCGAGGTGCCCACGTGCTCTTCCTCGTCGTCGTCCCCGCTCAGGATCGCCGCGGCCTCCTCGGCCTGCTCGGCGGTCTCGGCGTCGATCTCGGCCTCGGTCTCCGCGGCCGCCTCGGCGTCCGCGGGCTCCTCGGGTGCACCCTGCTCGGCTGACTCCTCGGGCTGCGGCTCGGGCTTCGCGGCCGCTTTCTTGGCGCGCCCGGCGGGCTTGGGCTTCGCGGCCGGAGGCTCCTCAGCGGCGTCCGCCAAGCCGGCGGAGGCGATCGCCGCGAGCTTCTCCTTGAGCGCGTCGAGGTCGATGAGGTTGTCGACGTTCACGCCGCCGTTGTCGGTGAGGTAGACGATCGCGTCCAGCGCCTCGAAGAACGAGTCGGTCATCTCCGGGGTGTAGGCGAGCTCGCGGTCGCGAACACGCACCATGATGTCCTCGAGCCAGTGCGCGACGTCCGAGATCTCGATGAGGCCGACCATGCGGGAGCTACCCTTGACCGTGTGCGCATCGCGCATCATCTGGTCGATCAGCTCGCGGTCGTCAGGGTCCGACTCGAGCGTGATGACGCCCTCGTTCAGACGCTGCAGAAGGTCCTGAGCCTCTTCCTGGAACTTCGATATGAACGCGCTGCGGTCGAACTCGACCATCAGGTTCTCTCCCCCGCCGTTGTCGCGAGCCCGCTAGTTGCCGTCGACGATCGAGAACGCCGAGCCCACCTGGCTCGATTCGCGAGCCATGCCCGAGAGGACCTCGGCCGAGGACGCGACCTGCCGCGAGCCCGCCGCGGTCTGCTGTGCGACCGCCGCGACCTCGCGCATGGCCTTGACGACCTGGTCGGTCGCGCTCTTCTGCTGCTGCGTGGCGGCCGAGATCTCCTTGGCCGCGACGGTGGTCTGTTCGACGAGCTCGAGGATGCGGTCGAGGCTGTCGCCCGTGGTGTGCGCGAGGTCGA
>CAZXWK010000022.1:2004-35773 GCA_964644675.1 uncultured Eubacteriales bacterium | reverse complement strand
CCGGCAAGTGGGACCTGTTCGAGGAGATCTACGAGCACAACGTCGCCGAGGCGCGGAAGCGCGGTGCCAAGACGATCGTCACTTCGTGCCCCGCGTGCGGGCTCGTGTGGAAGGAGCTCTACGCCAACCTTGCGGCCGAGCGGGGCGAGGAGTTCGAGTTCGAGGTCAAGCACTACTCGGAGCTCGTCGCCCCGGCGCTCGCCGACGGCACGCTCGAGCTCAAGGAGAACCCGTTCGAAGGCAAGACCATCACGTTCCACGACAGCTGCCACATGGGCCGCGCCCAGGGCAACTACGAGCCGCCGCGCGACATGCTCAAGGCGATCCCCGGCGTCGAGATGGTCGAGATGGAGCACAACCGCGAGGAGGGTCTGTGCTGCGGCTCGGTGCTGACGCTCGTCGGTGAGATGCCGGTCGCTCCCGTCCTGGGCGGCCATCGCCTTCAGGAAGCCGTGGACGCGGGCGCCGACACCGTCGTCGCGCTATGCCCGTGCTGCCAGGTGCAGCTCCGAGACTCCAACATCAAGAACGACCTGGGCCTGCAGATCGACGACCTCTCTCGCGTGGTCGCCGCCGCCGCCGGCTACGACATCCCCGAGACGACCGAGTACTCGATGTACATGTGGGGCTACTTCGAGAAGTTCATCATCCTCATGCAGCCCGAGAACATGGCCACGTTCATGACGCGGATCTTCCCGCAGATGCTCGACGCGATGCCCATGGGCATGAAGCCGATGATGCTCGGCATGAAGCACGTCCCCGGCGGTCTCTCCATGATGGAGAAGATGATGCCGGCGATGTTCCCGTACCTTGCGCCCGGCATCTTGGGCAAGGTCATGCCCGACATGGTCGCCGAGGTCGAGGACTACATCGGTGAGATGCCGGCCGACATGGCCGAACTCATGCCGGACCTGCTGCCCAAGACGATGGACGCGCTGATGCCCACATACCTGCCGCAGCTGATCCCGTACCTCACGCCCAAGTTCATCGACTACGTGCGCAACGACACGTAGGCGCCGAAACACGATCGCCGGGCGGGCCGGGGACCTTCGGGTTCTCGGCCCGCTCTCGCTTCGGCGGCCGAGACGACCTACGGCGATGCGGGCGGATGGCTTCGGCGCCAGACCACGAAGACGATCGCCGCCACACCCGCCAGGAGCAGGAGCAGCCAGGAGAACCGCGTGACCCAGTGCGCTATGGCCGTCATGTGCTGGCCGGCCAGATAGCCGACCGCCGTCCATGCGCTGACCCACAGCACGGCGCCGAGCGCGTTCCAAGCCAGGAACTTTGCCCAGTGCATGCCGAGAACCCCGGCGATGATCCCGTTGAGCTGGCGCAGCACGTCGACGAAGCGTGCCCCGACGACGATCCCGTCGCCGTAGCGCGTGAAGAAGGACTCGGCTTTGGCGAAACGCTCCTGCGTGATGCCGACCTTCGGGCCGACGCGGGCGACCAGTGGACGGCCGCCGACGTGTCCGATCGCGAATCCGATGTTGTCGCCGATGATGGCGCCACACACCGCGACGAGCATGACCAGTCGGACGTCCAGCTTCCCTTCGGCGGCGGCGGCCGCGGCGACCACCAGCGCCGTTTCACCCGGGACGGGCACGCCGAAGTCCTCGAACATGATGATCAGGAAGATGGCGAAGTAGCCGTACTGTTCGATGAACGCCTTGAACGCGGTCGCCACCGAGCGGGTCGTCCCCCTACTTCAGCTGATCGTTGAACTTGTCCATGAACGCGCGGAGCTCGGTCTGCGCCTCGTTCTGTGCCTTCTGGGCCTGCTGCAACAACGACTGGCCCTCGGCGATCTGCGCCGAGTCACCCGCCTTGACGCCCGCAGCCTGCTTCTCGACCCCGGCCTTGGCGTTCTTCATGAACAGCAACTCAGCGGCGTGGACGCCCTCGAGCTCCTTGGGCGGCGTGACGGCCTGGAGGTCGGCCATGGCCTTGCCGATGGCGTCGGACGCGCCTCCCACCAACACACCCGCTTGCTCGGACGTGATCGACGAGCCTGCGCGCAGAGCATCGGACTGCTGGTTGAGGCTCTCCACGGCGGCCCGGTTCGCCTTCGCATAGACGGCCACGTAGGCGCGCGTCTGCGTCCGCCAGGCGTCGCTGCCGGGCCCCTCGGCGGGCTTCGAGCAGCCGGCGAGTACGACGGCGGCGGCCAGCACGCAGGCGAGCAGGGTGCGCTTGGTCATGAGCGGGTCCTTCCGGGACGGCGGTGCGGTTGCGGGCTCATTGTATGCCGCCGGGGGGTCTTCGTGCAGGTCTCGGGGGCGTGGACGCGGGCGTCGCGGTTCGCGCGCCGGGCGGTAGAATGGTGCGGACCCATCAGACGGGAGGCACCGTGGACGTCCTGACCGGCATCACGCTCGCCGCTCCTGCCGGCGTCAACGCTTACATCCCCCTGCTCGCGGTCGCGCTCGCCGAGCGGTTCGGGTGGGTGCAGCTTCGCGAGCCGTTCGACCTGTTGGGATCGTGGTGGGCTATCGCGCTCGTAGCGGCGCTGCTGGTCGTGGAGCTCGTCGCCGACAAGGTCCCCGCGGTGGACCACGTCAACGACGCCATCCAGACCGTGGTGCGGCCGGCGGCGGGCGGGCTGCTCGCGGTCGCGTTCACCGGAGACGGGCGAGTCGAGCCGTGGCTGTTCCTCGTCGCCGGCGTCCTCGTGGCCGGCGGAGTGCATGCGGTGAAGGCGAGCGCACGTCCGGTCATCAACGCGAGCACCGGGGGAGTGGGCGCACCTGTCGTCTCGACCGTCGAGGACGTGGGCGCGGCGGGTGTCTCGGTCATGGCGATCGCACTGCCCCTCCTGACCTTCCTGCTGGTGGCGGCGTTCCTCGCGTTTGCGGTCTGGGCCATCGCGCGATGGCGTCGCCGGCTCGCCGAGAAACGGTCGTTGCGCGAGAGGGAGAGCGTGGTCGCGACCGGGGAGGCCGCAGGGGCCGACGAGTCGTCGGCGGGCGCGGACTCCGCGCCGACCACCGGTGACGTGGGGGACTACTCGGTGTAGACAGCCGCGGGCCGGTACGCCGCACCGGCTAGCGCTCGATGTCCTCCGGTCGCAGCGTGCCTCCGGGGCCCTCGTGCGCGTGCTGCAGGTGCGCCTTCTTGACCGTCTCCAGCGCTTGGGTGCGCTGCGCGCGCCGGAACAGCGCGAGCAGTTCGGCGTTCCCGACGTCGGCGCGGTAGGCCGTGCGGAGTTCGTCGACCGCGGCGTTGTAGTCGCCGCTCGCGAGCAGGGCGTCACCGCGCGCCCAGGCGCGCTGCACGAGAGCGCGGCGCGCGAACTCGCGGTTCCAGGGCTCCATCCTCGCCGCGCTCTCGGCGCTCGCGGCGCTCGCCGCGAGCGTCTCGCCGCCGCCCGACGCGTCTCGGTACCGCTGGTAGGCCGCGGCGTGCCACGCCGCGGCCACGGCGGCGGCGAGCAGCAGCGCGCCCGCAAGCCACGCCAGGCGGCGGGAGCGTGCGCGGTTCTCGGCGGGGGTGTTCGCGGTCATGGTTCGAAGCGTAGCGCGTGCCGTGCCGACTGCGCAGGGTCGGTCACGACGTTCGAGCTGACCTGCGGAAACGCTCGAAGTGTGACGAATATCACATGCACTTTGCACCGCCGTCTTGCCCTGGACGTGCCAGCCTTCGATGATGGCGGTGCGGCGCGAGCCGCGAATGTGTGCAATGGCCTCGACGGTGCGCTGATCCCTCCACCCGTCGGGGTATCCCGGAAAGCCGACTGTCCGGCCGGCTCCGGGGTGCAGTACCGGTCGCACCCCCAACACATGGCGACCGAAGAGCGGCGCGAGGCGCGGGGCCTCGCGCCGCTGTTTATTCTCCTAGCCGTTATGCGAGGTGACGCGCTGCCGTAGCACTGGCGAGCGCGGCGCCTGGCGATCGGACGTCAGTCCCTGAACTCGATCTTTCGCCAGGTGACCGGGGAGGACAGCACGATCGAGGTCGTCGTCTGCCCGTACGGCAGGAACTTGACCACGATCTGCTCGAGGTGCTCGATCGAGCCGACGGCCACCTTCATCACGAAGCCCTCGGTACCCGTCACGCGATGGAACTCGAGCACCTCGGGCGTCTCGGTGGCGAGCCTCTCGAGTTGCGGCGCCAAGTCGGGCGGGGAGGACAGCCGCACGAACGCGACGATTCCGTAGCCGGCGCGCTTCAGGTCGATCGACGCGTGATAGCCGGTGATGATGCCGGTGGCCTCGAGGCGGCGGATGCGTTCGGCCACCGCCGGGGCCGAGAGTCCGACGCGCCGGCCCAGGTCGGCGTAGGAGATGCGCGCCTCGTCCTGAAGTGCCGAGAGGATCGAGCGGTCGATGTCGTCCATCGATGAGCCTTTCGTAAGCGAAATGGGTGAAGGACGCTGGAATCGTAGCACGAAGGTTCTTCAAGCCAAGCAATAGCCCTGTATCGTGCCGACTCCGCCGTCTAAACTGCAGTCCACCTTGGGAGCGGGTCCGGGAGGACTCGACTGGCCCGCAGGACTCGGCGAAGGCGATACGCGAATGCTCAAGCGCTACGGATACGGCACCATGGCGGCGGTCACTGCGACGGTCGTGCTCTGGAGCACGACGTTCGCGGGTCTCGTCGCGGCGCTGCAGCACTTCTCGCCCGGCCACCTGCTCTTCCTGCGGTGGACGCTGACCGCACTGCTCTTCGTGGCATACGGTGTCGCGACCAAGATGCGCCTGCCCGAGCGCAAGGACGTGCCCGTCTTCGTGCTCGCGGGGCTGCTCGGCTTCGGCGTCTACCAGATGCTGCTCGTGACCGGCCAGCAGGGCGTCTCGGCGTCGGTCGCCGGCTTCCTCATCAACATGAACCCCGTGTTCACCACGCTGATCGCCGTGGTGCTGGGGCGCGACTCGGCGAACGGCTTCACGTGGGCAGGCATCGGGATCTGCATGGCGGGCCTCGCCGTGATGTGCGGCGCGGGCCACGGCGGCTTCGCGGGCTTCACGTGGAGTGCCGGGCTCATCGTCGCGGCAGCGCTCAGCTTCGCGCTGTACACGATCGTGTCCAAGCCGCTGCTCTCGAAGTACTCGCCGATGGAGGTGACGACGTACGCCGTCGTCGCGGGCTCCATCCCGTTCCTCGTGTTCGCGCCCGGCTCCGCGCAGGCGGTCGCCACGGCGACCCCGGCGCAGCTCGCGACCGTGGTCTTCCTCGCGCTCTTCCCGGGCGGCATCTCCTACGTCTTCTGGTCGCGCAGCGTCGCCGCGCTTCCTCCCGGCGTGGCCTCGCGCTTCCTCTACCTGGTGCCGGTCCTCGGGCTGTTCGTCGCGTGGGCGTGGGTCGGCGAGGCGCCGCAGCCGCTCGTCGTGATCGGCGGGCTCGTCACGACCGCGGGCGTGGCGCTCTCGGCGCTGCGTACGACGCCGGCGTGGCTCCGCTCGCTGACCGGCCGTCCCGCCCTCCCCGTCGAGGCGGTCGGGCTGGTAGACTAGCGCCCGACGCGCGGCCCGACCGCGCGCCGCACGCGCGGGTCCGACCGCGCCGCACGCCCCGCTCGCAAGGAGCCGCGCCATGCCCAAGGTGACCCGCACGCAGCTGATCGCCGCCATCGGAGGGATCGTCGCCTTCTCGGCGGTGCTCGCCTACCTCATCTGGACCATCCCGGCCGTCAAGGGCCTGGGCTCCAAGGTCAAGCTGCCCCTGTTCCACGGCGCATCGACCTGGGTGGACCTGCTGCTGTTCACGATCATGGGCGTGCTCGCCCTCGTCTACGTGTTCACGCGCAAGGATGGACTGTACCGCTGGGTCGCCGGGTTCCGCTGGGTGGCGGCGCCGCTGTGGCTCGTCAACAGCGTGCTCGGCTTCATCGCCGCCCTGAACACGTGGGACTTCACGGGGTCCAAGGAGTCGCCGATCGTGGCGATCCGCCAGGATCCGCGTCTGATGGCGCAAGTCATCCTGCTGCTGTTCGTCGGCATCCTGCTCCTGCTCGACCGGCTCGTGCTCGAGAAGCGCCTGTACAAGGCGATCGCCGACGTCGCGTTCGTGGGCGTCATGTGGGCCCTGCTCGGCAACGTCTTCCTCGATCCGGCGAAGCGCGCGCTCCACCCCGACAGCCCCGTGCTCAACTCGGGCTGGGAGATCAAGGGGCCGTTCTTCGGCATCGTCGCGTGCATCTTGGTGATCTGCCTGATCCTCGTGTGGCTCGTGAGCCGGTTCGTCGGGCCGGAGCAGCCGGCCGACGGATCTCCCGCCGAGAAGCCCCTGCCCACCGCCGAGTAGCCCGTCGCGCGTGACCTTCGGGTTGTGCGCGCGGTCACTCAGTCACGCTCCGCGAGGGCCGACAGCAGGGGTGAAGGTTCTTTTGTCGCCGACCCCGCAGGTGAGAGATGGCCTCCACGAGACGCGTGATGAACGCGATACAGGACTGCCAGGCCGACCGCGACCTGGTGTTCTCGCTGCTCGCCGCGCCCAGCGCCGGCGAGGCGGCCATCTCGTTCACGCTGCTCCGAGACGCCATCGACGACCGCGACCTGCTCATGCTCGCGAACCTGCGCGAGGTGCTGGGCGAGATCCCCGAGGCGCCGTTTCGAACCGGCGAGCCGCTCGAGGTGCTCGAGCGGGCGGCGGGCTACGAGGCGACCGGGCGCTCCTATCGCCGCCTGTTCGAGAGCGCCCACGGCGTGTTCGGCGTCGAGTTCATGGGCGAGGCGAACACCTGCGCCGGCATCGTCGTACACACCGCGGCGATGCGGTACCCGCTCTGCGGCGATCGCGGCGCGATCGACGAGACGCTCGTGGCGCTCTTCGTCCACCACGCCGTGCTTCTCGATGCGGTGCTCGAGGGGCTCGAGCTTCTCGGCTGTCCGCTCGACCCGCGCATCTACGTCACCACCGACGACTTCCTCGCCGAGAACGCCGCGGCCGGTGCGAGCAAGGCGTTCGACGAGCTGTTCTGACGGGCCTCACGCGAGAGCGTGTGGCGCGAGATGGCCGGCTCGGCTACAGTGGCGTCATTCTCAACAGAACAGGCGTCATTCGGTGCCCGAGGCCGTTCAGGCCTCGGGAGAATAGGGAACCCGGTGAGAGTCCGGGACGGTGCCCGCCACTGTGACGCTCGCACCTTCGCGAGCGGAGTCAGGAGACCTGCCGGACGGCGCGCGACGCGGCCTTCGAGGACAAAGGCCGGCTCGCGGGGTCCCCAGGGGCTCCCCGAACCGTTCCGCTCCACTCAGGGCCCGCTTCTCGGCACGTCCAGCCGGGGCAGCGGGCTCTTGCGTGCAGGGACGCGTCAACCGACCCCAAGAGGAGGACGCATGACCCGCACCACCCGCTTCACCCGCTCGCTGACGGGCGCCCTCGCGCTCGTCGCCCTCGCCACGCTGCTCGCCCTCGGCGGGCTCTCGCTCGCAGGCTGCGGCTCCACGGCCGCCACGAGCTCCGTTCCCGCCGAGAACCCCGCATCGGCATTCCCGGTCACGGTGACCGACGACGCGAGCCGCACGGTGACGCTGAAGTCCGAACCGCAGCGGATCGTCTCGCTCGCTCCCGCCAACACCGAGATGCTGTACGCACTGGGACTGGGCGACCGCGTCGTCGGCGTCACGACGTACGACGACTACCCCGCCGAGGTCGCCAAGGTCGCCAAGGTCGGCGACTTCGCCGCTCCCAACATCGAGTCCGTCGCCGCCGCCAAGCCCGACCTGGTCCTGGCGACCTCAGGCGTGCAGGCCGACGTCGTGGCAAAGCTCGAGGATCTGGGCGCGACCGTCCTGGTGATCGATCCGCAGACGCTCACGCAGGTCTACACCGACATCGAGCGGCTCGGCTCGGCGACCGCCAAGACCGACGTCGCGCGGCAGCTCGTCGCCGACATGAAGGCGAAGGTCGCGGCGGTCGAAGAGGCCGTGAAGGGCAAGCCGGCCGTCACCACGTTCGTCGAGATCGGCCAGAACCCGCTCTACACGGTGGGCAACGGCACCCTCATCGACGAGCTCGTCACGCTCGCGGGTGGCAAGAACGTCGTGACCGAGCCCGGCTATGTGGCCTACTCCAACGAGCAGCTTCTCGCCGCCGATCCCCAGGTCTACATGGCCACCAAGGGCTCGATGAGCGACCCCGCCCAGCTCGCGCAGCGTGCCGGGTTCGACAAGCTCGCCGCGGTCAAGAACGGCCGCGTCGTCATCCTCGACGACAACCTCGTGTCGCGCCCCGGCCCGCGCGTGGTCGAGGGGCTCGACTCGGTCGCCCGGGCCCTGCACCCCGACGCCTTCGGTCAGTAGGAGCGCCATGCCCGCTACCCCCCGACACCATCGCAGCACGGGCCTCGTCATGGCGTCGCTCGTCGCCGTGCTGGCCGTCGCGATGGTGCTGGGGGTGGCGTTCGGTGCCGTCTGGGTGCCGCCGGCCGAGGTCGTCTCGGCGATTGTGCGCTCGATCCGCGGCGTCGGCGGCGGACTCGCCGAGACGCTCGTCGTCAACGTGCGGCTGCCGCGGGTCGTGCTCGCCGCGCTCGTCGGAGCCGCGCTCGCCGGCGCGGGGACGCTCTACCAAGCGCTGTTTCGCAACCCGCTCGCCGACCCCTACATCCTCGGCATATCGAGCGGAGCGGGCCTGGGCGCGATGATCGCGTTCGTGCTCACCGCCGGCGTGACGGTGCTGCGCTTCGGGCTGGTGCCGCTCGCGGCGTTCGCGGGCGCGATGCTCACGATGCTTCTGGTGGTGCGGCTCGCGAGCGCGAAGGGTCACCTCGACACGACGTCCCTGCTGCTCGCGGGCGTCGCGCTCAGCTACACGCTCGCGGCCGTCACGTCGTTCGTGATGGTGATGGCCCGCGAGCAGATGGCGGCGATCGTCTACTGGATGATGGGCGGGTTCTCGGCGGCCACGTGGGGCTACGTCGCGATGATCGCTCCGATGTTCGTACTGGGCATCATCGTCCCGCTCGTCTCGACGCGCGAGCTCAACCTCATGCTCCTGGGTGACGAGCGCGCCGGGCATCTGGGAGTGCCGGTCGAGCGATTCAAACTGGTGATGCTCGCGGCGGCCTCGCTGCTCACTGCCGCCGCGGTCGCGGTCGCGGGGCTCATCGGTTTCGTCGGCCTCATGACCCCGCACATGGTGCGGCTGGTGCTCGGTCCCGACCACAGGCGCCTGTTGCCTGCATCGCTCCTGGTGGGCGCGATCGTCATGGTGCTCGCGGACCTCATCGCGCGTGTCGTGCTCGCGCCGGTCGAGATCCCGGTCGGTATCGTGACCGCGGTGCTGGGCGGACCGTTCTTCATCTGGCTGCTGGTGCGGGAGCGCACGTCGTGATGGCGCGTCCCACACCCGGCGACGGTTCGAGCGTGGCTCCGAAGACGGACGCCCCGTTGCTCGCGTACCGGGATGCATCGGTCGGCTACGGCCCTACGCCCGTGGTGCGTGGCGCGACGCTGAGCGTACGGCCCGGCGAGGTCGTCGGGCTCGTCGGCCCCAACGGGGCGGGCAAGTCCACGCTCCTGCGCGCGGTGAGCGGCGACGCAGTCGTGCTGGGCGGGCGACTGGAGATCGCCGGCGCCGACGCCACGACGCTGTCGCCGCTCGACCGCGCACGGCTGGTCGGCGTGGTGCCGCAGCAGGTGTTCTCGGCGTTCTCGCTGCCTGCACGCGAGTTCGTGGAGATGGGGCGGCATCCGCACCTCGCGCGGTTCGCGGTTCCGGGGGAGCGCGACCGTGAGGTGGTCGCGCGCGCGATGGCGCTGACCGACACCGAGCGACTCGCCGACCGGCCCACCGACGAGCTGTCCGGCGGCGACCTGCAGCGGCTGGCGCTCGCGCAGGCGCTCGCACAGGAGCCGCGCGTGCTGCTGCTCGACGAGCCGACGAGCCACCTCGACCTCAACCACCGCATGCAGGTCCTCGACCTGGTGCGCTCGCTCGCCCGCGGCGAGGGAGGGGGCGCCCCGATCGCGGTGCTCGCGGTCTTCCACGACCTCGACCTCGCGGCACGCTATGCCGACCGCCTCGCCGTGGTCGCCGACGGGGCGGTGGGAGAGGCGGCGACCCCGGAGGAGGTCGTGACCGCCGAGTCGGTCCGCCGTGTCTTCGGGGTGCGTGCCGTGGTCGCGACCGATCCGGTCACCGGCACCGTGAGCGTGACGCCGGTGCTGCGCGACGAGGCCGTCGCGGGAGCGAAGCGCGGGCGCGTGATGGTGATCGGAGGCTCTGGAGTCGCGGCTCCGCTGCTGCGCAGGCTCGTGCTGGGCGGCTGGGAGGTCAGCGCCGGCGCGCTCAACGTCGGCGACGCGGACCAGCTGGTCGCCGACGCGCTGGGAGTGGCCTACCCGCTCATCCCGCCGTTCGCGCCCATGGACTCGGCCGCGGCGATCGAGGCCGCCAAACTCGCCGAGAACGCCGAGGCGATCGTCGTGTGCGAGGTGCCGTTCGGCCACGGCAACGTGGACAACCTGCTCGTCGCGGTGCGGGCGCGCAAGCCGATCGTGCTCGTCGGGGATCTCGAGGGCCGGGACTTCGCGGGTGGCGCGGCGCAATCCTACCTTGACGAGGCGGTCGCGCACGGAGCGGTGCGCGTCGCGGACGCGGACGGCGTCGAGCCGGCGCTCGAGGAGCTTCTCGGCCGCGGGCGCTAGACGCGAGGTGCTGTTCGCGCTTTCGCGCCGTAACGCGCGGTTCCGCTAGAAGAGTTCGCCCTGGGGCGGCGCGCTGTCGAGTGGCTCGTGCTGCGGCGCGACCTCGACCGGCACCGACAGGCCGATCCGCTCGGCCCGTGTCGAGAGTGCCCGCTGCGCGAGCGAGGGCAGGTTGTTGGTCTCGGAGCGGTGGAGCGCGAAGACTCGACGCAGCCGGTCGTGCGCGAGGCGCTCGAGCGCGTCGGCCGCGCAGTCGTTGGACAGGTGCCCCCTCGCCGAGCGGATCCTCACCTTGAGGAAGTGCGGGTACGGCCCGCTGTCGAGCATCGCGAGGTCGTGATTGCTCTCGATGCCGAGCAGGTCGACGCCGGACAGCGCCTCGGCGGCCTCGGGCGTGAGCACGCCGGTGTCGGTCGCGATCCCGAACCGCTCGCCGCACCCACCCTCGATGCGGAAACCGACCGGCTCGGCGGCGTCGTGACTCGTGCGGAAGGGGACGACCGAAAGCGTCCCGATGCGCTCCGCCTCGCCGGGCACCAGCCGGTGCACGTCGGCCGCGATCGCGTCGAGGTTGGTCGCCTTGCGCGTGCCGTCGGTCGCGTAGACCGCGCACCCGGTGCGCCGCGCGAACACCTCGACGCCGCGCAGGTGGTCCGAGTGCTCGTGCGTGAGCAGCACAGCGGTGACCGAGCCGGCCTCAAGTCCCGCCATCCCCAGCCGCCGCGCCGTCTCCTTCGCCGAGAACCCGCAGTCCACCAGCACCGTGGTCGCGCCGTCGGTCACGGCGATGGCGTTTCCGGCGGAGCCGGAACCGAGGAAGACGACGCGCAGCGATGACGGGGAGTCAGGCATGGGCGACAGTGTACACCGCGCGACTGACGTGCCCGCGCCCTGCTTCAGCGCGCCATCGCCAGGAGCTCGCGCCCGCGCTGCCACGCGAGCTTCACCCCGCCGACCTGCCACCAGTACAGGACGTAGGTGAGCCGCTTCATGATGATGGCCGGGACGCCCGACAGTGTCAGGTTCCACATCCAACCGACGCCCCAGCTCGGGCCGATGCTCACGAACTCGCCGTGCTGGTTGGGTACGAACGGCGTCGTCGGCCGGCCGTCGATCTCGGCGAGGATGTTGTGCGTGCAGTGCTCGGCGCTCGTGATCGCGAACTGGGCGAGCATCGGCAGCACGCGGTTGGTCCTGGGGTCGCGGAACGCGGCGACATCTCCCAGCACGTACACGTCGTCGAGCCCCTCGACCTTGCTGTCCGGCTCGGCGCAGATGCGCCCCGAGTTGTCGAGCGGGAAGCCCCAGACCGCGGCGTCGGGGTCGGCCTTCGCGCCACCGCACCACACCAGCGTCGCCGAGGGGACCTCTCGCCCGTCGGCCAGCACGATCGCGTCGTCGGTCACGCGGTCCACCATCGAGCCGGTGATCACGTCGACGCGCAGGTGCTCAAGCCGCCGCCGTGCCTTCTCCCGGAGCTTGGGCTCGAGGTCGTACAGGATGTCGGGCCGGCCTTCCACGAGGTGGATCTCGAGTTCGGAGGGGTCGAGACCCACCTCGGCATGGCGCTTTCGCAGCAGCTGAGCGAGCGTGCCGACGATCTCGACCCCGGTCGCGCCGCCGCCGCATACGGTGATCGAGAGCGCTGCCCGGCGCTGCGCGGCATCGGGCAGGCTCGCCGCGAGCTTCGACTGCTCGCGCGAGCGGGCCTGCAGCTTCTGCGCGTCGGCCACCGACCACATGGTGATCGCGCGCTCGGCGAGGCCGGGGATCGGGGGCACGCTCGGGATGGCCCCGGTCGCGACCACCAGGCGCCAGTAGCCGACCTCCTGGCCGCCGCGCACGGTGATCACGCGACGCTCGCAGTCGATGGACTCGACCCGGTTGAAGCACGTGCGCACGGGCAGGTCCTTGAGCACCGCAGGGAGCCACAGCTCGCAGAACTCGGGGCGTTCGGGTCCCGCCGCGACGAGGTCGAGCTCCGACAGCGCCTGCTGGCACGGGCTGTTCTCGAGCAGGAGCACGTCGAGCCCCGGCACCGGCCGCTTCTTCAGCGCCCGGCCGAGGCGCACGGCGAGGGTGGTGCCGGCATAGCCGCCACCGAGGATGACGATCCGTCGTTCTGACTCCGGAACGGGGCACGTGACGGTAGTCTCGGCCATGAAGGCTCGATCACCAGCTCTCAGGATGAGGCCGCCCAAGCGCGGCTCAGGGGTTCGGTTCGGGAATACTGCACCTCAAGAGCTTACCCGCGCGCGACTTCGCCATCGCGGTCGCGACCCGAACGAGGAGCCGACATGGACGTTCACCTCTACGCGCTCTCGACGTGCCCGTACTGCCGCATGACCAAGAAGTACCTCGACGAGAGCGAGGTGGCCTACGAGCTGACCGAGGTGGACCTGCTCGAGGGCGAGACCTCGGACGAGTCCACCCCCAAGGGCGCGGCCGTCGCGGAGGTCAAGCGGCTGTCCGGTGGCACGTCGTTCCCCGTGCTCGTTGCGGGCGACGAAGTCGTCGTGGGCTTCAACAAGGGCCGCATCTCGCAGGTCCTGGGCCTGTAGGGGAGGGTCGATGAGCGACGCGCCCCGCCCCGTCCGCCGCGTCTTCGCCGAAGGCACCACGATCGACGACCTCAAGGAGTACATGGGGCCGTTCGCGTCTCGGCTCGGCTACAAGTTCAACACCGAGACGGACTTCGTCGACGAGGTGCTCGAGAGCGAGATCGAGATTCTCGAGCGCGATGGGGACGTGTTCTGCCCCTGCCGGATCCGGACCGGCGACCCCAAAGAGGACGCGAAGATCGTCTGCCCGTGCATCCCGTTCTACCTCGACCAGTTCGCGGCGCTGCGCAAGTGCTGGTGCGGGCTGTTCATCCTCGACGAGGTCGAGGACGGTGCCGAGCTGATCGGCGTCATCGAGGAGCCCGAGACCGGCGCGAGCGTCGATGTGCCCGTCTGCCGGCTCGCCGACCTGCCGGCCGGGAGCGTCCGCCACGTCAAGATCGGCAAGCGAGACCTCGCGGTGGCGCGCGTCGGCGACGAGGTGTTCGCGCTCTCGAACCTGTGCCGCCACGCCTTCGGCCCGCTCTCCGACGGGTTCGTCGACGGCTACACCTTGGTCTGCCCGTGGCACGGCTGGCGCTACGACGTCCGCGACGGCACCACCGACCACCCCAACGCCGACGTCGCGACGTTCCCCGCGACCGTGCGAGATGACACCGTCTTTGTGACCGTCACGGTGGGGCGGTCGAGGTAGTCGCCGTTCGGACGGCTACCCCGAGCGGCGTACCCGACGTACTCCCTGGGGCTCATGCGCGACCGCACGCCAGCGGCTAGTATCGGGTCATGGCACTGACGGCACCGACATCCCGGCCCGGTTCCTGGCTCGCCCGCATCCCTGTGTGGGCGCAGGACCTCGCGGGCGCGGTCGCCCTGACGCTCGCAGGCTGGGCGTTCTTGTTCGGGCAGCGCGCACTGTTCGAGCGCGGCCCCAACCACGGTGGCCTGCCGCCGGACGCGTTCCCGGTCGACCGACCGACCCCGCAGCTCCCGCCGAGCGTCTTCGCGATGACGGCGGTCTCGTTCATGCCGCTCGCACTGCGCCGGCGCTTCCCGCTCTCGGTCCTGCTCGTCACGAGCATCGCCGCGGCGGCCACGCAGCTCATGAGGCTCCCGCCGTCGCTCGTCTTCCTCGCTCCGCTGATCGCGCTCTACACCGTGGGGACCTTGCGCGAACGCCGCGTGCTCGTGACCGCGGCGCTCGTCTCGGCGACGATCGCCCTGAGTGTCTCGCTGCCCGAGTTCGGCGACACGCGGTTCTGGGCCGAGTTCGCGCGCATCGTCGCGTTCTACGGGGTCGCGGCCGCACTCGGCGACGCGACCCGCAACCGCCGCGCGTACGTCGCCGAGGTCGAGCAGCGTGCGCTCGAGGCCGAGCGCACGCGCGACGAGGAAGCCCGCCGGCGCGTGGATGAGGAGCGGCTGCGCATCGCGCGCGAGCTCCACGACGTGACCGCCCACTCGCTCTCGATCATCGCGGTGCAGTCCGGCGCCGCCGCGCACGTCATCGACTCCAACCCCGCCGAGGCGCGCCGCTCGCTCGAGGCGATCCGCCGCACCAGCAAGGAGGCCCTCGACGAGCTGCGCGCGATGCTCGGCGTCCTTCGCGCGACCGAGGAGCAGCCCGACGCGCCGCTCGCGCCTGTGCCAGGCCTCGCGCGTCTCGGCGAGCTCGTGGTGCCGCTCACCGACGCCGGCCTCACCGTGCACACCGACATCGACGGCGACCTGGGGGACGTGCCCGCGGTCGTGGAGTTCTCGGCCTACCGCATCGTCCAGGAAGCGCTCACCAACGTCGTGCGCCACGCCGGGGTCTGCTCGGTCTGGGTCGACGTCCTGCGCGAGGGCGACGTGCTCGCGCTCTCGGTCGAGGACGACGGCGCCACGCCCGACGTCGCGCGCCACGCCGAGGGCCACGGGCTCGCGGGCATGCGCGAGCGCACGACCGCGCTCGGTGGCGTCTTCGAGGCCGGACCGCGCGACGGCGGCGGCTTCCGCGTGAGCGCCCGGCTTCCGCTGTCCGGGAGGGAGGACTCGTGACCGCCGAGAAGCCCATCCGCGTGCTCGTCGCCGACGACCAGGCGCTCGTCCGCGGCGGATTTCACGTGCTGGTGGACTCGGCCGCCGACCTCGAGGCGGTCGGCGAGGCGTCCGACGGTGCCGAGGCGGTCGCGCTCGCGCGCGAGCTTGCCCCCGACGTGGTGCTGATGGACATCCGCATGCCGACGATGGACGGCATCGAGGCGACGCGCGCGATCGCGGGCGATCCTGCGACGGCGAACACGCGAGTTCTGGTGCTGACCACGTTCGACCTCGATGAGTACGTCTACCAGGCACTCCGAGCGGGGGCGAGTGGCTTCCTGCTGAAGGACACCGAGCCCGACGCGCTCCTCGAGGCGATCCGCATCGTCGCGGGCGGCGACGCGCTCCTGTCCCCAAGCGTCACTCGGCGCCTGATCGCCGAGTTCGCACGCCGCCCCGCTCATATCACGCCCGCGCTCGGCCACGTCGATCAGCTCACCGAACGCGAGCGCGAGGTCCTCGTGCTCGTGGCGCGGGGCCTCTCTAACTCCGAGATCGCGCAGGAGCTCTACATCAGCCCGGCGACGGCCAAGACGCACGTGAGCCGCATCATGATGAAGCTCGAGGCGCGCGACCGCGCCCAGCTCGTCGCGCTGGCCTACGAGAGCGGCTTCGTCGCGCCCGGCTCCAACGGCAGCTGAGCCGCCGCCACCTGACGCCTCGCGTGCCCCGCTCGGCGCTCGCCTGCGAAATCGGCGTACTCCCCAGGTAGTACGCCAACTGTATCCCTGGGCATGACGAACCCGGACTTCCTCGGCGGTACGGTCGACCAGTAGACCGAAGACCCTGTCCGAGGAGGAGCCATGACCCTGATCCCGACCCCCGGCGCGACGGAGACGCGCGCCCTCGGTGAGGCGGTGCTCTCGTGAGCGCCGATACCGCCCTCGCCGCACCGCGCACCGCGGCACGCAAGAAGCGCACCCGCTGGGCGCTCGTCGCCGCCATCATGCTGGTGCTGCTCGTCGCGGCCGCCGCGGGATACGCGCTCCTCAAGCCCAAGACGTCGGCGACCTCGTCGGTCTCGACCGGCGTCGCGAAGACCGGCGACCTCACTGTCGCCGTCTCGGGCACCGGCAGCACGGTCGTCGCCGACTCGGTGTCGGTCAGCCCCGCCATCAGCGGCACGGTCGAGGAGCTCTACGTGAGCGTCGGCACGACGGTCACCGCGGGCCAGGAGCTCTACACGATCTCGAGCTCCGAGATCGAGGCTCAGGTACTGCAGGCCAAGGCGTCGCTGCTGCAGTCGAAGCAGAGCGTCTCCTCGGCGAAGGGCCAGCTCCAGCAGGCCAACAACCAACTCTACGCGGCGAAGACCGAGCTCATCCAAGCGAAGCAGAACCTCGCGAACTTGGAGAGCCAGCCGGCGACGGCGCCCAACCACGCGAACGACGTCACCATCGCCAAGCGCAAGGTCGCCGGCGCGTCCAAGTCCGTGTCTTCGGCACAGAACAGCGTGGACACCGCGGAGATCGGCGTGCAGGCCGCGCAGGCGAACTACGCGACCGCGCAGCAGAACTACAACGACGCCGTCCAGGACTCCAAGGACACGGTGGTCACTGCGCCGATCGACGGCGTCGTGACCGCGCTGCCGATCTCGGTGGGATCGGAGGTCAACGCCGGGACGACCAGCTCCTCGAGCTCGGGCGGCGCGGCGTCGGCGGCGGGCGGAGCCTCCTCGGGCGGTACCTCGTCGAGCGGGTCGAGCTCTTCATCGAGCGGCTCGGGCAGCGCCATCACGATCTCGGACCTCTCCACGCTCAAGGTGACGGTGTCCGTGAGCGAGGTGGACGTCACCGACCTCGTGATCGGGCAGGACGCGACGATCACGGTCGACGCGTTGCCGGACAGGGCCTTCACCGGCTCGGTGACCGCGATCTCGCCCAACGGCACGAGCTCGTCCGGTGTCGTGAGCTACGACGTCGATCTCAAGCTCCACGAGCAGGACGCTCGGCTCAAGCCCGACATGACCGCGACGGCCGACATCGAGACCGCCTCGGTCAGCGGCGCGCTGCTCGTGCCCAACGCGGCGGTCAAGACGCAGGGCGACACCAAATACGTGCAGGTGATGGGACAGAACGGCCGGATGCAGCAGGTCACCGTGACGACCGGCATGTCCGACGACTCCTACACCGAGATCAAGAGCGGGCTGACGCAGGGCGCGGTCGTCGTGACCGGCTCGACGAGCACCGCGTCCTCGTCCTCGAGCTCGAGCAGCGACCGTGGCGGCGGCGCCTTCATGATGGGCGGCGGCGGACCTCCTGCCGGCGGCGGCCCCGGGGGCAACTGATGGCCGCGATCCTCGAGGTCAACGACCTCTACAAGACGTACGTGACGGGTGACACCTACTTCACCGCGCTCAGCGGCGTGTCGCTCAGCGTCGAGGAGGGCGAGTTCCTCGCGATCATGGGCCCGTCCGGGAGCGGCAAGTCGACGCTCATGAACCTCCTCGGCCTGCTCGACACGCCGACCGCCGGCGAGTACAAGATCCGCGGTGTGAACGTCTCCTCGCTCGACGAGAGCGAGCTCGCCGAGGCGCGCTCGAGAGAGATCGGCTTCGTCTTCCAGTCGTTCAACCTGCTGCCGCGGGCGACCGTCATGCGCAACGTGACGCTGCCGCTCGTGTACTCGCGCACCCCCGAGAAGCTCCGCGAGCCCAAGGCGCTCAAGGCGCTCGAGGCGGCCGGGCTACCCGAGGACCTGCACCACAAGCACTCGAACCAGCTCTCGGGCGGTCAGATGCAGCGCGTCGCCATCGCGCGGGCGCTCATCAACGACCCGACGCTGATCCTCGCCGACGAGCCGACCGGCAACCTCGACACCGTCACGGGCGACCACATCCTCTCGACCTTCAAGGGGCTGCGAGACGAGGGCCGCACCATCGTCCTCATCACGCACGAGCCCGAGGTCGCCGAGCACGCCGACCGGGTCATCCACATCCGAGACGGACGCATCACCGAGGAAGAGGGGGCGGGCCACCGATGAGCATCCGAGACCTCCTCGCCGAGACGTTCCTCTCGCTCACCTCGAACAAGGCGCGCTCGTTCCTCACGATCCTGGGCATCGTCGTCGGCATCACCTCGGTCATCGTCATGGTGGCCTTCGGGCAGGGGACCAAGACGTCGATCGAATCGAACATCTCGTCGATGGGCGCGAACCTGCTCATGGTCACTCCCGGCGGCCAGATGAGCCGGCAGATCGGCGGTGGCGGCTTCGGCGCGAACACCAAGTCCCTCACCATGGAGGACGTCACCGCGATCGGCTCGCAGGTCTCGGGCGTCAAGCGCGTCGCGCAGACGACTTCGGGCCAGTACCAGGTCTCCGCCGAGGCAAGCAACACCAACGTCTCGGTGACCGGCACGACCGTGGAGTACCCCGAGATCCGCAACGTCACCATGCAGGTCGGGAGCTGGTTCACCGACAGCCAGGCCAAGGGCGGCGCCCGAGTCGTGGTGCTCGGCCCGACGACCGCCGAGACGCTGTTCGGCACGGCGGACGCGGCCATCGGCCAGAAGATGCGCATCTCGGGCCAGCCGTTCAAGGTCATCGGCGTGACGGCGTCCAAGGGCGGCAACGGCATGACCAACTCCGACGACGCCGCGTACGTCCCGTATGCGACCTTCACGGGTCACCTGTCGAGCGCCACCGGCGTCAGCATGATCTACGTCGAGGCGACCAGCCAGGACGTCATGACGCAGGTCGAGAACGACATGGACGCGCTGCTGCTCGCGCGGCACGGCATCAACGATTCGAGCAGCGCCGACTTCCGGATCATGAACCAGGCGGACCTCGCCTCGACCCTGAGCACCGTCACCAACACGCTCACGCTGCTGCTCGGCTCGATCGCCGGCATCTCGCTGTTGGTCGGCGGCATCGGGATCATGAACATGATGCTGACGACCGTCACCGAGCGGATCCGCGAGATCGGCCTGCGCAAAGCGCTCGGGGCGACCCGGTCCGACCTCACGTCGCAGTTCCTTGCCGAGTCGGTCGCGCTGACGGTGATCGGCGGCGTCATCGGCATCGCGCTGGGCTGGGCGATCGCGACGGCCATCTCGGCGTTCTCGAGCTACACCACCACCGTGAGCCTCTTCTCGGTGGTGCTTGCCGTCGGCGTCTCGATGGCGATCGGCATCGTGTTCGGCTACTACCCGGCGCGCCGCGCCGCGAAGCTCGACCCGATCGAAGCACTCCGCTACCAGTGACGTCGCTGCCGCGGCGGGATGCCGCGGCAGCCAGGATTCCAGGAGGTCGACCGATGGACCAGACGCAACAGCTCGGACAGACCGGCCAGCCCCCTCAGGGCTTCCCTCAGGGTGGCGGGGGCCAGTTCGCGGGAGGACCTCCCGGAGGGCGCATACCCGGCGGCCGGGCCCTGATGTTCCTCGGCCCGTATGGCGGCCTCGTCGCATTCGGGCTTCTCGCGGTGACCTACATCGTGCTGGCCATCTCGTTCTGGCGGTTCCTCAAGAAGGCCGGGCTGACTCCGGGCCTCGCGCTGCTCATGCTCCTGCCGGTAGTCAACCTGTTCGTGGCCCTTTGGGCGGCGTTCACCGAGTGGCCGGTGCTCAAGGAGATCGACAAGCTCAAGGCGCTCGTCGCGACGCAGGCCGCAGCCGCTGCCGGAGCGTCCGGGGCGTCGCGCGAGCCCTCCGTGTCCGTCTCCGACCTCGCCTCGACGGCCGAGGCGTCGGTGCCTTCGGCGCCCGCGGCGACGTAGGGAATCTGCTGCGGACGGTCCGTGCGAACGGCACGGTGTCATCGGACGTCGCGCGACATCGTCTCGTGGGCGGTTCGCAAAACTCGAGGGGCGGTCGGGGAGCCGCCCCTCGGCTATTCTCGGCGAAATCGGCCCTGCGGCTACTTGCGGCGGACGATGAAACGCTGGGCGATGACGAGCAGCACCGACGAGACGATGACGAACGCGAGCCACTGCGCGGTGGCGCCCGCGCCCGTCGCGTCGAGCACGGCGGCCGTCGCGGCGCCGATCGCCCACGGCAGCACGAGCAGGCCGCCGGTGACGGCCTCGCCCAGCGTGAAGACGACGACGAGCACGATCCACGACCAGAACCACGGGCTCACGGGCGAAGCGGTCCTCTCGGCGAAGTGGCGACGTGACCAGCGTAGCGATTCGCGGGGTGTCGCTCCAGCGGTCACGCCGCGGCGCCTGGCCACCGCCGGCGGCGTTCAGCGGCACCGCACGCGTCTGGCGCAAAGCGCAGTAATCGCACGCGATTAGTGCGTGTAGGGCTCTGGTCTGGCGCGGAATATGCGAATAGCATGGCCGCAACGCACCGCCCCGCACCCCAAGGAGGAACGATGTCCCAGATCGAGCGCGCAGTCGACAGGACCATCGGCGACACGCCCGTCGTCTATCTGAACCGCTTGTCAGAGGGGCTCCCCGCGAAGGTCGCGGTGAAGCTCGAGTCCCGCAATCCTGGCGGCTCGGTCAAGGACCGCATCGGTCGCGGCATGATCGACGACGCGGAGGCCCGCGGGATCATCACCCCGGGCGAGTCCGTGATCATCGAGCCGACCAGCGGCAACACGGGCATCGCGCTCGCGCTCATCGGCGCCGCCCGCGGCTACCGCGTGATCTTGACGATGCCCGAGTCCATGTCGATCGAGCGGCGCAAGCTGTTGCGGGCCTTCGGCGCCGAGCTGGTGCTCACTCCCAAGGAGGCGGGCATGAAGGGCGCCGTCGAGGCTGCCGAGAAGCTCGCCGAGACGACCCCGGGCGGATGGATTGCCGGGCAGTTCGACAACCCCGCCAACCCCCAGGCGCACTACGAGACGACCGGTCCCGAGATCGAGGCGGCGTTGGGTGGAGAGCCGATCGCGGCGTTCGTGGCCGGAGTGGGAACCGGCGGCACCATCACCGGCGTCGGTCGCTACCTCAAGGAGCGTCACGAGGGCGTCAAGGCCTACGCGGTCGAGCCGGCGGAGTCGCCGATCATCTCGCAGCGGCGTGCAGGCGAAGAGCTCACCCCCGGACCGCACCTCATCCAGGGCATCGGCGCCAACTTCATCCCGACGGTACTCGACCTCGACGTGTTGGATGGGGTGGAGCGCGTCACGGGCGACGATGCGATCGCGACGGCCCGGCGCATGGCCGCCGAGGAAGGTCTGCTCGTCGGCATCTCGAGCGGTGCGAACGTCACCGCGGCGCTGCGCATCGCGGCGCGTCCCGAGAACGCGGGCAAGCTCGTGGTCACCGTCGCGCCATCCACCGGAGAGCGCTACCTGAGCACCAAGCTCTGGGAAGAGCTGGGCTAGAGATGCGCGTCCCCCAGCGCCTGGACTACGCGCTGCGCGCGCTCGTGCTGCTCGCGCTGCAACCCGAAGGAGACTACGTTCCCGCGGGCGACCTGGCCGAGCGCCTGACGCTGCCGCGCCGGTTCGTGGAGCAGCAGATCACGGCGCTCGCCCGCGCGGGCATCGTGCGCTGCCGCCGGGGCGCGACGGGTGGGTGCGCGCTTGCCCGCCCCGCGCGCGACGTGACTGTGCTCGACGTGGTCCGGGCGGTCCAAGGCGACGCGCTCGATGTCCCGCGCGTGACCGGCTCGGCGACCTCGGAGCTGTGGTCCGACGCAGCCGAGAACCTCGAGGGATACCTGGCCGGAACGACGCTCGCGCAGCTGGCCGAGCGCCAGAGACAGATCGATGGGGCCGGGGCCTCCATGTACTGGATCTGACGCCCGGGAGGGAAGGCGTCGACGCGGGGTTCATCCTTCCGTATCACGGGTATCAGGTATTCACCATTGACCGCTCTCGGACGGTCATTGCGAATGCTTTATGCATGGTGCGTTTTCGCTGTTTGACGGCGGTATGCATCTGCTACACTCCGAGAATCCTGCGGTGGGATGGCCGCAGGCTTCCGTGCCACCCGGGGATGGCGTTGCACGGACGCGTTTAGCAGGTACGTTTTCGTCCAGGGAGCAAGGGAGGAACTATGAAGGTGAGCAAGAAGCTTCTGCTCGCCGTCGTCGTGGCGCTGATCGCGCTGTCGATGATCGCGACTGGCTGCTCGAGCTCGGGTGGCAGCAGCAGTTCGGGTGGCAGCTCCGTCAAGGAGATCAAGATCGGTATCGGCGCACCCCTCACCGCCGGCGCGGTTGCGCTCGGCAAGGGTATGGAGCGCGGTGCCAACCTGGCCATCAAGCAGGCCAACGAGTCCGAAGAGGCCAAGAAGGCCGGCGTCAAGTTCGTGGGCGTTCCGGGTGACGATCAGGGCGACCCCAAGACGGGCGTCACCGTGGCCAACACCTTCGCGTCTGACGCGAACCTCGTGGGCGTCATGGGCCACCTGAACTCCGGTGTCTCCATTCCCGCGTCGAAGGTCTACGCCGACAAGAAGATCGTCATGATCTCGCCGGCATCGACCAACCCCGCGCTGACCGCGCAGGGCCTGGCGAACGTCTTCCGCGTCTGCACCACCGACGCCGTCCAGGGCCCGCAGGCCGCCGACTACGCGACGGACCTCCTGGCCTTCAAGACCGCCTACGTCGTCGATGACTCGACCCCGTACGGTGAGGGTCTGGCCGCTGCGTTCGCCAAGGAGTTCGAGACCAAGGGCGGCAAGGTGCTCGGCACCGCCAAGACCTCGGACAAGGACACGGACTTCAACGCCCTCGTCACCAAGATCAAGGGCCTGAACCCGGACGTCATCTACTACGGCGGCATCTACAACGCCGGCGCGCTCCTCTCGAAGCAGGCCAAGGACGCCGGTCTGAAGGCCCCGCTGATGGGTGGCGACGGTCTGTACGACCCCGAGTTCGTCAACCTCGCCACCCCGGCTGCCGCCGAGGGCGACTTCGCGACCTCCGTCGGCCTGCCGATCGACCAGGCTCCGGGTGGCGCCGCCTTCCTCGAGGCCTACGCCAAGGAGTACCCGGGCGAGGAGCCGGCTGCGTACGACGCGTACTCGTACGACGCTGCGAACGTCATCATCGCCGCGGTCATCAAGGCCGCCGAGAGTGTCGGCGTTGACAAGGTCGTCACGCCCGAGGGCCGCGACGCCATCATCAAGAACGTCGCTGCGACCGACACGACCGGTGTCACCGGCGAGATCAAGTTCGACGAGAACGGCGACACGCTGAACAAGGCCATCACCCTGTACGTCGTTCAGGGCGGCCAGTGGACCACCAAGGCCACGCCGACCCAGTAGTTGGCCAGCGGTACCGCCGTCCTACGCACGAATGGACACGGTCCGGGTGGGCATCGAGTTCCGGTGCCCACCCGGATTCCATGTCTCGGACTCGCACGATGACGGCGTACCCCGATAGAAGGAACGCCCGCAGTGACTCTTAACCTCATCGTTGAGCAGCTGGTCAACGGGGTGACGCTCGGCGGCATGTACGCGCTGATCGCCCTGGGATACACGCTGGTCTACGGCATCCTGCTCATGATCAACTTCGCGCACTCAGAGTTGTTCATGGTAGGAGCGTTCGTCGGCCTCGGTGTCATGAGCTTGCTCACCAAGCCCGAGGTCGCGGCCAAGTGGCCCGCTCTCGCCCCCGCTCAGGCATTCTTCACCGGAAGCACGCTGGGGATGATCGCGATGTTCGCGGTCGTGTTCCTCGTGTCGATGGTCGCGGTCGGTTTCCTGGGAGTCGCGATCGAGCGACTCGCGTACCGCCCGCTGCGTCACGCTCCGCGACTCGCTCCGCTCATCTCGGCGGTCGGCGTGTCGATCTTCCTGCAGAACGCGGTGCTCCTGTGGGTCAGCACCAAGCAGGTCCCGTTCCCCAACCCTCTGGGGAACAAGGTGGCGTTCACGATCCTGGGAGCGCCGGTCACCACGCTCAAGCTGTTCATCTTCGTAACTGCCATCGTGCTGATGGTCGGTCTTGACCTGTTCGTCGGTCGCACGCGCATGGGCAAGTCGATGCGCGCGACCTCACAGGACCGCGACGCGGCAGGCCTTATGGGCATCGACATCAACCTGTCGATCATGCTCGCGTTCTTCATCGGTCCGGCGCTCGGCGCCGTCGCCGGTATCTTCTCCGGCATGTACTACGGCTCGATCGTCTTCAACATGGGATTCCTGCCCGGAATGAAAGCGTTCACGGCGGCGGTCATCGGCGGTATCGGTAACCTCCGCGGCGCGATGCTCGGCGGGTTCACGCTGGGCATCGTCGAATCGCTCGCTTCGGGCTTCTTGTCAACGGGATACAAGGACGTCATCGCTTTCGCGATCCTCATCCTCGTGCTGATCTTCCGCCCCGGCGGTCTGCTCGGCGAGTCCGTAGTGGAGAAGGTGTAGCCATGGGTGGAGCAAAGACGGACAACACCACTGTCGCGTCGGGCAAGCTGACGCGCACCCAGATCGCGCTCTACGCCCTGCTCGGCGTCGCGCTGGTCGTTTCGCCGATTCTGTTCGAGGGCTTCGGCATGCTCTTCATGACGCGCATCATGGCCCTCGTCGGCCTGTACGTCATGCTCGCGCTCGGTCTCAACATCGTCGTCGGTTTCGCCGGCCTGCTCGACCTGGGCTACATCGCGTTCTACGCGATCGGAGCGTACTCCGGGGTCATCGTGGGAACCGCCGTGATCAAGACCTTCCCGGCGTTGGGCCCCTACACGTACTTCATGATGATCCCGGTCGCCGCGGCGTTCGCGGCGCTGACGGGCATCATGCTCGGCACGCCGGTCCTGAGGCTACGCGGCGACTATCTCGCGATCGTCACGCTGGGCTTCGGTGAGATCGTGCGCATCATCATCAACAACAACGCGTTCGGCATCACCAACGGCGCGGCCGGCCTTCCCAAGGCGGGCGAGTTCCTGCCCAAGCCGCTGGGTCAGGAGTGGCTCGCAAACAACGCGTACTTCTCGCTGCCCAACCTGGGCGCGAACGGGTTCAACTTCCAGTTCTCGAGCAACCTGTACTGGTACTACATGATCGTGCTGCTCTGCATCTTCACGATCTTCGTCGTCCGGCGCCTCGACAACTCGCGCCTGGGCCGTTCGTGGGCCGCCATGCGCGAGGATGAGGTCGCGGCGGCGTCGATGGGTGTCTCGATCACGGGCGCCAAGCTGTGGGCGTTCTCGCTGGGCGCAGTCTGGGGCGGCATCGCCGGCCTGACGTTCGCGAACTTCCAGCAGTTCGTCAGCCCGGAGTCGTTCACGTTCATGGAGTCGGTGTTCGTGGTCTGCACGGTCGTCATCGGCGGTATGGGCTCGATCCCGGGTGCCATCGTCGGCGCGATCATCATCCAGGGCACGCCGGAGCTCATCCGCGGATTCGCGACCTCCGGCCTGATCAAGCTCTCGGGCGAGCAGGTCACCGCGATCAGCAACTACCGCAACCTGGTCTTCGGCCTGGTCATGGTCATCTTCATGGTCTGGCGTCCCCAGGGTCTGCTCCCGTCCAAGCGTCGCGCGGCCGAGCTGCGTCCCGACACCGACGAGATGGGCGACGACGAGTCCGAGACGCTCTACGACGTCCAGCACGACACCGGCATGGGCGAATAGTCGGACCTGCGACAGGGCCGGAAAGGTACGGACATGGCACATCTGGTTGACGCACAGAACGTCACGATGCAGTTCGGCGGTCTCAAGGCCGTCAACAACGTGACGATGTACATCGACGAAGCCGAGATCGTCGCGCTCATCGGCCCCAACGGCGCCGGCAAGACGACCTTCTTCAACATGCTCACGGGCATCTACACGCCGACGGAGGGCCAGCTCACCTTCAAGGGTGTCGTCGTCGGTGGCAAGAAGCCGCACATCATCACCAAGCTCGGAATCGCGCGGACGTTCCAGAACATCCGCCTGTTCCACAACATGACGGCGCTCGAGAACGTCATGGTGGGCCGGCACACGCAGTCGGCCGAGGGCGCGGTGGGCGCGGTCCTGCGCACGCCCAAGTTCAAGGCCGAAGAGGCCAAGACCCAGGACACCGCGTTCGACTGGCTGAAGTTCGTCGGGCTTGCCGACAAGGCGAACGAGCTCGCGAAGAACCTGCCCTACGGTGACCAGCGCCGCCTCGAGATCGCGCGCGCACTCGCTGCCGAGCCGACGCTGCTGCTTCTCGACGAGCCCGCGGCCGGCATGAACCCGCAGGAGAGCCGCCAGCTCAACGAACTGGTCCGCAAGGTCCAGAAGCTGGGCAAGACGATCCTGCTCATCGAGCACGACATGAAGGTCGTCATGGACCTCGCCGACCGCATCTACGTGCTCGACTTCGGCGAGCTCATCGCCGAGGGCCTGCCCGCCGAGATCCAGCGCAATCCCAAGGTCATCGAGGCGTACCTGGGAGCTGGCGCGGAAGCGCTCCTCGCCGCCGAGCAGGCCGCCGAGGCCGAGGCTGCCGCCCAGGCCGCGAGTGCCGAGGCTGCGCCCGCCGCGGCGACCGACACCGAGCCCGCCGCCGATGCGGATGAAGCTCCTGCCGCAGACGAGGAGGGCACGACCAATGGCTGACGCGCTTCTCAAGCTCGAGAACGTCAACACGTTCTATGGCAAGATCCACGCGCTCAAGGGGATCTCGCTCGAGGTCATGCCCGGCGAGATCGTCACGCTCATCGGCGCGAACGGCGCCGGCAAGTCGACGACGCTCAAGACCATCTCGGGCCAGCTCCATCCCAAAGAGGGCACGATCCACTACGAGGGCTCCGCGATCGGCGGCATGCCGCCCCACGTGATCACCGCCAAGGGCATCATCCAGGTCCCCGAGGGTCGGCGCATCTTCGCGCGCATGACCGTCATGGAGAACCTCGAGATGGGCGCGTTCCTGCGCAAGGACAAGGACGGGATCAAGGCCGACCTCGACCACGTCTTCGAGCTGTTCCCGCGCCTCAAGGAGCGCGCCGCGCAGAAGGGCGGCACGCTGTCCGGCGGCGAGCAGCAGATGCTCGCGATGGGTCGCGCGATGATGTCGAAGCCCAAGCTGCTCATGCTCGACGAGCCGTCCATGGGCCTCGCGCCGGTCGTCGTCGAACTGATCTTCGAGACGATCCAGAAGCTGCACGCCGACGGGATCCCGATCCTGCTCGTCGAGCAGAACGCGCACATGGCGCTGTCGATCGCGGACCGCGGCTACGTGCTCGAGACCGGCGAGATCAAGCTGACCGGTTCCGGCAAGGACCTGCTCGAGAACGAGGACGTCCGCAAGGCGTACCTGGGCGAGTAGGCGGGTCCGGTTCGATCGCAGTCGACGGGGCGTCCTTCGGGGCGCCCCGTTTCGCGTTCCCGGGCTAGAGCGAGCGGAGCCGAAGCGAGCGTGCCGCGGTCTCGGCCGCGTGCTGCGCAGCCTTGGGGTCTGGGTCTCCCGACACCAGGCCGCCGTCGAGTACTCTCCAGACCCCTGCCGAGAGGACCGCGCGCAGGGTGTCTCGGCCGGCCGAGCGGACGACCGCCGCCTCGGGGTCGTGCGTGTCGCCGAGCTCGAAGATGGCGACGTCCGCCTGCAGTCCCGGCTCGAGTACTCCGAAGCGGTCTTCGACGCCGATGGCCGTCGCACCGCTCCGGGTCGCCATGTCGACAAGCGCTCGGGCCGGGAGGTCGGGCTGCTCGGCGTGGAGCGCGCGGACCTCGCTCATCAGGTCGAGGTCGCTGTTGCTGGCGGCCGAGTCCGTGCCGACGCCTACGCAGACCCCGCGGCGGAGGAAGCGCTCGATCTTGGGCACGGGGTTGTGGAGGTAGGCGTTGGAGCGCGGGCACGTGACCACGCCACGCACGGTGGACGCGAGCCGCGGTATCTCGGTGGGCAGCGCGTGCCCCAGGTGTACCGCGGTCGCTCCGCCCAGCACGCCAAGACGATCGAGGTAGGTGACGGCGCCGATGCCGGGCGGGACGAAATGCTTGGCGAGACGGTTCGCGAGGGGCGCGAGCGGGCCGGACCCGTCCCGCAGCAGGTGCGTCTCGGCCGAGGACTCGGCCACGTGGACCGCGAACGGGACTCCCAGTTCGTGCGCCTTGTGGGCGACGGCCTGGAGGAGCTGAGGTCCGGAGGTGTAGGGCGCGTGAGGCGACAGCCCGCAGCGGATGCGCGCTCCGCAGCGGTGGCCGTCGGCCAGCGGGAACTCGATGCGATCGAGCTCGGAGGCCAGTCGGGAGGCTTCGATCCCGAGGACCTCCCAGTAGAAGACGCCGCCGAGGCCCTGCTCGGCGCAGACGGCGGCCGACTCGGGTCCGTAGGCGATGTCGCCGACCACGGTCACGCCGGCGAGCAGCGACTCGCGCGCGCCCGCGACGGTGGAGGCGGCGTAGTCACCCAGGCTCCAGTCGGAGGTGGCGCTGACCAGCTGGGGAAGCCACTCCTCGAACGGCGCGGGCGGTATGAGTCCGCCGGCGGCGGTGAGCGCGAGATGGGTGTGCGCGTTCACGAGTCCCGGCATGAGCACGCAGCCGCCGAACTCGCGCACGTCCTCGCCGCGCGCTGCGCAGAGCGTCTCACGCGTGCCGACCTCGGCGATGCGACTACCCTCGATGCGGACGGCCCCATCGCGGATCGGGCGGCGCGAGACCGGCAGGACCCAGTCGGCGGTGAGCAGCATGGGCCTAGGGCTCCCGGACGTCAGGAATCGAGAGCAGGCTGGGCTTGCGGTACTCGGCGCAGCCGCACTCGGCTTCGAGGTCGGCCTCCGCGACGGTGTCGAGGACGATGCGCGCGATCGTCTCGGACTCCTCGAAGAAGACGGCCTTGAGCTCGGCGTGCTCCCACTCGCGCACGACGCCCTCGCCGTAGTTCACGACGATGTAGATGCCGGCGAAGCAGGCGCCGATGTCGCGTGCGAGGAAGACCTCGGGCGCGAGCGACTGGCCGATGACGTCGCCGCCCAGCCGCTTCATGTAGTCGACCTCGGCGACCGACTCGAAGCGCGGACCGTCGGTCACTAGGTAGGTGCCGCGGCCGAAGACGCGCGGGAAGATGCCGGTCGCGCCGCCGACCAGGTGGTCGGCGAGATCGGGACAGATCGGGCGGCGCATGATCAGGAGGTGGTCGCCGCGCACGTAGATGTCTTGCTTGGTCGTCAGGTCGATGAAGTCGTTGGGCACGACGACGTCGCGCGGGTCGAGCAGGTGGTTGAGCGAGCCGACACCACCGTCGGCGACGACCTTGCTCACGCCCGCCTCCGAGAACACCCAGAAGACCTGCAGCGAGGCGTCCCCGCGCTTCACGCCCCGGCGCCAGCCGTGCATCTTGACGGCGAGGGCTTCTCGGCGGCCGAGGGGGCCTTCGACGGCGAAGTGGGTGAACGCGGGACTCGCGCCGAACGGCGTCTCGAACACCAGGTCGGTGGCGAGCAGGGTCACGCGCGGATCGTTGAGCGCGCCGGGGAAGTCGAAGCTGAGTGAGCCGCTTCCTCCGATGACTCCGAACTGCGCGCGCGGTATCGACTGGTCAGGCATGCCAACCTCCTTCACCATAAAGGTAACCCGAAACGCCACCGGTGCGGGATGCCGCGGCCGGATACCGGCAAAGATGCGCCGAGCACCGCGCTCGGCGATCGTCGAGAAGAGGACACACATGGACGAGGCGCTGCTTCAGCGAGTGACCGACTACGCGATGCCGTGGCTCCGCTACGTGTTCACGGTCTGCGAGATCGCCCGCACCGGTTCCGCGTGGGTCCTCGCCTCCGGCGACGACATCGCGATCCTGCAGAGTGAGGATGGCACCGAGGCGCTGCCCGTCTGGCCGCACTCCGAGCTCGTGCCGCCGGAGGTGGCCGAGGGGGCCACGCCGACGGCGGTGGGCGCGCGCGAGCTCCTCGAGAACGCGCTGCCTTCGCTCATCGAGAGCGGCGTCAGCGTGCTCCCGTTCCCCGGCCCGGGCGACGTCGCTGTGCCCGCCGAGATGTTCGCGAACGACATCGCGTTCTTCGCCGAGCAGCGCCGCGACATCACCGCCGAGATCGCGCGCGAGACCTCGGCCGAGAAGCCCGACGGCGCGACGCTGCTCGACACGCCGGACGTCGGCCTGACAACCACCGGCGCCGATCAGCCCGAGGACTTCGACCCGGACACCCCTCGGCTGTGGGTGCTGCTCGCGAAGGACCGCACGTCGGTCGCGGGCGCGAAGTTCGGCGAGGTGCCGGCGCTCGCGCTGTTCGACTCGAAGGAGCTCGCCGAGGCCTTCGCCGAGCGGCTCGAGGACGCGCCCGAGATGGAGGCGCAGTGGGTGACCGCCGAGGACATCGCGAGCCGCTGGCTGCTGCTCGCGTTCTCGGGCGGCTGGGACGTGGCGATGGTCTCGAACGAGGACGAGTACGGACGCGTCGCACCGGCGCGGCTTGCGCTCGATCTGGTCGAGGAAGCGCTGAAGGCGACGGCGAACTAGGGGCGACCGCTCGGCACGGTGGCGAGGCCGCACGGCGGATAGTCGCGTTGGGCGCTCAAGCCAGAATCTGCCGCATCCGATAGGGCTAGAGGCGGGCCCGTACGGGGCCTGGTTTGGCGTGCGTCGCGGCTCAGGATACTCTGCGGTGTCGTCGTCCATGATCACTGGGGGTTTCGCGTGAGGACTCGTCTGGGTGCCCTTGTGCTGCTCATCGTCACGGCACTTCTTCTCTCGGTGGGGCCTGCCTTCGCGGAGACCACGAGCACGGTGTTCGTCTCCCGTTGGCCCGGAGCGACGTTCACTCGCGTCTCCGACGTGGCGCTCGCGCCCGATGGCTCCCTGTGGGTGTCGGATCCGACAGGCGTGCTGGTTCACCTGTCCGCGGCGGGTGAACGACTGGCTGTGGCCGGTTCCCCCGGAACCAGCCTCGGACAGTTGGCGTCGCCCGGAGCGCTGGACGTTGCCCCTGACGGCTCCGTCTACGTGTGCGACACCGGCAACAACCGGATCCAGCGGTTCGCCGCCGACGGCCACCTGCTCGATTCGTGGGGCGGTCCCGGTACCGCTGCAGGGCAGCTCTCCCTTCCCGACGGTATCGACGTCACGACCAACGGACTCGTGTACGTCTCGGACACGGGAAACGAACGGATCCAGGTGTTCGATGCTGACGGGAACAGTCTCGCGGTGTTGAGCATGGCGAGTTGGGCCGGCTACCCCGGTCCGGAGGGGCTCGAGGTCGCCGCCGACGGCTCGATCTGGATCGCGGCAAAGAAGATATGGGGCGTCGTCCACATGGGAGCCTCGGGCGAGTACCTGGGCCCGTCGTTCCGTGATGTGAGCGCGGGATACAGCTGGCAGATCTCGGACCTCGCTCTTGCCGGCGACGGCACGGTCCACGTCGCCGATCCGCTGGGTCATCGGGTTCAGGTCTGGAGCCAGCAGGGCGAGCTGCTCCGCTCGTACGGCGGGTACGGATTCGGCTCCTCGCAGATGTGCGCGCCCGTGGCGGTCGCGGCGGCCCCGGATGGTTCCGTCTACGTGGCCGAGTCCGGCGCGTACCGCGTGCATCAGTTCGGCGCCGCCGGCCAGCACATCTCTGACTTCGGTCCAGGCTCGACTACGGGACTCCGCTTACCAGCGGGCGCGGCATGCGCCCCCGACGGCACGGTCTACGTCGCGGACACGGGGAACCACCGCGTTCAGCACTACTCTGCCACCGGCACTCATCTTGGCGGTTGGGGCGAGTACGGCACGCTCCCCGGCCAGTTCAACGAGCCTCACGGGGTCGCGGTGGGCCCCGATGGATCGGTCTACGTATCCGAGAAGGCCGGCAGCCGGGTCCAGAGGTTCTCCCCGACCGGCGAGTACCTGGGCGGCTGGGGTACGACGGGCAGCGCCCCAGGCCAGTTCTACCTGGCCTTGGCGATCGCGGTCGCTCCGGACAGGACCGTGTACGTCGCTGATTCGGGGAACGGCCGGATTCAGCGGTTCACCGCAGAAGGGGAGTACCTCGGCGGCTGGAACACCATCAACGACTGGCCGGGGTCGGTCGGCTTCCTTTCCGGCATCACAGTCGTGGCTGATGGATCGGTGTGGGCGAGCGCGTCGCAAGGGTACTTCGGCTTGCAGCACTACACCGCTACGGGCGAGCCGATCGACGTGTTCTCCTCGCTGCAACCCTCCGGCCTCGCAGTGAGCCCGACCGGGCAGGTCTTTTTGTCCGAGGCCAATTCTGGTTGCGTGAAGGAGTGCTCCTCAGGCGGGGTCGTCTTGCGCACGCTCGGAAGCATGGGAAGTGGTGGCGAGCAGTTCGACACCCCGATGGGGCTTGCCCTGTCTCCTCGTGGCGAACTGCTGGTTGCCGACAGCGGCAACGGACGCATCCAGGTCCTCGGGGTGGCCCCTCGCGACGCGGCCGCCCCGACAAGCACCCTGCGCTGTTCGAGTCTGGACGAATGGTCCAGCCGGCCCGTCACCTTCACCATCGACGCCACCGACGGCGACGGGTCGGGAGTGGCCCGCACGGAGTATCGGCTGGACCACTACGATGAGCTGCGGGAATACGAGGGCACGGTCACCATCGCCGCCGAAGGCGCGTATTTGATCGAGTACCGGTCGACGGACGAGGCTGGCAACACCGAGCACATCAAGTTCGCGTCCATTCTGGTCGACATGACCGCGCCGCAGACCGCCTGCTCGGTCGAGAAGTCGTACGACTCTTCGGCGACGATCCCGCTCACGGCCTCCGATGCGATGTCTGGCGTCGCGACGACCTACTGGCGCATCGACACGGGTGCGTGGCAGACCGGCACCCTCGCCACGACGTCGGAACCGGGTTCCCACACGCTCGAGTACTACTCGGTGGACGTGGCCGGAAACGCCGAGGTCCCCGTCGGGGTGGGCTTCTCGGTCCGTCCCCCGCGCGTCGAGCAGACCGACCCGCGGCTCTACCGAGAGGGCGTCTGGAAGTCGACGACCTCGCCGCCGCTATCCGGCGGGAGCGACATCTGGACGAACACCCCGGGCGGCGCGGTGAACATCGCGTTCACCGGTTCCGAGTTCACGTGGATCTCGACCAAGGCGCCCATGTACGGCAAGGCGCGGGTCATCCTCGACGGCAGCACCGAGACGACCGTCGACCTGTACGCTGCCAAGACCGCCTACCAGCAGGCGGCGTTCTCGCGCGCGGACCTCGAGCCGGGAGCGCACACGGTGCGCATCGAGTGGACGGGGGAGAAGAACCCGGCCGCGACGGGCACCACGATCCGCCTGGACGGCGTCGAGGTGATGGGCAATCTTGTTCAGGCCGGCCGGCCGCGTCTCCGTTTCGAGCAGACCGACACCCGGCTCCTTCGCGAGGGCGCGTGGAACACGACCACGTCGACCGCGCTGTCCGCCGAGACCGATGCCTGGACCAACTCGTCGGGCGGCGCGCTGAACATCGCCTTCGAGGGCACCGGGTTCACGTGGATCTCGACCAAGGCGCCCATGTACGGCAAGGCGCGGGTCATCCTCGACGGCAGCACCGAGACGACCGTCGACCTGTATGCCACGCCGGCGGCGTATCAGCAGGCGGCATTCGAGATCGCGAATCTGACCGACGGTCCGCACACCGTTCGCATCGAGTGGACGGGACAGAAGAACGTCGCGGCGAGCGGAACCGTGATCCGGGTCGACGCGGTCGAAGTCACCGGCGTCCTCACTCAGGCGACGAGTCCGCGCACCCGGGTCGAGCAGACCGATGTCCGCATCCG
>CAZXWK010000022.1:0-1904 GCA_964644675.1 uncultured Eubacteriales bacterium | reverse complement strand
CACGGCGCGGCAGGGAAGCCGCAGCTAGAACCATCGGCGATTCCCACTGGTAACCGATGGGTATAGAGGCGGGTGGCGACCCCTGTCGGGCGCTGCCTACGACCATGCCCTGACGAACATCCCGATCCGGCCGCCCTCAGAGGGGGACCGCGCCTGCACGCAAGGAAGCGGTCGGGGACAGGTCTGGAGGGATCGGGATGGGTTCCGCTACTCGTCCGCGAGCCGTTCGGCTCGCGCTGTGTCTCGTCGTCTTCATGGTGGTGCTGCTCGTTGCAACGAGCGCGTTCGCCGAGGACTTCACGTACTCGGTGGATGGTGGCGTGGCGACCATCACCGGCTACACCGGCCCGGGCGGGGACGTGGTGATCCCCTCGACGCTCGGAGGGTACCCGGTGGTCGCGATCGGGCCGTGGTCCTTCTGGTACGGCCCCGTCTCGACGGTCACCATCCCGGAAGGCGTCACCACGATCGGTGAGTCCGCATTCGACAGCACGGCTCTCACGCACGTCTCCCTGCCTAGCAGCCTGGTCGCGATCGGGCCGTGGGCCTTCGCCAACACGTCCCTCTCCGAGGTCGTCCTGCCGGAGGGCCTTGTCAGTATCGGAGACGTCGCATTCGCGCGCGCCCCGCTGCAGCAGATCACGATTCCGGACAGCGTGACGAGTCTGGGGGTTGCGGTGTTCTCGTACTGCGACGCGCTCCACACGGTCGTCATCGGGCGAGGCGTCACGGCGCTACCGTCGAGCCTGTTCAACGAATGCGTGTCGCTGCAAACCGTGTCACTGCCCGGCGGACTCACGAGCATCGCAGATGGCGTGTTCTACCACTGCACCGCCCTGACCCAGATCACGTTGCCCGAGCAACTGCAGAGTGTGGCCCAGTACGCCTTCCTCGACGCCAGCTCGCTGGCGTCGGTCACCTTCTACGGCGACGCACCGCTCATGGGCGACTCCGTCTTCATGGGCACGGCCCCTGGTCTCACCGTCTTCTACCTGGAGGGGGCGAACGGCTTCGTTGCGCCCCCGGGCCCATGGCTCGGGTATCCGACCGCGTACGCGCCACGCCCCACCTTCACGATCACCCCGAGCGCCGGCGCCGGCGGTTCGATCTCGCCGAGCGAACCGCAGAGCGTTCCGTACGGCGACGACGTCACGTTCTCGATCGCCGCAGACGCCATGTTCGGCATCCAGGAGGTCGTCGTGGACGGCGTCTCGGTGGGGGCGTCGTCATCCGTGACGTTCGAGCACGTGATCGCAGACCACTCCGTCGCGGCAACATTCCGGCCGGACTACACGTGGACTGACGACGGTGTGAGTGTGACGATCACGGGCTACAGCGGACCTGGCGGCGACGTGGTCGTCCCCTCGACGCTGGGTGGGCTGCCGGTGCGAGCGATCGGAGACGACGCGTTCTCCCAGCGCGCGTCCATCACGTCGCTCTCGATCCCCGACGGGGTCACCACCGTCGGGTCGTCGGCGTTCAGGAACTGCGGTTCCATGACCTCGATCTCGCTCCCGGACAGCGTCACGAGCATCGGCGGTGGCGCGTTCTACGGGTGCGGCGCGCTTTCGAAGATCACACTGCCGGCAAGCCTGACGCAGGTCAGCGATTGGACCTTCACCAACTGCGGCTCGCTCACCACGATCGTCGTTCCGCAGGGAGCCACACGCATCGGCAGCTACGCGTTCGCGAGCTGCGGTGCGCTCACGTCGATCGGGATCCCCTCCAGCGTGACCGAGATCGGCAGCGACACCTTCGCGGACTGCGGCTCGCTCTCCGAGATCACGCTGCCCGAGACCATGACGACCATCGGCTGGGGCGCCTTCCGCGGCTGCGGCGGTCTCACCCAGGTTTCACTGCCGGCGGGGATCACCAGCATCGAGGGCTTCCTGTTCGGCGGGTGC
>CAZXWK010000021.1:0-38718 GCA_964644675.1 uncultured Eubacteriales bacterium | reverse complement strand
ACCTGCCCGAGGCCGAGTCCGAGCTGGTCGCCGGCTACTTCGCCGACTACTCGGGAATCCGCTGGGCGATCTTCATGATGGCCGAGTACGGCGGGATCGTGGCGGCGTCGCTGTTCGGGGCCGCGCTCTTCTTCGGCGGGGGCCTGAGGCTGCCGGGCGTGCTCGGCGCGGTCGTATTCGTCGCGATCGTCTGCGTGCTGGCGACCGCGATGATATGGGTGAAGTGGACGTTCCCGCGCATGCGTCCGGACCAGCTCATGGGCCTGGCGTGGAAGGTTCTCACGCCGATGGCGCTCGCTCAGCTGCTGGTCATCGGGGTGGTGATCGCGTGGCTGTGACGCCCGATAGGCGGCCCACTTCCGTGCCCGACCGCACGCCGGACGCCGTGCGCGTCAATGTCTCGGTCACCGACGACTATTCGCCGGGCGTCAAGGGCTTCTTCGAGCGCTGGGCCTCGGTCTTCACGGGCTTGGGCATCACCGCCCGCCGTTCGACCATCAAGCCGCAGACCGTGCGCTACCCCGCCGAGAAAGTCGTACTCTCGCCCAGGTGGCGCGGCGCCCTGCACCTCACGGGTGTGCTCGGCCGAGACGACATCCCGCCGATCTCGTCGCTGCCTCCCGAGTACAACGCGCTCATCGAGGACCTGTACCGTGCGGACACGCTGCCCCCCTGCGTCGGCAACTGTCCGGCGAACGTGGACGCGCGCGGCCAGGCCTACCACCTTGCCGAAGACCGCGTCGCCGAGGCGTACGAGCTGGTCCGCGACCGGAACACGATGCCGGGCACTCTGGGCCGCATCTGCCACCACCCGTGCGAGACGGCGTGCAAGCGCAACTACTACGACGATCCCATCGCGATCCGGCCGCTCCACCGCATCGCCTACGAGCGCTACGCCGAGGTGCGCGCCGAGCGCGTCAAGCCGCTGCCCAAGACGCGCGAGCAGACGATCGCGGTCATCGGAAGCGGGCCGAGCGGTCTGACCGCCGCCTACGACCTGATGCGGCTGGGCTACGGCGTGACCGTCTACGAAAAGGACCACCATCCCGGGGGAGCGCTGTTCTCGGGAGTGCCCGAGTACCGCCTGCCGCGCGACGTCATCAAGCAGGAGGTCGACGACCTGGTCGCGATGGGCATGGAACTGCGCTTGAACTGCTCCATCGGCGATGACGTGCCGATCGATCACCTCATCGGCGAGTTCGACGCGGTCCTGATCGCCGCCGGGCTGCAGGAGAGCCGGATCATCCCCATACCCGGTTCGGATGCGAAGGGCGTGGTCGGCGCACTCGACTTCCTGCGCGAGGGCAACTGGAAGCACGACGCCGGCGTGAAGGGCAAGCGCGTGCTGGTTATCGGCGGCGGCAACGTCGCGGTGGACTGCGCGCGCGTCGCGCTGCGCGTGGGCGCGAGCGAAGTGACGATGACGTCCCTCGAGTCGATGGAGGAGTTGCCGGCGCACCCGTGGGAGATCGAGGAGGCGCTTGACGAGGGCGTCACCGCGAACTGCTCGTGGGGCCCGGACTCGGTGATCGTCGAGAACGGCAAGGTCGCCGGCATACGCCTGCAGTCGTGCCTCTCGGTGTTCGACGCTCAGGGCCGCTTCGCGCCCGTCTTCGCCGAGGAGTTCACCGAGATCATGTGCGACGTGATCGTCTTCGCGGTGGGCCAGGCGCCCAAGCTCGCCGGGATCGTGGCCGGCAGCGACCTGATGCTCACGGAGCGCGGCCTCCTCCCGGTGGACGGCACGCTGATGACGACGCAGCATCCGGGCGTGTTCGCGTGCGGCGAGGTCGTGACCGGACCGGGCTCGGCCATCGCGTCCATCGCCACGGGTCACGAGGCGGCGACGTCGATACACCGCTACCTCGAGGGCACGAGCCTGTCCGAGGGCCGCGTGTACCGCCCCGTGCCGATCTACCCGCGCTACAAGAAGGCGAGCACCGACGGCGTCGAGTCGAGTCGCCGGCGCGTGAAGATGCCGATGGCCAAGGGCCTGGAGCGCGCAAAGGACTTCCGACAGGTCGAGCTCGGCTTCACGCTCATCGAGGCGCAAGCCGAAGCCGCGCGCTGTCTGCGCTGCTCGTCGGAGGTGTGTGTCGGCTGCACGTTCTGTGCTCGCACCTGCCCCGACTACGCCATCCGCGTCGAGAGGGTCGACGACCCCGGTAGCCGGTGCGTGACCCGCTACGACCTCGATCTGACCAAGTGCTGCTTCTGCGGCCTGTGCGCCGAGCAGTGCCCCACGCACGCGCTCCGCCACACCTCGCAGTACGAGCTGTCGTTCTACTCGCGCGAACTCATGCTGTTCGACAAGGACGAGATGGTCCGTCCCAACGAGGGCACTCGTGCGACCGGCGCCGAGATGTCCGCGGGCGCCGCGAGCGGCGCGCCCTGCCGCGGCGGGTTCGGCGTGACCGAGGACAGCAGCCCCGCCAACCCCGAGGACGCGGGAACGGGGGTGCGGCCGTGAGCCTGCTGCTGAGCGACGTGCTGTTCTGGCTGCTGTCGGCGGCGGCGGTCGCCGGCGCGCTGCTCGCCGTCTTCGGCCGCGAGCTGATGCGCACGGCGATCGGGCTGGGTTTCCTCCTGCTCTCGCTCGCCGGCCTCTTCGCCTACTACGGGTTCGGTTTCCTCGCACTCGCCGAGCTCTTCGTGTACGTCGGTGGCGTGCTCGTGCTGTTTCTGTTCGCGATCATGCTCGTCCACCGCACGGGCTCGGGCGTGCCCGCGCTCGAGTCGAAGCACAGCCCGACGTCCCTGCTGGCGGCCGCCGGTGTCTCGGCACTCCTGTTCGCCTCGCTCATGCCCATGACGGAGCGCTTCGAGATCGCCTCGTTCGATACCTCTCCCGTGGCCCTGGGCACCGAGCTGCTTGGCAGGCTCCTGCCGCAGTTCGAGCTCGCCGGACTGCTGTTGCTCGTGGCGCTGGTCGCCGTGGTGGCGGTTCTCGGGGGTGAGCGGGAATGAGCCTGCTCGCTCTGGCCTGCATCCTGTTCGGCATCGGGTTGTACGGCGTGCTCGTGCGACGCGACGTGGTCGCGGTCCTCGTCAGCGTCGAGGTGATGACCGCGGGACCGCTCTTGCTCTTGGTCGGTCTGGGCGCGCACGCCGCCACGACGGATGGCGCTCACATCCAGGGCATCGCGCTCCTCCTGATCGTGGTCGTGGCGGCCGAGGCGGCGGTGGGGCTCGCGCTCCTCGTCGCGCTCGCAAGGCGCCGGTCTGCGACCCGCATAGACGAGCTCACGGAGGTGCGAGGCTGATGGCGCCTCTCGTCGCATCGCCGTGGCTCGCAGTGGTCGTTCCCGCGATTCTCGCGTTGGCCGCGATCGTGCTCGGCCGCTTCGCGCGAGGGATCGTGCCGTGGGTGGCCGCTGTCGGCCCGCTCCTGGTGCTCGCCCTGGGCGCGGGGTCGCTGCTTGCGATTCCGCAGGGCGGCTCGGCGGTGGCGGAGCCGTGGACGAGCACGCTCGCGTCGCAGGGCTCCGTCGTCTGGTTCCGCGTCGGAGAGCTCGCCCTCACGGTGGGCTGGTCCGTCGACACGCTGGCCGCCATCATGCTCGTGGTCGTGGGTACCGTCGCGCTCATGGTGATGGTGTTCTCGGCGGGCTACATGGCCGAGGACCCGGGTTGGGCGCGCTACTACGCGCTGTTGTGCCTGTTCACGAGCGCGATGACCCTGCTGGTCATCGGTGACTCCTTCACGACGCTGTTCATCGGTTGGGAGCTGGTGGGAGCGTGCAGCTACCTGCTCATCGGCTTCTGGTTCGACAAGCCTTCGGCGGTCGCCGCGGCGGTCAAGGCGTTCCTGACCACGCGCGTTGGTGACCTTGGCCTGCTCGTGGGCCTGGGCGTGCTGTGGGCGACCACGCGGTCGCTCGGCTACACCGAGGTCATGGAGCGGCTCGGCGGCGTCGCCCCCGCCCTCGTGACCGCAGCGGCGATCTCGCTCGCGATCGGCGCGATGGGCAAGTCGGCGCAGTTCCCGCTCCACATCTGGCTGCCCGACGCGATGGAGGGCCCGACGCCCGTCTCGGCGCTCATCCACGCGGCCACGATGGTGGCCGCTGGCGTCTACCTTGTGGCGCGCACTTGGCCGGTGTTCGCGGCTTCGCCCGCCGCGCAGACGCTCCTGATGGCCGCGGGCGTCATCTCCGCGTTCGGTGCGTCGCTCGCGGCCATCGCACAGCGCGACATCAAGAAGGTGCTCGCGTATTCGACCATCAGCCAGCTCGGCTTCATGTTCGCGGCGCTGGGCGTGGGCGCGTGGCCGGTCGCGTTCTTCCACCTGGTCACGCACGCCGCGTTCAAGGCGATGCTGTTCCTGACCGCCGGGAGCGTGATCCACGGAGCCGGCACGCAGGACATGCGCGAGATGGGCGGGCTGCGCAAGAGCATGCCGTTCACGTTCGGCGCGTGGCTCATCGGCGTGTGTGCGCTGGTCGGCGTGCCCGGGTTCTCGGGATTCTTCAGCAAGGACCTGATACTCGACGTGGTCTGGCTCGACCGGCCGCTCGTGTCCGTGGTCCTCTTCGCGACCGTCTTTGTGACGGGCCTCTACTCCGGCCGAGCCACCCGCCTCGCGTTCTTCGGCGAGTGGCGGGGGAGCGGGCACGCGCACGAGAGCGGGCCCTCGATGGTCGTCCCACTTATGGTGCTCGCGGTGCCCGCGGCCCTGCTGGGCTTCGCGTCCCCGTGGTTCTTCGAGCGCCTGGGCGAGCAGGCCGAGCACCTCTCGGTCCCGGTCTCCGTCGTCGCGGTCGCGCTTGCACTCGCGGGCGTGGGCGTGGGATGGGCGCTCGAACGCGGTGCGGACGCCGACGAGGCGTTCGAGGCGCGGCTCGGGCGGGTGTGGCCCGTGCTCGGGTCGGCGTTCGGCGTGGACGGGTTCGTGGCGCGCTGGATCGTCCGGCCGGTCGCCGGCGGCTGTCGCATCTTGTGGGCGGTCGTCGACCGCTTCGCGATCGATGGCGTCGTGGAGGGTTCGGCCCGGGCTGCGGGCTGGGCCGGCGGCGTGGTGAGCCGCCTGCAGGCCGGTGACGCGCAGTGGTACAGCGCGGCCATCGCACTCGGCGTCGCGCTGCTGCTCGTCGCATCGTGGTACATCGGGGCGGGGAGGTGACGGGGATGCCGCAACTCGATCTCCTCGTCGTCACACCCGCGCTCTTCGCGCTGTGTTGCCTGGTGATCGGCCCTGCTGGCCCGAGACTGGTCCGGTGGGTCGCCCTGGGAGCCATCGCCGTCCAGGTGGGGCTCATCGCCTCGCTCGTTCCCGCGGGCATCCTCACCGGCGCCACCATCGACGGCGTCGAGGTCCCCTTCGTCGGCGCGATCTGGCGCACGACCGTGGACGGGCTCTCGGCACCCCTGCTCCTGCTGACGGTCTTCATCGGGGCGGCGGCGGTGATCGCATCGTGGCAGCTCGAGGAGCGCCCCGCGTCGTTCTTTGCGCTGCTCCTGCTTCTGCAGGCGGCTGTGACCGGCGTCTTCCTCGCCGAGAACCTCTTGATGTTCTACGTGGCGTGGGAGAGCGTGCTGATCCCCATGTTCTTCATCATCGGCGGTTGGGGGTCGTCGAATCGCCGTCACGCCGCCACGAAGTACCTCGTGTACTCCTTCGCCGGCGGCGCGCTGATGCTCGTCGGCCTCCTGCTCGCGCTGTCTCAGGTCGGCGGCACCGCGAGCATCAGCGCCGTAGCCGCCTCCGCCAACGAGCTGGTCACCCCCGGCTGGATCTTCTGGCTCTTCACGATCGCGTTCCTCATCAAGCTTCCGGCGCTGCCGTTCCACACGTGGCTGCCCGACGCGCATACCGAGGCGCCGACTGCCGGCTCGATCGTGCTCGCGGGCGTGCTGCTGAAGATGGGCGGCTACGGCCTGATGCGCATCTCGGTCCCGTTCGCGCCGGACACCTTCGACTCCGTCCGGCTGGTCTTCATCGTCCTGGGTCTCGCTGGCATCGTGTACGGCGCGGCGATGGCGCTGGTTCAGACCGACCTCAAGCGCCTCGTCGCCTACTCGTCGGTGTCCCACATGGGATTCGTCGTGCTCGCGGTCGGGATCGGGACGGCCGACGCTCTCGGGGCCGCGCTGGTCACGATGGTCAGCCACGGCTTCGTCGCAGGGCTGCTGTTCCTGCTCGTCGGCGTGCTCTACGCCCGCGCGCACACTCGAGAACTCAGCCGGTTCGGAGGGCTCGGCCGCGTCATGCCCGTGTGGGGTGTCGCGTTCGTGTTCGGCTCGCTGGCTTCGCTCGGCCTGCCGGGACTCTCGGGATTCCCCGGCGAGTTCGTGACGCTCCTCGAGTCGTTCCGCACCTTCGGCGCCTGGACCGCGGTCGCGATGCTCGGCCTGGTGCTCGCCGCCGCCTACAACCTGCGGGCGGTCCGCGGATCGGTGCAGGGCCCCATCGGCGAGTTCGACTCGCTGCCCGATCTCGACGCGCGCGAGATCGGTCTCGCGAGCGCGTTCGCCATCGCGATCGTCGCGGTCGGCCTGCAGCCCATGCTGGTGCTGAGCATGGCTGAGAAGGTCCTCGGAGCGCTTGCCCAGCTCGCGGGGGGTGGGCTGTAGATGTCCCCGCAGCTCGCCGTCGTGCTGACGTACGGGATCGCTCTCCTCGGGGCGCTTGTCGGCCTGGCGCTCGACGCTGCCGACCGTCGGAGGGCCGCCCTTGCGGCGGTCGCGGGCACGCTGGTCCTCGGCGGCGTCGTGGGCGCGTGGGCCTCGATCGGTGTCAAGGGCGCGGAGGTCTGGGGCGTCGTGCGCGTGGGAGGTCCCTTCTCGGCGGTGCCCGGCGCGATCTTGCTGCTCGCTGCAGTCGCGGTGTACGGCGGCTGGGAGGAGTCCGCCGAGCGGGCGGGCGGTGGATCCAGCGCTGCGCTGGTGGCGCTCGGGGCGGTCGCTTCCGGCCTGGCGGCTTCGAGCTTCGACTTGGTGATGCTGCTCGTGGCGATCGAGACCGCGGCGCTGGCGGGGTACGCACTCGTGGCTGAGGCCCGCACGTCGCGGGCGGCCGAGGCCGCGATGAAGTACTTCGTCCAAGGCGCGGTCGCCACCGGCTTGTTCGTGTTCGGGCTTGCCGTGGTCGTCGGCGCACTCTCGGAGGGTACCGGGTACGCGGCGATCAACGCGGCGCTCTCGGACCCGTTCTCGGCCAAGGCCGCTGCGGCCGCGACGCTGCTGCTGCTCAGCGCTCTGGCGTTCAAAGCCAGCATCGCGCCGTTCCACTCCTGGGCGCCCGACGCCTACGAGTCGGCGCGTCCCGAGGTCTCGGCGTTCCTCTCGGCAGGGCCCAAGCTCGGCGCGCTCGTGGCTCTCACGTTGGTCTTGCTCGTGACGACGACGGGGCAGTTGCAGGACCGGGTGCTGGTGCCGATCGCCGCGCTGTCGATCCTGTCGGTCGTCGTCGGATCGTTCGGTGCGCTGCGCCAGCGCTCGTACACGCGGATGCTCGCGTACGCGGGTATCGCGCAGGCCGGTTACGCGCTCGTGGGCGCCGTCGCGCTGAACCCCACCGCGGTCGCGTTCTTCGCGACGACGTATGCGATCGGTGCGACGGGGACGTTTCTGGCCGCGGCGCACTACCGCCGGGTCGACCCCGCGTGGGACGGGAGCATCGCGGGCCTGGCGGGCAAGGGGAGGACGAGCCCCGGCGTGAGCGTGGGCCTCGCGGTGCTGCTGGTGTCGCTCGCGGGAATCCCGCCGCTGCTCGGGTTCTGGGGCAAGCTGCAGGTCTTCGGAAGCGCGATCGTCGCGGCGCAGGGCCTTCTGTATCAGGGCAGCCAGCCGCTGCTGGGATGGACGCTCGCGGTCGCGGCAGGTGTCGCGATCGTGGGATCGGTGGTCTCTCTTGGCTACTACGGCGCGGTGATGCGCTCGCTCTTCTTCGACGAGACCGCACGGATGCGCGCTGATGAGGCGGCGGGGACGCTGTCCGCGGAGGACGCGGAGAGGTCAGCCCGTGAGGGAACGACCAGTCGAGCGGGGATCGCGGTGATCGTGCTCGCGGTACTCGTGATCGCTGCGGGTCTGGCGCCCCTCGTGTGGGGATCCGCCGCGGTCTTGGCCCCCTTCATCGTCCGCTGAGGCACAGAAGCCGCTTGCGCTGTCGGAAGACGCCTGATACGATACTCACCGAGTTGCATGCGAATGCAACCCCTTACCCCTGAGCCTCAAGGTGCCGGCCTTGGGGCTCCCCCTTTTCTCGGGGTCTTTCGCGGGCCTTCCCCTTTCCGCGGGGTCACTTCCGGAGCCAGCGCGCCCGTGTTCCACGCGTGCTCTGTGACGTAGGTCACGAGCGTCATGACCTGCATCGATTCACTGCGTAAAGTCCTCGCGGACGGGTGCCGATACGGAGTGCATGATCATCTCGGAGGAACAGGCGCGCATCGCCGCCCACTACCGTCAGGGCACCGTCCCGGTCACCGCTTTCACCCACGCCGAAGTGAGCCCCGAACTGATGGCTCGCGTCATGGCCGCGGTCGAAGAGTGTCCAGAGACGCGTCCCGACCGGGTCGAGGCCGCCATCCACGATCTTGATGCGGGCACGCTCGACTCGCGTGATGTCGCCGAGAAGATGATCTCGCGCATCATCTGCGACTCGCTGCGGTAGGCCGCCCCGCGTGTGCTGGCGTTTCACGCCGGCGACCACGCATAATCTAGCCGACCGTCCTTGTCGGCCAGAGGAGGCCCCCCGTGAGCTCCAAGCCAGCCCGCACGATCATCACCATCATCATGGACGTGCTGGTCGTGATCGCCGTCGCGCTCACGGCGCGCCTGGTGGTCGTCTTCTTCGGGCAGCTCTCGGCACAGGCCTGGGCGCAATCCGTCATCGCCATCACCGCCCCGCTCGTCATCCCCTTCGGTGTCGACCCGATCAAGACGCCCTATGGCGGCTTCTTCGAGGTGACCACCGCGCTCACCATCGTGGTGGTCCTCGCCGTCGAGTGGCTGCTGTCTGGCATCCGCGCTCGGGCATAAGCTCTGTGGCGCACCGCGTTCGTCCCCGCTGCCCTCGGAGGGAGCTTCCTTGGACTATTCGCGCGAGAAGATGGGCGAGCTGCTCGTCCGCATCGGTCTGATCACCGACGAGCAGCTTTCCAGCGCGCTCGACGAGCAGATACGCTCCGGCGGCAAGATCGGCGAGATCCTCGTCCGCAGCCTGGTGCTCACGGAGGACCAGATCGCCGAGGCGCTCGCCGAGCAGAAGGGCCTCGAACACATCAACCTCGCGGGTGTCGACATCGATCGCGCCGCGGTGGTCATGCTTCCCGTCGGAATGGCGCGCCGTCGTGGCGTCATTCCCATCGGCTTTCGTGACGAGCGGCTGGTCCTGGCGATGGCCGATCCGCTCGACGTCGAGGCGATCGACGAGACCGTCATCCGCACCAACCGGGAGGTCGTGCCGGTCGTGGCGGCCGCGAGCCAGGTGCAGTACGCGATCGAGAAGTACTTCGTCGCGCCCGACGTGCTGCAGCAGCTCCAAGTGGCCGAGGAAGACGAAGACGAGGAGTCGGCCCTGGAGGCCGGCGTGGACGTCGGCGACGTGCCGGTGGTCCGAATCGTGAACCAGCTGCTACGCGAGGCGGCGATCGACCGTGCGAGCGACATCCACTTCGAGCCGACCGAGACGGGCGTCCGGGTGCGCTACCGCATCGACGGGGTGCTCCAGGACGTCGCGAACCTGCCACGCTCCGCGCTGTCCGGGTTGACGAGCCGCATCAAGGTTATGGCCGAGATGGACATCACCGAGCGCCGCCGCCCTCAGGACGGACGCATCTCGCTGAGGCTCGAGGAACGTCCGCTGGACCTGCGCGTCGCGACGTTGCCCACGCCCCTGGGTGAGGGCATCGTCATCAGGATCCTCAACAGCGACGTCGCCTTCCACCGCATCGACGACCTGGGCCTCACCGAGGAGAACAGGGCCGTTCTGTCGCGGATGTTGGCTCGACCGTACGGATGCATCTTCATCGCTGGCCCGACCGGTTCCGGGAAGTCGACGACGCTCTACGCGGCGCTGAACGAGCTGAACGCGCCCGGGGTGAAGATCGTGACGATCGAGGACCCCATCGAGTACCGCATGGCCGGCCTCACGCAGGTCGCCGTGAATCCGAGGGTCGGGCTGACCTTCGCGGGTGGCCTTCGCACGATCCTGCGTTTCGATCCCGACATCGTGATGGTCGGTGAGGTGCGCGATCCCGAGACCGCGTCCATCGCGATCCGATCGGCACTCACCGGGCATCTGGTGCTCTCCTCGATCCATACCAACGACGCGCCGTCGGCGCTCACACGGATCACGGACATGGGCGTCGAGTCCTACGTGACCTCCTCGGCGCTCATCGGAGCCGTCGCGCAGAGACTCGTTCGCGTGCTGTGCCCGTCGTGCAAGCGGAAGGTCGCCGTGGCGTGGGACACGCTGGTGGCCGCGGGGTTCTCGGAAGAGGAGGCACTGGGGCTCGAGACGTATGGGCCTGTGGGGTGCGACCGGTGCCGTCAGACGGGGTACATCGGCCGGATCGGCGTCTTCGAGATCATGGAGATGGACGAGGAGCTCACGAGGCTGTTCATCAAGAACGCTCCCTCCGACGAACTGCGCGAACTCGCCATCGCGAAGGGCATGACCTCTCTGCGCCGAGACGCCCTTCTCAAGGTGGCCGCAGGGATCACGAGCCTCGAGGAAGTCGACAGGACGGTGAGCTGACATGACCCGTGCGCCTCGCGCGATCGTTCTGGTGCTCGACAGCGTGGGTGCCGGCGCGCTTCCGGACGCGGCAGAGTACGGAGACGCCGGCTCGAACACGCTTGGCAACACCGCACGCGCCGCGGGTGGGTTGTCGATGCCCAACCTCGGCGCGATGGGCCTGGGCAACATCACCGACATTCAGGGCGTGCCGCCCACCGAGACCCCGAGCGCTTCGTGGGGGAAGAACGCCGAACTGTCGGCGGGCAAGGACACCACGACCGGGCACTGGGAGATGATGGGGATGCGGCTCACCACCGCGTTCCCGACCTACCCCGACGGCTTCCCGCCCGAGGTGATGGACGCGTTCACGCGCGAGACGGGGCTCGGATGGCTCGGCAACTATCCGGCGAGCGGCACGGTGATCATCCAGGAGCTCGGCGACGAGCACGTCGCCACGGGCAAGCCGATCGTCTACACGAGCGCGGACAGCGTCTTCCAGATCGCCGCGCACGAAGGCGTCATCCCCATCGAACGGCTCTACGAGATCTGCTCGATCGCCCGGGAGCGCGTCGTGGTGGGGGAGCACGCCGTGGGCCGCGTCATCGCGCGGCCGTTCGAGGGTCCCAACGCAGACGGCGTCTACACCCGTACGCACCGCCGCCGCGACTACGCCCTCGCGCCGCCCGAGCCGACGGTGCTCGACCGGTTGCTCGAGGTCGGGGTCAAGAGCTACGGCATCGGCAAGATCGGCGAGATCTTCGCGTGGCGCGGCATCTGCGAATCGCCCCATTCCGAGAACAACATGCACGGCTTCGACAACCTGGTGAAGCGCGTGCGCGACACCAGCGACAACGGGTTCGTGTTCGCCAACCTCGTCGACTTCGACATGGTCTGGGGGCATCGTAACGACGTCGAGGGCTACGCCCGGGGGCTCGAGGCCGTCGACGCGCGCATGCCGGAACTCCTCGACGCGATGGTCGACGGTGACGTGCTCGTGATCACCGCCGACCACGGGTGCGACCCGACGACCGACTCCACCGACCACAGCCGCGAGTACACGCCGCTCATCGCGCACGTCAAGGGCGTGGACGCGGGCGTCGGGCTGGGCATCAGGTCGACGTTCGCCGACATCGGCGAGACGGTGCTCGACTTCTACGGCATCTCCGGCGCGTGCGGCCGCGGGACGTCGTTCCTCTCGGAGGTGAGGGGCGCGTGAGAGAACCGACCTTCGAGGAGCTCATCGAGCGCAAGCGCGACGGCCAAGAGCACACCGCCGAGGAGCTCGAGCGCATCGTCTTCGGCTTCACGAACGGCGAGATGCCCGACTACCAGATGTCGGCGTGGCTCATGGCCGCGCTGCTGCGCGGACTGTCTGCCGAGGAGAGCGTCGCGATGACCGATGCGATGGTCCGCTCGGGCGAGGTGGTCGATCTGTCTTCGATTCCCGGGGTCAAGGTCGACAAGCACTCGACTGGCGGCGTCGCCGACACCACGACGCTCGTGCTCGCGCCGCTCGTCGCGGCGTGCGGTGTTCCCGTGGCGAAGATGAGCGGGCGCGGGCTCGGCCACACGGGCGGGACGCTCGACAAGCTCGAGTCGATCCCCGGCTTCCGCATCCAGCTCGATCCGGACGAGTTCATCGAGCAGGTGCGCAGGGTGGGCGTTGCGGTCATCGCGCAGTCGCCGACGATCGACCCGGCCGACAAGAAGATCTACGCGCTGCGCGACGTGACCGCGACGGTCCCGTCCGTGCCGCTCATCGTCGGTTCGATCATCTCGAAGAAGATCGCGGGCGGCGCCGATGCGATCGTCCTCGACGTCAAGGTCGGCTCCGGCGCGTTCATGAAGAGTGAGTCCGAGGCCCGCGAGCTCGCGCACGAGCTGACGGCGGTCGGCGCAGCGCTGGGCAAGCGCGTCGAGTGCCTCATGACCGACATGGACCAGCCGCTCGGGATGGCCGTCGGCAACGCCCTCGAGGTCGAGGAGGCCATCCTCACGCTGCGCGGCGAAGGCCCCGCCGAGCTCACCGAGGTGTGTCTCGCGTTCGGTGCGCGCATGCTCGTGCTGGGTGAGCGCGCCACCGACGAGGACGACGCCCGCGCGCAGTTGCTCGACGCGCTGTCGAGCGGGCGGGCGCTCGATCGCTTCCGAGACTGGGTCTCGGCCCAGGGCGGCGACGCGCGGTGCGCCGACGACCTGTCGGTGCTGCCGCGCTCGCCCGTCTCGCGCGTCGTGTGCGCACTGGCCCCTGGCTTCGTGTCGCGCTTCGACGCGGAGGACGTCGGCCGCGCGGCGATGCTGCTGGGTGCCGGCCGCCAACACGTCGACGACGTCATCGACCCCGGCGCGGGCCTGGTGCTCGCGGTGCGAGTCGGGAGCGAAGTAGCGACCGGCGACGAGCTGTGCACCATGTACGCCGCCAGCGAGGAGCTGCTCGACGCCGGTGAGGAGCGGTTCCGCTCGGCGGTGCACTTCTCGGCCGAGAAGGTCGAACCGCCGACGCTCTTCCACGCACTGTAGACCTCGCCGAAGGGGAGGTGCCGGAGTGCAGGTCGTGGTCGGACACGCGAACCCCGACTTCGACGCGTACGCGTCGACCGTCGCCGCGACCAAGCTGTTCCCCGGAGCCAAGGGCGTGTTCCTGGGCAGCCAGAACGGCAACGTGCGCGCGTTTCACAACCTGCATGAGGAGTTCCTCGACTTCGTCGATCTCAAGGGGCTGGACTTCGACGCCATCGACCGGATCGTCATGGTCGACACGCGCGACCCCGACCGGCTCGCGGAGCTGGGACCGGTCGCACGTCGCCCCGGCGTCGAGGTGATCGCGTACGACCACCACCCGCCGCAGGAGGGCGACCTCGAGAGCGCCGAGGACCGCTCCATCGAGGTCGGGGCCACCACCTCGATCCTCGTGCACGAGATCAGGCGCCGAGCCATCGAGCTGACGCCGCTCGAGGCGAGCGTGATGCTGCTCGGCATCCACGAGGACACCGGTTCGCTGACCTACCCGGGCGCGACCGCGTTCGACGCGGACGCCGCGGCGTGGCTCATGGCCAACGGGGCCGACATCGAGGTGCTCAACCAGTTCCTCGCACGAACCCTCGAACCGGAGCAGCGCGAGCTCCTGCGCCAGCTCGGTGAGTCCATCGAGGTGTGGGACGTCAACGGGCAGCAGGTGGCGGTGGGCACCGCGGTATCGGAGGAGTACGTCGACTCGGCGAGCGTCCTGACGCACTACGTGGTCGAGGACATGGGCTACCGGGTCGCGATCGCCGTGGTGAGCATGCCTGGCCGGCTCCAGGTGGTGGCCCGGAGCCGCGTGGGCGAGGTCGACGTTGGCGAGGTGATGGTGCGCATCGGCGGGGGAGGTCACCCGCAGGCCGCCTCGGCGAGCTTCAAGAACAGGACAGTCCCAGAGGTGGCGGCCCTGGTGCGCTCGGCACTCGAGGCCACCGTGCGGCCGCCGCTGCGTGCACGCGACGTCATGACGTCTCCGGTCCGCAGCGCCTCGCCGGAGGAGTCGATGCACGCCGCGGCGGAGCGGATGGCGACGTGGGGCCACGGCGGGCTTCCGGTGGTTGAGGAGGGCCGGCTGGTCGGCTTGGTAACTCGCAAGGACGTCGACAAGGCGACTCGTCACGGCCTGGGGCACGCGCCCGTGAAGGGATTTATGGCGCGTGACATCCTGACGGTGGGGCCGGACAGCGACCTCGCGACCCTCGAGCGGCTGCTTGCCACCCGCGGCATCGGCCGGCTGCCCGTGGTCGAGGACGCGCAGATCGTCGGCATCGTCACCCGCAAAGACGTGCTGCGCGCCGAACACGGTGAGGCCTACCTCTCGCGTGAGTTGCCGAGCGTGCACCCGCTCGCCAGCGCCCGGTTCGCCCGAAGTGTCGAGCGGCTGCTGCCCGAGCCCGTCCGCGACATCTTGCACGCCCTCGGGCGACTCTCCTCGGAGCGGCGGGAGCGGGCACACGTGGTGGGCGGGTTCGTCCGCGACATGCTCCTCGAGCGCCCCAACCTCGACATCGACGTCGTGGTCGAGGGCGACGGGGTCGCGTTCGCGCTTGCCGCCGCCGAGATGCTGGGTGTCCGCGTCAAGGTGCACCGGCGATTCGGCACGGCCGTGCTCGCGGTGAGCCGAGAGTTCCACGTGGACGTCGCCAGCGCGCGCACCGAGTACTACGTACGCCCTGGCGCGCTACCCACGGTCGAGCGTTCGACGCTCCGCCAGGACCTGTTCCGGCGCGATTTCAGCATGAACGCCATGGCCGCCTGCCTCGAGCCGGCGTGCTTCGGCGCCATCGCCGACCCCTTCGGCGGGCTGCGCGACCTCGATACCGGGATCGTGCGGGTGCTCCACTCGCTGTCGTTCGTCGACGATCCCACCCGCGTGCTCCGCGGTGCGCGCTTCGAGGAGCGCTACGGCTTCCGGATGGACGCGACGACCGAGGGGCTCGCGCGTCGGGCGGTGGAACTGGGTCTGCTCGGGGAGGTGTCGGGCGCGCGTGTCCGAGAAGAGCTGCTCGACATCCTCGCCGAGCCCGATCCGGCCACCGTCGCCTCCCGGCTCCACGAGCTCGGGGCGCTCGAGGGACTTCTGGCGCAGGGCACGAGCCCTGCCGATGCCCCCGGTATGCTCCGGGAGATCGAGGCGGGCATCGGCACCCTTGCGGACGGCCTGCACCGCGCGCCGTCGCGTGCCGTGGCGTACGCCGCGGGCTTGACGGCGGGCTCCGGGCGCACCGCAGCCGAGAAGTGGGTGCGCCACCTGCGCCTCGGCCGCGCGTACGCGGAACCCGTACGCCAGTTGGCGGAGCACGGACCGCGCACCCTACGCGACCTGCAGGCGCGGGGAAGAATGCGCGACAGCCGCCTCTACCGGCTGCTCGAGCCCTTCTCCCCGGAGGCGGTCGTCAACCTCTGGGCCCGAGGCGACGAGCTCGCCAGAAGCCGCATCGGTCATTTCGCGGGCGAGCTGACGTCCGTCCGTCCTGCGGTGTCGGGCGCCGACCTGATCGCGCTGGGTGCGCGGCCGTCGGAGCGGTTCTCGGCTATACTGGCGCGAGCCCGCGACGACCGGCTGGATGGCCGGGCGGTCGGGCGGCAAGCCGAGCTCGCGAACCTCAAGCGCCTTGCGGCGCGCGCGGGCCTCCTCGACCCGCGAAAGGACTCTGGGTGAATTCGACCTTGTCGGCGGTCATCAGCCTGGTGCTGTTCATCCCGTCCATCGCGTTCCACGAATTCATGCACGGCTACGCGGCGTATCGGCTCGGTGACCCGACGGCCAAGAACGCCGGCCGCCTGACCATGAACCCGATCGCGTCGATCGACCTGTTCGGCACGATCATCCTGCCGTTGCTCGGGGCTCTCACGGGGGGCGCGATCATCGGGTATGCGAAGCCGGTCCCGTACAACCCCATGTACTTCAAGAACCTCAGGCAAGGCGAGCTCATCACGGGCATCGCCGGCCCGCTTGCGAACTTCGTACTTGCGCTGCTGGGCGCGGGACTCGCGTGGCTCGCGGTTCCGCTGGGTGTTGTGAACGGCTCGCTGGCCGCGTCGGTCTACCTGATCGGCGTGCTGCTCTGTCGGCTCAACCTCGTGTTGATGTTCTTCAACCTCATTCCGATCCCGCCGCTCGACGGGTCGAGTATCGTGCCGGTGTTTCTGCCGGACAGCGCGCTGCAGGGCTGGTATTCGATACAGCGCTACTCGTTCGTCATCCTCATCGCGCTGATCTTCCTGCTGCCGCAGCTCATCCCGGGTTTCAACCCCTTCGGCACCTACTTCCAGTACACCGTCTACCCCCTCATGAACCTGCTTCTGCCGTAACCCGGCGGACCGCCCGATCGCCCGGTCGCGCGAACGTGGGCCGTGGAGGGTATGGATACGGCAGGGAGACGCAGTCGTCGGGAGGGGGACCCATGCGACGTGCAGTCATCATCGCGTTGGGGATCGCGCTCTTCGTGGTATCCGCATCGGCGTTCGCGTTCGCTTCGGACGACGCCGACCTCAGCGGGACGTACACGGGCACGGTCACGACGAGTTCAGGGCGCAACGTTCCGGTCACGGCGTACCTCGTGGACAACGGGGACACCGTGGATGTCACGCTCGAGGCCGAGGGCTACTCGGCGTCCACGGTGGGCCGCGTGACCCGGAGTGGCGATTCGGCGCAGATCCAGGCGACGGTGAACGCGCCCGGCGTCCTGAAGGGCAGCGGAACGGCCACGGTGATCAAGCAGGGTGACTCGTGGAAGGCCGACGGGAGCGGCTCGGGTACGGCGCTCTCGAAGTACTCCGGTACCGCGAGCGGGAGCGTGCAGCGTGTGGCAACCGACTTCGGCGGCGCGGCCGGGACGGGCGCCGTGACGCTGGGGATCGTCGCTGCGGCGGATCCCGTGGCGGCCGTGGTCGCTCCCGCGGACCCGCAGCCGCCGATGTCGGACACCGAGCGTGTCGCTGCCGCTGGAGGAGCACTCGCTTTCGCGCTGCTGCTCCTGCTGAGCATGCTCTTCATGGGCTCGCCGGAGTGGGTCGGTCCGTCGACCCTGTGGCTGTGAGGAGGCCGTCATGGGACCGTACGCGCAGGCCTATCTGTGGGCGAGAGTCGGGGTGCTGGTCGTCTTCGTGCTGTTCATCGTGATCGCCGCTCTCGTGGCGAGTCGCCCGCGGAAGGGGAGCGTCGCCTGGCTGCTCGTGAGCGCGGCAGTCAGCGTCGGTGGATCCGCGGCGATCATATGGCTGTCGGGGGTGACGATCTCAGCACTGTGGTCGGTCGTCTTCGGGGTGCTCGGCGGCGTGTTCGGGTGGCTGGCGGGCCGATCGTGCCGCGTGGCGGTTGACGGCTCGAAGGTTGCCGTCCGCTCTGCAGCGTGGGGCGTGTGGCTCGTCGCGGCGTTCGACGCCCTTGCGGTGGCGGCACTTCTCTTCGGGACCACGATCACGTTCTCGGCGATGGCGCTCTTGCTGGTGTTCACCGCGTGCTTCTCGGTGGTTTCGGCAGTGACCCAGGTCGTCAGGATCAACGCGGTGCGCTCGGGGAAGGCGCGGACCGCTGCCGAGACGAGCCCGACGCCCGCCGGATAGGCGCCCTTTCGGACGTCGCGCTGCGCTATCATGGACGGCACCGTATCCGACGACCTCCGGAGCCGCACCCGCATGTCCAAGAAGCGCACCCTCACCGGCTATCGCCCGACCGGAAAGCTCCACATCGGGCACTGGTTCGGCAACCTGCAGAACATGCTCCGGATGCAGGACGAATACGACGCGTACTACTTCATCGCCGACTACCACGCGCTCACGACGCACTGGCAGGACCCGAGCCATGTGCGAGAGTCCACCGAGGAGATGGTGCTCGACTGGCTCGCTGCCGGACTCGACCCGGAGGTCTGCACGATCTACCGCCAGTCCGACGTCCCCGAGGTCGTCGAGCTCATGACGTTCTTCTCGATGGTGACACCCAAGCCGTGGCTCGAGCGCGTGCCGAGCTACAAGGAGCAGCAGCAGCAGGTCTCGGACAAGGACCTGGGCAACATGGGGTTCTTCCTGTACCCGCTGCTCATGGCTGCCGACATCACCGTCGTGCGCGCCGACGCCGTTCCGGTGGGCGAGGACCAGGCGCCGCACCTCGAACTGACGCGCGAGATCGTGCGCCGCTTCAACAACATCTACGGCGACTACCTCATCGAGCCCGAGGCCGTCATCCCCAAGGAGGGCGCGCGCGTGCCGGGTACCGACGGCCGCAAGATGTCGAAGAGCTACGGCAACGCGATCTACATCTCCGACCCGCCCGACGAGATGCGCGCGAAGGTCATGTCGTTCATGACCGACCCCGCCCGCAAGCTCAAGACCGACCCGGGCGATCCCGACATCTGCCCGCTCCACCAGGTGCACAAGCTCATCGCGCCGGCTGACGAGATCGCGCAGTGGGACGCGTGCTGCCGTACCGCCGAGTGCGGGTGCGTCGCCCACAAGCGCAAGCTCGCCGACGATCTGGTCGACTACTTCGCGCCGTTCCAGGCCCGCCGGGCCGAACTCGCCGCGATCCCGAACCACGCATGGGACGTGCTCGCCGGGGGCGCGGCAAAGGCCTCCCCGGTCACGGGCGAGGTCGTCGCGACGTGCCGCGAGCTCGTCGGGATCGACGCGCCCACCGAGCGGACAGCGGGGATCGAAAAGCGCGACCCGAACGCGGCGGAGGTCTCGGCCCCGTCCTTCGCGCTCGACGACGGCGCCGAGCCGGTCCTCTAGGGCACGGGCCGTGGCCTACACCGTCAAGACCGACGTCTTCGAGGGTCCCTTCGACCTGCTGCTGCACCTCGTCTCGCGGCAGAAGCTCGACGTGGGCGCGATCTCGATATCCGACGTCGCCGAGCAGTACCTCGCCTACATCGACCGCATGAACGACCTCGACCTCGACGTCGCGAGCGACTTCCTGCTGGTCGCGGCGACGCTGCTCGAGATCAAGGCGGCGTCGCTGCTCCCCAAGGAAGAGGCATACTTCGGCGACGAGCTCGACGACCTGTCGCCCGAAGACGCACGTGACATCCTCATCGCGCGACTGCTCGCCTACAAGCAGTTCAAGAACGCCGCGTCGGAGCTGTCCGCGCGTATGGAGGCCGAGCACCACATGCACCCGCGCCAGGCGGGTCTCGAGCCCGAGTTCCTGGGGCTGATGCCGGACTTCCTCGAGGGGCTGACGCTGCGCGGCCTCGCGGTGATCTGCGCCGATCTGCTCCACCGCCGCGAGGTGTTCCTGCTCGAGGCAGAGCACGTCGCCTCGATGCCCATCTCGCTCGAGCTGCACGCCGAGAGCGTGCACCGGACCCTCGTGCGCAAGGGGACCGCGCGCTTCAGCGAGCTGCTCGACGGCAACACCACGCCCGAGATCGTCGTGGTCACCTTCCTCGCGATCCTCGAGCTGTACAAGCGCGGTCTCGCCGACGTGACCCAGGACGTCATCTTCGGCGAGATCGTGATCACCCACATCGACGACGAGGAGGCCGCCCGTCGCGGCCTGCCCGATCGGGAGGAAGACCGATGAGCGAGACCAGCTCGTTGCGCGGCGCCCTCGAGGCGCTCCTGTTCGTGTCCGACGAGCCCGTCTCGGCGATCCGGCTCGCGAAGATCCTGGAGGCCGCGCCGGGCGAGGTCGACACGGCGCTCGCCGAACTGGCCCAGGAATACCGCGAGAGCGAGCGGGGCTTCCAGCTCCGCGAGGTGGCGGGAGGCTGGCGGTTCTACACGCACCCCGCCTACCACGACGTCATCGAGGCCTACGTGCTGTCGTGGGACACCCGCCGGCTGTCGCAGGCCGCCCTCGAGGCGCTCGCGGTCGTGGCGTACCACCAGCCCGTGACGCGAGCCGGCGTCAACGCCGTGCGCGGTGTCAACAGCGAGGGCGTCATCGCGTCGCTCGTGGAGAAGGGCCTGGTGCGCGAGGTCGGCCGCGACCGCAACCAGGGCAACGCGATCCTGTACGGCACGACGATGAACTTCCTCGAGAAGTTCGGCCTCAAGGACATCACCGAGCTCCCGCCGATCGAGGAGTTCGCTCCCGACGAGGCGACCGAGCGCGCGATCCGCGACCGGCTGTCGAGCGGGCAGACGCCGCTCGTGCCCGCGTTCGAAGCCGAGGACGACGACGGCGACGTCGAGGTCATCGACTGACGCATGGCTGACTCAGGGCACAGCGACCGTCGTGAGACCGGACGCGCCGCCGAGGACTCGGCCGAGCGCGTCGTTCCCATGCGCCTCCAGAAGTTCCTCGCCCGCGCGGGGGTCGCGAGCCGACGCGGGAGCGAGGACCTCATGACCGCGGGCCGCGTGACGGTCAACGGCCGGGTCGCCACCGAGCTGGGGACGAAGGTCGATCCCTCCGTCGACTGCGTGGCGGTCGACGGTCGAGAAGTGCGCCTGGCGCAGGGTGCGGTCTACCTCGCGCTGAACAAGCCCGCGCAGGTCGTGACGACCATGAGCGACCCGCAGGGCCGCACCACCGTCGCTGCGCTCGTGCCGGTGAAGGAGTATCCGGGGCTCTTCCCGGTCGGCCGCCTCGACTACGAGACGACCGGGCTGTTGCTCTTCACCACCGACGGCGAGATGGCGCACCGCCTCCTGCACCCGAGCCGCCACGTCGAGAAGGTCTACCGCGTGCTCGTCGACGGGCGCGCGACCGAGCCCGAGCTCGACCGGCTGCGTGAGGGCGTTTCGCTCGACGATGGCCTCACGGCGCCCGCGCGCGTCAGGGTGCTGCGCTCGTCGGGCGGCACGACGTACTGCGAGATCGCCATCAGGGAGGGCCGCAAGCGCCAGGTCCGGCGGATGTTCTCGGCGGTGGGGCACCCCGTGCTCGAGCTGCATCGGGTGCGCTTCGGCCCGATCGAGCTCGGAGACCTGAGCAGGGCCGGATGGCGCCATCTGACCGCCGAGGAGATTGCCGCGCTGCGGCGCGCGGTCGGCATGGACGAGGAGGTCTGAGATGGCGCTCGTGGTGTTCACCGGCGGCGCGCGCAGTGGGAAGTCGTCGGCGGCGCAGCGCCTCGCCGAGCAGCGCTTCGCGCGGGGTCGTCGCGTGCAGGTCGTGGTCTTCGGGCGCGACGACGGGACCGACGCCGAGTTCTCGGAGCGCGTCGCGCGCCATCGCGAGGTGCGGCCGGGCGGCTTCGAGACGATCGAGTCCGACACGTCGACCGGCTGGCTGCGTGACCTGGACGCCGACTCGGTGGTGCTGGTCGACTGCGTAGGCACGCTGCTGGGCCTGGCGATGGAGGAGGCGTGGCCCGCGTCGTCCGCTACCGAGCTGGCGGACGCTGCCGCCGATGCGCTCCCGGCCGGCTATGCCGAGCGCGTGCAGGAGCGGTTCCGGGGCGCGGTGGACGGACTGGTCGCGCGCGGAGGGGACGCCATCGTCGTGACCAACGAGGTGGGCGACGGCCTGGTGCCACCCTACGCCGCAGGCCGGCTCTTCCGAGACGAGCTGGGCCGAGCGAACCGGCGACTGGTGGCGGCGGCGGACGCGGCCTACCTGTGCGTCGCCGGGCGGCTCGTGCCGCTGTCGGGGCTGCCTCTCGACGCGACGTGGCCCGAGGACTGATACGCTGACGATCCCGGGCCGCGCTGGCGGCTCGACCGCGAGGAAGGGCGTCATGGAACCCACTTACGAGCACCGCCTGCAAGCGACGATCTTCTCGGTGACACCGACCGAGCCGGCAGCCGCGGCTCGCGCATGGGACCGGCTCGACAGCCTGACGAAGCCCCCGCGCTCGCTCGGCCGGCTCGAGCAGCTCGCGGCCCAGGTCGCCGCGGTGCAGGGCACCGATCACCCCGACGTCTCGCGCAAGATCGTGCTGCTCATGGCTGGCGACCACGGCGTGGTCGCGCAGGGCGTCACGCCCTACCCGCAGGACGTGACGTGGCAGATGGTGGCGAACTTCACGTCGCGCGGCGCGGCGATCAACCAGATCGCAGCGAGCGTGGGCGCCGACGTCCGCGTGTACGACGTGGGTGTCGTCCGCGACCTTTCGGGCATGCCCGGCATCGAGCATGTCAACGTGGCGCACGGCACCGCCGACATGACCCAGGCACCCGCGATGTCGCGCGAGGAGTGCGCGGCAGCCGTGCTCGTCGGCGTGGAGGCTGCGCGGCGCGCCGTCGAGGAGGGCTACCGCCTGATCGCGATCGGCGAGATGGGGATCGGGAACTCCACCGCCGCGGCCGCGCTGACCGCCGCGTACTCCGGTGCGGAACCGGCGGTCGTCGTCGGTCCGGGCACCGGACTCGACGCCGACGGCGTGGCCCGCAAGGCGGAGGTGGTCTCCCGTGCGCTGACGGTCAACGGCGTCGCCCACCTCGACGCGCTCGGAGTGCTCGCGGCGGTCGGCGGACTGGAGATCGCCGCGCTCGCCGGCGCTGTGATCGGTGCGGCCGAGTGCGGCGCGGTCGTCGTGAGCGACGGCTTCATCGCCGGGGCAGCGACGCTTGCAGCGATTCGGCTGTGCCCGGTTGCGCGCGAGTACGTGGTGGTCTCTCACCTCTCGGCGGAGCCGGGACACCGGATCGTCGTGCGCGAGCTGGGTCTCGATCCGGTGTTCGATCTCGACATGCGGCTCGGCGAGGGCACCGGCGCGGCGCTCGCGTCCGGCGTCATCGACGCGGCGTGTCGCATGCTCTCGGGCATGGCGACCTTCGCCGAGGCGGGCGTGGACTCGGGGAGCGCGACCGACACGTCAGGAGCCCCCGCATCCACGTCTGGCCTCGGGGTCTGACTTGGGCCGGGAGCACCCGATACGAGACGCGGGCCTGGCGGTCTCGCTTCTGACGGTGGTGCCGACGCCGGCCCGCATGCCCGAATCCGGCGGCACCCAGGCGGCCGCGTGGTTCGCGTGGGTGGGCGCCGCGCTGGGAGGCGTCGCGTACGCGATCGTGAAGGCCGCCGAGCTGTGGCCCGACACTCGCCGTTCGCCGCTGTTCGTCGCCGCCCTCGTGGTGGTCGTGTGGGCGCTGCTGACGCGGCTCATGCACTGGGACGGCCTGGCGGACGTCGCCGACGCGTACTGGGGCTCTCACGAACGCTCGCGGCGTCTCGAGATCCTCTCCGATCCGCACGTCGGCGCGTTCGGAGCTGCCGCGCTCTCACTCACGGCGGTCTTCGAGGTCGTAGCTATCGCCACCGTCCTCTCGGCACCGCACCAGTCGCCGGTGCTCGTGGTGCCGGTGTTCGCGCGGTTCTCGGCGACGGCCGCGGCCTGGCTGGGCACGCCGGCACGTGAGGGCGGTCTCGGGCGGAGCGTGATGGGACGGCCCACGGTGCTGTCGGCGCTGGTCGCGGCGACGGCCCTTCTTGGCGCGACGTGGCTGCTGTGGACGGGCCTGCACGTCGCCGGGATCGCGTATGCGGCCATCGGCCTGCTGCTCGCGCTGGGAGTGCCGCACGTCCTCGCGCTCAGATTCGGCGGCGTGACCGGCGACGTGATGGGAGCGAGCGTGCTCATCACCGAGACGCTGCTCTTCGCGCTCATCGCGGCGGTGGGCTAGGTGCGCGAGACGGTCCTGTTCATCGTGCGCCACCCCGAGACCGAGGCTAACGTCACCGGCCGCTTCGTCGGGCGCGGGAACTCGTCGTTCACGGCGGTCGGACGGCGCCAGGCGCGTCGCCTGCCGCACAAGATCGCGCGTTTCGAGCCCAAGATCGTCTGGAGCTCGCCGCTGTATCGCGCGAACGTCGTCGCCCGCCGCGCGAGCCGGCTGTCCGGCGCCGAGCTGCGCGTCGATGAACGCCTGCTCGAACTCGACTTCGGCGACGCCGAAGGGATGACGTTCGACGAGATCGCCGAGGCGGGGATGGTCTTCGACTACCGCAGTCTCGAGGCGCCGGTCGCCCCGGGTGGCGAGTCGCGCGGAAGCATCGAGCGGCGCGTGGCTTCCGTCGTGCAGGACCTGGTCGAGATCGGGGGACGCCACGCGGTGGTCGCGCACGGCGGTGTGGTGCGCGCGATGCTCGTGCGAACGCTCGGGTTGTGCGGTGACAACCTGTGGGCTTTCCACATCCACAACGCGCAGCTCGCAACGGTGCGGATCGTCGACGGACACGGCACGCTCGAGGAGTACGTCCAGGGCTGAGTGGCGGGGAGTGCGCCCGTGTCGGCGGTTGCCTGCCCCGCGGCGTCCTGCGACAATCGGCGGCACACTCGTCGGCGCGTCGCTGGAAGGGGAGCGATGGACTGGGGCAGCCTCATACGGTCCGAACTGGAGTCCATGCGGCCCTACGCCCCCGGCCTGCGCGCGAGCGAGGTTCGCTCACGTTCGGGTCGCCAGCGCATCCACAAGCTCTCGAGCAACGAGAATCCGTACGGACCCGTACCGCTCGCCGCCAAGGCGATGCGCACGGCCGTCAAGCACCTCAATGTCTACCCGGACGGCTCCGCGCGTGCGCTCAAGCGCCGGCTCGCCGAGCACCTGCGCGTCGACCAGGCCAATCTGGTCGTGGGCGACGGCAGCAACGAGCTGCTGCGCATCATCGCGCAGTGCATCCTGGGACCCGGGGACGAGTGCGTCTTCGCGTGGCCCAGCTTCGTCGTCTACCCGATGGTGTGCCAGCTGATGGGCGCGACCGCCATCAAGGTGCCGCTCGATTCCGGCGAGGTCCACGACCTTGACGCGATGGCCGCTGCGATCACCGACAAGACGAAGCTCGTCTTCCTCTGCAACCCCAACAACCCGACGGGCACCATCTACAAGCGGGACGCGTTCTCGGCGTTTCTCGAGAAGGTGCCGCCGCACGTGCTGGTGATCGTGGACGAGGCGTACTTCGAGTACGTCTCCGACCCCGACTACCCCAACGGGCTCGACTACTTCGACGGTGAGCGCCCGCTCGGCATCTTGCGCACGTTCTCGAAGATCTACTCGCTGGCCGGCGTGCGGGTGGGCTACGGCGTGCTGCCCGCGCCGCTCGTCTCGGCGGTGGACAAGGTGCGCGAGCCGTTCAACGTGAACACCATCGGCCAGGTGGGCGCGTACTACTCGCTCTCCGACGAGGCCGAGGTCGACAGGCGTCGCCGAGAGAACCAAGAACAGAAGACGTACCTGTATTCGTGCTTCGACCGGCTCGGCGTGTCCTACGTGCCGTCGGAAACGAACTTCGTCTACGTCAGGACGGAGAAGCCGGTCGAAGTCTTCGAGGCGCTCCTTGCCGAGGGGGTCATCGTCCGCGACTTCGGTACCTCTCCCGCGCTGCGGGTGGGTATCGGTACTCCTGAGGACACGGAAGCGTCCATCGCGGCCTTTACGGCCGCAGCCGCGAAGCTGGGCTCGATCTAGACCTCGGCCCCGCCCGCGGCCCGCACCACTAGACCGCGACGGACACGAACCGAGGAGAGACCCATGCTCGTCGTCATGAGGGACCACGCGTCCCAAGTATCCATCGACCACGTCGTCGACCTGCTCCGCGAATCGGGCGCCGAGGCGCATCTCTCGCAGGGCGAGGTAAAGACGATCATCGGCGTCATCGGCGACCGCGAACTGATCTACACGCTCGAGCTCGAGGGTCTGCCCGAGGTCGAAGAGGTCATACGCGTTCTGAAGCCCTACAAGCTCGTCACGCGGGAGTTCCAGCCGGAGGACACGGTCGTGCGCATCGGGCGCTCGTCGATCGGGGGTGGGGCGTTCGGCGTGATCGCGGGGCCGTGCTCCATCGAGTCCGAGGAGCAGATGCGCGGTGTCGCACGAGCGTGCGCCGATGCCGGCGCCACCATGATCCGCGGCGGCGCCTTCAAACCGCGTTCGAGCCCGTATGCGTTCCAGGGGATGGGCCTCGACGGCCTGAAGCTCCTGCGCGCCGCGGGCGACTCGGTCGACCTGCCCACCGTCACCGAGGTGCTCGACGTCCGCGACGCCGAGACGGTCGCCGAGTGGGCCGACGTCCTGCAGGTCGGCGCGCGCAACATGCAGAACTTCATGCTGCTCGAAGAGCTGGGTCGGATGCGCAAGCCGGTACTGCTCAAGCGAGGCCTGTCGGCGACCATCGAGGAGACCCTCTCGGCTGCGGAGTACGTGCTGAAGGGCGGCAATCGCGACGTCATCATCTGCGAGCGCGGAATCCGCACGTTCGAGACGTTCACGCGCAACACGCTCGATCTGTCGGCCGTCGCCGCCTTCAAGATGCTCACGCACCTGCCGGTCATCGCGGACCCGTCGCACGCGACCGGCCGCCGCGATCTGATCGCGACCATGACCCGCGCGTCGGTAACCGCCGGCGCCGACGGCGTGATGATCGAGGTGCACCCCAACCCCGAGCGCGCCAAGTGCGATGGGCCGCAGTCGCTCACGCCGGCCGACTTCGGGACGCTCATGGCCGCACTCGACCCGCTCGTGGTGCTCGAGGGTAAGCACCTGGGGGTCGAGTGATGGCGGCCGACACCATCAGCAGCGTGGCGGTCGTGGGGGTCGGGCTGATCGGCGGGTCCTTCGCGGCGGCGCTGAAGCGGCTCGATGGCGGCCCTCGCGTGGTCGGCGTGGATGTTGACGAGCCGACTCTGGGCTACGCGCTCGAGCACGGGATCGTGGACGACGCGGCGCTCGCGGGTTCGGATGCGGCCCGCGGCTGGCTCGGGGCCGAAGGCGTCGACCTGGTGGTGATCGCGACTCCCGCGCGCTTCGCGGCGGAATGGTTGCGCGTGCTGGGCGACGAAGGGTTCTGTGGCATCGTCACCGATGTTGCGTCGACGAAGGCGGGCGTGCTCGCGGCGGTCGCGGATGCGCTGCCCGACGGCGCGCGGTTCGTCGGCGGCCACCCCATGGCCGGCAGCGAGCGCTCCGGCGTGACCGCCGCCCGCGGCGACCTGTTCGACGGCGCGTACTGGCTACTCACGCCGACGCGCGAGACGGATCCCGGCGCGTACAGCGCCGTGCACGCGCTGGTCTCCTCGATCGGCGCGCGCGTCATCTCGGTCGACGCGCTCGCCCACGACGAGGCGGTCGCGATCGTGAGCCACGTACCGCACGTCGCGGCGGCGGCGCTCGTGGACCTCGCGTCGGCGCACGCGGGCGAGCGTGGCGAGCTCATGCGCCTTGCGGCGGGCGGCTTCAAGGACACCACGCGCATTGCGGCCGGTAGTCCGGACCTGTGGACCGGCATCTGCCTCGACAACGCCGACGCGCTCGCCGAGGGCCTCGAGGAGCTGCGGGGCACGCTGGGCGGCTTCGAGTCTCTCGTGCGGGCGCGCGATGCCGAGGGTATCCGCTCGTGGCTCGAGCGCGCGGCCGACGTGCGGCGAACGCTTCCCGCGCAGTGGGTGCCGGCGACCGCGCAACTCACCCAGCTCGCGGTCCCCATGCTCGACCGCCCCGGACAGGTCGCCGAGATCACGGGTGCGGTGTCGCGCTGGGGAGGCAACATCGAGGGTATCGACATCGACCACCAGAGCGAGGACACGGCCGTCTTGGTGCTCGTGCTGACCGACGAGGGCGACTTCGCGGCGCTCGAGAACGACCTGCGCGGACGCGGCTACGACCCGCGGCTCACGCCACTCGAGGAGGCGGGCGACCAGTGAACCCGATCACGAGCTTCGGGCCGGGGTCCGCGCCGTTGACCGGCGAGGTGCACGTCCCCGGCGACAAGTCGCTGTCGCACCGCGCGGTGCTGTTCAGCGCCATGACACGAGGGACTTCCCGGCTGAGGGGGGTGCTCGACTCCGAGGACGTCCGCTCGACGATGGGCGCGGTGAGCTCGCTGGGGGCACGCGTGGAGCTGCACCCCGACGAGCACGGAGGCCTGAGTGGCACCGTGGCCGGCTGGGGGAACAGCTGCCCGACGCCGTGGGGGACGACCATCGACTGCGGCAACAGCGGGACGACGGCACGGCTTCTGATGGGCGTGCTGGCAGGGTGGCCGGTCGAGGTCACGCTCACTGGCGACGAGTCCCTCTCGAAACGCCCGATGCGCCGCGTGACGGCTCCGCTCACCGAGATGGGCGCGACCTTCAGCGGGCCGGAGGGCGGGACCCTGCCGATCACCGTCCACGGGACCGCGACGCCGACCGCGCTCGACTACGCGTCACCCGTCGCCTCGGCCCAGGTGAAGAGCGCGGTGCTGCTCGCGGGCCTGCGCGCGTTCGGCGCGACCTGCGTGACCGAGCCCGCTCCCAGCCGCGACCACACGGAGCGCCTGCTGCCGCTGTTCGGCGTGCCGGTCGAGACCGACGCCGAGGCGCACCGCGCGTGTGTGAGCGGGCCCGCGGCGCTGTCTCCCGTCGGTGAGTTCGTGGTCCCGCGCGACCCCTCGTCGGCGGCGTTCCTGGCGTGCGCCGCCGTGCTCGTGCCCGGCAGCGCGGTCCGGCTCCCCGGGATCTCGCTCAACAAGACGCGCACGGGCTTCCTGAGCGTCCTCGAGCGGATGGGCGGCGCCGTGCAGGTGGTGCCGTATCCCGAGACCGAGCACGAGCGGGTCGGCGAGATCGAGGCGTCGTTCTCGGCGGGGCTGGTGGCCACCACGGTGACCGCCGAAGAGGTGCCGTCGCTCGTCGACGAGGTCCCGATACTCGCGCTCGTGGCGTCCCAGGCGCGGGGCATCACGCGGTTCGAGGGCGTCGGCGAGCTGCGGGTCAAGGAATCCGACCGTCTCGCCGCGATCGTGGACGGCCTCACCGCGCTGGGAGCGCGCGCGTGGACCGAGGGCGACACGTTGCTGGTCGAGGGTCCCTCCGTGCTCGGCGCTGCCACGCTCGACTCGCTCGGTGACCACCGGCTCGCGATGACGTGGGCTGTGGCGGGGCTCGTCGGCGGGGGTGCCGTGAGCGTCGAGCGGTTCGACGCCGTGGGCGTGAGCTACCCCGGGTTCCTCGACGACTTGAGGGCGCTCGGAGCCACGGTCTGAGAGCCCCGCATGGTACGATTCGGCCCGCAAACACCGCTGACGAAAGTGATCCAGAGACCATGATCATCGCCATCGACGGCCCTGCGGGCTCGGGCAAGTCCAGCGTCGCCAAGGCGGTCGCCGAGCGGCTCGGCTTCCGCTACCTCGACACCGGCGCGATGTACCGCGCGGTCGCGTTCTACGCGCTCGCCAACGGCGTGCAGCCGTGGGACGAGGAGGGTGTCGCGAGAATCGTCGCCGAGCACAAGATCGAGTTCGGCCACGAGGAGGGCAACCCGTTCCCGACCCGCGTGCTCATCGCCGGCGAGGACGTCACCGCCGCGGTCCGTACCCCCAGCGTCGACGATGCCGTGAGCTTCGTCGCACGCATGGGCACCGTGCGCGAGGCGATGGTCCCGCAGCAGCGTGAGCTCGCGAACGGTTTCGACACCGTGGTCGAGGGTCGCGACATCGGCACCGTCGTCTTCCCCGACGCCGCGCTCAAAGTCTTCCTGACCGCTTCCGCCGAGGAGCGTGCCCGTCGCAGAGCGGCCCAGCAGGCGCAGAGCGGCATCGCGCTCGACCCGGCCGGGGTCCGTGACGCCCTGATCCGTCGAGACGAGCTCGACTCCACGCGCGTGCATTCGCCACTCGTGCCCGCCGACGACGCCGTTCAGGTCGACACGAGCGAGCTGTCGCTCGAGCAGGTCGTCGATCAGGTCTGCGAACTTGCCGCGGAGCGTGGCGCGTGAGCGCACCTGCGCTGGGATCGCCCGCGGTCGGCGCGGACGCTCCGCGCTGGCGGCTTGCGCGGTTCCTGCGCGCCACCGCCGCCAAGCTCGTGCTCGCGCTGTACCGCACTGAGTTCTCGGGCATCGAGAACGTGCCCGCCGAGGGCGGCTTCGTGCTCGCCGGCAACCACGTGAGCTACCTCGACCCGGTGCTCCTGTGGTGCGGCGTCCCGCGCGAGACGCACTTCATCGCCAAGCAGGAGCTGTTCGAGACGCCCGTGGTGGGGTGGGGGCTCCGACGGGTCTGGGCGTTTCCCATCACGCGCGGCAGTGCCGACCGCGAGGCCATCACGCGGGCGACGACGCTTCTGAAGAACGGCGAGCCCGTGGGGATCTTCCCCGAAGGCACGCGACAGTCGGCCGACAGCGACGAGGTGGGCGAGGGCCACGCGGGCGTCTCGTTCATCGCGATGCGCGCCGCCGCTCCGGTCGTCCCCGTGGGTATCTCAGGTACGGAGAAGGCGCTTCCCCGTGGCGCCAAGCTGCCCAGGTTCCCCAAGGTACGGGTGCACTACGGACCGGCGGTCCATCCCGACGATTTCGCCGAGGGCGGCCGCAAGGAGCGCACCGAGGCGATGACGCGTGAGATCATGTCCCGCATCGCCGAGGCCCGTCGCACCGCCGAGAAGGGCTAGCACATGAGAGTCGAGGTCGCGAGGTACGCCGGCATCTGCTACGGCGTCGAGCGGGCGCTCAAGCTCGCCATGGAGGCAGCCGACAGCGGCAACGAGGTGCACACCCTCGGCCCGCTGATCCACAACCCCCAGGCCGTCGCCGCGCTCAAGGAGAGCGGCGTGGGCGTCGCCTCGGGGCTCGACGAGGTGGGCGGTGGGACGCTGGTCATCCGCTCGCACGGCGTGGATCCCGCCATCATCGACGACGCCGTCGCGCGCGGGCTCGACGTGGTCGACGCGACGTGCCCGCACGTCACCAAGGCTCACGAGGCCGCCGAGGAGCTGAAGCGCGGCGGATACTCGGTGGTCATCGTCGGCGAGGCAGACCACCCCGAGGTAGAGGGCATCATGGCCCACGCGGGTGGCGAAGCGACCGTCGTGTCGTCCGCAGCCGAGCTTCCCGAGCGGCTGCCGTCGCGCCGCGTGGGCATCGTCGTGCAGACCACCCAGTCGCTGCGGCGCCTCGACGAGGTGGTCGAGGCGATCCTCCCGCGCGCCTCGGAAGTACGCGTCTTCAACACGATCTGCTCGGCGACGGGCAAGCGCCAGCAGTCCGCCGAGGAGCTCGCGGAGAACGTCGACGTGATGATCATCGTCGGCGGCCACAACTCGGGCAACACGACGCGCCTCGCCGAGATCTGCGGCGCGGTGAACCCGCGCACGTTTCACGTCGAGACGCCCGACGAGCTCGAGCCTGCGTGGTTCGAGGGCGCGGAGCGTGTCGGCGTGACGGCCGGCGCGTCGACGCCCGACGAGCAGATGCGGGCGGTCATCACCGCGATCGAAGCGATGGCGTGACGCGATGAGCTCGCGTGCCGACTACGGGAGCGGCACTACCGGCGCCTCGACCTGCGGCGGCGTGGTCTCGCGAGTCGTGCCGGGCGGCCCTGCGGCGCGTGCGGGGCTGAGCGACGGCGACGTGCTGCGCACCGCCGACGGCAACGCGCTGCGCGACGTGCTCGACTGGCAGTGGTTCGCGGACGGCCCGAGCGTGGAGGTCGCCGGCATCCGGGCGGACGGATCGCCGCTCACGGCGGTCCTGGTGCGCGAGGCGGGCGAACCGTGGGGCCTGGGGTTCTCGGCGACGGTCTTCGACGGGGTCCGAACGTGTAGGAACCGCTGTGCGTTCTGCTTCATGACCCAGCTGCCCAAGGGCCTGCGCCGTCCACTCTACCTGCGCGACGACGACTTTCGGCTCTCGTTCCTGCAGGGCAACTTCATCACGCTCACCAATCTCTCCGACGCCGACGTCGACCGCATCGCAGAGCAGCACCTCTCGCCGCTGTACGTCTCGCTGCACGCGGTGCGCCCGGAGGTGCGCGAGCAGCTCGTCTGCGCGCGCGAGGACCGCGCGCTGGAGCGATTCGACCAGTTGCTCGACGCCGGCGTCGACCTGCACGTGCAGGTCGTGCTCGTTCCGAGCGTCAACGACGGCGAGGTGCTCGACGAGACGCTCACATGGCTGGCCGAGCGCGAGGGCGTGGCGAGCGTCGGAATCGTGCCGCTCGGCTTCACCGCGCATCAGGAGCGGTTCTCGGCGTCGTACGCGGGCGAGGCCGCCGGGGCGGTGATCGCGCAGGTGGCGCCGTGGCAGGAGGCGTTTCGCACGCGCGACGGCGTCACGTGGGTCTACCTCGCCGACGAGTTCTACCTGAGCGCGGGCGTTCCGGTGCCGGCATCCGAGCACTACGACGACTTCCCGCAGTACGAGAACGGGATCGGGCTGGTCCGAAGCTTCATCGACGACGCCGGCGTGCTGGCGCCGCAGCTCGCCGAGGCGATCGCGCTGCTGCCCTCCGGGCGACGCGTGGCGCTGGCTACCGGAACGCTGTTCGCGCCGGTGCTCGACGTGATCGTCGCCGACGTCGACCCCAAGGCTCGCGTGAACGTCGTGGCCGTCGAGAACCGCTTCTTCGGCGGCAACGTGAGCGTCACGGGCCTGCTGACCGCCGCCGATCTGGTGCCCGCCCTCTCGGCCCTGCCCGTCGAGACCCTCGCTCTGGTGCCTGACGTCGTCGCGAACGCGGACGGGCTGCTCCTCGACGACGTGCCGGCGAGCGAGCTGGGGGAGCGGTCGGGGAGGCACGTGCGTCTGGTATCCTGTGACGCCGCGGGATTGCTCGGCGGGCTGCGAGACGCGGCCGCCGCCCCGCCACAAGCATAAGGAGTGACGCGCCCATGGCGCTTCCGATCGTAGCCGTCGTCGGACGGCCCAACGTGGGCAAGTCGACCCTCGTCAACCGGATCACGCAGAACACCGACGCCATCGTCCACGAGGCGCGCGGCGTGACGCGCGATCGCAGCTACCACCACGCGGACTGGAACGGCGTCGACTTCCTGCTCATCGACACGGGCGGGATCGAGGCGGGCAACGCCGACGAGTTCCAGACGTCGATCCGCTCCCAAGCGCTCATGGCCGCCGAGGAGTCCGACGCGGTCGTGTTCCTGGTCGACGGGCGCATCGGGCTCGCACCGGACGACGAGGAGGTCGCGCGGATCCTCAAGCGCGCGAACAAGCCCGTCTTCCTCGCGGTCAACAAGATGGACACCCCCAACCGCGACGACGAGGTCCACGAGTTCTGGGCTCTGGGCCTGGGGCAGCCGTGGCCCGTCTCGGCGACGCACGGACACGGCACCGGCGACCTGCTCGACGAGATCGTCGCCGTGTTGCCCGAGAGCGAGCCGCCGGCGGACACCGGGGCGATCGACGTCGCGATCATCGGGCGTCCCAACGCGGGCAAGTCGTCGCTGCTCAACAAGATGTCGGGCGTGGAGCGGGCGATCGTCTCTGACGTGGCAGGCACCACTCGCGACGCCATCGACATGCTCGTGACGCGCGACGAGAGCGCCTACCGCCTGGTCGACACCGCCGGCATCCGCCGGAAGTCGCTCATCGACGAGGACGTCGAGTACTACGGGTTCGTCCGCGCGATGCGGGCGATCGACCGCGCGCAGGTCGCGCTCCTCGTCATCGATTCGACGATCGGCCTGACCGACCAGGACCAGCGCGTCGCCAACTTCGCCGCCGAGCGAGGCTGCGCCATGATCGTGCTGCTCAACAAGTGGGATGCGCTCGAGACTCCTGAGGAGCGCGAAGAGATCAAGATCCGCGTCGCCGAGCGGCTCGGTTTTGTCGGCTATGCGCCGGTCCTGCAGATCAGCGCGCTGACGGGCCGCGGCGTCGAGCGGATCTGGGGCGCGATCGACACCGTCTTCGCGAACTACACCCAGGAGATATCGACGAGCCGCCTGAACAAGCTGCTCACCGAGATGCGTGACTTCGGCCACACCGTGAACAAGGGCGGCAAGACGCTGCGCGTGAACTACGTCACGCAGACCCGCACGGCGCCTCCCGGATTCACCTTCTTCGCGAACTTCCCGGCGCTCGCCGACGACAACTTCCGGCGCTACGTTGAGAACCGTATGCGCGAGGCGTTCGACCTGACCGGAACCCCGATCGTCATGAAGTTCCGCAAGAAGGACTAGCGCATGGATTCGGGGCTGGCTCTGCGCATCGGCGCCACCGCGCTCGCCGCGTACCTGCTGGGCGGGATTCCGTGGGCGCTCATCATCGGCAAGGCGTTCTACTCGATCGACGTCCGCACGGTCGGGTCGGGCAACCTGGGGGCGACAAACGTCTTCCGTGCGCTCGGCGCCAAGGCGGCGATCGCGACGCTGCTGCTCGACGGGGCCAAGGGTGCGGCGGCGGTGGGCGTCGGATGGGTGCTCGTCCCCACGTCGACGTACGGCGTCCAGCCGCAGCAGTGGGCGATGATCGCGGCGACGATGGCGGCGATCCTAGGGCACTCGTACTCGCCCTACATCGGGTTCAAGGGCGGCAAGGGAGTCGCGACGGCCGCGGGCGCACTCGCCGTGCTCACGCCACTCGCGTGGCCCATCCTCTTCCTGACATGGTTGCTGGTCATCGCGCTGTTCCGCATGGTCTCGCTCGGCTCGATCGTCATCGCCGTCGAGTTCCCGATCCTGTGCTACCTGCTCTACCCGGGTGACTGGGCACTGTTCGCATTCGCCTTCATCGCGGCTTCGCTCGTCATCTGGCGGCACCACGCCAACATCGGACGCATCGCTCGCGGGGAAGAACCTAAGATATCCTTCAAGCAACGCGGCTCCGCCGCCCGGAAGAACAGGGAAGGTTCCTAGATGCGCGTCTCGGTCATCGGTGCGGGCTCGTGGGGCACAGCGGTCACGTGGATGCTCGGCAACAAGGGCCACGAGATCCGGCTCTGGTCGCGCGAGGAGGAGATCGCCGCCGGCATCAACAGCGATCGCCGCAACCCCGTCTACCTGCCCGACGTCGTCATCCCCGACGGCGTCTTCGCGTCACACGACGTCGAAGAGGCACTCTCTGGCGCGCAGGCCGTCGTCATGGTCACCCCGTCGGTCGGCGTGCGCGAGACCGCCGAGGCGATGAAGCCGCATCTCGGCTCCGACGTCCCGGTCGTCATCCTGTCCAAGGGCGTCGAGGGCGGCACCAACCTGCTGATGACCGAGGTCCTCGAGGACGTTCTGGGCGGCAAGGAGCGCATCGCGGGGCTCTCTGGCCCCAACCACGCCGAGGAGGTCAGCAAGGGCGTCCCCTCGGCGACCGTCGTCGCGGCGTACAACGAGGGCGTCGGCGACCTGTTCCAGGACATCTTCATGACGCGCTTCTTCCGCGTCTACACCAACCCGGATGTCATCGGCGTCGAGCTCGCCGGCGCGAGCAAGAACATCGTCGCGATCGCCGCCGGCATGTCCGACGGCCTGGGCTACGGAGACAACACCAAGGCCACGCTCATGACCCGCGGGCTCGCCGAGATGAGCCGTCTCGGCGTCGCGGTGGGCGCGAATCCGCTCACGTACATGGGCCTCGCGGGCATGGGCGACCTGATCGCGACGTGCACGTCGCGTCACTCGCGCAACCGCAACCTCGGCGAGCTCGTCGCCCAGGGCGGCACGATGCAGGAGTTCTACGACAAGACGCACATGGTCGCCGAGGGCGCCGTCGCGTGCGTCACCGTCGACGAGCTCGGCAAGCGCGAGGGGCTCGAGCTGCCCATAACCCAGCAGGTCCGCGCGATCCTGTACGAAGGCCAGCCGGTCGCGAGCGGCGAAGAGGCGCTCCTCGGCCGGGCGGCAAAGGACGAGCTGCACGGCCTGGGGCTCATCGCAGACTGACGACGACGTCGGGGGGAACCGTGGCAGAGCGCATCCTCATCGCACCATCGATCCTGTCCGCTGACTTCACGCGTCTCGCCGACGCGGTCGCGCTCGTCGAGGCGGGCGGCGCGGACCTCATCCACGTCGACGTGATGGACGGCCACTTCGTCCCCAACCTCACCATCGGACCGCCGGTCGTGGCGGCGCTCAAGAAGGTCGCGACCAGGCCGCTCGACGTCCATCTGATGATCGACAACGTCGATTCGACCATCGACTGGTACCTCGACGCCGGCGCCGACATGGTCACGGTGCACGCCGAGGCGTCCCCGCATCTCCACCGTACGCTCTCCCGGATTCGCGAGGCCGGCGCCAAGGCGGGTGTCTCGGTGAACCCAGGCACGCCGGCAAGCGTGCTCGATGAGGTGCTCGGCATGGTGGACCTCGTGCTCGTGATGAGCGTGAACCCCGGCTTCGGCGGACAGGCGTTCATCGAGCGCAGTGTCGCCAAGGTCGGCCAGATCGCATCCGGTCTCGCGGCGTGCGGCGGTGACGCGATCATCCAGGTCGACGGCGGCATCAACGCCGAGACGATCGTGCCGTGCGCACGCGCCGGCGCTCGGTGCTTCGTCGCCGGCAACGCCGTCTTCGGCGCACCCGATCCCGCCGCGGCGATCGCCGAGATACGCGCGGCGGGCGAGTCCGTCATCGGCTAGCTTCGGCAAGCGCGAGCACCGGGGCGCGCTCGCGCGGCGCTCCGTGCGCTATACTGTGCACGCTTTCTTCAGGGCGGGGTGAGATTCCCCACCGGCGGTGAGAGCCCGCGAACCCCGAAAGGGGCCGATCCGGTGAGATTCCGGAGCCGACGGTCATAGTCCGGATGGGAGAAGGAAGGTCGCATCAAGTGCGTCTGTTCGAAGACGTCACACTCGGCGCCGCCGAGCCCTACCTCGCGCGTGCTCTAGAGCTCGCCTCGACCGCTCGTGGCGCCACATCACCCAACCCGCTCGTCGGTTGCGTCCTCGTGCGTGACGGCGTGGTCGTCGGCGAGGGGTTCCACGCGCGCGTCGGAGAGCCGCACGCCGAGGCGAACGCGCTGGCGGCGGCGGGGGAGCGTGCCCGCGGCGCGACCGCGTACGTGACCCTCGAGCCCTGCGCCCACGAGGGCCGCACGCCGCCGTGCGCCGACGCGCTCATCGCCGCGGGCGTCTCGCGCGTCGTCGTGGGGATGCCCGACCCCAACCCCGAGGCCGCGGGCGGTGCGAGCCGCCTGCGCGAGGCCGGGATCGAGGTCGTCTTCGCCGAGGACGACGCGCCGTATGAGGAGCTCAACGCGGGGTGGCTCCACCGCGTCCGCACCGGGATGCCGCTGGTCACCGTGAAGTCGGGCCTCTCGCTCGACGCCCGCCCGGCGTTTGCCGCGGGCGAACGAGCCTCCATGACGGGAGTCTCCGGCCTCGAGGTCACCATGCGGCTTCGGGGCGCGAGTGACGCCGTGTTGGTCTCGGCGGCGACCGTGGCCGCGGACGACCCGGCGCTCACGGTTCGCGAAGCGACCGGAGAGCTCGCCGCCCGGCAGCCGCTGCGGGTGGTGCTGTGCCGCAAGACCGTGCCCCCGCTCGACGCGCGCATCTTCACGGACGGCCTTGCGCCCACGCTGGTGCTCTCGGTCGGGTCTGAGGACGACGCGTGCGCGTGGGAACCGGGGCATCTCGGCACGCAGGCGTGCAGTGGGAACGGACTGGCCGATGGGCTGCGCTCGCTCGGGGAGCGCGGGGTCGGTGAGCTGCTCGTCGAGCCGGGGCCACGCCTGCTCACCGCGCTCTGGGAATCGGATCTCATCGACCGCTACGTGGTCGTAACGGCGGGCGGGATGGCAGGTGCGCACGCGCCGGACCTGTTCGTCGGCGAGCCGGACCGCGACGGGGATTCGCTCGTCGCGCGTATGCGGCCGGTGGAAGCGGGTATCGTTGGAGACGTGTCAGTCACCGTCTGGGAGCGCTCACGCTCCGCAGGCGCCGCATAGAAGGGGAGTCACGCATGTTCACGGGTCTCATCGAGACGGAAGGCATCGTCACGCACATCGAGCGTGCCGACGGCGGCGCCAAGCTGCAGATCTACGCTCCCGAGTTCGGGCGCGACATGGCCATCGGCGACTCGGTGGCCGTCGACGGAGCGTGCCTGACGGTGTCCCAGTTCCAGCGTGGCGCGTTCGTCGCCGACGTGAGCGAGGAGACGCTGCAGCGCACCACGCTCGGCGGACTGCGCCAGGGAAGCAAGGTGAACCTCGAGCGCGCGCTGCGCCTGTCCGACCGCCTGGGCGGCCACATGGTGACCGGGCATGTCGAGGGACTCGGCCGGCTGCTCATGCGCCACCCGGCGGGCAACTCGACGATCTACCAGTTCCAGGTGCCGCCGGCGCTCATGGAGTACATCGTGCCCAAGGGCTCGGTCGCGGTGGACGGCATCTCGCTCACGGTCGCGCAGATCCGTGGTGAGAGCTTCGCTTCGGCGGTCATCCCGCTCACCGAGCAGGTCACGACGCTCAAGGACAAGCCGATCGGTGCGCCGGTCAACATCGAGGTCGACATCATGGCCAAGTACGTCAAGCGCTTCGTCGACCTGTACGGCGGGCACGGCGACGGCGGGTCCGAGACGCCGCGACGCGGCCTGGGCGACATGCTGCGCGACTTCGCGGACGGAAAGTGAGCGCCGTGAACGCAGCCGGAGCACATCCTCCCTTCTCGAGCATCGAAGAGGGCATCGCCGAGATCGCCGCGGGTCGCATGCTCATCGTCGTCGACGACGAGGACCGGGAGAACGAGGGCGACCTGGTCATGGCCGCCGAGAAGGCCACGCCCGAGGCGGTCAACTTCATGGCGCGCTACGGTCGCGGACTGATCTGCATGCCGCTGACGGGCGAGCGGCTCGACGCGCTCGGCATCCCGCCCATGACCGACGAGAACACCTCCGAGCAGGGCACCGCGTTCCACTGCTCCATCGGCGCGAAGGGCAAGATCACGACGGGCATCTCGGCGGCGGACCGCGCGACCACGGTTC
>CAZXWK010000020.1:0-38851 GCA_964644675.1 uncultured Eubacteriales bacterium | reverse complement strand
CTGACCGCGATCGCCGACGACACGCGCCCCGAAGACATCTCGATGCCGGGCCACGTCTTCCCGCTGCGCGCGCGTCCGGGCGGCGTGCTCGAGCGTGCCGGCCACACCGAGGCTGCCGTAGACCTTGCGCGCCTGGCCGGTCTCACGCCCGCCGGTGTCATCTGCGAGATCATGAACGAGGACGGTACGATGGCACGCCGGCCCCAGCTCGAGGAGTTCGCCGCTGCGCATGGGCTGAAGATGATCACCGTGGCCGACCTCATCCGCTATCGGCGGCGCACCGAGCGACTCGTCGAGCGCGAGTCGAAGGTGCGGCTCCCGACCCGCTACGGGGAGTTCACCGGCTACGGGTTCCGCAGCCTCGTGGACGACCGCACGCACATGGCGCTCGTCGTCGGGGACGTGGCGGGCAAGGACGACGTGCTGGTGCGGGTGCACTCCGAGTGCCTGACCGGGGACGTCTTCCACTCTTTGCGCTGCGACTGCGGGTCGCAGCTCGAAGAAGCGATGCGGCGCGTGCAGGCCGAGGGGCTCGGCGTGATCCTCTACATCGTGGGCCACGAGGGCCGCGGTATCGGGCTCGCGAACAAGCTCAAGGCGTACGAGCTGCAGGAACAGGGCGCTGACACGGTCGAAGCGAACGAGGCGCTCGGATTCCCCGCCGACCTGCGCGACTACGGTATCGGCGCGCAGATCCTGTGTGATCTGGGCCTGAAGTCGATCCGGCTCATGACGAACAACCCCCGCAAGATCGTCGGACTCGAGGGCTACGGCCTCAAGGTGACCGAGCAGGTCCCGCTCGAGGTCGAGGCGTGCGAGACGAACATCCGCTACCTGCGCACGAAGAAGGACAAGCTGGCGCACACGCTGTCTTTGTCGGACGTGGCGCCCCAAAAGGAAGGAACGGACGCATGAGCACCTATGAAGGGCACTTGGTCGCCACTGGCCTGAAGTTCGGGATCGTCGTGGCGCGCTTCAACGAGCTGCTTTCCGGCCGGCTGCTGTCCGGTGCGAAGGACGCCCTCGTGCGGCACGGTGTCGCTCCCGAGGACATCGACGAGGCGTGGGTACCCGGTGCGTTCGAGGTCCCGCTCGTGGCCGGCAAGATGGCCGCGTCGGGTCGCTACGACGCCGTGATCGCGCTCGGCGTGGTCATCCGCGGCGGCACCCCGCACTTCGAGTACGTCTCGGCCGAGGTCTCGAAGGGCGTCGCCAAGGTCTCGCTCGACACGGGCGTCCCGGTGGCGTTCGGCGTCATCACCGCCGATACGATCGAGCAGGCGGTCGAGCGCGCCGGGACCAAGGCGGGCAACAAGGGGTGGGAGGCGGCAGAGGCCGCGATCGAGATGGCGAACCTGGTCAAAGCGCTGGGATAACCGCAGCTCACAAGCTTGGAAACGGCCGAGGCCCGGTCGCCGAGAAGGCGGTCGGGCCTCGCTTTCGGGTTCAGTGGGCCCTCGCCACCCTGTGGCTGTCGACCATGGACCCTGCTCCCCGTACAGGGTCGCCTCCGAAGAGGCGGGTGCACATCGTATCCCGCCGGACCGAGTGGCACAATCGAACACCCGCTCTATTCGACGAGCGGTCGGTGCACCGAGAGGTACGGGCGGGCAGCGGAGCTCGGCGGAGCAGATCCTGGGATAGGCGCAGCCGAATCGAGGGTTCGCGATGGGCGAACTCGTTCGGTAGCCCGCAGGCCCTCCGGAAGCTCGCGAACCCCATTCCAGCGGAGACTCGCGTCGCTGGGTCGAGCCGTGTTGACAGGGCGCCACGCGCGGGTATGATGCAATCATTACCGATTAAGTCGTGATTGTTTCGAAGGAGGCGAGCCACGTGCGTCTGACCGCGAAGAGCGAGTACGGCCTGCTCGCCACGATCGACCTCGCCTGCACGTACGGCACCGGTCCCGTGAGCGCTCGTGAGATAGCCGAACGCCGCGGCATCCCGCCGCGTTTCCTCGAGCAGCTCTTCGTCTCGCTCCGTCGTGCCGGTATCGTCACCGCGGTGCGAGGCGCGCGGGGCGGTTTCACGCTCACGCGCGAGCCGTCCCAGATCACGGTGCTCGACGTGGTCGAGGCGCTCGAGGGTCCGCTCCAGTCGAGTGTCTGCGACCAGGAGCGGGAGAGCGGATGCGGCAAGAGCGCGTCGTGCGCGGCAGCGGGCGTGTGGGCGCGGGCGACACAGGCGCTGAGGACGGTCTTCACCGACACCACGCTCGCGTCGCTCGCCGGGGTACAGGAAACATACGACCGAGGCGAAAGCCTTGTGGACGACTAGGGGAGACAACGACCATGGACACCGTGTACTTCGACTACGCTGCCACCACTCCCGTCGACGAGCGGGTCCTCGAGGCCATGCTGCCGTTCTTCTCGGAGCGGTTCGGCAACCCCAACTCGCTGTACGCCCTGGGACGTGACGCGTACCGCGGGCTCGAGGACGCTCGTGAGCAGGTCGCGGCGGGCATCGGCGCCGCGAGTCCCGACGAGGTCATCTTCACGAGCGGCGGCACCGAGTCCGACAACACCGCGCTCATCGCGACCCTGGGCCGCGTGGCGCCGGACGGCGGAGCGCACCTGATCGTCTCGGCGTACGAACACCACGCGATCCTGGAGCCGGCGCACTACCTCGAGAAGCAGGGCCACGAGGTCACGCTCGTCAAGCCGCGCGAGGACGGACACATCCACCCGGACGACGTGCGCGCGGCGATGCGGCCCAACACCAAGCTCGTGTCGGTGATGCACGGCAACAACGAGATCGGCGCGGTCAACGACATCGCGGCGATCGCCGAGATCGCGCACGAGGGCGGTGCGCTCATGCACACCGACGCCGCGCAGACGCTCGGCAAGATCCCGTTCGACGTGGCTGCGCTGGGAATCGACCTCGCGTCGTTCTCGAGCCACAAGATCTACGGCCCCAAGGGCTTCGGCGCGCTGTACCTGAAGAAGCGCACACCGTTCGCCCCGCTGCAGCGCGGTGGCGGCCAGGAGTTCAAGAAGCGCTCGGGCACGCAGAACACGCCGGGCGCCGCGGGCTTCGCGAAGGCGCTCGAGATCATGCTCGCCGAGCAGGACACCGAGATCCCGCGCCTCACGGCGCTGCGCGACAAGGTCATCGCCGGCGTGACCGGCACGCTCGAGAACACCCAGGCGACCATCGACTCGGGCGAGCGGCTGCCGCACATCGCGTCCCTGCTCATCAACGGCGTCGAGGGCGAGGCCATGCTGCTGCAGCTCGACAACAAGGGCATCGCGGTGTCGACCGGGTCCGCGTGCTCGTCGGGTTCGCTCGAGCCGAGTCACGTGCTGCTCTCGATCGGCTGCCCGCCCGAGATCGCGCACGGTTCGCTGCGCATCTCGCTCGGCCGCTTCACGACCGAGGCCGACGTCGACTATTTCCTCGAGGTGTTCCCGCCCATCGTCGAGCGCCTGCGCGCCATGTCCCCCGTCTACCAGCGGATGTTCGGCTCCAAGTAGCCCCGCACCGACCCTGCGAAGGAGAAGCTCGTGCTGTATTCCGACAAGGTCATGGACCACTTCAACAACCCGCGCAACGTCGGGGTCATCGAGAACGCCGACGGCGTCGGCGAGGTCGGGAACCCGGTGTGCGGCGACATCATGAAGATCACGTTCAACGTGGACGACACCGAGCACATCAGCGACATCAAGTTCCAGACGCTGGGGTGCGGCGCCGCGATCGCGACGTCGTCCATCGTCACCGAGATGGCCAAGGGCATGACGCTCGAGGAGGCCGCGGCGATCACCAAGAAGCAGGTCGCCGAGGAGCTCGGGGGCCTGCCGCCCGCGAAGATGCACTGCAGCGTGCTCGCGACCGACGGGCTGAAGGTCGCGGTCGACGACTACCTGAAGAAGCACGGCCGTGAGCCCATCTCGGGCGAGATCAAGTCGGCCGACCCCAACTACGACCCGCACGCCGACGAGGACCACGATCACGACCACGACGAGGAGTAGCGTGCCTCGCGTCTTCGTGGCGATGAGCGGCGGCGTTGACTCCAGCGTCGCCGCTTCGCTGCTTCTGGAGCAGGGCCACGACGTCACGGGCGTGACGATGCAGCTCTGGCCTTCCGGCGACGACGAGGGTGGCTGCTGCTCGGTGAGCGCCGTGCGCGACGCCCGGCGCGTGTGCGACCTGCTCGGCATCGCGCACTACACGCTGAACTTCCGCGAGGAGTTCGAGCGCGAGGTCGTCACCCCGTTCGCCGAGGAGTACGCTGCCGGGCGCACGCCGAACCCCTGCATCGCATGCAACGACCGGCTCAAGTTCAGCGACCTGCTGGCGCGCGTGAGCGCCCAAGGCGCCGACTTCCTCGCGACCGGGCACTACGCGCGGATCGTGCGCGACGACTCCGGTGAGCCCTGGCTCGCCCGCGGGGTCGACGAGGCCAAGGACCAGTCCTACTTCCTCTACCGCCTGACGCCCGCGCAGCTCGAGCACGTGCTCTTTCCCGTGGGAGAGCTCCGCAAGAGCCAAGTGCGCGCCGCCGCAGAGCGTCTGGGCCTCCACGTCGCCGAGAAGCCCGAGAGCCAGGAGGTCTGCTTCGCCGCCGCCGGCGAGCACGCGAAGGTCGTGGGCGAGCGCCGCCCCGAGGCCCTGCGGCCCGGTCCCATCGTCGACAGGGCCGGAGCGGTCGTCGGTACCCATGTCGGGATCGCTCGCTACACCGTCGGCCAGCGCCGGGGGATCGGCATCGCCGCCGCCGAGCCGCTCTACGTCGTCGCGATCGACCCGGAGCGCAACGCGGTGGTCGTCGGTCCGCGCCCAGCGCTCGCCGTCGAGCGCATCGAGGCGCTCCCGCGTCTGTGGCGTGGGGCTCCCGAGGAGCGGCTCGACGTCTCGGTACGCTACCGGATGACCCCGGTCGCTGCCTCGGTCACCTGCCGAGACGCCGGCGCCGAGCCTCGGCTGACGGCCGTTCTCGGCGAGCCCCTGTTCGGCGTGGCTCCCGGACAGGCTGTCGTATGCTACCGGGGAGACGTCGTCGTCGGCGGAGGGGACATCGTATGCGCGAGCTGATCGACTGCCACATCCACACCGAGCGGTGCGGTCACGCGGTGGGCACCGTCGACGAGTACGTCCGCGCCGGGGTCGAACGTGGCCTGTACGGCATGGCGATCACCGAGCATCTCGCGCTGCCCGACGAGCTCGACCCGCACCGGCACCTGTCGATGCCCGCGTGCGACCTGGAGTCCTACCTCGTCGAAGTGGACCTCGCCCGCGAGCGCTATCCCGAGATCGAGCTGGTGACCGGTATCGAAGCGGACTATCTGCCGGGCCGCGAGGATCAGACCCGAGCCGCGCTTGGCGAGGCGAGAGACCGCGCCGACGGCGTGCGCTTCGTGCTGGGGAGCGTCCACTTCCTGGGCGACTGGGCCTTCGACGATCCGCACGCCATCGACGAGTGGGATCGGCGCGACGTCGACGCGGTGTGGCGCGAGTACTTCTCGGTGTGGTGCGATGCCGCGGTGAGCGGGCTGTTCGACGTGATGGCCCACCCGGACCTGCCCAAGAAGTTCGGGCACTTCCCCTCCTACGACCCCGCTGACCTCTTCGCGAGGGCCGCAAAGGTCGCAGCGGACGCGGGCGTGCTCGTCGAGGTGTCCACGGCGGGACTGCGCAAGCCGGTGGGGGAGTTGTATCCGGGCGAGCAGCTCCTGCGCGCCTTCTTCGCCGAGGGAGTGGGCGTGACGGTGGGCTCCGACGCGCACGATCCCGGCGAGGTCGGCTACGGGATCGAAGGCGCCTACGACGTGCTGCGCGACATCGGGTACGCGCAGGTCCGTTTCCCGGACGGTGAGGGTGGATGGAGGTCGATCGCGCTATGAGCGTACGGGTGGGCGACATCGAACGGGCCGTGGCCCGCGAGTTCCCGACCGAGTGGGCAGAGGACTGGGACCGCGTGGGGCTGCTCGCCGGCGACCCCGAGCGCGAGGTCACCGGCGTCGTGCTCGCGCTCGACCCGACGCGCGCGGCGATCGCGGCCTGCGTGGAGCGAGGCGCCAACGTGCTCGTCACGCACCATCCCGCATTCCTGAAGCCGCCGCAGTGGCTGACGCCCGGGAGGGGAGCGGCGGGTGTGGTCTTCTCGGCGATGGACGCGGGCGTGGCGCTCGTCAACGCGCACACCAACCTCGATCGCGCGCCGGCGGCGGGGACGCTGCTGCCGGAGCGGCTGGGACTCACTGCCAAGCGGCCGGTGGAGCGCTCGGCCATGCCGATGTCGCTCGTCACGGTGTTCGTGCCGGCCGAATCGGCGGCGCGCGTCGCCGACGCGATGGCCGGTGCGGGCGCCGGTCGCATCGGCGACTACGAGGGCTGCCGCTTCACATCGCCGGAAGGCGTCGGGGCGTTCACGCCGCGGGCTGGCGCGCATCCCGTCGTCGGAGGCGGTTCGCCCACCGAGACGGGGGAGGTGCGGCTCGAGATGGTCTCTCCGCGCACGCGGGTCAGAGGCGTGATCGGCGCTGCGCGCGGCGCGCACCCCTACGAGGAGCCGCTCGTCGTGGCGGCGGACGTCGAGATCGCGCGTTCCGCGGCCCGGATGGGCATGCTGTGCGACGCGGGCGGGGTGCGCCTCCGCGACCTGGTCGAGCGGGCGGCGACGGAGTTCGGGACCAATCCGCGCGTGTGGGGCGACCCCGAGGCGCGCGTCGACCTCGCCGTGACGGCCACCGGATCGGCCGGCTCGCTCGTCGGCGATGCCCTATCGACCGGTGCGACCGCGCTCGTCGCGGGAGAGGTGCGGTATCATGACGCCCTGGACGCCGTCGAGAACGGGCTCTGTATCGTCGAGCTGGGACACGACGTGACGGAGTGGCCGCTCGTGGGGCTGCTCGGCTCTGCGGTTCGGGCGACGCCCGGCTTGGACGCGACACTCGTGCACGAACTTCCGGCCGCACGCGGCTGGTGGGCCACCTAGAGGAGACAAGGCATGACCGACTCGGCCGCGTTGCTCGAGCTACAAGCGCTGGACCTGGAGATACTCCGCGCCAAGAAGCGCCTGGAGGAGCTCCCCGAGAAGCGCGCCATCCTCGAGGTGCGCGCGAAGCAACGCGACGTCACCGAGCTGCGCCGCAAGGCGGAGGTGCTGGTCGGCAAGCTCACCGCCGACCTCAAGGCTCACCAGGACGAGATCTCGATGCTGTCCGAGAAGATCGACGCCGAGCAGGCCAAGGTCATGCAGACGACCGACCATCGGCAAGTCACGTCGATCACGCGCGAGATGGATGGGCTGAGGCGCCGTCGCGACAAGGTCGAGATGGAGTCCTTGCAGCTCATGGAGCGTATCGAGAAGGCCAAGGCCCAAGAGGTCACGATCGACACGGCCCTCGAGCAGCTCGCCGAGAAGGAGAGCGCGTCCGTCGAGCGCTTCAAGGTGGTCGGCGGGGCCCTGCAGCGGGAGATCTCGGAGTGCGAGCAGAAGCGCGAGGTCGTGTCGGCATCGATCTCGCCTGCTCTCGTCGAGCGCTACGAGGCCGCTCGCGCATCGAAGGGCGGCATGGGCGTCGGCCGGCTCGAGGGTACGACGTGCTCGGCGTGCCGGATGACCCTGCCGGCTGAGCGGATCGGCGAGCTCGAGGCCGGCGAAGACGTCGGCGTGTGCCCGCAGTGCCGGCGCTTGATCGTCGTTCGCGTGGAGAGCGCGTGAGCGCGGCCGTCCTGCGCACGGACGGTGGTTCGCGAGGCAATCCCGGCCCGGCCGGCGCTGGGTTCGTCATCGAGGTGGATGGCGCCACCGTCTGCCGCGGCGGACGGTTCCTGGGCTCCCAGACCAACAACGTCGCCGAGTACGAAGCGCTGATCTGGGGCTTGGAGAACGTCGCAGCCCTCGGGTATCCCGAAGTGACGGTGTACGCGGACAGCGAGCTGCTGGTGAAGCAGGTCAACGGGCAGTACCGCGTGAAGAACGAGGGGCTGAAGCCGCTGTTCGTGCGGGCGATGCAGCTGCTCAGGGGCTTTCGGCGCTTCTCGGTGGTGCACGTTCGTCGGGAGCAGAACGCCGAGGCCGACGCGATGGCGAACGAGGCCATGGACGCGCGCGCGGACGTAGGCGACTTCGCCTGCGGGCCTGGCGGCTCGTCGCAGGCTTCGCTCTTCTAGGGAGGCGCGCCATGTACGAGTTGACGGTGAAGTCCCACTTCGACGCGGCGCACGCCCTGCGCGGCTATCCGGGTGAGTGCCGTTTGCTCCACGGGCACACGTGGGACGTCGAGGTCACCGTGTGCGGCGAGGAACTCGACGACATCGGCATCGTCTACGACTTCAAGTCGCTCAAGGACGACCTGAACGGCGTGCTCGCCGACTACGACCACGCGTACCTCAACGAGGTCGCTCCGTTCGACGAGCTGACGCCGACCGCCGAGAACCTGGCGCGCGTGGTCTACGAGCGCCTCGAGAGGGTGGTGGACGCGCGGGTGAGCGTCAAGGAAGTGGCGGTATGGGAGTCGCCGATCGCCAAGCTCGTGTACCGCCCGTAGGGGCGTCGGACTGCGATCGAGTGACCGGTCTGGCGACGGGGGAGCGGCTCGAAGGAGCCGGAAATAGAAGTGTCCCGAGAGACCTCGCCCGCGGGATTCTCCTACCGCACCGGCTTCCCATTTCTTACCTTCGCGGCTCCGGTTCCTGCGACCCACCTCACGGCTTGTCGCGTTCCTCGGTGCCCTCTCCGGCAGCTACTGGTACGCCGTCTTTCGGAGTTCCGCTGCGTCCGACCTCTCGGGACAAGACAGACTTTACCCACGCCTTCGGGCGGTGTCAACGGGGAAATCCGAGAATTCTCGCATTTGCGATGAGAGGTCATGAATGTGGGCTGAGCGGACTCGAAGCCGAGATATGCGGATAAGCGGTCTTTCGATTCACCCGACGCCGAATCGGGGGTTTCCTAGGGGTTTGCCCTGTCCACCTCAAGAGCCTAGACTGTGCTAACAGGGCGTGTCCCGACGCCCGGCGCCAGGAGGATCGAGCGCATGCCGACTGCGACACTCGAGGCCTATCTCGAGGCCATCTACAGGATCTCCGAAGACGGACCCGTGAGGCCCACGCACATCGCCGAGGCGGTCGGCGTTTCGGGTCCCACGGTGACCGCTACCCTTCGGCGCCTCGAGTCGCGAGGGCTGGTGACGCGCAGCGGCACGAGCGTCCTGCTGACCGACGAGGGCCGGGCCGCCGCCATCGACATCGTCCGTCGGCACCGTGTGGCCGAGACGTTTCTCGTCAACACGCTCGGCCTGGATTGGAACGAGGCCCACGAGGAAGCGTCGGTGCTGGAGCACGCGCTTTCTCCCAAGGTCCTCGAGGCGCTCGAGACCTTCCTCGACAATCCGGCGAACTGCCCTCACGGGCACCCGATCCCTTCGCGGGACGGGTCCATCCTCCAACCTGTGGCCGGCCAGCCGCTCTGTGACGTACCGGTGGGCGTCTCTGCCGAAGTGCTTCGCGTCGCCGAGAATGACGACAGGATACTGCGCTACCTAGGTTCGCTCGGACTGCGTCCCGGTGCGGCCGTCGAGATCGTCGAGCGCGCTCCGTTCGACGGGCCGGTCACGGTGCAGGTGGGGACGCTTCGAACCGCGATCGCACGCGAGGTCGCGGCGCTGGTGACCGTCGCCCTCTAGAGCGTCTGCGCACGTCAGCGTAGCGTCCATGCGCGCCCGTAGCGGTGCGTCCCAGACTCCGTGACAGACCCTCCGTCTACACTCTCGCCTTGTGGTATCGAACATATGTTCGTATACTGAGGAGGCGCCGAGGACATGCTCGGCGAAGGATATCGAGACCTTCTTGGAGCTGTCCGCCGTGGGCCGAAACGCCGCCATCAAGCAGTACGACGCACGCAAGACGGGCCAGCCGGTCGAGCTGTTCGAGACCAAGCGCAGTCGGCTTCCGGTCATCATCGAGCTGCTTGCGAGCCCGTGGATCGTCCGTGCGTCGGACCTGACCCGGCGCGACGGCTCGTGCTCGGCGAAGCACGCCGAGGAACCGGTCGAGGTCGTCTGGGACGCTGCGCGGCAGTATCCGTCGTCGTTCACGCGGGGCGAGCGCGTCTACCGCATCGACGCCATCGTGCAGATCTGGGCGGCCGAGCGCGCGTGGTGGGACCCGCGCAAGCGGGTGTCTCGGCGATTCTGGCGGGTTTTGGCGCGCGGCGGGGTCTACGACCTCGCCTACGACAAGACCACCGGTACGTGGCTCCTCATCGGCATCCAGGACTGACGCGCCATGTCCGCCGGATTCGTGCACCTGCACGTGCATTCGCAGTTCAGTTTCATGGACGGGGCGGCGTCACTTCCCGGTCTCGTGGAGCGCGCGGCCGAGCTCGAGATGCCTGCGCTCGCGCTCACCGACCACCAGGGCATGAGCGGCGCGATCCGTTTCTACCAGGCCGCGCTCAAGGCGGGCATCACCCCGATCCTCGGGTGCGAGGTGGTCGTCGAGACCGCCGGGGTCCTGGGCGAGGAGAGCGACCTGCCGTTCGAGCGGCGCCTGATCCTGCCCGCGAGCGTCGGGTTCGGGCGCGCGTCGGGTGCCGGTTTTCACCTCACGCTGCTCGCCAAGGACTTCGGTGGCTACCGCAATCTGTGCCGGCTGCTCTCGCGTACGCACCTGCGCGGCCCGCACGAGCCGAGCATCGTGAGCCTCCACGACCTCGCCGAGCACGCCGAGGGCCTGGTCGGGCTCTCGGGCTGCACGCACGGCGAGGCGGCGACCGCTGTCCTCGGGCGCTCGCCGGGACGTGCCCGCGAAGCGCTGAGGCGGCTTTCGCGGTGCTTCTCGGCGGGGGACTTCTACGTCGAGCTCATCCATCCGCTCACTCCCGACGGGCCGCGACTCGTCGGCAGCCTGACCACGCTTGCGGACGAACTCGCGTTGCCCGTGGTGGCGACCAACGATGTGCACTACCTGCGCCCCGAGGACCACCGTCTCCACGACGTGCTCTCGGCCGCCGGGGCGCGCACCGAACTGCCGGGCCCGTTCGATCGTCCCAACGCCGAGCTGTGGCTCAAGCCCGCTGCCGAGATGCGACGGCTCTTCGAGGGGCTGCCGCGCGCGTGCGACGCCACGCTCGAGATCGCCGCGAAGTGCAAGCTCGAGCTGCCGCTCGGGCAGTTCCACTTCCCGAGCGCGGAGATCCCGCGTGCCGAGACGCCGTACTCGGTGCTCGCGAAGGAGTCGTGGCGGGGGCTCGAGCGCCGCTACGCGCCCATGGTGCCCGAGGCGATCTCGCGCTTGCAGCACGAGCTGTCGCTCATCGACTCGATGGGGTTCTCGGAGTACTTCCTGGTGGTCAAGGAGATCGTCGACTTCGCGAAGAGCAAGGGCATCCGGTGCAGCGGGCGGGGCAGCGCCGGCGACTCGATCGTGAGTTACGCGCTGGGGATCACCGACGCGGATCCCGTGCGCTACGACCTGCTCTTCGAGCGGTTCCTCAACCCCGAACGGCGTCAGATGCCCGACATCGACGTCGACTTCGACTCGGCGCGCCGCGACGAGGTCATCGACTTCATCTACAGGCGCTTCGGCAGCGAGCACGTCGCGATGGTGGCCACCGTCAACACGATGACGGCGCGGAGCGCGGTGCGGGTGGTGGCGCGGAGCTTCGGGCTGCCCATCGCCGAGGTGAACCGTCTCTCGCGTCACCTGCCGTGGGTGAGCGCGCGCAAGATCCGCGAGGTACTCGCGACCTACCCCGAATGCGCGCACCACCCGCTGCGCGACGAGCGGAGCTGGGGCATGCTCCTCGACCTCGCCGAGCAGCTCGACCACTGCCCGATGCATCTGGGCACTCACCTCGGCGGCTTCATCATCACGCGCGATCCCATCGCGAGCTGGACGCCGCTGCAGTGGGCGGCGAAGGGCACGGTGGTCTCGCAGTACGACAAGGACGACATCGAGGCCCTCGGGCTCGTGAAGATGGACATCCTGGGACTGCGCATGCACTCGGCGATCAGCGAGGCGGTGTCACTCGCGCGCGCCCGGGTGGGCGAGGAGGCGGTTCCCGAGCCCTTCGAGTTCACCCCGGACGACGAGCGCGTGTTCGCACAGGTCTCCTCGGCGGACACGGTGGGGATGTTCCAGCTCGAGAGCAGCGGCCAGCGCAATCTCTCGACGCGGCTCAAGTCGTCCACGTTCGAGGACATCATCGCGCAGATCTCGCTCTTCCGGCCCGGCCCGCTCGAGGCCGAGATGATCGCGCCGTTCATCCGACGGCGCCATGGTTTGGAGCCGGTCGAGGTCCCGCATGAAGGCATGCGCGAGGTGCTCGCCGACTCCTACGGCGTCATCGTCTACCAGGAGCAGGTGCTGCTCGTGGCGCGCGCGGTGGCGGGTTTCGACCTCGCCGAGGCGGACTCGTTGCGCCGTGCGATGACCAAGGGCCGCAGCCGCGAGGAGATGGAGCGCATCCGCGGCCACTTCCTCGCACGCGCCATGGAGCGCGGGGTCGAGCACGACGTGGCGGCCGAGGTCTTCCGCCAGCTCGAGGGGTTCGCGGCGTACGGCTTCAACAAGGCGCACGCGGCGTGCTTCGCGGTGGTGAGCTACGCGAGCGCGTGGCTCAGGACCTACTACCCGGCCGAGTTCGCCGCCGCGATCATGAACAACGAGCCGATGGGCTTCTACACGCCGCGCCTCGTCCTCAACGACGCGCGCCGCCACGGCATCGAGATCCTGCCGCCGCACGTCAACGAGTCGGGCGACCGCTACCGCGTCGAAGGCGAGGGCGCCGCGATCCGCGTGGGCCTGCGCGACCTGCACCGGATGACCGCGCGGCTGCTGCTCGCCATCGAGCGCGAGCAGGGCGTGCGGCCCTTCCGCGACCTCACCGACTTCCTGCGCCGCACGCGCGCCGAGCTGCCCGCCGCCGAGTCGCTCGTGCGTGTCGGTGCGCTCGACGGGCTCGGCATCACCGAGGAGGGCCGGCCGCCCACCCGAGACGAGCTGCTCGCGCTGCTCCCCGAGGTCAAGGCGGTGCTCGCGCGTGAGGGCGTGGCCGGCGACGACACGCTCTGCCTCGCGCCCGCACCCACGCGCCCGCCCGAGGACCCCACGCACGTCAGCGGCTGGTCGGCGGCGCGGCGGCTTTCGGCGGAGCTCGAGCTCACGGGCCTCTCGCTCACGGCGCACCCGCTCTCGCTCGCCGCGGACGATCTCGAAGCGCGCGGGGTGACGTGGGCGAGCGGCCTGCGCGAACTGCCGGACCGCGCCCGGGTGCGGGTGTGCGGCGTGCGCGAGAGGGCGCAGACGCCCCGGACGCGTTCGGGCAAGCGCACGTGCTTCCTCACGCTCGAAGACCCGACCGGTCTGCTCGACGTCGTCGTCTTCGAGGACGCGCTCAACCGCAGCGGCGAGACGATCGTGAAGCACCGCGCGTACGTGGTCGACGGCGTGCTGCAGAACAACTGCGAGCGCGGCCTGGCGATCGTCGCCGACGTCGTGAAGCCGTACGCGGTGCGCGCCACCGGCGGCGAGCGCGTGCGCTTGCGGCGGGGCGTGCCCGCGGGACCGATGGGGCCGTCACTCGGCGGAGCCGGCGCACCCGAGGAGGAGAGCTGGGAGGCTGCCGAGGCGGCGATGGCGAGCGACGACGGTCGGCCGGACGGCGCCGAAGCGGTGTCGGGTCCGGGCGTCGCCGTCGGTTGGGCCCTCGCGGCCGAGGAGCAGGCCGCCTACGACGCCCGCGGCACGCTGCGAGACGCGGATCGGTGATTGCCGGCTTGCCGAGGACGGGCTACTGGGCCGCCGCGCCGGTGTCGTCGATCGCGGTCACTGACGAGGCCTGGACCTCGGGTCCTGCCATGCGGATCGAAGCGCCGTCGAGCCGCGTGCCGCGGACCTCGACGGTCGAACCCTCGAGCGGCCTGAGGGTCGTCCCGAGATCGTCGCCGTTCGCGATGACCGCGACGGTCGTGCCGGCATCGCCGTTGGCCGCGGAGCCTCCGGAGACGTACCAGAATCCGCCCTCTAGGTCGCTGTGGGCCAGCGTGCCGATCGCGAGAACGGTGCCGTCCGGCTGGTCGTACAACCCGGCCGCAAGGCGCGAGCCGCCGGCCGCGGGGTTCTCTGCAGGGGGGACCGGCGACGGTGTGGCTTCGGGAACGCCGGACGACGGGCGGGATGCGCCGCAACCGGCGACGACAACCGCGAACGCCGTGACGGCGAGAAGCAGTGCGGCTCGGCGGGCGATGGGCGTGTACGCTTGGCGGTCGGTCATGGGTCCTCCGGTCTTCGATGCGGCGCGGGCTTTCGCGGGGTCGTTCGTACCTATGACGTCGCGGCTGCACGGGTGGTTCGCGCAGCGGGGACGCGGCTTCAGTCGTCGCCGTAGCCGTCCTCGGTGTCGTCCGGGCGGATCGTCCCCGGCGCCGTGCCCGTGTCGCGTGGCAGCGTCCTGATCTCGCGGCCAAAGCGCACGGCGCCGTCGCCGAACCGCTCCTTGACCGCGTCCATGCCGCGGACGAGCTTCTCTCGGCTGTCGACAGGCTTGGACGCTACACCCTTGGGCGCCGGCGCCCGTGCGACGACGGCGCCGGGGCCAGCGGACGACGTGGGCGCGTCGGCGAATGCCGCCTCGCCGAGCAGGTCGAGCTGGACCGCCTTGTCGTCGAAGCCGGAGAGCCCGATGCCGAGGAGTCGCAGGCCGACGCCGGGCGACCACGCCTGGCGAAGGAGTTCGCGCGCGACGGGCCCGAACGCCGACTCGTCATCGGTCGCGGCCGCGAGCGTGCGGCGAACCGTCTTGGTCGTGAAGTCCGAGAACCGCAGCTTGACGGTGACCACCCGACCGGCGAGTCCCTTGCGGCGCAGGCGGCGTCCGACCTTGGCGGCGAGCGACGAGAGTGCCCCGTCGACTTCGTCGGGGGTGCGGACGTCGGTGGAGAACGTGCGCTCGTTCGAGACGGACTTCACCGCCTCGTTCTCGTGTACCGTGCGCACGTCAGCGCCTCGCGCGCGCTCCACCAGCGCCGGCCCGTGCGAACCGAGCACCTGCGTGGCGGTCGCGAGGTCGAGCTGTGCGACGTCGCCCAGCGTCGTGAGACCCAGCGCCACGAGGCGCTCGGCGGTCTTGGGACCGACTCCCGGCATCGCGCGGACGGGCATGGGCGCGAGGAACGCCGCCTCCTCGCCCGGGCACACCACCGTGAGGCCGTCGGGCTTGTCGACGTCGCTCGCGATCTTGGCGACGGTCTTGACCGCTGATGCCCCGACCGAACAGGTGATGCCGAGCGCGGCGACGCGCGCACGGATCCGCCGTGCGATCGCGATGGGGTGCTCTGAGGTGTAGACGCCGGGCGTCACATCAAGGTAGGCCTCGTCGATCGAGACGGGCTGGACGCGCGGGGTCTCGGAGTAGAAGATCTCGCGCACCGCCTCTGACATCTCCCGGTAGCGGGCGAAGCTGCCGCGGACCCAGATGGCGTCCGGGCAGAGCTGCTTGGCGCGCGCCGACGACATCGCGGAACGCACGCCGAAGACGCGCGCCTCGTAGCTGCAGGTCGAGACGACGCCGCGGCGGTCGGCGTCCCCTCCGACGATCACCGGCTTGCCTCGCCATTCGGGGTGGTCGAGCTGCTCGACAGCAGCGAAGAAGGCGTCGAGGTCGACGTGGAGGATCGCCGGCCCCGTCCAGGGCCGCGACTCGCAGGGATGTGGCGCATCGGTCATGCTTCGAGTGTACCGCCGCACCCCGACACCCACCGAGAGGAACCGCATGCGCTTTGGCGCCCACGTCTCCGTCGCCTCCGGCTACGAATCCGCGCTCGACTACGCCGAGTCGGTGGGCGCCGAGTGCTTGCAGATCTTCGCGAAGAGCCCTCGGCAGTGGCGAGGCCCGCTCGTCGACGCCCAGAAGGCCGCGCGCTTCGTCGCGTTGCGCGAGGAGCGGGGGACGGGACCGGTGTTCACGCACACGGCCTACCTCATCAACCTGTCGACCGACGACGCGGCGCTGTGGGAGAAGTCCGTCGCCGCGCTCGCGGACGAGCTGTCGCGAGGTTCCCTCTTGGGCGCCGCCGGAGTCGTCACCCACGTCGGCAACGATCCCGCGGGTGATGCGGAGGCCGCAGCCGAGCGGGTGGGCCGAGCGGTGCGCCAAGCGTTCGACCTCGCGGGCGGCGAGGCGTGCCGCACGCGCCTGCTGCTCGAGAACACCGCCGGCGCCGGGCGGACGTTCGGCGCCGACTTCGCGCAGCTCGGCTTGTGCGTCTCGGCGGCGGAACTGCCCGCCGAGAAGCTCGGCATCTGCATCGACACGTGCCACGCGTTCGCCTTTGGATACGCACTCGAAACTCCGGAGGGCTGGCGTGAGGTGGTCGAGGGTATCGAGGCGTGCTGCGGGATGGACCGGCTCGGGCTCATCCACGCCAACGACTGCCTCTACGAGCGCGGATCGAAGAAGGACCGCCACGCGTGGATCGGCGACGGCTTCATCGGTCGGGAGGGGTTCTCGGCGATGGTGTGCGTGCCGGAGCTGGGCGACGTGTGTGCCTGTACCGAGATGCCGGGCGACGTGCCCGTGAAGGACGCGGAGAACATCGCACGGCTCAAGGCGCTGCGAGACGAGTGCTCGCCGTCACAAACGGGCTGGTGAGTGCGGCTTCAGCGGTTGCCCCCGTCGCTCGTCGGTTCTACGATGAGGGGGTCCGCCGCTGACCGCGGCTTCGTTCACTACGGAGCGAGGTTTCCCGATGCCCTTCTTCCTGATCGGCAAGAACGCCGACGACGAGCTTAGCCTGCTCACGCCTGCCGTCATCGAGTCGCGACAGGCGGCGCTCGCGGAGCTGTCGCGCATCACCGGCGACGCCTCGTTCGACCAGTGGGACTCCGAGGTGTTCGTCGTCGATCTCGACAAGGGCATTCCGGTGCTCCTGGTGCGTCCGGGCGGCGAGAGCGAGCCGGAGGCTGACGCTTCCGTCCCCGAGGAGCCCGAAGCCGAGCTCGACGCGTCCGAGGAGGCATCGCTCGAGACCGATGAGGCCGAAGTGGTCGCGATCCTCGAGGAAGAGGTCGTCGAGGTCGTTGAGGTGACACCGGAGGACGAGGAGATCCTTGAGGTCGAGGAGCCTGAGACCTTCGCCGTCGACGCCGAGGAGCCCGTCGCCGAGACCGAGGACGCCGTGGTCGTCGAGGAGGCCGAGGTCGTGGTCGAGACCGAGCCCGACCTCACCGACGCCGAGATCCTGATCGCCGTCGAGGTCGACGACGCCGAGGCGTTCGTCGCCGAGGAACCCGAGGACGTGGTCGAAGAGGCCGCCGAGGAGACCGGGGAGGCCGACGGACTCCGCGACGCGCTGCTCCGTACGACCGAGCAGATGGAGGCGTCCGGGATCGTCGCGCCGGAGTCGGTGGGGCCGGCCGTCGTCGAGGAGTCGGAGACCGAGACCGTCATCGAGGAGCCCGTCGAGCCGATGGGCATCTCGGAGGAGGAGCCCGGCGAGCCGGCCGCGCAGGTGTGGCCCTGGGACAACGCCGAGGAGACGGGCGCGGACGTGCCCGTTCCCCCCGTGGACGTCGCGTTCGTCCTCGACGCTCTGGAGGAGCCCGGCGCCGACGACACCTCGCTGCTCCGCTCGTCGGTCGACGACGAGACGTTCGCGGCGGCCAAGCCTGTCATTCTCGGCGCTTACGACGAGCCGGTCGCTGCCGCCGAGCCCATGAGCATCGACGAGACCGAGATCGTGCCCGATACCCTGGGCGAGACGCCCGCGTTCTCGGGCGATTCGGCTCCCGCCACCGACGACCTCTCGGACTTCATCCTCGACCTTGAGACCGTGACGAGCGTTCCCGAGGCCGGCGCCGTCGAAGCGGCACCGATCGCCGCCGAACCCGCCGTCGACGCGTCGCCGATGAGCGAGTACACCTGCGGCGACTGCGTGTACGAGGAGACGTGCCCGAACCGCGACCAGCGTCTGCCCAAGGACTGCGTCTCGTTCCAGTGGAAGTAGGCCGCGTGGCGCAACGCCCCGCCCACACGTTCCCCTTCACCGCGATCGTGGGGCAGGAGCGGCTCAAGACGGCCCTCCTGCTCAATGCGGTCGATCCGAGGGTGGGCGGCGTTCTGGTTCGCGGCGAGAAGGGCACCGCCAAGTCCACGGCGGTACGCGCGCTTGCCGCGGTGCTCCCGCCCCTCGACGTCGTCGAGGGATGCCGGTTCTCCTGTGACCCGGCGGACCCCGGCTCGTGGTGCTCCGAGTGTCGCGAGCGCCGGGAGGCCGGCCCGCTTCCCAAGACGCAGCGTGCCGCGATCGTGGTCGAGTTGCCGGTCTCGGCGACCGAGGACCGCCTGGTGGGAACGCTCGACCTCGAGCACGCGCTCAAGCACGGCCAGCGCGTCTACGAGCCCGGGCTGCTGGCGAAGGCGAACCGCTCGATCCTCTACGTCGACGAAGTGAATCTCCTCGACGACCACCTGGTGGACACGCTGCTCGATGCGGCCGCGATGGGCGTCAACACCGTCGAGCGCGAAGGGGTCTCGTTCACGCATCCCGCGCGGTTCATGCTCGTCGGTACGATGAACCCCGAGGAAGGCGACATCCGTCCGCAGCTGCTCGACCGATTCGGCCTCTGCGTCGACGTCGAGGGCGTGCGAGAGCCCGAGGCGCGCGTCGAGATCGTCCGTCGGCGGCGTGCGTTCGAGGAGGACCCGACCGGGTTCCGGCGGCGCTGGGCGGATGCTGAGGACGAACTCGAGCGTCACGTGCGCACCGCCCGCCTGCGGCTGCCGCAGGTCGAGGTCGCCGACGAGTTGCTCTACGCCATCGCGAACCTCGCGCTGACCGCGGGCGTCGACGGGCACCGGGCGGACCAGGTCATGGCGCGCGCCGCGGCGGCGAACGCCGCTCTCGACGGCCGAACCGCGGCGACGCTCGACGACGTGGCGCGTGTCGCGCCGCTCGTGCTGACCCACCGGCTGCGCCGGACGCTCTTCGACGAGCCACGGCTCGACGCGACGGCGCTGTCGTCACTCGTCCAGCGCACGTTGGGCACCGGAGCCGACGACGAGGGGCCCGAAGGCAGCGACGCCCAGCCCGGGCCCGGCGAGGGCCAGACGACGATCTGGGACGCCGGCGGCGGCACGCAGACCGACGCCGAGCCCGCGACGGTGGCCAGCGCGACGCTCGACGCGCAGATGGACCGCGCGCGCCGGTCGATCGCGGGACGCCGCCACGAGACCGTCTCGGCGGACTCCCGCGGGCGCTACACGCGGGCGGAGCCCGCGCGCGAGGGTACGGGCGCCGGGGACGTCGCGCTCGACGCGTCCATCCGGGCGGCGGCTCCCTTCCAAGCGCAGCGGACGGGTGAGTCGGACCTCGCGATCTCGATCGACCGCTCGGAGCTGCAGCAGAAGGTGCGCACCCGCAAGGTGGGGGCGTCGATCGTGTTCTGCGTCGACGCGAGCGGCTCGATGGGCGCGGCGAATCGCATGGAGGCCGCGAAGTCCGCGGTGCTCGACCTGCTCGTGGACGCCTACCAGCGGCGCGACCGCGTCTCGCTCGTCTCGTTCCGGGGCGAGTCGGCCGAGGTCGTGCTGGCGCCCACCGCGAGCGTCGAGCTCGCCAACCTGCGGCTGCGCAACCTCCCGACCGGGGGATCGACGCCGCTGGCCGCCGGGATCATGCGGGCACTCGAGGTAGTCGACGGCGAGCGCAGGCGGTCCGAGGAAGTCGTGCCGTGGCTCGTCCTGGTGACCGACGGGCGCGGCAACGTCGGCCTCGACGGGGGCCTGGGCAGCAGCGACGCCCTGGCCGCAGCCGGACGCATCCTCGCCGAGAAGGTCCACGCGGTGGTCATCGACACGGCGTCCGGACCGAGCTCGATGGGCGCCGCACGAGACCTCGCGCGTTCGGCGGGCGCCGACTACGTGCGGGTGGACTCGGTGGACGGCCGGGCGATCGTGGCGGCGATACGTCCGCGCATCCTGTCCGGGTGATAATGCAGACGCCCACACTTGCCGATACAATGACGAGCAAGGCCCGAGCCTGACTCGGGACACTTCTCGTCGTGAGAGGGGCCAATCCAGATGCAGCAGCACGCCCGGATAAACCGAGCACTCGTAGCAGCAGTTGTGTTCGTCGCGCTCGCCCTGACGTTCCCGGCGCTCGCGCATGCCGAGATCGCCTGGAATCCCGCCGGCCTTGGGACGTCCCAGACCAACCCCAACTCGGGCGATGGGAACTGGCGGTTCAGCTGGGGCAATTCGAGATGGCCGGAGATCACGTTCCTGGCCAACGATGCCGCACAGGGGTTCCTCTACCGAGTCGACCGGTCGCCCTACACGGTGATCGATACCTCGACCCCGACCGCCTACGAGCATTCTCCGTTCGTTGCGGGCACGGGGCTGAACCACACGTTCGACATCCAGGGCACCTACAACTACCCGCCCGTCGGCGGCTGGACGAACGACCCGCCTCCGTCGTCGGTCATCAAGTTCAACCCCGAGTGGGGGATCGCGGATCCGCTCGAGGGCGCGTGGTACCTGCACATCGTTCTGTACGCGACGGACCCGGACACGGGTGCGACTGACTGGTCCACGCAACGCACCGTCTTCCTGGGGTTGGACTTCACGGCTCCCAAGGCCGTCGAGAACGTGCGCGTCACCCCTAACTCCGGCGTGACTCCCGGCAAGAACGTGGTGGGGGCGTCCTCTCGCGTCACCGTGAGCTGGGACGGCAAGGACTACGACAAGCTCGCGGGATGCGGCTACTACACGCTCTTCCTGGACGGAAAGCCCATCGCAACGGGTGTCGCTACCGAGACCGCGTCGGTGGACGTCTACAGCCAGCCTCCGTTCTGGTACGACCCGCTGTTCACCATGCCGTACAACACGACGATCGAAGACCTGACGCCGGGGCGGCACACCTTCCAGCTGTGTGCCACCGACCGCGCGACCAACACCGGTCCCTTGAGCGAGGAGGCCGTCTACTGGGTCGACCCCGACCAGCCGACGATCTCGTTCACCAGGCCGGCTGGCGGCTCGATCGGGATGACGCCGTCGTTGGCGGTCAACGCGAACGATGCCGGTGGCGTCAAGTCCGTGCAGTACTTCTTTGACGGAGTCCCGATCGGTTCTGCTACTGCGGCCCCCTGGGGCGCAAAGGCCAACCTGAGCCGCTTCTCGGCCGGCGGACACGTGCTCAGCGCCATCGTGACCGACGTCTACGGACACACGGCGCAGGCGTCCAAGTGGGTCACGCTCGATCGGAAGCCTCTGACGATCTCGCGCTACTCGCGCACGCCGGACCCCTTCTATCCGATCCTCAAGGACCGGTACAAGGACAGCTCGAGCATCTACTACACCGTGAACAAGGAGTGCGTCGCCACTCTTACCATCCGCAAGAGCGGGGGCGAGGTCGTCCGTACGCTGTCCGCGTCGGTGAAGCCGGGCAGGCGGAAGTTCGTCTGGAACGGGAAGTGGGCCAGCGACGGCCTGCCGCACAAGGGCACGTACTACTACCAGATCACCGCTACCGACGCCGCGGGGTACACCGCGACCACGCGTACGCTGAAGACACGCATCAACAACTACGAGCTCAAGAAGATCGGCCGAGGCAAGGTCAGGGTCATCCAGCGCTAGCCTCCGCATAGCCGCGTACAACGCCAACGGGCGGTCCCTTGCGGGGCCGCCCGTTTCGTATCTGCGGGGAGTGGGCCGGTAAGCCGGGTTCTGTCGTGGACGACCATCTATCTGGGGCCACCGTCGCCGGTGGTCTCTAGCGGGCATACCCGAGCGTCGACCGGGCCGGTCTTAGCCGCTCCTATTCGCCCTTGCTCCGGGTGGGGTTTGCCAAGCCGCCACGTTGCCGTGACGCTGGTGCGCTCTTACCGCACCGTTTCAGCTTTTCTCCCGCCGAATGGCGGGGGAGTCTTCTTTTCTGTGGCACTTTCCGTCGGCTCGCGCCGCCCAGCCGTTAGCTGGCACCCTGCCCTGTGGAGCCCGGACTTTCCTCACGACCCGAGGGCCGCGCGGCCGTCTGGCCCACTCCATGGTGGATTCTAGCAGGTGGCGGGTCTAGTCGTGCTTCCCGGCAGCCTGCAGCTTGGCCCAGGTGTCCTTGAGGGTGAGCGTGCGATTGAAGACCGGATGGCCCGCGACGCTGTCGGGGTCCGCGCAGAAGTAGCCGAGCCGCTCGAACTGCACCGTCTCGCCGACCTGTGCGTTCGCGAGCGATTCCTCGACGAAGCAGCCGGTCTTCACGATCTCGGAGTCGGGGTTGAGCGACTCGAAGAGGTCGCGCCCGTCGCTCCCCGGGGTGGGATCGGTGAAGAGGTGGTCATAGAGGCGCACTTCGGCAGCGACCGCGTGGGCCGCCGAGACCCAGTGGAGGGTCGCCTTCACCTTGCGCCCGTCAGGCGCGGCGCCTCCGCGCGTCTCCGGGTCGTAGGTGCAGCGGAGCTCCACGACGTTCCCGTCGGCGTCCTTGACCACCTCGGTGCAGGTGACGAAGTACGCCGAGCGGAGCCGGACTTCTCGGCCGGGGGCGAGGCGGAAGAACTTCTTGGGCGGGTCCTCCATGAAGTCGTCGCGCTCGATCCAGAGCTCGCGGCTGAAGGCGACGCTGCGGCTGCCGGCGGCGGGGTCCTCGGGATTGTTGGTCACGTCCATGTACTCGACCTGGTCGTCGGGGTAGTTCTCGATGACCACCTTGATGGGATCGAGGACCGCGAAACGGCGCTGGGACGTGCGGTTGAGCACGTTGCGTACCGAGTACTCGAGCATCCCGAAGTCCACGACGCTGTCGGCACGCGATACGCCGACCATGCCGGCGAAGTCGCGGACGCCTTCGGCCGGGTAGCCACGGCGCCGTATGCCCGAGATCGTGGGCATCCGCGGGTCGTCCCAGCCGCGCACGTGACCCTCGGTGACCAGACCGATCAGGAAGCGCTTCGAGAGTACCGTGTAGGTGAGGTTGAGGCGTGCGAACTCGTACTGGTGCGGGACGCTCGGCACCGGCAGGTGCTCGATGAGCCAGTCGTACAGCGGCCGATGGTCCTGGAACTCGAGCGTGCAGATCGAGTGCGTGATCCCCTCGATCGCGTCGGACTGGCCGTGGGCGAAGTCGTAAGCGGGATAGATGCACCACGCGTCGCCCGTGCGGGGGTGCGCGGTGTGCTTGATGCGGTAGAGCACCGGATCCCGGAGGTTGATGTTGCCCGAGGCCATGTCGATCCGGGCGCGCAGGACCTTCGAGCCGTCCTCGAACTCGCCGGCGCGCATGCGCTCGAACAGGTCGAGGCTCTCCTCAGCGGGGCGGTCGCGCCAGGGACTCGGCTTGCCCGGCTCGGTCAGCGTGCCGCGATACTCGCGGATCTGCTCGGCGGTGAGCTCGTCGACGTACGCGTCGCCCTGCCGGATGAGGACCAGCGCCCACTCGTAGAGCTGCTCGAAGTAGTCGGAGGCGAAGAAGAGGTTCTCGCCCCAGTCGAAGCCGAGCCATCGCACGTCGGCCTCGATCGAGTCGATGTACTCCTGCTCCTCCTTGGCGGGGTTGGTGTCGTCGAAGCGCAGATGGCAGCGACCGCCGAACTCGTTGGCGATGCCGAAGTTGAGGCAGATCGACTTCGCGTGCCCGATGTGCAGGTAGCCGTTGGGCTCCGGCGGGAAGCGCGTGACCACCGTGTCGTAGCGGCCTTCCCGCAGGTCAGAAGCCACGATGTCGCGGATGAAGTCGGAGCGCTCGGGGGTGGTGTCAGAGTGTGTGTCCATGGTCGCCGAGGATAGCACATCGACGCCCGGTCCAAGACGCAAGAAGACCCCCGACGGGCGGGGGTCTTCGTGAGTATCTGGTAGCCCGTACGGGATTCGAACCCGTGATCTCCGCCTTGAGAGGGCGGTGTCCTAGTCCACTAGACGAACGGGCCATGCTGGCAGGGGTACTAGGGCTCGAACCTAGACTCTTCGGAACCAGAATCCGACGTGTTGCCAGTTACACCATACCCCTGTACCTTGCCTGCGCCGCACGCGGCGCGAGAAGGAATCTTACGGACGCCCGGAAGGGGTGTCAAGCCCTCCCTGGAGGGTCGATACCCTGCACCGACGCCGGCTATTCCGCCGCGAGCTCGGCGTTCGCGGTGAGCCGGGCCAGTGTCTTCTCCCTGCCGAGAAGGTCGACCGACTCGAAGAGGGGCGGCGATACGGTCGATCCGGTCACCGCGACCCGGATCGCCTGGAACACGATCTTGGGCTTGACCTCGAGAGTCTCGGGGATCGCTCGGATCGCCTCTTCGATCGCCGCGGGGTTCCAGTCGCAGCGCTCCAGCGCGTCCGCGGCGGCAACGAGGACCGCACGCGCGCCCTCCTTCGCGAGGACGGAGTCGCGGGCCTTGTCTTCGACCTCGGGCTCCGCGAAGAGGAAGCCGACCCAGGGAACGACCTCGTCGAGCCGCTTCACGCGCTCCGAGACGAGCGGAGCGAGGCGCAGGTACCAGTCCCGGCGCTCCGCGAAGTCCGCCGCGTCGGCCAGTCCCGCTTCCGTGAGCCAGGGGAGGATGCTTTCGATGAAGGCCTCGGGCGCGAGCTCCCGGATGTACACGCCGTTGAGCCAGTCGAGCTTCTCGGTGTCGAGGATCGCCGGGTTCTTCGAGATGCGGTCGAGCGAGAACGAATCGACGAGCGTCGTCCGGTCGATGACGGTGGTCTCGCCGTCAAGCGACCAGCCGAGGAGCGCGAGGTAGTTCAGCAGCGCGTCGGGCAGGTAGCCCATGTCGCGATACGCCTCGACGCTGGTGGCGCCGTGGCGCTTCGAGAGGCGCTTACCGTCAGGGCCCCAGATCATCGAGAGGTGCGCGAAGGTGGGCAGCTCGAGGCCGAGACCCTCGTAGACCAGGATCTGCTTGGGCGTGTTGCTGAGGTGGTCGTCGCCTCGGATGACGTGGGTGATCTGCATGTCCACGTCGTCCATGACGACCGCGAAGTTGTACGTCGGGGTCGCGTCCGTGCGCGCAAGGACGAAGTCGTCGACCGTGTCCGCCGAGAACGTCACATCGCCACGGATCGCGTCGGTGAACGCGATGTCGCCACGATCCTCGGGCACCTTGAGTCGCCAGACGTGCGGTTCGCCCGCGGCGATGCGCGCCGCCGCGTGCTCGGCGTCGATAGTGCGGCATGAGCGGTCGTAGCCGGCGAACCCGCCCTGCGCCCGTGCCGCCTCGCGCTTCGCCTCGAGCTCCTCGGGGGGGCAGAAGCACGGATAGGCGTGACCGGATGCCTTGAGCTGTTCGAGCCCCTCGGCATAGCGGCCGAAGCGCTGCGTCTGGAAGTACGGACCGTGCGGACCGCCGACCTCAGGGCCCTCGTCCCAGTCGAGACCAAGCCAGGTCATCGCGCGCAGGATCGCCTGGGTGTTCTCATCGGTGGACCGCTCGGGGTCGGTGTCCTCGATGCGGAGCACGAACGTGCCGCCGTGGTGCCGGGCGAACGCCCAGTTGTAGAGGGCGGTGCGAGCGCCACCGATGTGGAGCTGGCCGGTGGGGCTGGGGGCGAAACGGGTGCGCACGGGAGCGGTCACGGTGGCGTTCTCCTCGAGAGGATCAGGGTCGGGCGGACGGGCACATCATGGTAGCGCGCGAGCGTGGCGGCAAGAGGGCGGGGTCACGATCAGTCGGATGGGCGCATCTCGCAGACGTTGACCTTGGCGAGCAGCCACCACGACAGCGAGACCGCCAGCAGCAGCACTCCGAGGGCGATCGCGGTGTTGAGGTAGTTGGTGCCGCCCTCGAAGACCACGAACTTCCGGGCGACGGCCACGAGCGCCGCCTCGAAGACGGTCGGGATGACGTTGTCGTGGTTCATGTACGCGACCGCGATGCGGAACAGCTCGATGAGGATGAAGATCTCGAGGATCGTCGAGATGAGCTTGGTGAAGTCGCCCGAGAGCAGGATGCCCTTGCCGACGATGACCGCGTAGAGCTCGATGCAGAGGGTCACGAGCGCCAGACCGGTCATCAGCACGAGCGCGATCGCGGCGGCGACCTCGATGAAGTAGACGGCCTTGTTCAGGTACTTGAGCATCACGTCGCGACCCTTTCGTGCGCCTCGGCTGCTAGAGCATGTACCCCGCCGGGCGAGGGCGTCGCCGCTGGGGGCGACGCGTCCTTCTCGGCGGACGGCGATGATGGTACAGTAATCGCGCTCATCGAGAGGCAGCCGTTCCCGCGGCTGCAGCGGGTGGAGGGACCGAGCCCTGTGAAGCCCCGGCAACCGGCGTCGAAAGTGACGCCAAGGTGCCACATCTCGGCAGGCTGAAGACGGCCTGGAAGATGAGGGAACAGCTGCACCGCGCCGGCATGCGTGTGTACGCGAAGCCCCTGTCTGGCCAGGCGGGGGCCTTTTTGCGCCCCGCAACGGACCCGGTCCCGGCGAAACGTCGGGCCGCAGAAGGAGGTTGTTGTGCCGGAACGCGAGTACCTGTTCACGTCCGAGTCGGTGACCGAGGGTCATCCGGACAAGATGTGCGACCAGCTCTCGGACGCCGTCCTCGACGCCATCATCACGCGTGAGGCGGAGCTGGCGGCCGAAGGCTTCGTCTCCACGGCGGGCACCAAGGCCGACCCCGAGTACGTTCGGTGTGCCATCGAGTGCTTCACGACGACGGGTCAGATCGTCGTGGGCGGCGAGATCCGCACCCACGCCTACGTCGACATCCCCACGATCGTGCGCAGCGTGGTCAAGGAGATCGGCTACAACCGCGCCAAGTACGGGTTCGACGGCGAGACGTGCGGGGTGCTCATCGGCGTGCACGAGCAGAGCCCCGACATCGCGCAGGGCGTCGACGAGTCGTTCGAGGTCCAGCACGGTGCGGGCGTCGACCCCATCGACCTGGTGGGCGCCGGCGACCAGGGCATGATGTTCGGCTACGCGGTCAACGAGACCTCGACGCTCATGCCGATGCCGATCTACCTCGCTCAGCGCCTCGCGGAGCGCCTGACGGCCGTGCGCAAGGGCGACGTGCTCAACTACCTGCGTCCCGACGGCAAGACCCAGGTCACCGTCAAGTACGTCGACGACAAGCCCGTCTCGGTGGAGAAGATCCTCATCTCGACCCAGCACGCCGACGGCGTCGACATCGAGAACCTGCTCCGTCCCGACCTCATCGAGCACGTGATCAAGCCCGTGTTCGAGGAGGAGGGCCTGGCGTATGACGGAGCCGAGATCTACGTGAACCCCACCGGCCGCTTCGTCATCGGCGGCCCCATGGGCGACACGGGCCTGACCGGACGCAAGATCATCGTCGACACCTACGGCGGCATGGGCCGTCACGGCGGCGGCGCGTTCTCGGGCAAGGACTGCACCAAGGTCGACCGTTCGGCCGCCTACGCCGCGCGCTGGGTCGCCAAGAACGTGGTTGCCGCCGGCCTCGCGGACCGCTGCGAGATCCAGCTCGCCTACGCGATCGGCGTCGCGCACCCGCTTTCGGTCATGGTCGAGACGTTCGGGACCGAGAAGGTCCCGGTCGGCCGGATCGAGGAGGCCGTGAACCAGGTCTTCGACCTGCGCCCCGGCGCGATCATCCGCGACCTCGACCTGCGTCGTCCGATCTACCGCAAGACCGCGGCGTACGGCCACTTCGGCCGCGCCGACAAGGACTTCACGTGGGAGCGCACCGACCGCGCCGCCGCACTTGCGGAGGCCGCGGGCCTCAACGAGTAGCGCGCGAACGCTCGTGACTCACGAAGGCCGCTGGCGCCCGCGAGGTGTCAGCGGCCTTCGGTATGCTTGCCGAGAATGACGGTGTCGCTGTCAGGAGGCCCGGTGCGCGTCGCGCACGTCGTCGTCGACATACCCACACGCCAGATCGATACGCCCTTCGACTACGCCGTGCCCGACGGCGTGGACGACGTGGCCGTCGGATCGTGCGTGCTCGTCGACTTCGGCAACCGGCCCGTCGTCGGGTACGTGGTCGGACTGGCCGCCGAGAGCTCCTACGAGCAGCTCAAGCCGCTGCGCGCGGTGCTCGGCGGGCCGTTCTTCTCGGAGCAGGGCGCGCAGACGGCCGCGTGGATCGCACGGGAGTACGTGTGCCCGCTCTCGGAGGCGCTCCGGCTCTTCACGCCGCCGGGCGGGACACCCAAGGCCGTCAAGGTCGTGACCGAGAGCGGCGATCACTGGATGCTCAGGCGCGCCGGCGTGGGGCCGGTGGACGACCGGTGGGCGAGCCTGACGGCCGCGGGGCGAGAGTTCGAGCCCTCGAAGACCGCCACGGCGCAGCGCGCGGTCATCGACGCGCTGAGGGAGGGCCCGGTGCGCGTGGCCGAGCTGTCGGCCGACCTCGGGAGCGTGAACGGAGCCCTCAAGCGGCTGCAGGAGCTCGGGGCGGTCGAGGTCGAGCGCCGGCGCAGGACACGCGACGCAGGGGTGCGCGAGCGCCCGGCGCCGCGTCACGAGCGCCTCACGGACGGCCAGCGAGACGCGCTGGAGGCCATCGGCTCGGCGCTCGCGTCCGGCGACGGTGACGTCGTGGTACTCGAGGGCGTGACCGGCTCCGGGAAGACCGAGGTCTACCTGCGCGCGATCGAGGAGGTCCTCGCCTCCGGCGGGGGAGCCTGCGTCCTGGTTCCCGAGATATCGCTCACGCCGCAGACGGTTGGTCGCTTCCGCGCGCGCTTCGGCGACGAGGTCGCGGTGCTCCATTCGCGGCTCTCCGCCGGCGAGCGCTTCGACCAGTGGGACCTGGTGCGCAGCGGTGCGGCACGCATCGTCGTCGGGGCGCGCTCGGCGCTCTTCGCGCCCGTGCGCGACCTGCGGCTCATCGTCATCGACGAGGAACACGAGTCGACGTACAAGCAGGGTTCGGCGCCGAGATACCACGCCCGCGACGTTGCCGCACACCTCGCGGCGGCGACGGGAGCGACGCTGGTGCTGGGCAGCGCGAGCCCGTCCCTGGAGGCGCTCGAGCGCTGCCGCCGGGGCGAATGGAACCTCGTGCGGCTTCCGCAGCGGGTCACGGGCCGGGCGCTGCCGCCGGTCGACGTCGTCGACATGACCGCCGAGTTCGCTGATGGGCACCGCTCGATGTTCTCGCGCCCGCTGACCGCGGCGCTCGAGCACGTCCGGGAGCAGCACAGCAAGGCGGTCCTGCTCCTGAACAGGCGCGGGTTCGCCTCGTTCCTGCTGTGCCGGGAGTGCGGTCACGTCCCGTCGTGCGACTCGTGTGCGACGTCGCTCACCTACCACGAGGTCGGCACCCGGCTCGCGTGCCACCACTGTGGGGCGACGCGCGCCGTCCCCGCGAAGTGTCCCGAGTGCGGAAGCCCGTACCTGCGTCAGTTCGGCGCGGGAACCCAGCGCGTCGAGTCCGAACTCGAGATCGTGCTCCCGGGCATGCCGGTGGTACGCATGGACGCCGACACCACGACGGGGAAAGGCGCGCACGAACGCGCACTCGCCGAGTTCGAGGCGCTTCCCAGCGGCGTGCTTCTCGGCACGCAGATGATCGCGAAGGGTCTCGACTACCCGGACGTGACGCTCGTCGGCGTCATCAACGCCGACACCACGCTGTGGCTGCCCGACTTCCGCGCCGGCGAGCGAACCTACCAGCTGCTGGAGCAGGTCGCGGGGCGCGCCGGTCGTGGCGCGATCGAGGGACGGGTGATCGTGCAGACGTACTGGCCGGATCATCCCGCGATCCAGGCGGCGGCGGCCCACGATCCTGAACGGTTCTACGCCGACGAGCGGGCTGACCGCCAGGCGCTGGGATACCCACCGTACGGGCGCCTGTGCAACGTGCTCGTGTGGGGTCGTGACCGGCGTGCGGTGGCCCAGTCCGCCGCGGACGTCGCGGAGTCGCTCTCCGACGGCCTGCCCGAAGGCTGGGTGGTGCTCGGGCCGAGTCCGGCGCCGCTCTCCAAGCTCAAGGGCGTGTGGCGCTGGCACGTGCTGATCAAGGCGCCCGTCGGCGCCGACGTCGCCGGGTTCGTCGCCCCGGCGCTCGCGCGAGCGCGCCGAACCAAGGAAGTGTCGCTCGCCGCGGACGTCGACCCCGTGGACCTGCTCTAGGGGCGCTCCAGCGCGCGCCGCCCGGCCCGTACGCACTGGTATGATTCGTGCAGCAGGCGGGAACCGAACCTCCCGCCTGACGGCACCCGTACGCACAGAAGAGGACGAACGCTTCATGGATCTGCTCGCACACCCTAACGCGGCGCTGAAGCAGCGCGCTCAAGACGTGGACCCCGTCAAAGATCCGGGGCTCCGGCAGCTGTGCTCGACGATGGCGCGGATGATGCACGAGGCGCCAGGCGTCGGCCTTGCCGCGCCACAGGTGGGCGTGCTCAAGCGCGTGTTCGTCTACGACCTCGAGGAGGAGCGCACCGGTGTCGTCGCCCTCTGCAACCCGCAGATCGTCGAACGCAGCGAGGAGACCGAGGTCGACGAGGAGGGCTGCCTCTCCTTCCCGGGGATCAGCATCCCCGTCGAGCGCGCCGTGCGCGTCGCGTGCGAAGCGCTGAGCCTGCAGGGCAAGCCGGTCCGCATCGAGGCCGAGGGCTTCCACGCGCGGCTTCTGCAGCACGAGATCGACCACCTCGACGGGGTGCTCATCATCGACCGCGCCACGCCCGAGGAGCGCAAGGCGGCGCTGAGGCGCTACCTCGCCGCGACGCAGGCCGGTGCCCGTCCGGGCCAGACCAGCCTGTAGACGCACGACGGGGGGAGGGGTCACCGTGCGCGTCGTCTTCATGGGCACGCCCGATTTCGCCGTGCCATCGCTCGTCTCCATCGCGTCGCACCACGAGGTCGTCGGGGTCTACACGCGCCCCGACTCCGCGTCCGGTCGGGGAAAGCAGCTTCGGCCGTCCGCCGTCAAAGCTGCCGCACTCGAGCGCGGCCTCACAGTCCTCACGCCCAGGACGTTGCGCGACCCCGAGGCGCTCGCAGAACTCGCGGGGCTCTCGGCGGACGTCATCTGCGTCGCGGCCTACGGGCTGATCCTGCCGAAGGTCGCGCTCGACAGCGCGACGCTCGGCGCCGTTAACGTGCACGCGTCGCTCCTGCCCCGATGGCGAGGCGCCGCGCCCATCCAGCGCGCGATCCTCGCCGGCGACCCCGAGGCTGGCGTGTCGATCATGCGGATGGAGGAGGGTCTGGACACCGGGCCCTACTGCCTGGTCCGTTCGACCGCCGTCGCCGAGAAGACCGCGGCCGAGCTCACCGCCGAGCTCGCCGTTCTCGGCGCGGAAGCGCTTCTCGAGGCACTGCCATCGATCGAGGCGGGAACCGCCGTCTGGACCGAGCAGGACGAGTCGCTCGTCACCTACGCCGAGAAGGTCACCAAGGACGACGTCGCGCCTCGGCCGGAACTGACGGCCGTCGACAACGCGCGCCGCGTCCGCGCCGCGTCCGCGCAGGCGCCCGCACGCGTGCTGCTCGGCGGTCGCGGGGTCGCGCTGCTCCGCGCACGAGTCACGGCGGCGGGACCGTTCGCCGGTGAGACCTCGGCCGGAGACGCGCGCGAGACGATCGTGCTGGGATGCGCGAGCGGTGCCCTCGAGGTCAGCCGGCTCAAGCCCGACGGCAAGGCCGAGATGGACGCGGCCGCGTGGCTGTGTGGCGTGCGCGACGTCGCGTCACTCGGTTGGGCGGCGGCGCGATGAGCGCGAGCGCGTCGCGCGTTGCCGCGGCACAGGTGGTGGGGCGCGTGCGTGAGCGCGCGGCGTACGCGCACGAGGTGCTTGCGACGGTCGTCGGCCGCGCGGGCCTCACTGCGGAGGACGCCGCGTTCGCGACGAGACTCGCGTACGGGACTCTTCAGACCGAGGGGACGCTCGACGAGGCGCTCGGCCGCTACCTCGCGGGCAAGAAGGTCGAGCCGCGCGTACGCGACGCCCTTCGCCTGGCGGCCTACGAGCTTATCTTCATGAAGACACCTTCGAGGGCAGCGGTGCATCAGGGGGTGGAGCTCGTTCGCTCCGCGCGTCCGCAGGCTGCCGGTCTCGCGAACGCCGTGCTCCGGCGTTTGGCCGACGACGTGCCCGAGTTCCCCTGGGGGGATCCCGCCACCGACACCGCGGCGCTTGCGCGGCTCTACGGTCACCCCCTCTGGCTCGCCGAGATGTGGGTGCGCGAACTGGGTCGAGACGCCGCCGAGCAGGTCATGTGTGCCGACAACGAGCCCGCGCCGCTCTACCTTGCGATCAACCCGTTCGGAGCCGGCGTCGAGGAGGCCCGTCGGGCGCTGCGCGCGGACGGGGCCCAGCTTCGGGCGTGCCCGGTCGAAGGCTGCCTTGAGGCAGCCGACCCGGGGGCCGCGGTGCGCGGGAACGCCCTGAAGGACGGGATGGCGGTGGCCTGCGACGCCGGAGCTCAGCTCGTGTCGCGCTTCGTACCCGTGACGCCGGGAGCGCAGGTGGTCGAGATCGGAGCGGGCCGTGGGACGAAGACGCTGCTGCTCCAGGCCAGAGCCGTCGAGTCGGGCGGGCCGGCGCACATCTCCGCGATCGACCTGCACGAGTTCAAGGTGCGGCTGCTGAAGGAGCGGATGGATCTTCTCGGCGTGCCCGACGTCTCGGCGGTGGTCGCCGATGCCACCGATCTCGACGGCGTTGAGGGGGTCCCTGCGGCGGGCGGAGCCGACGCCGTGCTCGTCGACGCCCCCTGTTCGGGACTCGGCACCCTTCGTCGCCACCCCGAGAAGCGCTGGCGGGTCACGACGGGCGACGTCGATGCGCTCGCGGAGCTCGGTTCTCGCCTGCTCGAGGGCGCTGCGCGTCTTGTCCGCCCCGGCGGTTTCGTGGTGTACTCCACCTGCACTATCGCCCGCCGGGAGAACGAGGACGTCATCACGTCGTTCCTTGGCGGCGAGCTCGGGTCGCTCTTTGACGTGGACCCGCTCGCAGGCGAGGTGCCGGGGGAGTGGTCGCGCTTTGCGACCGAGGAGGGATACTTTCGCTCGCTCCCGAGCCCCGGAGGGCCGGACGGCCACTTCGCGGCACGCTTGAAGCGGCGCTAGAGCGCACGGCGCGGACGTACTCGCGCCGTTCATCGAGGGTTCGCGGGCGGTACGGCCGCCGGCGTCAGACGAGGGAGGTAGCATGCGCACGACTCGTATCGTCGAGATGCTCGAGGTCACCGAGGCGGCCGCACTCGCAGCCGGACGCTGGATGGGCAAGGGCGACAAGCACGCCGCCGACGACGCTGCCGTCGAGGGGATGCGCAAGGCCTTCAACGAAGTCGAGATCGACGGCACCATCGTCATCGGCGAGGGCGAGCGCGACGAGGCCCCGATGCTCTTCATCGGCGAGAAGGTCGGCAAGGGCGGCGAGGAGATCGACATCGCCGTCGACCCGCTCGAGGGCACCAATCTCACCGCGTACGGCCAGTCCAACTCGCTCGCGGTCCTGGCGTTCGCGCCCAAGGGCACGCTGCTTCACGCGCCGGACACCTACATGCAGAAGGTCGCGGTAGGCCCTGAGGCCGCGGGCGTCGTCCACATCGATGCTTCGCCCACCGAGAACGTCCGCAACGTCGCGAAGGCCCTGGACCGCCCCGTCGAGGACCTCGTCGTGTGCATCCTCGATCGCGACCGTCACATCGACCTCATCCGAGAGGTCCGCGAGGCCGGCGCCCGTATCCGACTCATCAGCGACGGTGACGTCTTCGGCGCCGTGGCCACCGCCATCGAGGGTACTGGCATCCACCTCTACCTCGGAACCGGCGCCGCGCCGGAGGGCGTGCTCGCCTGTGCCGCGATGAAGTGCATCGGCGGCTGCTTCATGGGCCGCTTCGCCTGGCGGAGCGAGGAGGAGAAGGCCCGCGCCGTCGAGATGGGTACCCCGCACATCGACGGGATCCTCGACATGAACACGCTCGTCAACACCGACGAGGCCGCGTTCATCGCCTCGGGCGTCACCGACGGCGAGATGCTGCGCGGCGTGAAGTACTTCGGTACCGGTGCGCGCACCAACTCGGTGGCCATGGATGCGAAGTCGGGAACCGTCCGCTTCATCGAGACGATCTACCGCACCGGCGCCGAGAAGTTCTGGGTGCGCATGGACTAGGTCCCACCGCCGCGCCGGACCGCGGCGAGTTCTGCGACGACGCCCGCGAAAGCGGGTCCTGCCCCGCCTAAGGTCGCAGCACACAGCGAAGGGCCCCGCTCCTCATGGGGAGCGGGGCCCTTCGCTGTCCGGTACTCGGTCATACGATGGGCGTGTCGCCGCTACTCTCCCGCGGCGGGACACCCGGCGCACGCGGAACCACCGGCCGACGGGCACGACGGCGCGTCGGTCTTGGGGGCGGCGGACTCCTCTTTGGGCCGCGCCTTGTAGTCGGTGTTGTGGAACCCCGTGCCCTTGAATGCGACCCCGACGGGCGTGAACACGCGACTCGCAGGCGCGCCGCAGCGCGGGCAGCATTCCTCGCGCGTCTCACTCATCGGCCGCGTGACCTCGAACGGCGTCTCGCAGGCGGTGCAGCGGAAATCGTAGGTAGGCATGTCACTCCCTCTCACGCTCGAACTGGGGCTTCGGGTGGACTCCCATCCACCCGGAGCAAGCAGGATACCGACGTGTGCGCGAAGCGCGCAACCGGTTCGTATACACTGGTAGTCACCATGAATGAAGACATCACGCCCGAAACGGGCGCTCTCGACAACGCGGCCACCGAGGCCGACACCGCCGCCGTATCCACCGCCGATCAGGGCGCCCCGGGCGAGGCATCGAGCGCTGGCGGAGGAGCACCCGGCCTGATCGATCGCCCCCGCCTGCCCCGAACGCCGTTGGTCCCGTCGTGGATCCCGATCGGGCTCGCGGTGCTCGTGGGACTGGTCCTCGTGGTCGCGGGCATCGCGGCCTACGTCGGCACCTCGTCCAAAGTCACCGTTCCCAAGGTGACAGGACTCGAGCTGGGCGTTGCCCGAGCCCGCCTCTCGCAGGTCGGGCTCGGCGTCAACGTCGTCGAGCACCGCTTCTCGGACCGGGACCCTGACACGATCCTCTCCCAGGACCCGAAGACGGGATCGACCTTGCGACGCGGTGACTCGGTAGACGTGATCGTGTCGGCGGGCTCCGAGGAGTTCGCCATGCCCGACGTCGTCGGCGACGGCCTGCTGCTCGCACGGGGCGTGCTCGAGAGCAAGGGACTCGAGGTCCGCATCGAGGCGCAGCCGTCCGAGCAGCCAAGCGACACCGTGCTCGGGACGAACCCGGCGCCGGGGACGATGATGAGCACGGGCGACGTCGTCCGGCTGACGGTGGCATCTCCCGGTCCCGGGTCGTCGACCTTCCTGCCGCTCGACATGACCGGCGTCGTCATCAAGCTCGATCCTGCGCCGGTGCCCGCTGGCGAAGCCGACGTGACGCTCGACGTCACTCGGCGCCTCAGGTCGCTCGTCGAGGCTTCGGGCGGCACCGTCATCGCCACGCGTTCGCTCAACGACACGGGCACGGCGACGTCGATCGCGACGCGTGCGCAGCGCGCGTCCGAGGGATCGTCCACCGCGGCGATCGGTCTGTCGGTGGTGTCGAAGGGCCCGGGTGGCATCATCGCGTTCTCGCCCTCGACCGGCGGCGCCGTGATCGTCCAACCGTCGGCCGCGCTCGCCTCCAGGATCGCCACGTCGCTCGCAGCTTCGGGCCTCGCGGCGAAGACGTCGAAGAGCGCCACCGACGCGGTCCTCTCGGCGACGGGCGCCCCGTGGACGCAGCTGCAGCTCGGCTCGCTCGCTGCGCGCGAAGACGTCGCGAGCTTCCGCGATCCGACCTGGGCTGACACCGTCGCACGCGCCGTCTACCGCGCGCTGGCCGACCTGTACGGGAGGAAGAGCACGACGCCATGATCCGCCGGGCGCTGACGGCTGCGGTATGCGTGTCGCTTGCGATGGTGCTCGCGACACCTTCTGTCGCCGCGGCCGCCACCGCCGAGCAGCTCAAGGCGCAGCTCGAGAAGCTCAAAGCGGAGACCAAGCAGGCGGGCCAGGCCTGGGACCGCGCCTACTGGAAGCTCGACGAGGCCGAGCTTCGCATCTCGAAGACCGACAAGAAGATCGCCAAGACCGAGAAGGAGCTCGTGGCCGCCAAGGCCAAGCTCGGGTCGCATGCGAACGCGATTTATCGGCGGGACTCCATGGCCGAACTCGAGTTCATGGTGGGCGCGGCGAGCTTCGAGGAGTTCGTCACGCGGATGGACTACATGCGCCGTGTCGGAGCCTCGGATGCCCAGGCCGTCTACGACGTCAAACGTCTGAGGGACCGGCTGGTCAAGCAACGCGCGCAGCTCGTCAAGGAGAAGCGCTCGGCCAAGACCGCGCTCTCGGGGCTCAAGAAGGAGCGCGACCGACTCCAGGCCCGGCTCAAGTCGAAGCAGGCCGAGTTCGCCCGCGTGAAGGCCGAGCTCGACGCGGTACGCGGCGGGGCGAACCGGCCTGACGGCATGGCCGCGTTCCCGGGGCCGAACGGGATGGTCTTTCCGGTTGTCGGCTCGTACTACTACTCCAACACGTGGGGCGCCTCGCGCGGCGGAGGCCGACGGACGCACAAGGGAACCGACATCATGGCGCCTCGCGGGACGCCCGTCGTCGCGATCACGAGCGGTACGGTGAGTTCGAAGACGGGCGGTCTGGGCGGCAAGGTCATCTGGCTTCACGGCAGCAACGGATGGGCGTTCTACTACGCGCATCTCGACGGCTGGGCGGTGCGTTCGGGGCACGTCCAGGCCGGCCAGATCATCGGGTACGTCGGAGCGACCGGCAATGCGGCCGGCGGCGCCCCGCACCTGCACCTGCAGATCGAGCCGCGGGGCTACCCCGTGAACCCGTATCCCTACCTTCGGGCGATGGAGTGACCCTGGCGGTTGCGTGCCGGCGGGAAGCGGTGTGACAATGACACCAATCGAAGACCGTGTCGGGAGCTGCGAGATCAGCGGCTGAGAGGCGACGAGCGTCGCGACCGAGAAGACGGTTCCGGTAATGCGGAACCCGCACCACGGCAAGGCCGCTTCGCCGGTCGTGCAGGTCTCCTCTCAGCGACCAGGGGCTCCCGCGCCCAAGAGGAAGAGGCGCCTGTCATGCGCACCGAACGTACGCGGCTGCTCGTCGAGATCGCCCTGACGGTCGCCCTCTGCTACGCCCTGCGCTGGATCGGGGTGCGCCTCCCGTGGAACATTGCGGGCGGCAGCGTGTCCCTCGAGATGCTCCCGCTGTTCGTGCTCGGCCTGCGCCGGGGCGTGGTGCCGGCCATGGTCGCCGGGGCGATGTGGGGCGTGGTCGACTTCCTGTTCGAGCCCTACGTCATCGGTCCGGTCCAGGTCCTGCTGGATTACCCGGTGGCTTTCGCTCTGGTGGGCCTGTGTGGGTTGGGCTCGGGGCGGTACAAGCGCCTCGTCAGTGCCGGGCGCCTCCTGACCGCGGAGATCGCGGCCGTCCCTTGGATGCTGCTCGGTGCGGGCGCCCGGTTCGCCGCCCACTTCGTCTCGGGGATGGTCTTCTTCGCTGAGAACGCTCCCCAGGGGCAACCGGTGTGGTTGTACTCCCTCGTCTACAACGCAAGCTACCTGGTCCCCTCAGCGGTCATGTGCGTCGCGGCCGCGCTCGTCGTTCTGCCGGTCTTGCAGCGCGCCGTCCCGGTGACCCGCGACCGCGCGGCGGTGTCGGGCTCATGAGGGCGCTCGTGGTGTGCGCCGCTCCCGGAGACGGGCAGTCGGCCCTGGTGGCCGCACTCGCGCCCGCGTACGACCTCGTGGTTGCGGTGGATGGGGGCGGGGGGATCTGTCTTGCGGCCGGCGTCGTGCCGGACGTGGTAGTCGGGGACATGGATTCGCTCGCCGAGGGCGACCTCGCGCGCCTGTCCCAGAAGGGAAGCGAGGTCCTGCGGTTCCCCGCTCGCAAGGACGAGTCCGATCTCGATCTCGCCCTGTGCGAGCTCTCCGAGCGCGGATGCGACGGAGTCACGATCACGGCTGCTCTGTCGGGACGGCTGGACCACACGCTCGCGGCGATCGCTGTCGCCGCGCGTCACGCTCGGCTCTGCCCTGCGTTCGAGGACGCGGACGTCCGAGCGTGGATCCTGTCGACCGCTGGTCGGGACAGCCTCTCTCTGCACGGCCCGGGCGCCACCGTATCGGTCCATGCGTTCGGCGGCCCCGCGACGGTGACCGAGGACGGGTTCACGTGGCCGCTCGAACGCGCGCGTCTCGACGCGGCGACGTCGTTGGGACTGAGCAATCGCATCGTCGGGCCGGGTGACGCGCGTGTCACGATCGAAGACGGCGTCGCGGTGGTGGTGTCGGCGAGGGTGGGTGACGACGGCCCTGCGCTCGCGGTATAGTTCGGGCGCCGACACATCGGTAAGAGGGGCAGAAAGACCAGGTTCTTCATGTCGCGTTCCATCGCTCTGGTCGTGGCGCTGCTTGCGATCGTCTGCTGCGCGGGCTTCGCGGCGGCGCTGCTCATGCACTCGGGGGTCGTTGCGGGGGTCGCGGCGTGTTCCGGCATCGCTGCCGTGATCATCGGGGTGGCTCAGCACAGGCCTCGTCCCGCCGCGCCCATGCCTGAGCCGGTGTGGCCGGGCTCGGTCCGGGCGTCCATCACCTCACCCACGAGTTCGGTGACGATCGAGCGTCCCGCCGCCGAGCCGACCACGGTCGACCGCGTCGAGGCGCCGAACGACGCCGCAGTAGCCGTGCCCGTTCTGCCGGCCAACCCTTCCCAGTCTGATGCCTATCTCAACTCGACCCTCGGCCCGGCGGATCCGAGACCTGAATCGGTCCCGATACCCGCCCAGGACCCGGCGGTCGCGCGTGCCCCGATGACGACCAGTGAGGTGCGTGCCCCACGGGGTACCGAACCCGAGGACGCGGTGTCGGCACTCTTCGAGAACGGGCGGGTCGCCGGAACCCCCGTCGGGGCGCACCTGTGGCTCG
>CAZXWK010000019.1:0-39309 GCA_964644675.1 uncultured Eubacteriales bacterium | reverse complement strand
TCCCGACCTCTGCCGTGCGAAGGCAGCGCTCTCCCAACTGAGCCACGTCCCCACGTAATCGCCCGAACGGCCGGTCGGCCGTGAGAGCACGATGTAGTTTGCCGACCCGCCCCTGCTTTGTCAACGCAGGAACCGTTCGTCGCATGGGGGGTGGCGTGTGTAACCACTAGTGGTAACATCACGCTTTGTGACGGCCTCTCCGCCACGACGCACCGCGGTTCCCTCACACACGATTCGGGAGGCACGAGCATGACCACGATCGAAGAGACCATCGTCCCGGCCGAACGCCCGGTTGGACGCGCCGCCGTCATCGAAGCGGCGTTGAGCGCGGCGGCCGACCTGTTCGCCGACAACAACTACTCGAGCGTGAGCGTGCGCGAGATCGCGCGACGCGCCGGCGTGAGCCACGCGCTCGTGCACCGCTATCTCGGCTACAAGGAAGACATCTTCCGCGCGGTCATCGAGTGGGAGCGCAAGCAGGCCGCCGAGTTCTGGAACGGCGTGGACAGCTCGCAGGCGATCCCCTACCCGGGCAAAGACGGCTACAAGTTCGATCGCTACATCCGCACGCTCTTGCGCGCCCGCATCGAGGGCATCGAGGTACCGCTCGAGGACGAGGACCTTCTCGGCCCGCAGCGCCTGCTCGCGCTCATGAAGCAGCCGCACCCCGACCTCCCGCGCGAGCAGACCGCGGTCGACCCGCGCTACCTGCTGCTCATCGCGTCGTCGGCCAATATCGCCTACACGCTCGCGCCCGACTTCTTCCGCACCTTGGTGGGCCTGCAGGACGAGGACCAGGAGACCGTGACCGCTGGACTGGTGCGTGCCGTGCAGCTCATGGTGGCGTCGCCCCACGGACGTATGAGCTAGCGCCCTTCCGCCGACCGTTTCGAGCGAATCAGAGCCCTCGCCGAGTACCGCGGCGGGGCCCTCGGTACCGTAGACCTCCACCGAGCACTGGGCTACGCTTTGAGCTGGCGGGGATGGGGAATCCTCACCACCAGTACAAGCCTGCCCGCGCGTGCGGGCTCGGATACTCGTGGAGGACTCATGACAGATGCAGCAGCGAACCCCAAGTCGATTGCACTCGCGTACCCGTGGTGGGCGGTGCTGATCCAGGGCATCGCCGCGGTCGTCATCGGCGGACTGCTCATCGCCAAGCCCGCGAGCACCACCTTGGTGCTCGTTCTGTTCCTCGGCTGGTGGTGGCTCATCTCCGGCATCTTCGACATCATCTCGCTGTTCTGGAACCGCTCGCAGTGGGGCTGGAAGCTCTTCAGCGGCATCCTCGGCATCCTCGTCGGCGGCTTCATCATCGGCTCGCCGCTCATCGGCGCCGCGTCGCTGCTCGCGGCCTACGCGCTCATCCTGGGCATCGGCGGCGTCGTCTACGGCATCATCGACATCGTCAAGGCGTTCCAGGGTGCCGGCTGGGGCCGCGGAGTCCTCGGCTTCTTCAGCGTGATCTTCGGTCTCATCATCGCCGGCAACCTGGTGCCGGCCGCCGCGGCGCTGCCGTGGGTCTTCGGCATCTTCGGCGTCGCCTTCGGCATCGCCGCGATCATCATGTCGTTCCAGCTCAAGAAGGCTCAGGCCTAGGCGCCACGGGACGAGCCAACGAATGCGACGAGGGCCGGTCAGCGATGACCGGCCCTCCTGCTACACTCACTGCCAAAGCAGTAGCGTGCGGACGAGGAGACCTCATGCCAGACGGTAGGACCCAACACACGGCTCGCCTGAGCGACTTCGCTCCCGACTGGCTCAAGTTCCTGGGCGTCAACGGATGGCTGGTCATCGGCCTGACCGGTGCGATCGTGGTCGTCGCGTGGTTCTTCGGCATGATCTCGAGCATCGCCATCCCGCTCGCGTTCGCGGTCATGCTCGGAATCGTCTTCGCGCCGCTCGTGGACGGCATGCAGAAGGCGAAGATCCCGCGACCCGCGGGTGCCGTGATCGCGCTGCTCCTGGTCGTGGGGGTCATCGGTGGCGCCATCTGGATCACCGTGAGCAGCATCGTCACGCAGTGGCCGGTCATCCAGGAGCAGTTGGCTTCGGCGTGGGCCCAGCTCGGGGAGCTCGCGAAGCAGTACAACATCCCGCAGGACGTGATCACGCAGATCGACGCCGCCGTGAAGAAGGCCCTTCCTGACCTGGCGCAAGGCATCGCATCGAAGCTGACGGCCGGCCTGAGCGGTACGATCTCGTTCCTGTTCGGCGCGTTCCTCGCCCTCTATATGCTCTACCTGGTGCTCGCCGACTACCACAAGCTGAGCGAGTGGATGGGCGCGCACATGGGCCTCGAGACCAAGGTCGGCAGCGGGATCGTCGACGACACGGCGTCCTCGCTCCGGGCGTACTTCCGAGGTGCGACCATCATCGGCATCGCGAATGCGATCGTCATCGCGCTCGGCATGTGGGCGCTGAATGTCCCGCTGATCTTCCCGGTCGCCATCGTCACGGTGATCTTGAGCTACATCCCGTTCTTCGGTGCGCTGGTGTCCGGCGCGTTCGCCGTCATCATCGCGCTCGGCGCGAACGGCGTACAGACAGCGGTCTGGATGCTCGTCATCGTCCTCATCGCACAGAACGTCGTGCAGATGCCGATCAGCTCGCTCGTCATGGGTGACGCGCTCGAGCTGCACCCGATCGTCGTGCTCATCACCACGATGATCGGCAGCATCTTCGGTGGTCTGATCGGCGGCATGCTGGGGGCTCCCGCGACGGCGATCGCGGTGCGCTCGATCACGCGCGTGCGCGCCGCCGCGGCTCAGGTGGCCTCGCCCTCCGAGGCGTCTCCGACGCCGACGGTCGAGTCGCCCTAGCGGCGCCGACTGCCGGTACGGTGGCTCATTTCGACGTGCTCGACTCGACCCAGTCGTTCATCTCGCGGATGGAGTCGTAAGCCGAGTCCGCTATCTCGGTGAACCGCTCGATGCGCATGTTCTTGAGGAACTGCTGCCCTTCGGGGTCGTCGGCCGCGCCCAGATACGCATCCCGGAGCTTCGCCTTCAGCGCCGGATCCAGATCGGGACGCACCACGACCGGCGGTATCGCGAACGGCTGTGACTTCGTGACGATCTTCGTCTTCGAGGTGAACGTGGGGTCGGTGGCCGCCGCAAAGTCGTAGATGATGCTGTCCACGGCGGCACCATCCGCCTTGCCCTCGGCCACCGCCCGAATGGACTTGTCGTGGCCGTAGGAGTAGAAGGTCTCCGAGAAGCGCTTCTCGGCGGTGGTGCCTGCGCGCGCCAGCATGTATTCGGGAACGAGCCTGCCCGAGTTCGACTTGGGGTCGGTGAAGGCGAAGACCTTCCCCGCGAGCGAGTCGAACGAGGTCGCCGCGCTGCTGCGGTTGACGATGATGTAGGAGTAGTACTCCGGCTTGCCGTTCACGACCGGAGCGGCCACCAGCTCGAGCCCGAACTCGTCGTGACCGGCCACGTACGGACCGCTGCACACGTAGGCGACGTCGATCTTGCCGTCGCGGAGCAGCTCGTTGGTCTCCGTATAGTCGGACTTGTGCACGACCCGCACCGGCTTGCCGACCTTGCGACCGATGTACTCCGAGAGGCCCGAGTAGTACTTGAGGCCGTCTTCGGGAGTGATCATGCCGCTGACCGCCACGACCAGCGTGTCGGGATCGGCTTCGCGGACCTCCTGTCCGGCGGACACGGTGTTCTCGGCGCTCATCGCCGAGATGTCACCGGCAGACCCACCCCTGCACCCCGTCGCCCCCATCAGGACGGCGAGCGCGAGCAGCAGCAGGATGCCCGCCCCGCGCCTCTCCCCCAGCCGAGCGCTTCGCGTGCTCATGATGTGGTCTGCCCTCCGCTCCATGCCGTGGCCAGCGCGCTCTCGACGCGCTGCGGCTTGCCGATGAAGTAGCCCTGCGCGAAGTCGATGCCCAGCTCGCGCACGAGCGCGAGCGTCTCGAGGTCCTCGACGTACTCGGCGACGACTTTGATCTCGAGCCCCCGGCACATCTCGACGATCCCGCGGACCAGATGCTTGTCCTGCTCGCTGTGGTTGAGGCCTCGGATGAAGCTGCCGTCGACCTTCAGGCAGTCGATCGGCAGGTGCTTCAGGTAGTAGAAGGACGAGAAGCCCGACCCGAAGTCGTCGAGCGAGAAGCGGCACCCCAGGTCCTTGAGCGTGCCGACGAACTCCTGCGCCCGGGCGACATCGGAGATGGCCGCCGTCTCGGTGATCTCGAAGCCGAGACGCGACGGCTCGATGCCCGACTCGGTGAGGCGGAACGCGATCTCGGTGAGAAGCCCCGGGTCGCCGAAGGCCTTGCCCGAGAGGTTCACCTCAAGCTCGAGGTCTGCTCGGTCCGTCGAGCCCAGAATGTCGAACGCGCGGTGCATCATCCATCGGTCGATATCGCCGATGAGCCCGATGCGCTCGGCGGTCGGAAGGAACTCGCTGGGCATGATGACGTGCCCGTCCTCTCCCTGCATTCGGACCAGCAGCTCGTAGCGAGCGATCCGGTTCGAGTGCAGGTCCAGGACCGGCTGCGCGTACGCGAGCAGCGCATCTCCCTCGAGCGCGGCGCGGATGCGCTCGTTCCACGCCACGCGCGAGTGCATCTCCTCGCGCCACAGCTGGTCGGGCGAGTACACGTCGACGCGCCCTCGCCCGCTCTCCTTGGCGTAGTACATCGCGACGTCGGCGTTGGCGAGCAGCTCCTCGGCAGTGACGCCATGCGCCGGGTAGAGCACCACCCCGATGCTCGTGCTCAGTCTCACGGAGTGTCCCTCGACCGACATCACGTACGCGCCGATCGCGCTGAGCAGCCGGTCCGCGACTGCGACCGCCTCGGCCTCGTCGGCACCCGGCACGAGCACGGCGAACTCGTCACCGCCCAACCGCGCGAGCACGTTGGACTCGCGCACCTGCTTGCGAATGTGCCCCGCGAGCGAGACGAGTACTCCGTCCCCCACCCGGTGGCCCAGACTGTCGTTCACGGCCTTGAAGTCGTCTATGTCCAACCAGAGCACCGCGCCCCGGCCCCCGGAGCGACGGACTTCAGCAAGCTCCAACTCGAGCGTCGACTCGAAGAATCGGCGGTTGTACATGCCGGTGAGGTGATCGTGGCTCGCCATGTGAACGAGCTGCTGCTCGAACCTTCTCCGCTCGGCGATGTCGCGGGCGATCCACTGGGTGCCGACCACCTCGGAACGTTCGTTGCGGATGGCCGCACCCCTGAGCTCGACGGGCACCGTGTCACCCTCGACGCTTCCGAACTGGACCTCGACCGTCCAGGTGGCGTCGGGATCGATCTCGGGCCCCAGATGCCGCGCGACCTCGCCAGACGACGACGCCGGCATCAGGTCGAGCAGGCTGGTTCCCACCAGCTCCGAAGCGCGCTTTCCGACCAGATCCTCGGCCTGGTCGTTCACCAGCGTGATCGTCCCGTGCAGATCGACGGCGAACACGGCGTCCGCCATCCGGTCGACGAGCAGCCGGTAGCGCAACTCCGAGGCGCGAAGCTGCTCGGTCCGAGCGATGACGCGCTCCTCCAGCTCGTCGCGCGCCACGCGGACGCGGGCCTCGGAATGCTCGATGGCGCGCAGCATCTCGTTGATGTCGTGCGCGAGCTCGCCGATCTCGTCGTCGCCCGTCGCGACGACTCGCGCGGTCGAGTCACCGGACGCGGCGACCTCGTCGACCTGTCGGGTCAGAACCGCGAGCCGGTTGAGCACTCCGCGATCGACCAGGACATAGACGGTGCCCGTCGCGATCACGCCGAGCAGGAACAGCGATATGCCCAGGTAGAGCACGGCGTTCTGGCCCTGGCGGTAGATGTCCCGGGTCGTGGTTCCCCGCAGGACCGCAACGGGACTGCCGTCCGTCCCCGTGACCAGCGAGTAGACGGCGAGCGATCCCCGGTTCAGCGGGGCCGCGCCCACCGGCTTCTCCGGGTACAGCGTCCTCAGCGCCTTGCGGGCGTCGGCGGGGGCGGCGGTCGACTCCGCGGCGTAGAGCGCGAGCGGCATCTTCGCGACCGAGGACATCCGGTCCATCAGTGTCGCGTCCGCGAACCGTCCGAGGACCAGCGTCCCGTTGGGTGGCGCGTAGAAGTCGGTGGACGTGATCGGTCGCGCCACGACGAACATCATCCGATCACCGACGGGCATGGTGCCCGAGACGACCCCGTGCGGATCGCCGGGCCTCTCGAGCCACGTGGCCGAGAGGATCGCGTCGAGCGCCTGGGTATCGGGCGCGGAACGCGTCTGGAGGTCGAGATCGATGAAGTCAGCCCACACGGGTCGCCAGGACTTGTCCATCAGCATGACGACGTTGGAATCGAGCCTCTTGACGCCCTCGTCGCTGAGTCGGCCTGCCGTGAACGAAGCGTCTTGGCCGGCCATGAACGCGTACGTCTCGTCGTCCGGAGCCCAGTCCAGGCTGATCCGCTCCAGGTCGGAGACCTCCTGGGTCAATGCCGTGCGCGCCCGGAGAGCATCGTTGCGAGCGGCCCGCGCCTCGAACTGCGCGTACTGCCTGTTCAAGGTCAATGCCGCGCCGACGAACAACACGGCGAAGACGACCGCCATGACCGACGAGACGACCAGCAGGGTTTTCGGGCGTAGCCGCACGATCTCCCCCCAGAGTCGTCGTGTGGCGTGTATCGCAGGTGGGACAATCGTAGGCACCACCGATGCGCAGGTCAAACCGGGGAGAAGGGTGCCGTGAGGCGGAGGCGTGCAGGGGGTGCCGGAGATCTCGCGTTCGGTGCGGCGCCTAGCCCCGCCCGGCCGAGAAGTACGCCGCCACCGCGTCCGCCAGGCTCTCCATCGTGGACTCGGCCGCCTCGACGTCGGCCGCGTATCCGGCCTTGGCCAGCGCGGCGGTGGTCACCGGCCCGATACTCGCGACGACCGAGCATTCCATGACCGCGCGCGGATCGAGACCGGCGCTCTCGATCGAGGCCAGGAACGCGCGGGCGATCGCGCCGCTGGTGAAGGTGAGGACGTCCACCGCGCCGTCGTGGATCCGGTCGACGACCGCGGGATCCGGCCGCGCGGGCACGACCCGGTAGACCGGGACGACATCGACGGTGCAACCCATGTCCCGCAGCGATTCGGGCAGGACCTCGCGCGCCTCGAGCGCGCGCGGCACGAGCACGCGCCAGCCCTCGCACGCGCCCATGGCCGAGAACGCCTCGACCAGGCCCTCGGCGTGGAAGTCGTCGGGTACCACCGTGGGCGGGATTCCGTGCGCGCTCATCTTCAGTGCGGTTGCAGAGCCAACGGCGGCGAACCGGCGCGAGAGCAGCGCCTCCTTCGAGCCGCCCACGGCCTTGAAGCGACGGAGGAAGCGCTCGACCCCGTTGGTGGACGTGAGGACGATCCAGTCGTACGTGTCGAGCTCGCGTATCGCGCGGTCGGCGGGACCCCAGTCCTCGGGGTCCACCGTCTCGAGCACGGGGAACGCGATCACCTCGGCACCCAATGCCTCCAGCGGCCCGGCCAACGCGCCCGCCTGCTCGCGCGTGCGGGTCACGACGACGGAGCGCCCGCTGAGGGGCGCTCCGGATGGATGCGTGTGGGACGCGGTCGTCACGGGTTGCGCGCTCGCTTCCGTCCTGCGGGTGCCGGCGTGCGGCACCCGGTCTGGGTTTGGGGCTCAGGTCTCGAGCAGGTCGTCCACGCTCGAGGTGCGGATCTCGGCGAGGATGGCGTCGGCGCCCATCCCCCGCAGCTTGGCGACCATCTCCTCGCCCAGCGCGACCGGATCGTCGGCCGAGCCGGTGAGCTGCGCGCGCAGGATGGTCTCGCCGTCGACGGAGCCGACGATCGCGTCCATCGTGAGCGTGTCGCCGTCGCGGCGCGCGTACGCGCCGATCGGCACCTGGCAACCGCCTTCGAGGCGGCGCATGACGACGCGCTCGGCGGTGACGCACACCATGGTGTCGGCATCCGAGATCTTCGCGCACACGTCCTGCATGAACGCGTCGTCTTCGCGGATCTCGATGCCGATCGCGCCCTGGCCCACCGCCGAGACCATCTGCTCGGTGGAGATGTAACCGGTGATGCGGTCGGCCCAACCCATGCGGGTGATGCCGGCGCTCGCGAGGATGACGACGTCGACCTCGCCGGTCTCGGCCTTGCGCATGCGCGTGTCGAGGTTGCCGCGAACGTCCACGATCTCGACGTCGGGGCGCAGGTTGCGGACCTGAGCGACGCGGCGCAGCGAGCTGGTGCCCACGCGCGCGCCCTGCGGCAGCGTGTCGAGCGAGTAGCCGGCACCCGAGACCAGCGCGTCGCGCGGGTCGACGCGGGCCGGCATCGCGCAGATCGCGAGGCCCTCGGGCAGCTCGGTGGGAACGTCCTTCATCGAGTGGACGCACAGGTCGACGGTGCCCGCCGCGAGCTCGACCTCGAGCTCCTTGGTGAACAGACCCTTGCCGCCCACCTTGGCCAGCGGCACGTCGAGGATCTTGTCGCCGGTCGTCTTGATGATCTTGAGCTCAACAGGAAGGCCGGTGATCTCCTCCACCAGCCCCTTGATGTACTCCGATTGCCAGAGGGCGAGCTTGCTGCCCCTCGTACCTATGACCAGCTTGTCTCGGCTAGACGCCAATGGAGTCTCCCATCTCGTTCTTCTTCGCGGCCTTGTCTCCCCTGCCCAACAGCGACCGGAGCAGGCCGCCGCGCTCCTTGGGGGCCTCGCCGTCGAGCGCGTACAGGTATCTCGCAGCCGCCACGTACTGGTAGCCGTCCTTGCTCGCGGCGACTTCCTTCAGGCGGCTCGTGGGGTCGTGCAGCATCTTATTGACGATCGAGCACGAGAGCATCTCGACGGTCTGGAGCTCCTTCTCGGAGAGGCCGCCCAGGCGCTTGATCGCGCGCTGCATCTCGGCGACGCGGATCTCCTCGGCGCGAGCGCGCATCGCGGCGACGGTGGGCACGATGTCCATGGACTCGAGCCACGCCTCGAACGCCGCCATCTCCTCGCCGATGATGACCTCGGCGCGCTCGGCCTCTCGCATGCGCTCCTCGAGGTTCGCGGAGACGACGCCGTTGAGGTCGTCGATGTTGTAGAGGTAGACGTCGGAGAGATCGTTGACCGACGGCTCGATGTCGCGCGGCAGGGCGATATCGATGAGGAACAGCGGAGCGCCGCGGCGGCCCTTGCGGGCAGCGGCGACCCGGTCCTTGGTGACGACGTAGTCGGTCGCGGCGGTCGACGAGATCACGATGTCGGACTCGGCCATGCGGTCGAACAGCTCGTCGTAGGGGATCGCCTCGCCCTCGAAGCGCTGGGCCAGCTCCACGGCACGCTCGTAGGTGCGGTTTGCGACGAGCACGCGGTGCACGCCGTTGGCGACGAGGTGCTTGGCGGTCAGCTCGCTCATCTTGCCGGCGCCGAGCACCAGGATGGTCTTGCCCTCGAGCGATTCGAAGACCTTCTTGGCGAGCTCGACGGCGGCGTAGCTGATCGAGACGGCGTTCTCGCCGATCTCGGTCTCGGTCCGCACGCGCTTGCCTACCTCGAAGCTCTGGCGGAACAGCTTGTTGAAGATGCGCGCCGTGGCCCCGGCGTTGAAGGCGTGGTCGTACGCTTCCTTCACCTGGCCGAGGATCTGCGCCTCGCCGAGCACCATCGAATCGAGCGACGCGACCACGCGGAACAGGTGGCGCACCACCGCTTCGCCCTCGGAGATGTAGAGGTAGCGGACGAGCTCGTGACGGTCGAGGTCGTGGTAGTCGGCGAGGAAGTCGATGATCGCTCCCGGACCGTCCACGCCCGACGCTGTGACGGCGTAGATCTCGGTGCGGTTGCAGGTGGAGACGATGACGGCCTCGTTGACCGCAGCGTCCGAGGTAAGCGCCGACAGCGCGGAGGGCTGCACGTTCGCGGGGAACGTGAGCTTCTCGCGGATCTCGACCGGTGCAGTCTTATGGCTCAGACCGACGAGTGTGAGATGCATGTCTCGCTGTTCGTCTCGGTTCGCTCTTGGGCATGGAAGCGCCCTCGCCGGAGCGGTGCGTTGTTGTTCAGGCAAGCAGGCCCGGCGAGGGCGATATCTAACGCGCTATAGAACGCACCACTGCTACTGCCTGAACGCTCGGATTCTATCACCGAGATGGGGTTCTCGGCAACGAAGACGAGCACGCCGAGAGCACGAGCAAAGGAGGTGCCGAGAAGGAGCTAGCGCCCCTTGCGCGCCTTCTTGACGTCGCCGTCCACGATCGAGAAGAACAGCTCGGGCCAGATGCCCTTGAGGCGGAAGTAGAAGCTGCTCAGGGCGTCGGGAATGATGTAGTACTTGTTGCGCCACACGCCCTTCGCGATCGCCTGGGCGACCTTCTCGGGAGAGATCGGCTTGATGTTGCCGGCGATGACGTCGGTCTCGGGCGGGCGCAGGGTGTGCTCGTAGGCGAGGGCAGGCGTGTCGGTGTCCGGCGGGCAGACGACGTGAACGCTCACCTTGTGCGGCTTCATCTCGAAGCGGAGCGCCTCGGTGAAGCCCATGATCGCGAACTTCGCCGAGGAGTAGCCGGTGTAGCCGTAGATGCCCAGGTAGCCGGCGACCGAGCTCACGTTGACGATGTGACCCCGCTGGCGCTCGATCATGTACGGCACCGCCGCGCGGCACGGGTAGACGACGCTCCAGTAGCCGCAGCTCATGTTCGACTCGAAGTCCTCGAGCGGCATCGTCGCGAACTCGCCCGGCACGATCACGCCCGCCGAGTTCACCAGGATGTCGGGCCCGAAGCCCTCGGCGACGATGGAGTCGATGGCCTCGCGGGCCTCCTCGAAGACGCTGAGGTCGGCGCTGCGGGTGAGGATCCGCTGGGCGCGGTCCGTCGCGAGGGCGTCAAGCTCCGCCTTGGCGGCCGCGAGCTTCTCCGCGCTGCGGCCGACGATCGCGACGTCGTAGCCGCGCTGCACGCAGAGTCGTGCGGTGGCGAGCCCGATCCCGCTGCTGCCGCCGGTCACGATCACGGTCGGGCGCTCGGCCACGCTCACTCCTCGGGGTCGGTGTCGGCGGGCGCGTCGGCGGGCCGCTCGGCCGCCGTCGGATCAGCTGCCCACGCGAACTCGTCGAGCACGGCGTGCGGGTCGAGCTGCTCGCCGGCCGCGATGCGCTCGAGCAGATCGGAGTCGGCGGCGGCTTCGAGCACGCGGTCGCGCCCCTCGGCGCCGAAGCGCTGGGTCGCGAGCGTCCTCAGCTGGCCGAGGAGCGTCACGTAGCCGCCCCACTCCTCGCCGAACTCGTCCCGCAGCCGCGCACGCAGCCGCTTCGCGAGCACGGGAGCCTCGCCGCGGGTGGACACCGCGATCTGCAGCGGCCCGCGTCGCACGCCGGAGGGAACCAGGTAGTTCGAGAGGCCCGGCTTGCCGGAGACGTTGATGAGGCAGCCCTTGCCCTCGGCCTCGACGTAGGCCGCCTGGGCGACGTGCTCGGGGACGCCTGCGCACACGACCAGCACCGCCTCGGCAAGGTCGCCGCGCTCGTACTCGCGCAGCTCGAGGGTGACTCGGCCATCTGCTTCGAGCTGGCGCAGGCCGTCGGTGGTCTCGGGGGCGATGACCAGGACGTCGGCGCCGCAGCGGGAGAGTGACTTGACCTTCTTCTCGGCGGCGAGACCGCCACCCAAGACGACGACGAGCCGTCCCTGAAGGTCGACGAAGATCGGGTAGTGCGGCGCGCTGCCCTCCCCCGTCACGCCGCCCTCCCTACAGGCCGAATACGTGGAAGCCCATCGGGACCGTGCGCGCGACGATCGCGAGGATCACGACGAGCACGAAGCCGAACACGGCGACCCACGACGAGGTGCGCGTCGAGACGTTGTGCCGGTAGACGAGCAGCAAGTAGAGGCCGAAGGTCACCCACACGACTCCCGACATCATGATGCGCGCATCGAACCACCACTGCGGCACCTGCTCCTCGACCGCGCGGACGACGCCGAGCAGAAGGCCGGCGGTGTAGACCGGGAAGGCGAAGCTGATCGAGCGACGCGCGACGCTCTGCAGCGTGGAGAGCGAGGGCAGCCGGCGCGTCACGCGGTTGCTGCGATGCTTCTTGAGCTCGCCTTCCTGCCACAGGTAGAGCGCCGCCGAGACGGCGCCGAATGCGAAGCCGGCGTTCGCGAACACGATGAGCGCCACGTGGAAGGCGACACGCCAGCTCGCGAGCTGTGTGAGCTGCGCCGGCGTGAGCTGCGACGGACCGGCGAGCCCGCCGATGACCTCGGCCGCGAGCATGAAGACCACGGCGACAGGAATCAGGAAGGTGCCGTAGACCTTGACCTTGATGAGGTGCTCCATGATGAAGTACAGGAGCACGAGCGCCCACGAGGCGAGCATGAGCTGGTTGGCGCCCGTGAGCTGGGTGCCCCCGGTCGAGATCGACGCGGCGCCGATCGAGAGCGTCTGGCAGATGAAGCCGGCGCCTGTCAGGAACCGGGCCCACCAGCCCACCTTGGCCCGCTTGAGGACGAACTGGTAGGCGTAGAGCACCGTCGCGCCGATGTAGAGCGCGAGTGCGAACCAGAACAGCACGACCGATGCTTGCGACACGTCCGTCCTCCTCTCAGATAGCCGCGTGCACTGACAACGCTAGCGGAACCGCCCGCGGCGCGCACCTGCGCTGCTGCGAGCGGGGCCGCGGGACCCGCGGACGGCGGTCCCGCGTCGTTCGGGAGCTACGACGACGCGCCGCGGCGCGCCATGGCGTCCTCGAGCACGACGAGCTGCTTCTCGAGCCCGTTGATGCGCGTGAGCACGAACGTGATGTAGCCGAAGAGGCCCACCCACAGCAGGACGTAGGCGGCCAGCACGTACGGCGCGGCACCCAGGACTGTCTTGTAGATCTCGGCAAGAACGGGATCCATGTTGCTTCTCCTCCTCTAGCCCTCGAGGGCTTCCTTGAGCGCGTCGACGCGCTGCTTGGTGAGCTCCTCGCGAAGGCGGACCTGGTAGATCGACCACGAGACCATGAGCATTCCGAACAGGCCGAGCAGGAACGCGGTCAGCTGCGTGCCGGTGAGACCGCCGCCGCTGCGAAGCACGACCGGGTGGATCGAGGTGGGGATCAGACGCGTGATGATGAACGAGATGGGCGCGTCCACCCACGCGATGATGCAGAACACGGCCGCGTACGTCGCGCGGCGCTCCTCGTCGGCGACCGCGGCCCGCAGCACGAAGTACGCGACGACCAGGAGTGCCATGATCGCGTAGGTGGTGAGGCGCGGCTCGCCGAACGCCCACCACACGCCCCACTCGAAGCGCGTCCAGATGTCGCCCGTGACGAGCGTGAGCCCGACGAGCAGCAGCGTCGCCTCCATCGCGACCCGCGAGCGTGTGTCGTAGAGGGCCGACTTCCTCACCAGGAAGAGCACGGCGTAGGCCGCCGCGAAGGTGAAGACGAGGAACGACCCGATCGCCACGGGCACGTGGAAGTAGAAGATCTTCTGCGAGAACAGCAGCTGGTTGCTGATCACGATCCCGCCGATGGTCTGGGAACCGCCGACGCCCGCACCCTCGACCAGCGGCGTGATCCAGAACGCCATGATGAAGTCGATGGTCGTGAGCGTGGCTCCCAGCCACAGCATGATCAGCGTCCAGACGTGCGCGGTGAGCCCGAGGAACTTCCTGGGCTGCGCGACGCTTGCGTCAGTCACGCGACCTACCTCCTTGTGACGGATCGAACCGGCGCTACGCGCCGATGATGTACTCGTACAGGCCGAACGCGGCCAGGATCATTATCACATCGTAGCCCGCGCCCAGCGCGAGCGCCTGCCAGAACGACTGCGCGAACGTCGTCCCGGCGATCGGGTCGGCAATCAACACCGCCGAAGTGGCCGCGACCACCGAGAAGAGCAGCGGGAACATCACCGGGATGAAGAGCACCGCGAGGATGAAGTCCTTGCCGCTCGTGTTCACCGAGATCGTCGCAAGCAGCGTGCCGACTCCCGCGATGCCGACCGAGCCCACGATGAGCGGCACCACCAGCAGCCACGCGGGCGCGCCGAGGGGCTTGCCCGAGAGGAACAGGAAGTAGAACAGCGGCATGATGATCACTTCGACGATGCTGAGGAAGATGAGGTTCCCCGTCGCCTTGGCGAAGAAGATCACGGGCCGGTCGATGGGCGAGAGCAGCAGCGCGTCGAGACACCCCTGGTCCTTCTCATGGACCAGCGACCGGTTCAGACCCAGCATCGAGGTGAACAGGATCGCGAGCCACAGCAGGCCGGCCGCGATGCGCTGGACGTCGAACCCGGAGCCCGCCTGCGACAGTGCCACGCCGTAGACGATGAGCACGAGCACCGCGTAGAGGCCCATCGAGGTGAGCATCTCGAAGGTACGCAGCTCCATGACGATGTCCTTGCGCAGGATCGCCTTGAACTGCCTCGCCGAGGAGATCTTGGCCATCGCTACGACACCCCCATGCCGACGGTCTGTCGGTAGGTGGAGGTGAACTCGTCCGGATCGATCGCTTCCTTCTCGGCGAACAGGACGACCTTGCCCTTCGCGAGGATGAGCGCGTGGCTGCACAGCTCGAGGCCCTTGGCGAGATCGTGACTGATCATCACGAAGGTGTGCTCGGAGCGGACGGACGCGATGAGCGAGTCGAGAATGTCCATCGCGTGCGGATCGAGTCCCGAGTACGGCTCGTCAAGGAAGATGACGTCGGGGTGGTGCAACAGCGCGCGGGCGATCGAGAGACGCTGCGTCATGCCGCGCGAGAACGTCGAGACCGCGTCGAGCCGCCGGTGGTCGAGCTCGACCGCGGTCAGCAACTCCCGGATGCGCTCCTTGGGGTTGTCGATGCAGTAGAGGTCGGCGAAGAACTCGAGGTTCTCCTCGGCGGTGAGGTCCGGGTAGAGCAGCGGGTTGTGGCTGATGAACCCGATCCGGTCGCGCAGCTCGAACGCGTCCTGGACGGTGTCGAGGCCGAGCACCTTCGCCTCGCCCTTCGACGCGCTCGAGAGCGTCGAGAGCACCTTGAGCAGCGTCGTCTTGCCGGCGCCGTTGGGGCCGAAGATCGAGAGGAACGCGCCGCGAGGCAGCTCGAAGCTCACCTTGTCGAGCGCCTTACGCGCGCCGAAGGTCCGGGAGACGTCCCGGACCTCCAGTGCCAGATCTGTCGTCTGAGGCTCAGCCATACGCTACCGCGACGCCGCCTTGGCCTTGCCGGCACCCTTGCGGACCGGTGCGGACGCAGGCAGCTCGCGCGGCCCGGCCTTGGGCCACGCCGCGAGCGTGGTACCGATGAGCAGCAGGATGAAGCCGCCCCACGAGAACCAGATGAGCGGGTTGATCTTCACGTTGATCACCAGCTGGTTGTCCTGGACGCCCTGGAACACCACGAAGATGTCGCGCAGCGGCTCGGAGAGGACCTTGGCATCAAGGCGCGTCTGCTGCTGGTTCACGAACTCGGTCATGCCGGGCTCGATCGTGCCGATCTGCTTGCCGCCGCGAGAGACCGCAAGCACGGCGCTCTGGATGTTGTTGCCGTTGGCCAGCGTCTGGTTCTTGGGACCCTGGTAGGTGAACGTGTACTGGTCCACCGTGAACGACTCGCCCTTGGTGTCCTTGACCTGGTACGTCTGATCGAGCACGAACATCGCCGAGCCGACCAGGCCGATCAGGATGATGCCCATGCCGATGTGGCTCAGGTACCCGCCCGACGCGGTGCGCGCCTTGGTCAGGATCGACCACAGCGAGGCGAAGAAGTTCTCGCCCTTGGCGGCGGAGCGCTTGCGCGCACCCTCGATGAAGATCGAGGTCTGCGTGGCGATGAGCAGCGAGGCGACGAACAGGCCGGCGATGGCCATGCCGTTGTAGTAGACCGCGGGACCCGCCGAGGCCATCTTCGCGCCGGCCTCGTTACCGGTCGCCGCGAGCTTGACCATGATGTCGTAGATCGGCTTGAGCGTCTTGAAGTAGTCGAGCATGAGCAGCCCGAAGATGACGACGCCCCCCACGAGCGGCCACATGAGGCGCTTCCACAGGGTCGCAAGATCGGTCTGGCGCCACGCGAGCAGCGGGCAGACCGCGAGGATGAGCAGGTAGAGGATGCCGACCGGACGCGCGACGGTATCGAACGTGGTCGCCGGGATCGACTGCCCGCCCAGCGGCAACCACTTGGGCAGGCCGGACGTGATCGTGAGGTAGGCGACCAGCAGACCGGCGACGAGCATGATCACGTTGTTGAAGTAGTACGCGGCCTCCTTGCTCGTCAGCGACTCGAACTCGTAGGCGCTCTTGAGCGTCTCTCGGCGAAGCAGCGGTCCGACGACGCCGATGACCGCGGCCGTGAGGATCATGCCGAGGAACAGGTAGAAGGACACGGGGTCTGACTCGAACGCGTGGACCGACTGGAACGCGCCGGAACGCGTGATGAACGTGCCGAGGATGACCAGCGCGAAGGTGAACGACGCGAGGACCACCGACCAGCTCTTGAACGCGTCACGCCGGCGGTAGACCGTGAAGCTGTGGATGAGCCCGACGCCCGTGAGCCACGGGAGCAGCGAGGCGTTCTCCACCGGGTCCCACGCCCAGTAGCCGCCCCAGCCCAGGACGACGTACGCCCAGATGGCGCCCAGGCCGATGCCGATGCCCAGGAACAGCCACGAGAAGATGGTGATGCGGTCGACGATCTCGACCCACTTCTTCGAGCCGTCGTTGACGATGAGCGCGGCGACGGCGAACGCGAACGGGATCGTCAGGCCGGCGTAGCCGATGAACAGTGTCGGCGGGTGCAGGATCATCGCCCAGTGCTGCAGCAGCGGATTCATGCCGTACGAGGCCGCTTGACCGATCAGCTCTCCGGTCTGCGGGTTGAGGAACTCGGCGGGCGTCACCTTGAAGGGGTTGTTCGGCTCCGAGAACATCATGCCGCCCACGAAGAGCGTCAGGACGACGTTGGTCACCATGAGACCCATGTTCGAGAGCTCGTCGGTGAACTCGAGCCTGCGCCACGCCACCCACGACGCGAACAGCGAGAGCAGCCAGGCCCAGAACAGGAACGAGCCCTCGCGACCCGCCCACAGGCCCGAGAGCTTGTAGAGCCAGGCGAGGCTCGAGACGTCGGTGCTGTGGTTGAGCGCGACGTAGTCGAACGTGAAGTCCTGGCGGAAGAACGCCGTGATCATGATGAGGATGGAGACGGTCAGAGCCGCCATCGCCACGAAGGTGGCGATGTAGCCGATGTTGGTGACCCCCTCACCCTCCTTCTGGCCCATCATGCGCCCGGTGATGAGCGCCCCGATCGCGACCACTGACGCGAGTAGCGCGATCCCGAGTGACACCGACCCCAGCGTTACCATCCATCGACTCCGTTCGTAGGTGTGCGAAACGGCGCCGGACCCATTCTGGCCCGGCGCCGGTGACTGCCCGCTACTTCTGGCTCTGCTCGAGCGCGACGCTCGTGGCGATGAACTTGCCCGCGTCGTCGACCTCGCCCGCGATGACGACCTGCGCGCCGTCCTTCATCCCCGACGGCAGGGCGCCCGAGAAGACGACGGCGACGGTCTTGCCCGATCCGTCCGCGCTCTCGGCGACGACGAACCGGTCTCCGGCGGTCGCATCGGCGATGGTGCCGGCCTTGACGTAGCCGGTCGCCCGAACGGGCTTGCCCACCATCGACTCACCCTTGCCGAGCAGATCGCCGATGGGGATCGCGCCCTGTGCCGACTCGTACTTCGAGGGGCACTTGGTGATCATCTCGGTGGCCTTGATCGTGTCGCCCTCGAGCACGCCGGTGACGATAGCGACGACGCCGTCACCAAAGGTCGAGGGGACCGCGCCGGTGTAGACGACCTTGAGGGTCGGGCCGGTGGCGGCCTTGTCGGCCTCGTCGCGGATCTCGAACTTCATGGGGTTGGACTTCTTGTCCCACGAGCCCTCGACCACGGTGCCGCCGACCTTGACCCGCTTGCCTTCGAGGGTCTTGTCCTCGACGACCTTAGGGACCGTGGTGTAGACCGCACCCTGCTTGTTGCCGGTCAGCAGTACCACCGCCGCGATCGCGATCAGGATGACCGCGGTCACGCCGATGAGACGCATCCTAGCGCGCTTGTTCACGTGCTCTCACTCCTTCGCAGCGCCCGTAGGGCACACGCCGGAGGACAAGGGGGCGAGGCGCGCTGTTGCGCGCTGGACGCTCCGCTGTACCTGCCGCTTGCCTGAACACTCGGATACTAGCACCGAACCCGCCCTCGATGCCATACGCAACGAGCCCGAGAAGGGCTCGTCCGGCGGGCTCGCGCACACCCCCGCGAAGTGAGCGAAGGCGGTGCCAAGAATGCGCCGCTCACGAGGTTGGCGGCGGCACGTCTCGGCGGGTGAGAGCGGCCTAGGCCCCGGCGGCGTCCGGCGAGCCGGCTTCCGGCCTCTGCAGCCACTGGACATCGGGCTTGAAACCGACGCTGTCGAGCAGCTCGCGGTAGCGCTGGGGCGAGAGCTCGCCCTCCGCCCCGTCGAGCGCCACCATCGTCGCCTCGATGACGTTCGTGCCGAACGAACGCCCCTCGAGTCGCGGCGTCGACGTCACGAACAGCTCGACGCCGCGGCTGCGGGCGAGCTCGACGTCGGCCGGCGTGGTGGTGTTGGTGATGATCCACTTGCCGCTCATGTCGGCAGGCATGAACTTCTTCACGTACTGCCAGTCGCCCGCGATGATGTCGGCCCACGCGTAGAGCTTCTCCATGCGCGGGTTGGGCTTGGGCTCCTTGTCCTGCGAGCTGCCCGTCGGGTAGAGCACCGAGAACGGCAGCTGCGCGACGAGTGGCGTCAGCAGCCGGACGAGCAGCTTGAGCGAGCCCCACCGCTTGATCAGGATGGGCACGTCGATGGCGTAGATGAGGTCGCCGAAGACCTGCTCGGTGCCTGCCTTCTGAAGCGCCTCGGTCATGCCCCACCGGTCCACCGCCGAGCAGGTCAGCACCTTCTTGCCCTTCAGCGTGAGGCCGCACTCGTTGACGAGATAGTCCACGGTCGAGCCCTCGACCGGGCCTTTGAGCCCGCTGCCGTCGACGACCGGGGTCTTGCTGACACCCTTGACGAGCTTCTTGGCGTCTCGGAAGAAGTACTTGCGCCCGTCGGCGCGCAGGTAGATGTCGATACCGCCCATGCCGAACGCGTCGACGGCGCCATCGAGCTCGGCGAACCGGGCGGCGGCGGCGGTCAGGTCGCCGTCATGTCCTTCTCGGCGGATGCGAAAACGCTCGCCGAGCAGGTCGATCTCGACCTCGTGATCGCGCGAGGACGAGCCGATCGAGACGCTCACGACTTCCTTGATGGGTCCCACCTCCGGGTGAGTTCTGCGGCCTTGTCGAGAGCGGTTCCCACGCGACCCTGGCCCGAACGGCCCCGTCGCGCGGACATGACGCCGTCGAGGACGCGGTCGAGCTCCTCGAGGTCGACGGCGACGTCGGTGCGCAGCGGGCTCGCGCCCAGCGGGATGCCGACGACCTCGGTGCCGAGGATCTTCTCCATGGTCTTGATGCGCCAGTCGCTCGCGAGGAGCACCAGGGTGTCGTAGTCGCGCAGAACGGCGATCGTCTCGAGAAGCTGGTTGAAGACGCGCGTCGCGTCACCGGACTCGATGAGCTCTCGCTCCTCCTGCGAAAGCACGAGCACGAAATCGACCGCGTGCTTCTCGGCGAGGAGCTTGACCTCCTCGGCGTTGGCGACCGGGAAACCGACCAGCGCCACGCGGTCGCCGCGCCGGACCTCGCCGAGCGTCTCGAGGAAGGATACGAACGAGCGCTGCACCTTATGCGAGCGTGCGACGTCTTCCTGCGTGGCGCCAGACTCGCGCTCCTCGAGTATCGCCGCGATGGCGTCGTGCAGCTTGTCTTCGCTCACGACCTTCTCGCCGATCCGGTAGAGCCTCACCCGTGACCCCCCTGGGCGCCGCCGACGCGTCGCCGGGACGCGTGTACACAATCATGTGCACACCGAGTATAGGGGAACGGTGGGGTGCGCTGGCTACTTCGGCTCGCCGACCGCCGGCCACGGCTGGAGGCCCTTGAGCACGAGCCCCTTCTCGCCGCTGTACTCCCAGAACTCGCTGAGCATCTGGCCGCTCAGCGAACCGTCGGCCTGCTTGGTCATCCTGATCTCGAAGTGTTGCGGGAACGTCTTGCCGGGCGTGTAGGTCGTCTGCTGCACGAGCTTGACGACCACGTCGTCGCCCGACCACTCGTAGGTGCCGGTCCCGCCGGGAGGCTCGAGCCACACAGCGTCCCCGGACAGGCCGTCTCCCTTGAGCTCGATCGTGAACTGCGGCCGCTTTCCGTAGAGCGGAGTGTCAGCGACGATCAGCCACCGGCGCGGCTTGGCGGCCTCCGAATCGGATCCCCCACCAGTTGACGCCGGTGACGTGTTCCCGCCGCTCGTCGCCGATCGCTGCGTACCCGTGCTCGGGTACTTGATCGCGGTGGTGGGATCCTTCGACCGCACGCCGAGCACGTACCAGCCGAGCGCGACGATGAGCAGAGCGAACACGACCATGATGCCGAACCAGACCATGGACATGTTGCTCTCGTGGGTCTCGTCGTCGGGCTCGGGATCCGCAACGTCGCTGTAGGCGGAACGCAGCCACAGGTATCCCCAGAACGTGTCGAGCCGGCTCTTCAGCCCGCCCTCGGACTTGAGCCGGGCGCCGCGGCGATCGGCCTCTCGCTTGCGCAGCGACTCGTCGTCGACGCCGAGCACCCGGTCGGCATCCTCGCGGAACTCGCGGTTCACCTGGCTCGCAGTGGGCTTGTCCGGCTTCGACACGGCCGATCCCCCCTCGACGGTCGCCCGACACGGGCGCACCTGATGCCGTCAGCGCATCTGCTTCACGCCCACGACGCACATCCCCTCCTCAGGCTATACCCGCCAGGCGCCTGGGCTATGGTGGAACACACACGACGGGGGTGCGCATGGAGGCACGCGAGGCATACGAGTCCGTCTCGGCGATCGTCAGCCCCGTCTTCATCGTGGGCGGGTCGGTGCGCGATGCGGTCATGGGGCGTGAGTGCGAGGACTTCGACTTCGCCACGCCGCTCGACCCCGACACGGTCGAGTCGCTCATCCGGGCCGCCGGCCGCCGGCCCTACCTGGTGGGCAAGCGCTTCGGGACCATCGCCTTTCGGCTCGACGGACACGCCGTCGAGATCACGACGTTTCGGGCCGAGTCGTACGCCGAGCACAGCCGCAAGCCGCAGGTGGAGTTCCTCGGCGAGCTCGCCGACGACCTGAGCCGCCGTGACTTCACCATCAACGCGATGGCGCTCGACGGCGTCGAGCTGATCGACCCCTTCAGTGGCGAAGCCGACATCGCGCGCCGGATCGTGAGGGCCGTGGGCGACGCGCGCGAGCGATTCCGCGAGGACCCGCTGCGCATGCTGCGTGCCGCGCGGTTCGCGTCGCAGCTCGACTTCACGGTCGCCGAGGAGACCGTCGCGGCGATGCCGCGGCTCGCCCACCGCATCCTGCGCGTCGCACGCGAGCGGTGGGTGCTCGAACTCGACCGCCTGCTCGTCGGGCCCGCCGCCGGCTACGGGCTGCGGCTCCTCGCCGAGACCGGCGTCCTGCGCTACCTGCTCCCCGAGCTGCAGCTGCAGGTGGGCTACGACCAGAACTCGCGCTACCACGACCGGACGCTGTTCGAGCACACCGTCGCGGTCGTCGAAGCGACGCCACCCGACGTGACCCTGCGCTGGGCCGCGCTGCTTCACGACGTCGGAAAGCCGTTCGTCCGCGTAGACAAGCCCGACCGCAGCACCTACGCGCGCCACGAGCTCGTCGGCGCCGAGATCGTGGAGCGGATCGCGCTCTACCTGAAGTGGAGCAACCGCCGCCGAGAAGACGTGCGGCGACTCGTGCTCGAACACATGGAGGCCGACAGCCCGCTCAGGGCGGCCGACGACGGCGCGAAGGCCGCGGCGGGCGAGCGCCTACCGGTTGCGGGCGTAGACGATCCGTAGCCCCTCGAGCGTCAGGTCGAGGTCGACGTGGCCGATCGTCTCGCACAGCGGCCCCATGCGCTCGGCGAGCCCGCCGGTCGCGATGACCGGAGCCTCGACGTCGAGCTCGGCCCACACCTTGCGCACGAGCCCATCGACCATCGCGGCCTCGCCGAGCATGAGCCCGGCCTGCACGCTCGCGCGCGTGTTCGTTCCGATCGCGTGCAAGGGTGCCTCGAGGTCGACCTTCGAGAGGCGCGCGGCCTTGCTGAAGAGCGCCTCTGCGCTGGTCTCGACGCCCGGCGCGATCGCCCCGCCCAGGTAGCTGCCCTCGGCGTCGATCACGTCGATGGTCGTCGCGGTACCGAAGTCCACGACGATGACCGGCCCGCCCAAGCGCTCATACGCGGCGACGCCGTTGACGATGCGGTCCGCCCCGACCTCGTGCGGGTTGTCGTAGCGGATCGGCATCCCGGTCTTGAGCCCGGGGCCGACCACGAGCAGGTCGCAGGCGCACGCGACGCGCGTGACGTCCTCCCACGCCGAGGTGAGGCGCGGCACGACCGACGAGAGGATGACGTGGTCGACGTCGGTCCACGAGTGCCCGTCGAGCGCGAGCAGGCCCGAGACCTTGACCCGCAGTTCGTCGCCGGTGAGCGACGCGTTGGTCGAGATGCGCCAGTGCCCGACGAGGTCCTCGGCGTCGAAGAGGCCGAGCACGGTCTGGGTGTTGCCGACGTCGACTGCGAAGAGCACGGGTCCTCCTGGGACGCGGGTTCGGGCGGCTCGGCGGGTGCGCAGGTGACGGGGCGGTGACGCGAGCAGGGGCACCGCCGGGCTGGTGCTATCATCGGGCGAGGCCCGCCTGGCCACAGCCATTGTACCCGCCAGGCCCATCACCTGCCCAAACGCCTGCACCCGATCCCACGGGAGGCTCACCGTGACCGACACCCCCGCCCGCATCCTCGTCGTCGACGACGAGGCCTCCATCACCGAGTTCGTGAGCTACAACCTGCGCAAGGAGGGCTACGAGGTCTCCGTCGCCGAGAACGGCGACGACGCGCTCGAGCTCGCGAAGGCGACGCCCTTCGACCTCGTGGTGCTCGACGTGATGCTCCCCGGTATGGACGGCTACGAGGTCTGCCGCCGTCTGCGGGCCGAGTCGAGCGTCCCGGTGCTGTTCCTCTCGGCCCGCGACACGGAGCTCGACAAGGTCGTCGGGCTCGAGATCGGCGGCGACGACTACCTCGCCAAGCCGTTCGGCGTCCGCGAGCTGCAGGCGCGCGTCAAGGCGCTGCTGCGCCGCGCGCCGTCGGGCGTTCGCGAGGCAGGCGTCGCCGGCGAGCGGATCGAGATCGCCGGGATCGTGCTCGACGAGGCCGCGCACGTCGCCGAGGCGGACGGGCGCCTGATCGACCTGACGCCGCGCGAATTCGAGCTGCTCGCGTGCCTCATGCGACACGGCGGGAAGGTGCTCTCGCGCGACCAGCTCCTGCGCGAGGCCTGGGGCTGGGAGTACCTCGTCGAGACCAAGACCGTCGACACGCACGTCAAGCGGCTGCGCGACAAGCTCGAGGCGGCCGGGGTCGACCCGTCGCTCGTCGAGACGGTCCGCGGGTACGGCTACCGCTTCCGCACCGCCTAGCGCCCATGCGCAGCACACTTCGCACGCGCATCGCGCTCACGCTGGCCGTCTTCGCGGTGCTCGCCGCGGGTGGTGCGTTCGCGGTCGCGTGGTTCCTGCCCGAGTCCCCCGTCGTCTGGGCGATCAGCCTCGCGGCCGTCGGGGTCGCCGCCGGGCTCATCGGGCGGGCGATCGCGCACTCGTTCGTCGCGCCGATCGAACGTCTGGGGGTGACCGCGACGTCGTTCGCGTCGGGCTCGCGCTCGGTGCGCGCCGACGTCGACGGACCGCGGGAGACCCGCATCATCGCCGAGTCGTTCAACCAGATGGCCGTCGAGGTCGACCGAGCGGTCGACGAGTTGAAGGCCGAGGAGCGGCGCAAGACGCAGTTCGTCTCGGACGTGAGCCACGAGCTGCGCACGCCGCTGACCGCGATACGCGGGGCCGCGGAGACGCTGCTTGACGGCGACGTCGAGCCCGAGGACCAGCAGCGGTTCCTGACGACGATCGCGCTCGAAGCCGAGCGGCTCGGCCGGCTCGCGAACGACTTGCTCACGCTCCAGCGCATCGAGGGCGCGACCGGCGAGCTGCCGCTGCGCCAGGTCGACCTGCGGCTCGCGGCCGACCGCGCGGCCGCGATGCTCGAGCCGCTGCTCGAGGACCGCGACGTGTCGCTCACCGTGAACGGTCGGACGCCCTTGGTGTTGGGAGACCAGGACCGGCTGCAGCAAGTCGTCCTCAACCTCGTGGACAACGCGAGCCGGATCGTGGGCGAAGGCGGCCACGTGCAGGTCGAGCTGACCGCCGAGGGCGACCGCGCGGTGCTCTCGGTGCTCGACGACGGACCGGGCATCCCCGAAGACGACCTGCCGCGCCTGTTCGACCGCTTCTACCGGGCCGACACGAGCCGCACCCGCTCGAGCGGCGGCGCGGGCCTGGGACTCGCGATCGTGCGCGCGATCGTCACCGCGCACGGCGGGCGCATCGAAGCCGCCAACCTGCCTGGCGGCGGCGCGCGTATGACGGTGGTCCTCCCCGCCATCGCGGACGCTCCGCACGTCGACTAGCTCCCGCCGGACGCCGCGCGCGCTCGCCGGACGACGGGGCAACGGCGCCCGTCGAGAGCTCGTACCCCGCTACGTCCCGACGCCGGCCTTGCGAACCGCCCGGGCGATGCCGATGGCGATGGCCGCCTTGATCGCGTCGGCCGCGAGGAACGGCAGGACGCCGACCAGGAAGGCGGCTCCCGCGCCCATGCCGGTGACGAGCGCGAGCTGCACCCAGCCCAGCAGGTAGATGCTCGCGATGGTAGCCACCGCGCACGCGATGTCGGCGACGATCTGGCGCGCTCCCGCGAGCTGGAGCCGCCCTCGGACGAACGCGCCGAGCGGGGCCCCGATCAGGAAGCCGAAGATGTAGCCGCCGGTCGGTCCGGCGAGCGTGCCGACACCGGCTCCCCCGCCCGAGAACACCGGGACGCCGATCGCGCCGAGCAGGACGTACACGCCGATGGCGACCGCAGCCCAGACGTCGGGAAGCAACAGCGCGGCGAGCACGACCACGAAGACCTGAAGCGTCACGGGCACCGCCCCGAGCGGGATCGAGATCCACGCGCTCGCGGCCATGAGCGCCGCGACCAGCGCGGCGGTCGTCAGGTACCGCGTGCGCGACGAGGTCGCGGTCGGGGCGGCCGGGGTCAGGGTCGGTGCGTCGCGGTCGGTGGGTTCGGGCATCTTCGTCTCCGTAAACTTTTGTCGGTAGGTTGGTTTACGGTAAGGGGGACGCGCGCGGCGGTCAACCTCGCAGGCCGACCTCGAACCCCCGGCCGCCGGCTCCGCCTCAGCCGCGGAGCGAGACCTCCCCGGCCGTGACCGGCGTGACGTCCCCGCCGGCATCCCGAACGAGCAGCCGGCCCTCATCGTCCACGCCGGCGACGACACCCTCGGCGTGAACCGTGCCGGCCAGGTCGCGCACGGCGACGTGGCGCCCGACGAGCCGGTGCCGGCGTTCGTACTCCTCCCGCATCGCCGAGAACCCGTGGGCGGTCCACTCCGCGTACGCTTCCGCGACCCCATCGAGGAGGGCAGCGGCGACGGGCGCAAGCAGCGGCGCGGTCAGCGCGTCTGAGAGGTAGACGGGCTCGAGACCGCCCGGGGCGAGCGCGGGGTTCTCGGCGGGTCGGCGAACGTTGACGCCGATGCCGGCCACCACCCACTCGACGCGATCGGGCTCCGCGCCCATCTCGAGAAGCACGCCCGCGAGCTTCCGCTCGCCGAGCAGGACGTCGTTCGGCCACTTGAGCGCGGCGTCCGCGCCCAACCGGTCGAAGCCCCGCGCGACGCCGAGCGCCACCGCGAGCGCGAGAGACGCCACCTGCGCGGGGGCGACCACCGGCCTGAGCACCACAGAGAGGTAGACGCCGCCCGGGGGCGACGACCACGTGCGCCCGAGCCGGCCGCGGCCGCCGGTCTGCTCGGAAGCGAGCACGGCGGTACCTTCGGGTGCCCCGGCGCGCGCGAGTGTCCGCGCGTCGTCGTTCGTGGAGCCGGTGGCCCCGCCGCCCCTCAGGTCGACCCAGAGCGCGGTTTGCAGCAGTGCAGCGACCTCGACAGGGAGCGGGGCGTCGGGCGCCGAGACGAGCCGGTAGCCCGCGCCGGCCAGCGCCTCGATCCCATAGCCCGCGTCTCGGAGCGCCGAGACGTGCTTGCCGACCGCGACCCTGCTGACGCCGAGCTCGCGGGCGAGCGACTCCCCGCTGACCGGCTCGCCGTCCGCATCGCGCAGCGCGGCGAGGACGTCGTCACGCGTCGTCATCGGCCTGGCCGTCGTCGGACTCCGGAGCCGCGTCGGTCTCGGCGACCTCGATCGGGCCGTGCTCCTCTTCGTACTCGGCCGCACCTTCGGCGATCTTGCGCCGGACGCGGCGCTGGTTCGCGATCCACGCTCCGCCGGCCACGAGCGCGATGGCTGCGAGCACGACCCACGAGAACGCGCCGAGGTACTTCAGGCCCTGCTGGAACCTCGAACCCAGGAACCAGCCGATGCCGGTGAGCAGGCCGGCGTACGCCACGGCGCCGACGAACGAGTACACCTCGTACCAGAAGAGGTGCATCCGCGAGGCACCGGCGAGCGCGGGCGCGAGGTTCTTCATGACCGCGACGAATCGCGCGAAGACGATGGTGGGCGACCCGTGCCGCTCGAAGTACTCCTCGCCCGCTTCGATGGCGTCGAGCCCGATCCCGAACCTGGGCCCCACGCGCGCGATGAGGTCGCGGCCTCCCCGCCGGCCGATGAAGTAGCTGATGTTGGTGCCGATGAACGTACCCAAGGTCGCCAGGCCGAACAGCACCCAGGGATTGAGCTGCTGGCCCTGCGGCGTCGTCGCCGTGAACGCGGCGGCGGCGGTGATGACGTCGCCGGGGGTGAAGCTTCCGATGATGAAGAGGTTCTCGAGAACGCACGCCAGGAAGACGATGAGGTAGCCCCACGTGCCGAGGAGCGAGAGTACCCACTGGAGCACCGACTGGAAGACGCTCATCGCGCCTCACCCCCGGCGATCTCGTCCAGACCGAAGTCGACGGCCCGCGTGCCGAGCGTGAGCGCGCTCGTGCTCACGCGGTCCACGCCGGTCGCGCGAAGCGCCGCGAGCCGCTCGCGGCGGATGCCGCCCGATGCCTCGGTCAGGACGCGGATGCCCCGCTCGGCGGCGGCTGCGCGCACGGCCGCGACCGCCTCGGCAAGCGCCGCGTCGTCCATGTTGTCGAGCAGCACGAGGTCGGCCCCGGCGCCGACCGCCTCGAGCGCCTGCGCGACCGAGTCGGCCTCGACCTCGACGAGCAGCTCCGGGTGCGCCTCTCGCGCCTTGGCGACCGCAGCCCTGATGCCGCCCGCGGCGCGGATGTGGTTGTCCTTGACGAGCACCATGTCGTGGAGGCCGTGACGATGGTTCGTCCCGCCGCCCACGCGCACCGCGTACTTGGCGAGCTCGCGCAGGCCGGGCGGCGTCTTGCGGGTGTCGCAGACGGCGAGATCGGGACCTGCCATCCGCACCCACTCGGCGGTCTCGGTGGCGATGCCGGACAACACCATCAGGAAGTCGAGGGCGGTCCGTTCGCCGAGCAGGACCGCCGCGGCGAGTCCCTCGATCTCGGCCACCGGCGTGCCCGCGACGACGCGCGAGCCCTCGGCCACCAACGGGAACACCTCGACGGGATCGGCGAGGCCGGCCGCACGGCACAGCGTCGCGTACACCTCGGCGACCACGGGCAGACCGGCGACCACGCACGCCTCGCGGGCGACGATGCGACCGGCGAACCGAGCGTCGAAGCCCACGGCTGCCGCAGCGGTCACGTCGAGCTCGAGGATGTCGTGCGAGCCGATCGTACGCGCCGAGAACCGCCCCGGCTCCACGCCGAGGTCCTCGGCGAGTGCCAGCGCGACGATGTCGGTGGTGTCGGGAAGGTCGAACACAGGCACTCCGCTACTCGGGCTTCTCGGCCGCCGGCGCAGGCGGCGTCTCAACGATAGGTGTCCCCACCGCGACGAGCCGGGGCATGTTGCCGCGCTGTTGAACGACGCGCACGCGCCAATGCTCGTCGTCGCGCTCGCGAAAGTCGAGGCGCGAATGGCACCCGCGGGACTCGCTGCGCACCCACGCCGCGTGCGTGATCAGCGTGCCGACGGTGACCAGGTTCTCGGTCTCGAGCTCACCCGCCGAGACGCCCTCGGCGTCGAGCACGGCCGCGAGCTGCTCGTACTCTGCCGCGGCGCGCTCCAGGCCCTGATCCGTGCGGGACATCGAAACGTGCGCGCTCATCGCGTCCTTGACCCGCGCGGCCGCGGCGGAGAACTCCGGTCTCCGAGCGGGATCGTCGCCCTCGGCGACGATGCGGTCAGGCAGCTCGACTTGGTCGTCGTCGTCGAGCGCCCGCACGATCCGCCGAGAGAACACGAGCCCCTCGAGCAGCGAATTGCTCGCGAGTCGATTGGCGCCGTGGAGCCCGGACGCCGCGACCTCGCCCGACGCGTACAGACCGGGGACCGAGGTGCGGCCGTCCACGTCGACGAGCACGCCGCCGACCAGGTAGTGTGCCGCCGGCGCCACGGGCACCAGGTCGCGCGCCAGGTCGTAGCCGGCCTCGGCGCACGCCTCCCAGATCGTGGGGAACCGGGCACGCAGGTGCTCCTCGCCCAGGTGCCGCGCGTCGAGCCAGACGTTGCGGCGTCCACAGCGAGCCATGACCGCCTCGATCTCGCGGCTGACGACGTCGCGCGGCGCCAGCTCCGCGAGCGGATGCACGCCCAGCATGAAACGGTTCTCGTCGCAGTCGAGCAGGTAGGCGCCTTCTCCGCGCAACGCCTCGGTGATGAGGAAGCGCGGTGCCGCGTCGTGGTCGAGCGCCGTCGGGTGGAACTGCACGAACTCGAGGTCGGCGACCTCCGCGCCCGCGCGCCACGCGGCGGCCAGACCGTCACCGGTCGCGATGACGGGGTTGGTGGTGACCCGGTAGGCCTGACCCGCTCCGCCCGTGGCGAGCACCACCGCGCGCGACCAGTAGACTTCGCGGATGCCGCGCTCGGTGTCGAGCACCAGCGCCCCGACGCACCGCTCGCCCGCGGTCAGGAGATCGACCAGGAACCGCCGCTCGAAGACCTCGATGCCGGGAGCCGCGCGCAGCGCGTCGGTGAGCGTGCGCTGCACGGCCGCGCCGGTGGCGTCGCCCGAGTGCAGCACGCGCGGCAGGGAGTGGCCGCCCTCGCGGGCCAGCGCGACCTCGCCCCCCTCGCCCAGGTCGAAGCTGACGCCGAGGGAGCGCAGCTCAGCGAGCGCCTCGGGGGCCTCGCCCACCACCGCGCGCACGACGTCCTCGTCGCACAGCCCCTGCCCGACCACGAGCGTGTCGGCGAGGTGCAGCTCGACGCTGTCGGCCTCGCCCACCGCGCCGGCGATGCCGCCCTGGGCGTACCAGGTGTTGGTCTCGGTGAGGGCGCCCTTCGTCACGAGGGCGACCGAGCGCGACACCGACGCGGCGAGCGCGGCGGTCAAGCCGGCGATGCCGCTACCGATCACCAGCACGTCGCAGACGTGCTGCTCGCACTCGGAGGTGTCGAAGCCCCACAGGTACCGTCGGCCCAACTGGGCCGGCAGCTCTCCGGGCACCAGCGCGCGATCAGCCAATGGCGACCATCCGCTCGACGGCGGCGAGCGCGCGATCCGCGACCGCGGGGTCGACGACCACCTCGCCGGTGCGGTCGCGCAGGCAGTCCCGCACTTTGGCGAGCGTGGTGACCTTCATGTTCGGGCAGAGCATGCGCGGGGACAGCTCGAAGAACCGCTTGGCCGGCGCCGCTTTGGCCAGCGCGTGGACCAGGCCGGACTCGGTGACGACAACGAACTCCCCGGCATCGCTGGCCGCGGCGAAGCCGAGCATCTGCGACGTCGAGAGCACGGCGTCGGCGAGGTCGACGACCTCGGGACGGCACTCGGGGTGCGCCATCACGAGCGCGTCGGGGTGCTCGGCGCGCGCGGCGCGGACCTGCTCGGGCGTGACCTCGTCATGCGTGGGGCACCAGCCCTCCCACAGCTCGACCTCGACCTCGGGCAGCGAGCGCGCGACCCAGCTGCCCAGGTTGCGGTCGGGAGCGAACAGGATCCGCGGCTCGCCCAGCGAGCGCACCACGGCGACCGCGTTGGCGCTCGTGACACAGACGTCGCTCTCGGCCTTCACGTCCGCCGAGGAGTTCACGTAGGTGACCACCGGCACGCCGGGGTGCTCGGCCTTCCACGCGGCGAGCGCCGGCCCCGTGATCATGTCGGCCATGGGGCAGCCGGCCTTGGGCTCGGGCAGCAGCACGGTCTTGGACGGCGCGAGGATCTTCGCGGTCTCGGCCATGAAGTGGACGCCGGCGAACACGATGACGTCCGCGTCCGTCTCGGCGGCCTGCCGAGAGAGCCCGAGCGAGTCGCCCACGAAGTCGGCGACGTCCTGGACCTCGGAGCGCTGGTAGTTGTGCGCGAGGATGACGGCATTGGCCGAGGCGGCCAGCTCGCGGATCTCGCGGGAGAGGGCGTCGTTGTCGAGCTGGGTCACGGTGTCTCGCCTTCGCACGGTACGAGCTGGCAGTTGTCGAGCAGGCGCGTCGCGCCGACGCGGCCCGCGATGATCGCGCGCGCCCGGCGGTCCACGAGCGCGAGCGGCTCGAGCGTCTCCGGGTCGACGACGGCTGCGTAGTCGAGCGACACGGCGTCGCCTGCGTGCTCGGCGACCGCGGCGCGCATGGCGGCTTCGAGCGCCGCTCCGCTCGCCTCGCCCCACGCGAGCGCGGCCGCGGCCGCCTCGAGCGCCGCGGGCAGCGCAAGCGCCGCCGAGCGCTCGTCGTCGGTCAGGTAGGCGTTGCGGCTCGAGAGCGCGAGGCCGTGGCGGTCGCGGATGATCGGGCAGGCCACGACGCCGACGCCCAGGTCGAGGTCGGCGACCATGCGCTCGACGATCCTGAGCTGCTGGAAGTCCTTCTCGCCGAAGAACGCCAGGTCGGGCCGGACGACGTTGAGGAACTTGGCGACGACGGTCGCCATCCCCGAGAAGTGCCCGGGGCGGATCTCGCCCTCCCAGCGCGTCGCGAGCGGACCCGGGTCGACGGTGACCTGCGCGCCGGTGCCGTACATGACGTCGACACTCGGGGTGAACGCGATCTCGACGCCCTCCGCCTCGAGCAGCTCGAGGTCCGCCTCGATGCGGCGCGGGTAGCGCTCGAAGTCCTCGCCCGGCGCGAACTGCGTGGGGTTCACGAAGATCGAGACGGCGACCAGGTCGGTGCGTGCCGCCGCGGCGCGGACGAGCGAGAGGTGGCCCTCGTGCAGCGCGCCCATCGTCGGCACCAGGCCGATCGTCTTGCCTTCTCGGCGGGCCTCGGCGATCGCCGAGCGGACCTCCGACTTGCTCGCGATGCGCTCGATCACGGCAGCATCTCCGAGTCGAAGTCCTCCATCTGCGCGGCGTAGAGCAGCTCAGCCTCGGCCAGGACGTCTCGGCTGACGTGCGTCGACTGGTCCTCGCCGGGAAACGCGCGGTCGCGCACCTCGTCGGCGTACGTCGAGACGGCCGCCTCGATCTGGGCGCTCAGGTCGATATAGCGCTTGGCGTGCTTGGGGACGAAGTCGCCGAGCCCGAGGACGTCGTGGAAGACCTGCACCTGCCCGTCACATCCCGCGCCCGCCCCGATACCGATGGTGGGGCACGACACGAGCGCGCTGATGCGGTCCGCGAGCTCGCTCGGCACGCACTCGAGCACGATCGCGAACGCGCCGGCCTGGTCGAGCGCGACGGCGTCGGCCATGACGCGCGCGGCGCCGGGTGCGGCCTTGCCCTGCGTGCGGTAGCCGCCGAGGGCGTTGACCGACTGCGGCGTGAGGCCGACGTGCCCCATCACCGGGATGCCCGCGGCGACCAGCCCCTCGACGAGCGTGATCGTGTCGAACGACGCGCCCTCGAGCTTGACGGCCTGCGCGCCGCCCTCGGCGAGCAGCCGGCCGGCGTTGCGCATGCCCTCGGCGTAGTCAGCCTGATACGACAGGAACGGCATGTCCGCGACGACCAGGACGCGCGAACACGCGCGCGAGACCGCCCGCGTCGCGGCGACCATGTCGTCCATGGTGACCGGGAGCGTCGAGTCGTGGCCAAGGACGGTCATCCCGAGCGAGTCGCCGACCAGGATCGAGTCGACGCCCGCGGCTTCGACGAGACGCGCGGAATGGTGGTCGTAGGCGGTCAGCATGACGATGGGACGCCCGGCTTCCTTCATCGCGCGCAGCGCCGTAGCGGTGACGCGAGGGGCCGGGCCCTGGGGTGCCTGAGCACTCATGGCTTCACTCCTTCACGGTTCGCCGTCGCAGCCCGGCCGGTTGCCGGGTCCACGCGGCGCCTCCGACGAGGAAGGACAGTATAGCGCGGCGTGCGGGGTCGCCCGCTAGGCGTCGCCCTCGCCGGTGTCGGGTACGTCCTCGGCGCCGCCCATCACGTCCTCGGGGAACTGCGGCTCTGCCGAGAGGACCTCGGCGATGAGCGCCGAGGCGCGCGGCTGATACTCCGACGGCACGAGTAGCTTGAAGTTCTTTGGCAGACCGAACGGATCGGTGGTGACGTCGGGCTCGTAGGGGTCCCAGGTGTAGGGGATCTCGGCCTCTTCGAGAATCTCGCGCTTGAGCATGAGCTGCGGGTCCCAACCGGCCACGACGTCCTGGTCGTAGCTGCCGTCAGCGACGTCCACCCATTCGGTCACGAGCACCGGGTCGTTGTGGAGCGCGCCCACGTCGGGAAGCTCGCCCAGGTCGGCGACGATGGGGCCCTCGTCGGCGCCCTCACGCGTGAGCAGCGTGCCATCGGGCAGGTGGAGCCGCGGCGCGATGTCGAGCAGCGGCACGACGACGAACTCGCGGCTGCCGAGGCCCGGGTGCGGGATGGTGAGCTCGGGCGTGGTGCGCTCCTCGTCGCCGAAGAGCAGGATGTCGAGGTCGATCGTGCGCGGCCCGTTGGGCTCGGTGCGCACGCGTCCCAAGCTGTCCTCGATGCTGTGCAGGTAGTCGAGCAGCTGGTCGGACTCAAGCTCGGTCTCTATCGCCGCTGCCGCGTTCGCGAAGCGCGGCTGGTCCTCGACGTAGGCCGGCTCTGACTCGTACGCGTGCGAGACCGCGAAGACGCGCGTCTCGGGAATCTCGTGGATGGCATCGACAGCGCGAGCGAGGTTGAGCAGCCGGTCACCCTCGTTGCTGCCGAGTCCGATGTAGGCCGTGGTCATCGTTGTGCTCCTTCCAGCGTTGTGAGCTGTGGTTAGTTCGTTCCCCTTGAGTCGCCATCACGCTCGCCCGAGAAGCCCACGGACGCAACACGGCCCCCCGGCGGTTGCCGGGAGGCCGCGTTCCTTTCGAGTACCGCCCCGCCGGAGCCGATTGAGCGGCGCGCAAAGCGCGTCCGCTCGAATCGGCTCGCTGGAAGCGGCGAAGCCCGCTTCCAGCTACTTGGCGAGCAGAACCATCAGCGGCACCAGGAGCAGCGCCACGATGTTGAAGACCTTGATCATCGAGTTCAGCGCCGGACCCGCGGTGTCCTTGTAGGGATCGCCCACAGTGTCACCGGTGACGGCAGCCTTGTGCGCCTCGCTGCCCTTCTGCCACGTGACGCCGTCCTTGTCGGTGAAGCCGTCCTCGAAGCGCTTCTTGGCGTTGTCCCACGCGCCACCGCCCGAGGTCATCGAGATGGCGACGAACAGGCCGGTGACGATGGTGCCCACGAGCGCGCCGCCCAGGGTGAGCGCGGTGAACTCGAAGGCGTCAGCGAAGCCGACGGCCTTGAGGATGAAGCCGAGCACGATGATGAGCACGGGCACGCCGGTGGGGATGAGCGCGGGAAGCGTCATCTCCTTGAGGGCGGCCTGGGTCACGAGGTCGACCGAGCGGGCGTAGTCCGGCTTGCCGGTGCCCTCCATGATGCCCGGGATCTCGCGGAACTGGCGGCGGACCTCCTCGACGACCGCACCGGCAGCCTTGCCGACGGCGGTCATCGCGAGCGACGCGAAGAGGAACGGCAGCGAACCGCCGATGAACAGGCCGACCAGGACGTAGGGGTTGGAGAGGTTGAAGTCGAGCGTCGCTCCACCCGGGACCTGCTCGGTGATGGCGTGCGTGAAGTCGGCGAACAGCACGACCGCAGCAAGCGCAGCCGAGGCGATCGCGTAGCCCTTGGTGACGGCCTTGGTGGTGTTGCCGACGGCGTCGAGGGCGTCGGTCACGACGCGGACCTCGGCCGGCAGGCCGCTCATCTCGGCGATGCCACCGGCGTTGTCGGTGACCGGGCCGAAGGCGTCGATCGCGACGACGATGCCGGCCATCGAGAGCATGGAGAGGGCGGCCACGGCGATGCCGTAGATGCCCGCGAGCGCGAAGCTGATGAGCGTCGCGAGCGCGATCGCGATGACCGGAAGACCCGTGGCCTCCATGCCGACCGCGAGGCCCTGGATGACGTTGGTGCCGTGACCGGTGACCGAAGCCTGCGCGATCGAGGTGACCGGGCGGAACTTCGAGCCGGTGTAGTAGTCGGTGATGTAGACCATCGCGGCCGTCAGGGCGATACCGACGAGCGCGCAGAACCAGATCGTCAGCGGGCTCGGGCCGACCTCGGCGCCGACCGCCACGAGGGTGCGGCCGATCTCGGTCAGCGAGAAGACCTCGACCTTGGGGGTGAGCCAGACGATGACCGGGTAGAACAGCACGGCCGCGATGGCGGCGGCGGCCCACAGGCCCTTGTAGAGGGCGCCCATGATGGTGCCCTTCGGGCTCATGCGCACAAAGAAGGTGCCGATGATCGACGCCACGATGGAGACGGCGCCGAGCGCGAGCGGCATGCCGAGCGAGAACGCCATGCCAGTCTGACCGAACGCCAGGATGCCGATGAGCATCGCGGCGACGGTGGTGACCACGTAGGTCTCGAAGAGGTCGGCGGCCATACCCGCGCAGTCACCGACGTTGTCACCGACGTTGTCGGCGATGACGGCGGGGTTGCGGGGGTCGTCCTCGGGGATACCGGCCTCGACCTTGCCGACGAGGTCGGCGCCCACGTCGGCGGCCTTGGTGAAGATGCCGCCGCCGAGACGGGCGAACACCGAGATGAGCGAACCACCGAAGCCGAGGCCGACGAGCGCCGCGGTCGGGGCGACGCCCATGGACACCAGGATCGCCATGATCGACACCGACAGGATGCCGAGGCCGACGACGAAGAGGCCCGTGACGCTACCGGCCTCGAACGCGACGCTGAGCGCCTTGGGCAGACCCTGGCGAGCAGCCTCGGCGGTGCGAACGTTCGCGCGCACCGAGATGCCCATGCCGATGAAGCCGGCCGCGGCTGACGCGGCGCCGCCGAGCAGGAAGCCGATGGCGGTCCAGATGCCGAAGCCGGTCACCCCGAAGAAGCCGGGGACCGCGATGGCGATGGCGAGGACGACCGCGACGATACCGACGGTGCGGTACTGACGGCCCAGGTAGGCCATCGCGCCTTCCTGGATCGCGCCGGCGATCTCCTGCATCCTCTCGTTGCCGGCCGGCAGCTTGTTGATCCTCATGACGAGGAAGCCGGCGTACGCGGCAGCCAGAACGCCGGCGGCCACGCCGATAAGCAAGGGCAGATTGGGCATTTCTCCTCCAGATTCGAAAGTGCGGGTGATTGCCGGCCCGCACCCCTCCCAAGACGCGCACAGTTTACCAGAGTGCGCACCGAATCAAGCAGGAATCCGTTCACGCGCATGAAACGCGCGCGACATGCGTAGAGCGGCACCCTCGGACCTGGCGGGCCGAAGACGCGGTCCCGGGTCAGGAACCGCTGATCGCGCGCGTCACCTCGAGGGCCTGGACCGTGGCGGCCACGTCGTGCACGCGGACGACGTGAGCGCCGTGCCCGACGGCCCAGATGGCCGCCGCGACCGAGCCGGAGACCCGCTCGGAAGGCTCCTCGATCCCCGTGACGGCGCCGATGAATCGCTTCCGAGAAGCCCCGACCACCAGCGGGTAGCCCAACTCGGCGAGCTCCGGCAGGCGTCTCAGCAGCTCGAGGTTGTGCTCGGCGGTCTTGCCGAAACCGATGCCGGGGTCGATCGCGATCCGCTCGCGCGCGACGCCTGCGGCTTCGAGCATCGTGGCCTGCGCGACGAGGTAGCCGCCCACCTCGCGGACCACGTCGGTGTAGCGCGGGTCGTTCTGCATGGTGCCCGGCTCGCCGAGCATGTGCATCACGATGAGGCCCGCGTCGCAGCTCGCTGCGACCTCGACCATGCCGCGGTCGCGGAAGCCCGACACGTCGTTGATGATGCTCGCGCCCGCGTCGACGGCCGCGCGTGCGACGGCCGCGTGCCGCGTATCGATCGACACCGGGAGTTCCTCGGTCGCGAACCTACGGACGACCGGTCGGACGCGCGCGATCTCCTCGGCCTCGGGCAGCGGCAGGGACCCGGGCCGCGTCGACTCGCCGCCCACGTCGATGATGGACGCGCCCTCGGCGACCAGGCGCTCCCCCCACGCGACGGCGCTCGCCGGGTCGTCGTGAAGCCCGCCATCCGAGAACGAGTCCGGCGTGACGTTGAGGATGCCCATCACGAACGGGCGACAGAGCGGCAGTGTGAAACGGCCGCATCGCCACTCGACGGTCTGGGGGCAGGTCCGCTCGTCGCGCGCGGGGGTCACCGGCGGCTCCGGTCGGTGATGAGCGCCATCGCCTCGGCGCGCGTCGCCGCGTTGCGCTCGAACAAGCCGCGCACGGCGCTCGTGACCGTCTCGGAACCGGGCTTCTTCACGCCGCGCATCGACATGCAGAGGTGCTCGGCCTCGATGACGACGATGACGCCGACGGGATCGAGGTACTCGACGATGGTGTCGGCGATCTGAGAGGTCATGCGCTCCTGGACCTGCGGGCGCTTGGCGAACACGTCGACGACGCGGGCGAGTTTGGAGAGGCCGCAGATCCGCCCGTCCTTGCCCGGGATGTAGGCGACGTGCGCACGGCCCATGAACGGGACCAGGTGATGCTCGCAGACCGAGTAGAGCGCGATGTCGCGCACGAGCACCATCTCCTGGTGGCCCTCGTTGAAGGTCACGCAGAAGTGCTCCGCGGGGTCTTGAGAGAGTCCGGCGAAGACCTCCTCGTACATGTCGGCGACGCGGCGAGGAGTGTCGAGCAGGCCTTCTCGGCCGGGGTCTTCGCCGATGCCATCGAGGATGAGGCGGACGCCTGCCTCGATCTTGTCGCGGTCCATCACTTCGCCTCCGGGGTGCCGCAGGGACGCAGAGCGCCCGGGTGCGGACGCCGTGCCCGACAGTGTAGCGGGTTCGTGCGCGAGCGGCCTGCGTCGGACGGGGTCTCAGCGGTCGAGCTCGACCATCCCTGCCTTCACGCCGGCGAGCACCGCGCCGGTGCGGTCCGCCTCGCCGAGCTTGTGCAGGATGTGGCTCACGTGCGTCTTGACGGTCGTCTCGCCGATCCAGAGCGAACGCGCGATCTGCTTGTTCGACTGCCCCTGCGCCATGAGTCGCAGGACCTCGAGCTCGCGTTCCGAGAGCACGTCGTCGTGCTCGGTGCGTGCGGGAGGCTGGTTCACGAGGTGCTCGGCTATCGAGGAGTCGAAGACGGTCTGGCCGTCGGCAAGCGTCCTGACCGCATGCACCACGTGCTCCGGACGCACGGTGTCGAGCACGTAGCCGCACGCACCGGCCGCCATGAGCCCGGCGATCGCCGCGGCATCCTCGCAGTCGGCTATGACGAGCACCGCGCTGTCGGGGCAGTGCCGCGCGACCCTGCGGCACAGCTCCTCGCCGTCGGGGCCGATGTGCGGTGTGTGCAGCACGACGACGTCGGGGTGCAACTCGCCGCAGATCGCGGTGGTCAAAGACGTGTCGTGGGTCTCACCCACCACGGCGATGTCGGGCTCGGCGTCGAGCAGCGTACGCAAGGCGTAGCGCATCAGCTCGTTCTCGTCGGCGACGAACACGCGTACCTCAGTCATCGCGCCCCCCTCCGGGACGGCGAACGACCCGCACACCGTGCACGCCGGGCGGGGCCGAGACGGCCCCGCCCCGCGGTTTCTACGTGTTGTACGCGGGAGGCGTGCCCGGAGCCATCGGGGGCTCCGGTATGGCCTCGGGCTCGTCAGCAGCCTGCTCGCCGCCGGCGGGCTCGTCGGTCACCACGCCCTCGCCGTTGCCGCCATCGTCCTTGTGGTTGGCGAGGTACTCGTCCCACGCGCCGTTCAGCAGGGCCTCGAGCTCATCCTTGCCGATGGTCTCGCGCTCGATGAGCACGTCGGCCATCAGGTCGAGCAGCGCGCGCTGCTCGGTCAGGATCGAGCGCGCCTTCTCGTAGGCCTCGTCGATGAGCCGCGAGACCTCCTTGTCGATCTCGTAGGCGACCTCGGGGCTGTAGTCCGCGTTCGCCGAGAAGTCCCTGCCGAGGAAGACCTCGTGGTTGGCCTCGCCGAACGTCTGCGGACCGAGCTTCTCGGACATGCCGAAGCGGGTGACCATCTGCTTCGCGAGCTTGGTCGCGCGCTCGATGTCGTTGCTCGCGCCGGTCGTGACGTCGCCGATCGCGATCTCCTCGGCGACGCGCCCGCCGAGCAGGCTCGCGAGCTGCGCGAGCATCTCCTGCTTGGTGCCGAGGAACTTCTCCTCCTCCGGCAGGTGCCAGGTCGAACCGAGCGAGCGGCCACGCGGGATGATCGTGACCTTGTGGATGATGTCGGAGTTCGGCATGACGTGACCGATGATCGCGTGGCCGGACTCGTGGTAGGCGATGACCTTCTTCTCCTCGTCGGAGATCAGGCGGCTCTTGCGCTCAGGACCGGCGACCACGCGGTCGATGCCCTCTTCGAGCTCGTGCATGTCGACCTTCTTCTTGCCGTGGCGTGCGGCGAGAAGCGCGCCCTCGTTGACGAGGTTGGCGAGGTCGGCACCGGTGAAGCCGGGAGTGCGTCGCGCGAGGACTTCGAGGTCCACGTCGTCGGTGAGGGGCTTGCCGCGCGAGTGGATCTTGAGGATGCCGAGGCGCCCCTTGAGGTCGGGACGGTCCACGACGACCTGACGGTCGAAGCGACCCGGACGCAGGAGCGCCGGATCGAGGATGTCGGGGCGGTTGGTCGCCGCGATGAGGATGACGTTGTCCTTGATGTCGAAGCCGTCCATCTCGACGAGCAGCTGGTTGAGCGTCTGCTCGCGCTCGTCGTGACCGC
>CAZXWK010000018.1:11159-39778 GCA_964644675.1 uncultured Eubacteriales bacterium | reverse complement strand
GCTCAGACAGACTCGGGCGCCCTTGGCGCCCTCGCAACTCGCCTCGGACCCCACGACGCGATCGCCGCTCGGGGTCGCCGGCGAACTCGCCTGCGCCTTCTTCAGGAGGACGATCGGGCGGACCGTGCCCGCCAGGAGCTCGGCTTCCTGTTCGTCCACTTCGCAGTAAGCTCGGGCGGTCTCGAGGTCGGGGACCATCACGGCGAGGGGCTTGCCCCACCGCCGCTTGCGTTCGCGCAGCGCAGCGACCGCTTCCGCGTTGGTCGCGTCGCACGCCAGGTGGAACCCACCGAGTCCCTTCACGGCGAGCACGCCCCCCGCGAGCAGCACTTCGCCCGCCGCGCGCACGATGCCGTCGCTCCTCAGGGCCTCACGGTCCCGTTCCCGGTGCGCCCGCGGCACCTGCTCCACCGAAGGGTCCCAGCTCCATGAGGGGTCGATCTGAACGCCGGCGAAGCTCGGCGCCGGGGGGTCCGAGGCGAGTTGCGAGGGCGCCAAGGGCGCCCGAGTCTGTCTGAGCAGCGGACCCCCCGGCGCCGAGCTGTCCGCAACGTTGAGATACAGTCGCGGCCCGCATATGAAGCACGCATCCGGTTGCGCATGGAAGCGCCGGTCAGCGGGATCGCCGTACTCGGCGGCGCACTCGGGGCACATCGGGAAGTCGCGCATCGAGGTCATAGGCCGGTCGTAGGGCACGTCGCCGATGATCGTGAACCGTGGCCCGCAGTTGGTGCAGTTGATGAAGGGATAGCGGTAGCGCCGGTCGCCGGGCTCGAACAGCTCGGCGAGGCAGTCCGGGCACGTCGCGATGTCGGGCGAGACGAGCGTCATCGCGCCCTCCTCGGCACGCGACTCCCGGATCTCGAACGCCGAGAACCCCTCGGGGTCGACCGCCTCGGCGACGATCGACTCGACGACGGCCATCGGCGGCGCGAGCTCGCGGATCTGTGCCGGGAACGCATCGACCGTTTCGGCGGGTCCCTCGATCACCGTGTAGACGCCGTCACTCGCGTTGAGCACCCAGCCGGTGAGGCCGGAGGAGACGGCGAGGTTGTAGACGAAGGGTCGGAAGCCGACGCCCTGGACGATGCCGGTGATGTGGAGCGAAAGCGCCTTCACGGGCGGTCGGAGTGGCGCCGACGCCGCTCCCCGGCGACGAAGCGGTTGTTGATCAGCACGAACAGCTGGTAGGCCTGGTCGAGCAGGCGCATCGCCTCGTCGGCCGAGGAGTCCGTCAGCTCTTCTCGGACCCCCTCGAACGACGAGTCGTGGATGAACGCGTTGCGCTCGGTGCGCAAGGCGCGCCAGCGGCGCGGGAACTCGCGGAAGCCCAGCTCGGCGGCGGCGTCCTCGAACTGGATGCCCGTGAGCGAGGGGAAGAGCCGACCGATGCGCTGGCCGATCGAGCGCTCGGTGTCGAGCACGGTCGCGCTGAGGCGGTCGCTCGCGCCTTCCGCCTTCATGATGCGGGCGAGGATGTCCTCGAGCAGCGACTCGAGGAACGTGGCCGCCAGGATGACCACGACCTCGCTCTCGCCGTCGTGGTGGTAGGCGCGCACCCGGGAGTCGAGCTTGCGCAGGCGCTGGGGAGGGAACTCTCGGCGACCGTCACCCGGGGCGCCGCACGCCGGGCACGTGGAGCTGCCGTCGCGGAAGTCCTTCTCGGCGGAGAGGAAGCCGCAGACGGGACACTCCCAGTACAGCGGGGTCTCGCTGCTGGGCGCGTTCGACGCCGATGGCACGGGTGGATGCTTCACGCGTCCGATTCTAGCGCAGGTCCCGGCGAGAACGTCCGCACGAGCAGGGATGCTGGCGTTCTCAGCGTCCGCCGCGCACGCACCCGCACCGATCGCACGGCCGCATCGAGGCCGGCTGCTCGAGCCCGCTGCGCTCCAACAGCGCGGTGTCCGAGAAGACTTCGCGGGTCGGGCCGTCGGCCGTGATCGTGCCGCCGCTCATGACGATGGTGCGGTCGCAGAGCTCGGCTGCCATCTCGAGGTCGTGCGTCGCGATGATCTTGGTGTGCTCGAACGAGGCGAGCAGCTCGATGAGCCGCCGCCGCGCGCGCGGGTCGAGGTTGCTCGACGGCTCGTCCATGATGAGCATGCTCGGGCCCATTGCAAGTACCGTGGCGATCGCGACGGCGCGCTTCTCGCCGCCCGACAGCCGGTAGGGCGGGCGCTCGGCGAGTTCGGACGCTCCGACGCGGGCGAGCGCATCGGCGACCCGTTCGTCTACTGCCTCCGGCGGGAGCCCCAAGTTCATGGGGCCGAATCCCACGTCCTCGGCGACGGTGGGCATGAAGAGCTGGTCGTCGGGGTCCTGGAACACCATGCCCACCGACTTGCGGATGTCGGGCAGCGTGTCGCGGGTCACCGGCACCTCGCCGATACACACGCTTCCTTCCTGAACGGGGTGGAGCCCGTTGAGGTGCATGAGCAGCGTGGACTTGCCGGCCCCGTTCGCGCCTACCAGGGCGATCGACTCGCCGTGCGACACCTCGAAGGACACGCCGTTCAGCGCGCGTGTCCCGTCGGGGTAGGCGAACGCGAGGTCCACGACGGAGATGGAGTGGTGCGTCATGACAGGACTCCCGTGACGAGCTGTCCCAGCAGCAGCGGGACGTTGACGAAGCGGAACAGCAGGAACGCCGCCGACCAGCCGATCACGAACCACCAGTCGGCCGCGCGCATGTGCAACGCGCGCCGCGTCCGCACGCGGCCGTCGAACCCCCGGCACTGCATCGCGTCGAAGATCCGGCGCGAGCGCGCCACCGCGCGCAGGAGCAGGTGGCCGAGGATGGCGCCGTAGACGCGGACGCCCAGGCCGCGACGGCCGAACGAGCGCAGCTCGCGGGCGCGAGCGAGCCGCATGACCTCCTCGGCGAGGACGAAGATGTAGCGGTAGAGGAAGAGCAGCTGCGTGGCGAAGACGTCCGGTGCGCCCAGGCGCTCGACCGCGGCGGCGACGCCGGTCATGCCGCTCGTTCCGATGAGCAGCAGCGCTGCGCTCGTGGTGAGCAGGAAGCGCGCGATGATCGAGACGTAGCTCACGAGCCCCGCGGTGATCGGCACCGGGCCGAGGTAGGCGACGACCTGGCGCTCGAGCAGCAGGTTGAAGACGCCGACGACGAGCGCGAACGGAGCGGCGATGGCGAGGCGCTTGCCCAGCTCGCGCGGCGGCATGCCGCTCTCGGCCATGAGCACGACGGGGAACAGCAGGAACGGCGTCAGACCGAGCACGTCGTAGCGGTCGAACGAGACGACGCACACGATGAAGACGAGCGTGGCGACGACCTTCGCGCGCGGGTCGATGCGGTGCACCGGGGTGTCGCGCAGCGAGAACTGGTCGAGCCAGCCCAGCGCGTACAGCCCTGATTCGACGGAAGCCACGTCAGCTCCGGCCTAGACCAGACCGTCGCCGGTGGTCGTCGCGACGAACTTGCCGTGCTTGACGCCCTTGGTACCGATGAGGCCGTCCGCGATGCGTTTGATGTCACGCGCGACGCCTCGCAGCACCACGACCTCGAGACAGTTGTGCGCGTCCAGGTGGATGTGGAGCGTGGACACGATCTCCTCGTGGTGCGAGTGCTGGTGCTCGGTGAGCTTGTCCGAGAGGTCGGTCGAGTGGTGGTCGTAGACGAGCGTGACGGTCCCGACCGCTTCGGCGTCGCCCTCGCCGCCGGCCCACTGGTCCTCGACGAGCGCGTTGCGAATGAGGTCTCGGACCGCCTCGGAGCGGTTCACGTAGCCCTTCTCGGCGATGAGCGCGTCGAACTTCTCGAGCAGGCGCTCGTCAGTGGAGACGCCGAACCGTGTCACCTCGGCCATGGGGCCGCCCCTTCCCGCTCCGTGCCACGTGCGGTCGCACGCGTGCCATGCCGAGCACCCCGCGCCGGGAGTTCGTGCGAATCCCGTCGAAACGCTTGACCGGGGCGCGCGGCGGCTCGTACTGTCGGTCTACGGTAGCACGAGTTCGTCGAGCGTAACACTCCGAGGGTACGACTCGCGACATTCGACACGGAAGGAGGCGGGGCACGTGCATATGGCTGACGCGCTCGTCTCGCCCGCCGTGGGCGCGACCATGTGGGCGGCTTCGGGTGCGGCCACCGTCTACAGCGCGCGGCAGGTCCGCCGCGAGAACGATCCGGCACTGGTGCCACTGATGGGTGTCTCGGGCGCGTTCGTCTTCGCCGCCCAGATGCTCAACTTCCAGATTCCCGGCACGGGCTCGAGCGGGCACCTGGCCGGCGGCCTGTTGCTCGCGATCCTCTTGGGACCCGAGGCCGCGTTCCTGGTGATGGCCTCGGTGCTCACGGTCCAGGCGCTCTTCTTCGCCGACGGGGGACTGCTCTCGCTCGGCGCGAACATCTTCAACCTGGGGTTCTTCTCGGCGTTCGTGGCGTACCCGCTCGTCTACAAACCCATCGCCGGCAACTCGCCGACGCGTGGCCGCATCGTCGCCGGTTCGATGCTCGGCGCCATCGTGGCGCTGCAGCTGGGGTCGCTCGGCGTGGTTGTCGAGACGTGGTTCTCGGGCGTGAGCGCTCTGCCCCTCTCGGCGTTTCTCGTGCTCATGCAGCCGATCCACCTGGCCATCGGCGTGGTCGAGGGGATCGTCACGGCCGCGGTCGTGCTCTTCGTGATGCAGGCGCAGCCCGATCTCGTCCGGCGGCGCAGCGCCGAGCAGTCGCTCGCGGGCGTCAACCTGCGGCGGGTTCTGGTCGGTCTCGGCGTCGCGGCCCTGCTGGTCGGCGTCTCGGCCGTCTGGGTCGCCTCGACCAACCCCGATGGGCTCGAGTGGTCGATCCAGAAGCTCACGGGGAACACCGAGGTCACCGCCGCGGGGCCGGTGCACGACGCCCTCGCGCGGCTTCAGGCACAGACGGCGCTCATGCCGGACTACGCGCCCAGACCCGCCGAGCGGCCACCGGGCGCGGCGCAGGCGGAATCGGTGCCGAGCCTGGTGGGCGTCGGCATCGTGCTCGCGATCGTCGCCGGAGCATGGGTGGTCCTGAGGCGGCGCACTCCCGGCTCCTGACGCGCGACGGCCCCGCCGCGCGGTTCGCGGGCGGGGCCGGTGGGTGCTGGCTTGCGCTCGGCGGACGGCCGAGCTTGTCCCCGCGACCTAGATCAGCTCGACGGTCGCTTCGCCGGGCGTGGCGCCCTCGAGGTCGTCGATCGCGGCGTCGAGCTTGCCGCGTGCCTCGGCGAGCAGCACGCCGGCCTGCGCGAGTGCCGCGCTGACCTCGGCGCGCTTCCCGTGGTCGGCCAGGTGGTGGAGCTGCTCGAGCCACTGCTGCACCATCGCGAGCGCATCGTCGGACTGACCGATGGCGAGCTTCATCTGACCGGTGTTGATGCCCTGTTCACACATGGTGCGTCCTTTCGTTCGATCGGCGCGTTCGCGCTAGCCGATCCACGGCGCGAGTTCGTCGAGCAGCTTCTTCTTGGGCATGGCGCCGACGAGCTTCTTGGCGACCTGGCCGTCGGCGAAGATCAGCAGCGTCGGGATGGACAGGATGTCGTACTTGGTCGCGACCGCGGGGTTCTCGTCCACGTTGAGCTTGCCGACGACGATCGCGTCGTACTCGTCGGCGATCTCCTTGAGCACGGGCTCCATCATGCGGCACGGACCGCACCAGGGTGCCCAGAAGTCCAAGACGACCGGCTTGTCGCTCCCGGTGACCGTCGTCTCGAAGTTGGCGTCGGTGACCTGAGTCAGATCGGCCATGTCAGTTCTCCTCTCGGGTACGGGCTAGATGGCGCACGTCATGTTCTCGTCCAGATACCGCAGGGCCTCGAACGCCGCCGAGGCGCCCTTCGCAGCCGCGGTGATGACCTGCTTGAGTTCGGAGTCCGTCACGTCGCCGGCGGCGAAGAGACCCGGGATCGAGGTTCGGCCGTCGTGATCGATCGTCACGTACCCCGCGTCGTTGGTGTCGACGAGCTCACGGATGAGCTCGCTGACCGGGTGCACGCCGACGAAGATGAACACGCCGTCCAGCGGCAGGAGCTCTTCGGGCTCGCCCTTGGTCGACTCCAGCCGGATCGCGGCGACCTTGCCATCTTCGCCGACGATCTCGACGGGGACCCGAGACAGGTGCTCCTCGATCTTGGGATTGGCGCGGCAGCGCTCCTGGATGCACTTGGTCGCGCGGAACTCGTCGCGCCGGTGGATCAGGTGGACCTTCGACGCGAACTTGGTGAGGAACATGGCCTCCTCGACCGCAGCGTCCCCGCCGCCGATCACGCCCACGACCTTGTCCCTGAAGAGCGCGCCGTCGCACGTCGCGCACCACGAGACGCCGCGCCCGGTGAACTCGGCTTCACCCGGGATGCCGAGCTTGCGCGGCACCGCCCCGGTCGCCACGATCACGACGTCCGCGTGGAAGGTCTCGCCCTCGCTCTCGAGGTCGAAGTGACCGTCGTCGGCGACCGTGATCTTCTCGACGGGGGCGAAGCTCCGAAGGATAGCCCCGTGCTCCTCGGCCTGCTTGGTCATGAGGTCGCCAAGCTCGGCGCCGGAGATGCCACCGGGGAAGCCGGGGTAGTTCTCGACCCAGTCGGTTGTGACGATCTGGCCACCCGGGATCCCGCGCTCGAAGACGACGGTCTTGGCCCGCCCGCGCGCGGCGTAGAGGGCCGCGGCGAGGCCTGCGGGTCCGCCGCCGATGATCGCGATCTCGATGTGCTCCGTGCTCACTGCAGTGCTCCTGTCGTCCCGCTCGCTGCCGATGATCCCTTTGCCGCGGCCTGGAGTTGCTCGAGGACCGCGACTGCCTGCTGGTAGACGCCGTGCTGCTGCGGATCGTCTTTGGTCAGCGCGATCACCTTCTGCATCTGGGCGATAGCCGCCGGGTAGTCTCGGCGGCCCTGCCCGTAGAAGATGCCCAGGTTGTAGTTCGCGTTGATGTGGTTCGCGTCGCTTTCCAGAACCGTGCTGACTTCCTGGATCGCCCGGTCGGTCTGCCCCGTGTAGAAGAGCAGCGAGGCGTAGTCGGCTCGGGCGTCGTTGTCCTTGGGCGAGACGTCGAGGTAGCGCTGGTAGTAGCGGATTCCCTGACGCCCGTAGTTCAGCGCGCTGACCGGGTCGGTCTGCAGGAGCGTGCTCGCCGCATCGAAGTAGAAGTTCGCCATCTTGAGCAGCGATTCGGGCTCGTTGGGGGAGGCCTGCAGGCTGATGAGCGCGTCGAGGGCCGACTGCTGTTGCGTCGAGAGCAGCGACTTGAACTCCGGCGGCAAGGAAGCCTTCGACGTGGTCCTCTGCGCGTAGATCGCGATGACTATGACGGCCGCGAACACCGCGAGCGCGATCGCGAGGATCCCGATGGGCACCTTGTAGCGCTGCAGCGGCTTGAGCACGTACCGCCGTCCGAAGCTCGCTTCGACGCCGCCGTCGTGCCGCTCCACCGGGATGCCCATCGTCTGGGCCTTGAGCAGCATGTTGAGGTCGTTCGTCACGAGCGAGACCTCGGTGCCCTCGGGGGCGTCGCGGTGGACATGGTAGGCGGTCGCGAGGATCCGGTCGTCGGCGTTGCGCGTGCTCATACCCTCAGGCAGTGACGGCGCGCCATCGAACGGCACCACGCGGAGCCGGCCGCCGTCGGGAAGGTCGACGCCCTCGACCAGCGAGCCCTCTTCCGAGAGGTCGAACAGGATGCGGCTGACTTCTCGACCACGGAAGCGCAGGTCCGGGTCGACGCGGGCGGTCTTGAGCTTGTCGAGCTCGCCGAGGACGGTCTCCGGGATCACGACCTCCTCACGCGGGTACGACAGCACCACGTTCGGATCGGCGAGCAGCACGTTGGTGTCGAGAACGACGATCTTGTCCATCACAGCCCTCTCAGTGACGCACGGACCCCCCGCCGTGCGGTCGAATCACGTTCCGGTGGCGCTAGTGGTACTGCGCGACCGCGTGGTCGCGGATGACGAACGCCGCACCTGTCGCCTGGTCGAACGGCAATCCGCGGTTGAGCGCGAGCAACGGGCCGAGCACCCACGTGCCGTGCACGTCGGCTTCGGTCCAGATCTGGATGCCGTTCTGGTCCTGGCCGTACTGCGAGACGCGGATCAGCTTCACGTTCGCCTGGTTCACGAGCTCGGCGGCGGCCTGATCGCGGGGCAGGTTGCGCGCATAGTTCGCCGCCCAGCTTGCCAGTTCGTTGGTCGACGTGCGCAGTGAGGACTTCGCATTGAACCAGCGGCCGCCGTCGTTCAGCACGACCGCGAGGATGCCTATGAGGATGAGGACGCCGATGACACGTTTCATGTGGGGCTACGACTCGCTCTCGTCTTCCGTGGTGGTGCTCGCATCAGTGTAGCGTGGCGCGTCGCCGTCGGCATTCCCGCGGCGGTGCGACGGGCCGTCCGAGCGGTCTGCTCGGCGGACGCGCGTGATGATGAAAGCGAGCATGATGCCGAGAACGAGCACGATCCCACCGACGATGGCGAGCCGGTCGAGATAGGACGCGTGCACCTCGACGGTGCTGTGCGCGATCGCCAGATCGCCCGCGAGCACCTCGACCCTGAGCTTGCCCGAGATCGCTGACTTCATGTCCACGGGAATCTCGACGAAGGTCTCCTGCGGGCGCAGGACGGTGGGAACGTCATCGTCGCCGACCACCTCGACGCCTCCGCTGGTTCGCGTCCGGAGCACGACGGAGAGCGTGCGGTTGGTGCCGTTGGTGATCGTGACGGGAACGCGCCCCTTCGCGCCGGCCAGCGTGACCGGCATCGCCTTGATGCTCACGTTGTCGAGGATCGCCCTCGATACCGAGCGCGCCTCGTTGGCGAACTCGAGCCCTCGGTCCGCGAAACCCCACTGCCCCAGTGGCTCGGACCACGCCGAGGACTCGGCGAGCAGCGAGTTCGAGTCCGCGGAAGCGGCCGCCGGATCGCCCGGGCCCAGTGCCGCGAGCATCGCCGCCGCGTACTTGCGCGCGCTGCGCACCGTGTACCAGAAATCGGCCGGTGCCTCGGATCGGTCGGCCGCCGCCTCCAGCTTGACCGCGGCCGCGCGGCCGGGCACGAGCGTGTCGCGGCCCAGTGCGAGCCTTGCCCACGGCTCTCTCTCGAACGCGCCGACCGCGGCCGCGACGGTGTCGGTGGTGTTGCCCCGCGCGAGCCCCACGTCGATGCGGATGGCGAAGGGCTGCGGGTTCTTGCCCGCCGAGATGTAGCGGTTGAACGACCGGTGCAGCGCCTCGGAGGTCTCGCCCGACGACAGGCCCGCTCCCGAGGGCTCGTCGGTGACGATCGCGGTCAGGCGGGTGCCGTCCACGAAGTACGCCCCGGTCGGCGCCGCCTTCTTGCCGAGCCGCGCGCACGGTGAGGCGGTGACCACGTAGCCGATGCCGTTCTCGGCGAGTGCGGGGAGCGTGGTCGACGGTACGCAGTCGCCCGCCGGGACGGTGCCCGTCGACGGGGTCGTCTCGAGGCTCGCGAAGACCGCCGAGATGCCCGCCTCGTACTGGGCCGAGGTGTCGTCGGCCAGACCCTCCGCTGACAGCGCCGTCAGGTCGGGATCCGAGTAGCCCAGGCTCACCAGTTCGAGACGCCCCGTGCCGATGGCGTCGGTGAGCGTCGTAAGCGTCGCGGCGTAGGCGAGGGGCGTGGGATCGGTCGGCGGGACGGCTCGTCCGTCCACGGTGTTGTAGCCGGAGGTGATCCGCTTCCACTCCTCGAGCGTGACCGGCGGTATGGCGACCGTGATGCGGGTGAGCGGGTCACTGAGCACGAGCTGCGCGATGCGCTCGACGTCCTCTCGCTGCGTGACAAGCGCTGGGTCTACGGCGAAGCGGCCCTGCGGGTCCGAGAGCGGCTCGGCGTGAACGCGAGCGACGAGCACGATCGGCAGCGGCGCCTGCTTGGTGCCGTAGACGAGTAACTGCGACGCCACCTCGGTGGACTCGGTGCTTCCGGCGATGTCGGCATCGACCGACAGCACGGTGGGGTACACTCCCGGTTCGAGTTCGAGGCCCTCGAGCTCCCTGCCGAACGTGTAGCTGGACTCGCCGGCGGCCACGCCATTGCTCACGTGCGTGCGCTGGTAGACGAGTCCGCCGTCCGGCCGGCGCACCTGCAGGCGCACCTGAAGGTAGGATGCCGGGTCGTCGAGGCGAATGTGAGCGGTGTACCCGAAGGTTCCCGTGAGCGGGTACGCCGTGTCACTGGACTCGAGCGAGGCGCTGAGCGACGAGGGCCTGGTGACGGTCGCCGGCGCAGCGCTCGCCGTGACCTTCACGGCTGCCACGATCGTGAGGGCCGCGAGGACGGCTGCGGCTGCGAGCGTCGCTCGGCGGCCGGAAGTGGTGCGGGCGAATGCCATGTGATCTGCTCCGGACTCCCGGGCCGCACGTGGCAGCGAGCGCTCGCGGGAGTGAACCTATAGGCGAAGAACGGGCATGTAGAGTATCGCACGAAGCCTCTGAAAGGACTCGACAGCGCATGTCCCAGCTCAACGAGACACCCATCATCCCCGAGGTCCTCCCGCTGATCCCGCTGCGGGACCTCATCGTCTTCCCGAACCTCGTCGTCCCGCTGTTCGTGGGGCGCGAGCGCTCCATCAAGGCGCTCGAGGAGGCGATGCGCGAAAGCCACCTCGTCGCGCTCGCAACGCAGGTGAAGGCCGAGACGCAGGAGCCCGGCCCGGCCGACCTTCACGAGATCGGCTGCGTCGCCTCGATCATGCAGGAGCTCAAGCTGCCCGACGGCACCGCCAAGGCGCTCGTGGAGGGCCAGCAGCGCTTCCGCATCGTGGAGTACCTGCAGACCGAGCCGTACTTCCTGGTGCGCGTCGAGCTCATCGAGGAGGCCGAGACGGCCGACGTCGAGACCGAGGCGCTGATGCGCGCGCTCGTCCGCGACTTCGAGCACGCGGCCGAGCTCGGCCGGCCCATCCCGCAGGAGGTGCTCATCGCCGCCGCCGCGATCGAGGCTCCCGGACGGCTCGCGGACTTCGTCGCGTTCCACCTCAACCTCAAGGTGGACGACAAGCAGGTCATCCTCGAGGCCCTCGACCCGCGCGAGCGCCTCGAACAGGCGACGCGCTTCCTCAAGAAGGAGCTCGAGATCCTCGAGCTCGGCTCCAAGATCCAGAACCGCGTCAAGGAGCAGATGTCCAAGACCCAGCGCGAGTACTTCCTGCGCGAGCAGCTCAAGGCGATCCAGCAGGAGCTCGGCCAGTACGACGAGGTCCAGGCCGAGGTCGAGGAGTACACCGAGAAGATCCGCGACGCCGGCATGCCGGAGGAGGTCGCCGAGAAGGCCCTCAAGGAGCTGGGGCGTCTCGAGAAGATGCCCGCCCAGTCTGCCGAGACCAGCGTGATCCGCACCTACCTCGACTGGCTCGTCGGCCTGCCGTGGAACGACGAGTCCGAGGAGAAGCTCGACCTGATCGAGGCGCAGCAGATCCTCGACGAGGACCACTACGGCCTCGAGAAGGTCAAGGAGCGCGTGCTCGAGTACCTCGCGGTCCACAAGCTCACCGACAAGATGCGCGGCCCGATCCTGTGCTTTGCCGGCCCTCCGGGCGTGGGCAAGACCTCGATCGGCCGCTCGATCGCGCGTGCGCTGGGCCGGCAGTTCATCCGCATGTCGCTCGGCGGCGTGCGCGACGAGGCCGAGATCCGCGGGCATCGGCGCACCTACGTCGGCGCGCTGCCGGGCCGCATCGTCCAGTCCATCAGCCAGGCGGGCACCAAGAACCCCGTGTTCATGATGGACGAGATCGACAAGGTCGGAATGGACTTCCGGGGCGATCCAACCTCAGCGCTGCTCGAGGTGCTCGATCCCGAGCAGAACTACGCGTTCCAGGACCACTACCTCGAGGCGCCCTTCGACCTTTCAAACGTCATGTTCATCACGACGGCGAACCTCCTCGACACGATCCCGCCGGCGCTCCGCGACCGCATGGAGGTCATCCACTTCCCGGGCTACACCGAGGACGAGAAGGTGCACATCGCGCAGGACTACCTGATTCCCAAGCAGCTCGAGGAGCACGGGCTCTCGGCGGCGAAGCTCGAGATCACCGAGGGCGCGATCCGCTCGATGGTGCGCCGCTACACGCGCGAGGCCGGCGTCCGCGGCCTCGAGCGCACCGTCGCGGCGATCGCTCGGCAGGTCGCCCGCAAGGTCGTCGAGGGCAAGAAGGGCAAGACGGTGGTCTCGGAGAGGACGCTGCACAAGTACCTGGGGCCGGAGAAGTTCAGCTACGGCATGGCCGAGGAGAAGGACGAGATCGGCGTGGCCACGGGCCTGGTCTGGACCGAGGTCGGCGGTGACGTGATCTTCATCGAGGCGACCAAGATGGCGGGGAAGGGCAATCTGATCCTCACCGGACAGCTGGGCGAAGTGATGCGAGAGTCCGCGACCGCCGCGGTGTCCTACATCCGCACCCGCGCCAAGGACCTGGGTATCCCCGAGGACTTCCAGGACCACTACGACCTGCACATCCACGTGCCGGCCGCCGCGATCCCCAAGGACGGGCCCTCGGCGGGCATCACCATGGCGACCGCGATCGCATCGACGCTCATCGATTGCCCCGTCCGGCGCGACATCGCCATGACCGGCGAGATCACGCTGCGTGGTCACGTGCTGCCCATCGGTGGCCTGAAGGAGAAGCTCCTCGCCGCGCACCGCGCGGGCATCCGCACGGTGCTCATCCCCAAGGAGAACGTGCGAGACCTCGAGCTGCTGCCCGACCATGTGCGTGACGAGCTGCAGACAATCCCGGTCAAGACGATGGACGAGGTACTCGACCTGGCACTTCTGGGCACCTGCCGGCCAGCGAAGCCGCGCAAGCCCCGAGCGCCCAAGAAGAGCGCCTGATCGGCCCGGAACCCGCAGTGATACCATCGAACGACCCGTTCCCACACGACGACTTCTGACTGGAGGCCGCATGCGGGTCCTCATCACCGGCGGCGCCGGCTTCATCGGCAGCAACCTCGCGTACGCGCTCGTCTCGGGCGGCCACGCCGTCGGCATCATCGACGACCTGTCGACTGGCAAGTCCGAGAACATCCACCCGCACGCGTGGTTCCGCACGCTCGACATCCTCGACCCGTCGCTCGAGTCGGTCGTGGCCGAGTTCGGCCCCGAGGCCGTCGTGCACCTCGCGGCGCAGGCGAGCGTCTCGGAGTCCGTGCGAGATCCCGAGCGCGACTTCGCCGTCAACGCGACCGGCACCGCGGCGGTCGCCCGGGCCGCGCGCGCCGCGGGCGCCACGCGTATCGTCTCGGCGTCGACGGCGGCCGTCTACGGGGAGCCGGCACCGGAGGACCTGCCCCTCGACGAGGGCGCGCCCAAGGCTCCCGCGAACCCGTACGGCGAGAGCAAGCTTGCCGCCGAGTCGCTGCTCGCCGAGGCGCTGGCCGACAGCGATGTCGACCACGCGTCGTTCCGCTTCAGCAACGTGTACGGCCCGCGCCAGGACGGCGCGGGTGAGGGTGGCGTCGTCGCGATCTTCTGCCAGCGCATGCACGACCAGCAGCCGCCGCTGATCTACGGCACCGGAGAGCAGACGCGCGACTTCATCTACGTGGGCGACGTGGTCGCGGCGATCGTCTCGGCGTTGTTCGCGGAGGGACGTCTCGCCTCGCCGGGGGAGAACGGCGCCTCGTACAACATCTCGACGGGTACGGAGACCTCGGTGAACACGCTGCTGCTCGCGCTGCGGCAGGCGTCGGGGTACCTGGGTGACGTCACGTACGCCGAGATGCGCACCGGGGACGTCGACCGCAGCTCGCTCAATCCCGGCAAGGCCGAGCGCGTCTTCGGCTGGACCGCCCGCCAGCCGCTCGACCAAGGCGCCGCCATGACGTGGCGGTGGTTCGCGGGCCGGCAGTGACCGGACGCGGCGAGACGGCCGGCGCCGAGAGCGCCGAGCGCATCCGCTCGCTGCACGAAGCGCGCGCGGCCGCCGAGCTCGCCGACGCCGACCGGCTCGCGCCGGGATCCGACGCGGTCGCGTGGCGTGGCGCACTGCTCGCCGAGGTCGCGATCGTGAAGGGGCTTCCCGGTCCCGCAGAGGCCTCGCGCGGCGCTGCGGTGTCCGGCGCCGACGGCGAGGCGATCCTGGCTTCGCTCGAGCGGCTCGGACACGATCCCGCCACCGCCTTCTACACGCTCTCGCGTCCCGAGCCGGGACTCTCGCGTCCCGACCGCGTCGCGCGGCTACGCGCGCAGCTCGCGGCGGTCGATCCGGAGCTGGTGATCGCGCTTGACGCCGAGGCCGCCGAGGACTGCGCCGAAGCGCTCGGCGTGGAACGGCCCGCGTTCGGCGAGGCGGTGCGTGTCGCGGGAACACGGTTGGTCGCCTGCGACGGGCTCGAGGCATCGCTCGCGGACGCCGCGCGCAAGCAACGGGTGTGGCGCCAGCTCCAGGCCGCCACGCCTCGCGGCCCGGTCTACTAGCCGCGCCGGCAGTCCCCCGGAAACGCGAAGGGGCGCCCCTGAGGGCGCCCCGGTCGAGTCGCTTGTGCGAGTCGAACGCTAGTCCTGCTCGATCTCCGTGATCGCGCCCATCGGGCACGCTTCCATGCAGGCCTCGCAGCCGTCGCAGTTCTCGTCGTGGACGGGCTCGGCGGCGTCTCCGACGATCTCAAGCACGCCGTTGGGGCACTCATCCACGCAGATACCACAGGCCGAGCAGTCGTCTTCGTTGATGATGGGGCGAGGCATGCGAGCTCCTTATCGTCTCGGTGTCGCAGCGAGCGGCGCCGCGTGTTTCGGTGCGTACCATACAGACCGTCCCCGCAGCTGTAAAGCCTGTTTCCGAGAACGCCTTTCCTGCTGGTCAGCGCGTGCCGTACGCCCTTCTCGGCGGGCCGTCCGTCGCGCGTCCTCGTGCCGTCCGTCGGAGGGTGGCGTCGACGGCGATTCCGGGCGCCGCGAAGCGGGTATAGGTACTAGCGTGCTTGACAACAAATCTGACAATGATAGACTCACATCTCGCGGAGGCCGCTCCGGTTCGTCGGACGGCGGACGCGACCCATCACAGTAGAGAACGGGCCGCTTGTGGCCCGCGTCCCGACAGACCGAAAGGGGATTCGAACAATGGCGAAGGTCCTTGGTATCGATCTCGGTACCACAAACTCGGCCATGGCCGTCCTCGAGGGCGGCGAGCCGACCATCATCATCAACGCCGAAGGCGATCGCACCACGCCTTCGGTCGTCGCGTTCCGCAAGGACGGCGAGCGCGTCGTGGGCAAGGCGGCCAAGAACCAGGCCGTCACCAACCCCGAGAACACCATCAAGTCCATCAAGCGCTTCATGGGCCGCAAGTTCAGCGAAGTGAGCTCGGAGCTGAAGACGGTCGCCTACGAGGTCGTCAAGGGCAAGGACGGCCGCGTCGAAGTCGACGTCGAGGGCAAGGCGTTCACGCCCGAGGAGATCTCGGCGATGGTCCTCCAGAAGCTCAAGAGCGACGCCGAGAAGTACCTGGGCGAGACGATCACGCAGGCCGTCATCACGGTGCCCGCGTACTTCAACGACATGCAGCGCCAGGCCACCAAGGACGCCGGGAAGATCGCCGGCCTCGAGGTCCTGCGCATCATCAACGAGCCGACCGCGGCTGCTCTGGCCTACGGCTTGGACAAGGGCACGGAGTCCGAGACGGTCCTCGTCTTCGACCTGGGCGGCGGTACCTTCGACGTCTCGATCATGGAACTCGGCGAGGGCGTCTTCGAGGTCAAGTCGACCAACGGCGACAACCACCTGGGCGGCGACGACTGGGACCAGAAGGTCATCGACTGGCTCGCCGACAAGTTCAAGAACGACAACGGCATCGACCTGCGCGCCGACAAGATGGCGCTCCAGCGTCTCAAGGAGGCCGCCGAGCGCGCCAAGATGGAGCTCTCGACCACGCAGCAGACCCAGGTCAACCTGCCGTTCATCACGGCCGACGCTTCGGGTCCCAAGCACCTCGACTACACGCTGACCCGCTCGGAGTTCGAGAAGATCACCGACGACCTGCTCGAGCGCACCCGCAAGCCGGTCGAGGCGGCCATGAAGGACGCCGGCGTCAAGATGGGCGACATCGACGAGGTCATCCTCGTCGGCGGCTCGACCCGCATGCCGGCGGTCCAGGAGCTCGTCAAGAAGATGACCGGCAAGGACCCGCACATGGGCGTGAACCCCGACGAGGTCGTCGCGGTGGGTGCGGCCATCCAGGGCGGCGTGCTCGCCGGCGAGGTCAAGGACATCCTGCTCCTCGACGTGACTCCGCTGTCGCTGGGCGTCGAGACGCTGGGCGGCGTCATGACCAAGATGATCGAGCGCAACACCACGATCCCGACCCGCAAGACCGAGGTCTACACGACCGCGGCTGACGGCCAGACCAGCGTCGAGGTCCACGTGCTCCAGGGCGAGCGCGAGATGGCGGCCGACAACAAGACGCTCGGCAAGTTCCACCTGATGAACATCCCGGCCGCACCACGTGGCGTGCCGCAGATCGAGGTCACGTTCGACATCGACGCGAACGGCATCGTCAACGTCTCGGCGAAGGACCTGGGCACCGGCCAGGAGCAGAAGATCACGATCTCCGGCTCCACCGCGCTCTCGGACACCGAGGTCGACCGCATGGTCTCCGACGCCGACAAGCACGCCGACGAGGACCGCAAGCGCAAGGAAGAGGTCGAGGTCCGCAACACCGCCGATTCGCTGGTGTACGCGACCGAGAAGACCATCAAGGACCTGGGCGACAAGGTGCCCGACGACGTGAAGTCCGAGAACGAGGCTGCGATCGAGGCCCTCAAGAAGGCCATCGAGGGCACCGACGTCGACGAGATCAAGGCGAAGAGCGACGCGCTCCAGGAGGCCAGCTACAAGCTCGCGCAGGTCGTGTACTCGCAGGGTGAGGCCGCTCAGGCCGAGGCCGGCGAGGCGCCCGCGGGCGGCGCCGACGACAACGTGGTCGACGCGGACTACGAAGTGGTCGACGGAGACGAGTCGTGATGATCGACCGCGACGACAACGCTGCGGAGGGGAGGGGCCAGCAGGCCCCGCCCCCTCCAAGACATCCGTCGGGGGAGGGGCCTGCTGGCCCCTCCTCGGCGGCGGCCCCCGGCGCGGTCGATCCCGAGCTCGTCGCCGATCTGGGTCCTGAGTACGAGATGCGCGGGGACGTGGTCGCTGACGAGCTCGCCGAGGCGCTCGAGCAGGCCGCGGAGCTGCGTGATGCGCTGCTGCGCAAGCAGGCCGAGTTCGAGAACTTCCGCAAACGCGTCACGCGCGAGCGCGAGGACGAGCGCAAGCGTGCGACCGAGCGGCTCGTCGTCGAGCTGCTGCCCGCGATCGACAACCTCGAGCGGGCGATCGACCACACGACCGCGGGCGGCGACCTCAAGCACCTGCTCGCCGGCGTCGAGGCGGTCCACGCGCAGGTCGTCGGGGTTCTCGGCAAGGAGGGCGTCGAGATCATCGACCCCTTCGGCGAGCCGTTCGACCCGATGACGCAGCAGGCCGTCAGCCAGGCCGAGAACCCGGAGGTCCCGGAGGGAACCGTCGTCGAGGTCTTCCAGAAGGGCTACTCGATGGGCGGGCGGATCATCCGCTCGGCGATGGTGGTCGTCTCGACCGGGGGACCTGCGGCGGGAGGCTAGACCATGGCTCCTACCACCGACTACTACGACGTCCTGGGCGTCAAGAAGACGGCGAGCGCCGACGAGATCAAGAAGGCGTTCCGTCGTCTCGCGCGCAAGCACCACCCCGACGCCGGGGGCGACGAGGAGAAGTTCAAGGAGCTCAACGAGGCGTACGAGGTCCTCTCGGACGAAGAGAAGCGCAAGCAGTACGACCAGTACGGCCAGTACTTCTCGGGCGGTGTCCCACCCGGATACGGCGCGGGTCCGGGAGCGCCGGGCGCGGGCGGCTTCTCGTACCAGAACGTGGACCTGGGCGACCTGGGCGACCTCGGCGACATCTTCGGCAGCGTGTTCGGTGGCGGAGGCCGGGGTCGGGGCGGGCGCGGCGCCAGGCCGCAGCCGCACCGCGGCTCGGACCTCCAGCTCGACCTGGACCTCACGTTCGAGCAGGCATTCTCGGGCACCTCGACCAAGATCGAGGTGGACCGCGAGGAGACGTGCGCGACGTGCAAGGGGTCGGGCGCGAAGCCGGGCACCTCGCCGGTGAGCTGCCCCGCCTGCGGCGGGACCGGTGCGGTGAGCGAGGGCCAGGGCATGTTCGGCTTCTCGCGCGCGTGCCCGCGGTGCGGTGGCTCGGGCACGATCGTCGAGCAGCCGTGCGGCGCGTGCCGCGGCTCCGGGACGGTCACGAGGCGCGTGCCGGTCACCGTGAACGTACCGGCCGGCGCGACCGACGGCGGCAAGCTGCGCTTCAAGGGCAAGGGTGCGACTGGCACCAACGGCGGGCCCGCCGGCGACCTGTACGTGGTGACGCGCATCAAGCCGCACCCGTACTACACGCGCGACGGCGCCGACGTGGTGCTCGATCTGCCGGTGACGTTCCCGGAGGCGGCACTCGGGACGCAGGTCACGGTCCCGGCGCCCGACGGCAAGAAGGTGAAGCTCAAGGTCCCCGCGGGGACGCAGGACGGCGCGACGTTCCGCATCGCCGGCAAGGGCGCGCCCAAGCTCAAGGGCGGCGGTTCGGGAGACCTCAAGGTGCGGGTGCACCTCGTGGTACCCAAGCACCTGACCGACGAACAGAAGGAAACGCTCGAGCGGTTCGCCGCCGAGCAGACCGAGGACGTGCGGGCGCACATCGGGTAGCGCTCGGGATCGAAGGGAACGGACCATGGCTCGCGAACACCGGGATTACGACAGGCCGCTGTACATGATCAGCGTCGCGGCCGACCTCGCCGGGGTCCACCCGCAGACCCTGCGCATCTACGAGCGCAAATGCCTCATCCAGCCGAGCCGTTCCGCCGGCAACACGCGGCTCTACTCGCAGGCCGACGTGGACCGCCTGCGCCAGATCCAGCAGCTCACCCAGGAAGAGGGCGTCAACCTCGCCGGCGTCGAGCGGATCATCGAGCTGCAGCGGGAGCTCGAGCGCATGCATGCCGAGATGGCGGTCATGCGCGAGCGCCTGCGGCGGGCCGAGGCCGCGGCGCGCCTCGCGCGCGAACACGTCTCGCACGGACAGGTGCGCGCGCTCGTGCGGATCGAGCGCGGTCCGGGGATCAGGCGCTACGGCCAGGAGGGCTGAGGCTACTCGCTCTGCTCGTACGGCGGCCACATGTACGGCCGCTCGTAGAAGCCCGCGAAGCATTCGAGGTCGGCCACCTGCTTCACCACGTGCGCGGGGTTGCCCGCCACCACGGCGCCGTCGGGCACGTCGTGCACCACGACCGCGCCGGCGCCCACGAGCGAGTTCTCGCCGATCACCACTCCTGGCAGGATGGTCGCGTTCGCGCCGATGCGCGCGAAGCGCTTCACGGTCGCACCGCCCTTGCACTCGGTGTAGTGCGCGCAGCCCATGGGGTGCGGGTCGTCGGTGAAGGTGACGTTGGGGCCGACGAACACGTCGTCCTCGATCGTGACCAGCTCGAGGAAGCATCCCGAGTGGATGCGCACGCGGTCCCCGATGCGGTTGCCGAACTCGAGCACGGCGTTGGTGCCGATCGACACGTCGTTCCCGATCACGTTGTCCTCGCGGATCGACGCACCCTGTCCGGTCTGGAGCCGGTCTCCGATGACGGAACCTGCGTAGATGGTCGTGAACGGGCGCACCGTCGCGTCGTCGCCGATGCGCAACTCGAGTTCGCCGTGCTCGGCGCCACGGGGCGCCTTGCCGAGGATGCACGGTTCCTGCAGATCGCACCGCTCGCCCAACACGACGCGCGGTGCGATGCGTGCCCCCTCGACGGAGTCCACCGCTAGACCTCGTCCATGCGCGAGAAGTCGCGCGGGTGGTCGTTCCGGACCACGCCGCGGCGCTCGTTTCGGATGTTGGCGGCTTCGTCGAGCGAGCGCTGCGCGGCCTCGAGAGCGGCGACGACCGAGCGTCCGGCCGCGCCGTCGGTGATCGGCCTGCATCCGGTGCGGACGCACTCGATGAAGTGGGCCGCCTCGGCGCTCAGCGGCTCGGTGCTGTCGACCTTGGGCGCGTAGATGCCGCCCGTGCGGTACGAGAGCTGGAACTCGCCGAACGTCTCGGGGTCCTTGTAGTCGACGCCCTGGTCGAAGATCTTGACCTTCTCGACGCTCTCCGTGTCGTCGTACATGAGCATCTTCTTGCTGCCGACGACGATGGTCCGGCGCAGCTTCACCGGGGAGAGCCACGAGACCTGGAGCTCGGCGATCACACCGCTCGCGTAGCGAACGCTCAGGAACGCCACGTCGGGTATCCCGTTGTTGATGCAGCTGCGGCCCATCGCCTGGACCGAGACGGGCGCCTCGGACAGCCAGTACTCGAGAATCGAGAGGTCGTGGGGAGCGAGGTCCCAGACGACGCTCACGTCCTTCTGGTGCAGGCCCAGGTTCACGCGAGAGCACTGGACGAAGTAGATGTCGCCGAGCTCGCCGGACTTCAGGATCTTGTGGACCGAGCGCACGGGCGGACTGTACACGAACGTGTGACCGACCATGAGCGTCAGCCCCGCCGCGTCAGCGGTCGCGCACAGCTCGTCGCACTCCTCGACGCTCGTCGCGAGCGGCTTCTCCACGAACACGTGCTTGCCGGCATTGAGCGCGCGCATCGCCAGCTCGTGGTGGCTCGAGATGGGCGTGGCGATCAGCACCGCCTCAACGTCCGGATCGCGGAGGATGTCCTCGACATCGGTCGTAGTCCGCACGGAGGGATAGCGCCCGCTCGCCTTGGCGAGACGCGCCTGATCGAGGTCGCAGACCCACTTGGGCTGCGCTCCATCGAGCTCCATGTAGTTGCGCAGTAGATTGGGGCCCCAGTAGCCGTAGCCGACAAGGCCCACCGTCACGTGCGACATCGGGTCTCCCTCCGATCGGGCGCTTGCGCGCCCGGTTCGCTCCTACCCCCCACCACCGCCGAGAAGAGCGGCCGGCAGCGTTCTCAGACACAGCCCGATGTCCACCAGCAGGCGCATGTTCTGCGCGTACATCAGGTCCTGCAAGATCATCTCGTCGAATGACACCCGGCTGCGACCTTCGACCTGCCAAAGGCCCGTGATCCCCGAGGGAACCGTGAGGCGAAGCACGTCCCACTCGTCGTACTCGCGGACTTCATACGGGAGCGGAGGACGGGGGCCGACCAGGCTCATGTCGCCTCGGAAGACGTTGTAGAACTGCGGGATCTCGTCGAGCGAGTACTTGCGGATGAAGCGGCCGACCGGCGTGATGCGAGGGTCGTCGAGCTTCTTGTAGACCTCGTCGCCATTCGCCGCCGCGACCGTGTCAGCCGTCCCGTTCATGAAGGACTTCACGTACTCCTCGTGAATGCCTTCGTCGCCGTCGACGATCATGGAGCGCAGCTTGACGAACTTGAACGGGGTGCCGCCCTGCCCGACGCGGGTCTGCCGGTAGAAGACCGGTCCCGGAGAGCTCATCCGTACCGCAGCGCCCAGTGCGGCGATGACCGGTGCCGCGAGAAGCAGCAGCACCGAGGAGCCGGCCACGTCGAAGGCGCGCTTCAGCGCGTACGGCTCGGCGTCCCGCAGCGACCTGCGCACGCGGACCGCGGGAGCTCCGAACAGGTTGCGCAGGAGCCGGTTGGTCTCGAGCCCCCCGAGCAGCGGCGAGAGAACGTACACCTCGGTTCCGAGTGCCTGGGCGGCGGTGGTCGCGTTGAACGCCTCGCGGGGTGACATGGCGGACGCGTCGATGAAGACGGCCGCGATCATAGATCCCATCGGGATGCCGCGCTCGAGCACGTCACCGATCGCGCTTTCGGCATCCCGGCTGAGGCTCGCCGAGGAGACCCGCTCGACACGCTGGAAACCGCGCAGGTTCGCGAGCCTGCGCGCCAGCGCGCCGGTCGTCTCGGAGTCTCCGACGAGCAGGGAGACCGGCTTGCGGTGTCGCAGCCAGACGCCGCACAGGCCGTCGATCAGGACGAAGCGGAGCACGCCAGTGAACGTGATGAAGAGGGCGAAGGAGAGCAGGAACGCGAGCCGGTACTCAGGCGTGGCTTCCGAGGGAGACACGAGCATCGTGAACGCCGACAGCGCCATCGCGATGAGGCCGGCCTTGAGGAGGGTCCAGAGGTGGAGAGGCCGCGAGATGTACGCTTCGAGCTCGTAGAGCCCCGTCACGTAGAACACGGCGAGCGTGGCGGCCGCGAACGCAGCTGCCGGCCAGAACGGGACGCCCGAGCTGACCCCTGGGATCAACGCGGACGCAAGGACCAAGGCTACGCCGTAGGCTCCGAGCATGGCTGCGACGTCTGCGACGGCGCTCGCCCAGCCGAGCTGGGTGCGTGCGGATACCCAGGCGAGTCGGCGCCCGACAGTGCCTGCACGTACAGTCGCGTCAACCATGATCGTCCGCACCCCCCTTCACGCCGGCTGCCGAAGCTGCTGAGTCTCACTCGCCCTCCAAGACGCCCGAGATACAGCGTGAAGTGCCAGTATACCTATCTTTACCGCATACGAGCTGCGCAAACGCACACGGTCCCGCATCGCCTCTCTCGGCGACGTATGGGACCGGTCGCCTGCGACCGAACGGTAACGGCCCGCATGGGTTGTATCGGCAGGAGAGGCGGGGACTTCAATCACCCGGCCGGACGATTCTGCGAGTGGCGTGCGCGGCCCTAGCCGACGGGCTCCGGGTGCCCCTGCTTCTGCTCGGTGATGAGCACGAGCCGCGCGCGGAATTCGGGATCGCACATGGGGCAGTGGCCTTCGACCTTCTGCATCCGGTCGAACTCGGCGATGACGTCCCAGATCACCTTGAGCGGCGTCTCGCGGACGCTCCCGTAGCCGAGCGGCACGAAGACGCACGGGGTGACCGTGCCGTCGGGGGCGACATTGAGCTTGGTGACCGCCGCACGGCACTTGCTGCGCTCCCGGGGGGACTCCATCGTCACGATCGGGTCGTCGAGGAGCTCGCGCACGCGTGCCTTCTCCTCCGGGGTCAGCACCTGGTCGACGGAGTCCTCGTAGCTGCCCAACGGTACCGGCAAGAGGATGCGCACGGTCTCGACGCCCAGCTCGTGGCCGAGTGCCACGATCTGGGCGAGGCCGCCATCGATGCTGTCGCGGCGCGCGTACGTCGTGATGCTCGCCGGCACGCCGAGATCGACGAGGTGCCGGATCCCCGCGACGGCGTCGTCGAAGCAACCCTCGCGGCGGCGCAGCGTGTCATGCGTGGCGGGATCCGCGCTGTCGATCGAGACGGCGCCCCACGACAGGCCGGCATCCGCGAGCCGCCGTGCCATCTCCGCGTCGAGCCGGACGCCGTTCGTGTTGATCTTGGGTGCGAGACCGCTCGCGCGTGCCACCGCGACGAGTTCGACGATGTCGGAGCGGAGCAGCGGTTCGCCGCCCGTGAAGTTGACCTCGGTGAAGCCGATCTCACGCGCCTGCTTCAGGACCGAGACGACCTCCTCGGTCGTCAGGTCGCCGGCGGAGTGATGGTTCTCGGGAGTGGCGTCGTAGCAGTGCTCGCACGCGCACTGGCAGCGGTGCGTCAGCGTGATCTCGATCAGGCGCGGACCAAAGCCGGGCACGCTGCGCCCGAACGTTTCGCCCACGAGCACGTTGCCCACGTAGTGGACCTTCTCGTGCCAGGCGAGCCCGTTCATGCGCCGCCGGTATCGGTAGAACTTGCGCACGGTGTTCCAGCGCGCCACGGGCCCCTCCAGTCCTGTGTGCTGCCTGCGTCCGGTCGCGTGCGGGGTGCGGCCGGAGGTGGCTTCTCTCGATATCGGCAGGTCGTGCCGCCGGCTGAACCGGAGGGTCAGTCGCGGGCGGGTCCTCCGACCGCTTGCGCGACCCGGTCCACAACGTACTCCACCTGTTCGTTCGTCAGCTCGGGATGCATCGGAAGAGAGAGCAAGCGGCCGGCGAGCTTCTCGGCGACGGGGAAGTCACCCGCCGAGTAGCCGAGCGAGGCATAGGCGGGGGTGAGGTGCAGCGGCACCGGGTAGTGGATCCCGGACTCGATGCCGGCCTCGGCGAGCGCGTCGCGCACGGCGTCGCGGTCGTCGACGAGCACGACGTAGAGGTGGTGGACGTGGCTGACGTGCGGCAGCGTCGCGAAGCGCGTGACGCCCGGCACGTCGGCGAGCAGCTCGTCGTAGCGGGCCGCGGCCTCGGCGCGCGCGGCGTTCCACGAATCGAGGTGAGCAAGCTTCGCCGAGAGGAACGCGGCCTGCAGGTTGTGGAGCCGGTCGCAGTAGCCCACGATCGCGTGCGTGTACTTGTCGGCCTGCCCGTGGTTGCGCAGCAGCCGGACCCGCTCGGCGACCGCCGGGTCGTTGGTGACGACGGCACCGCCGTCACCCAGCGCGCCGAGGTTCTTGCCCGGATAGAAGCTGAACGCCGCCGAGTGGCCGAGCGACCCGGCGCGCTTGCCCCGGTATTCGGCGCCGTGCGCCTGGCACGCGTCCTCGACGACCGCGAGCCCGTGGCGCGCGGCGACCTGGAGGACGGCGTCCATCTCGGCGGGCTGGCCGTAGAGGTGGACCGGCGCGATCGCTTTGGTGCGCTCGGTGATCGCGGCTTCGAGGAGGGTGACGTCGATGTTGGCGGTCGCCTCGTCGCAGTCGACGAACACCGGCGTGGCGCCGATATGGCTGACCGCCTCGGCGGTGGCGATGAACGTGTTGACCGGCACGATGACCTCGTCGCCGGGGCCCACGCTAGCGGCGAGGTAGGCGAGCTTCAGCGCGTCGGTACCGCTGCTCACTCCGATGGCGTGCTCGCAGCCGCAGTACTCGGCGAAGGCCGTCTCGAACTCGGTGAGCTCGGGGCCCATCGTGTAGGCGGCGCGCTCCAGGATCGAGTCGAACGCCGCGCGGTACGCATCGCCGAGCGAACCGGCCTGCGCCTTCAAGTCGACGAACCTGACCTCCATCGCGCTGTCCCCTCCCTGCCCCGATGGGGCCCGATTCTACCCGAGCGCCTCGCGTGGCGCCTCGGGGTCCGTGCCCGCATCGAAGCGATCAAGGAAAGAGGCGTCCTCTTTCGCGCTCCGAAGCGTGAAGATCCGCTCGTACGCCTCGACGATCCGGTCCCACGAGAACATCGCGAGCGCGCGCTCCCGCTCCCGCGTCCCGTGCTCGCGCATCTCGGCCGGATGCTCGAGCGCCCAGCCCAGCCGTTCGCGCAGCGACGCCACGTTCCCCGCCGAGAAGGTCACGGCGGTGTCGCCGACCGCGTAAAGGTTCTCGGGGATGTCGCTGCAGACGACCGGCGTCCCCAGGCCCATCGCGGTGAGCAGCACCGGCGAGAGGCCCTCGATGTCGGAGGCCTGGACGTAGCAGGCGCAGCCCCGCATGAGCTGCAGCATCTCGTCGCCGTACGCGTAGCCAACGAAGCGGACGCGCTCGTCGGTGGTCTCGCGCAGCCTGCGCTCGTACTCGGAGTCCGGCGTGGGGCTGCCGCCCACGATCACGAGCTGCGCTTCGCTCTCGATGCCGGCGAACGCGTCGATGACGTAGTGGATGCCCTTCTCGGGGATGAAGCGGCCGACGAAGAGGAGGTAGCCGCCGGGGGTCAGCTCGAAGCGCTCGAGCGCGCCGGTGCCGGTGGGCTCCGCGAAGTCGGCGCCGTACGGCACGAAGAGGAAGCGTCGCCCGAACTTGCTCGTGAAGTAGTCGCGGGCGAAGACGTTGTCGAGGATCGTGATGGAGGGGAGGTAGGCCGTAAGGTACATCGAGAGCCAGAGGTAGGCCTTCGCGTACCAGCTCCACTTCTTGCGCTTGAAGTCCAGGCCGTCCTGGGCGACGTACACGCGCTTGCCGGCCATACGCAGCGGCAGCGCGAAGATCGAGTTGCCGCCGTTGTGGACGTGGACGACGTCGGCGGTGTCGTGGCGGATGATGTGCGCCGTCGCCTTGAGCGAGTGCAGCAGCGTGTCGAAGCCGCTCTTCGAGACCGTTCTGAGGTGGATCAGGCGTACGCCCTCGAACTCGTCGGCCGCCGGCGCGTCCTCGCCGGCGTACGTGCGGCAGTACGCGGTGACCTGGTGCCCGCGAGCCGCGAGCCGCGGGTAGAGTTCGGCCGCGACGGTGTCGCTGCCTGCCGCCCCGCGTGCCGGAGGCAGCGTCCGGATGCCGAACGCGGCGATCCTCAGCGGGGCAGGGACCGCGGGGGCGGCGGCGGGTATCTCTGCGGCGGCGGTTTCGGGCACGAGGCGCAGCGCCTAGACGTCGAGGTAGCCGGCGTAGTCGGTCGCGAGGTAGTCCGCGAGCGCCTCACGCCACGGGCGCATCACGTCGAGACCGCGCAGCGCGAGCTTGCGGTTCACCAGGCGCTCGCAGTCGGGCCGGGGCGCGAAGTACGTCTCGGCCCAGAACGCCGAGTCGACCGGGTTCACGGCGACGCGGTCGGCCAGCCCCAGCTGCGCGACGAGCTCCTGCGCGACCTCGAAGCGGCTTGTCTCGCCCTGGCAGACCATGTTGTACAGGCCCCAGCACTCCGAATCGAGCAGGAGCCGCACGTTGTGCGCGAAGTCGCGCGTGTAGGTGGGGGTGCCGAGCTTGTCGGTGACGACGTTGAGCTCGGTGGCGCCGTCGTGGAGCTGCTTCATGAGCTTCTGGATGAACTTCTTGTCCTTGCGCGGTCCGCCACCCATCATCCAGCCGGCACGACACACCAGGTAGCGGTGCGCGTTCTGCTGGACGAACACCTCGCCTGCCCACTTGGCGCGCGCATACACCCCGAGAGGATCGGGCGCGTCCCAGTCGTCGTAGAGGGCCTTCTCGCCGTTGAAGATGCCTGCGGTCGAGATGTAGAGGAGCGGGACGTCGAGGTCGTTGGCGAGGTAGACGGCGTTCTCGACCGCCATCGCGTTGGTCGCGTACGCGTCATCGGCGTGCGTCTCGCAGTACTCGAGGTCGGTGTACGCGCCCAGGTGGAAGATGTAGTCCGGCGCGAACGCCTCGACGTCGGCGCGGTAGGCCTCGAGATCGCGGAAGTCGAGGTAGGCGAGCCAGTCCTCGTTGACGTCGATGTCGGTGCACCTGAGCTCGGCGTCGCGGCTGAACTCCTCGTAGAACGCCGCGCCGAGCATGCCGCCGCATCCGGCGATGTAGATCCGCGTCACGGTTCCCCCTTGTGTTGCCGCCGTCCCGGCCGGGTCGTGCCGGCCGCCCCCTGCGATGGCACCGAGCGAACGGCGGCTGACCTCTCGGTACACAAGCGAACGATAGCACCCCGGCGCGTCGCTCGGGCGGCACGCGAGAGCGTGCCGGTCACTCGGCGGGCGCGGTCGCTTCCGCGTAGAGCGCCGCGATCGCCTCGTAGTAGGCTCCGGGCGCGAACTCGGCGCTCGCCTCGACCGCCGCTGCCGACATGCGCCGCAGCAGTTCGGGCTCGTCCCACAGCGAACGCATGGCGTCCGCGAGCGCATCCGCGTCGCCCGGCGGCACGACGAGCCCGTCGCGCCCGTCGGCGACCAGCTCCGGCAGCCCGCCGATGTCGCTCGCGACCACGGGCCGGCCTGCGGCGAGCGCCTCCATGACGGTGTACGGGCAGTTCTCGTACCAGACCGACGGCACCACCACGAAGGCGCACGGCTCCAGCGCCGAGAGCACCGCGTCGTGACCCAGTGCGCCCGTGAACTCGACGCGATCGGCGACACCGAGATCCGCCGCGAGCGCGGTGAGGCGCTCGCGGTCGGGGCCGCCGCCGATCACCAGCATCCGTCGGCCGGGCAGCGATGCGAGAGCCCGGATCGCGACGTCCACGCCCTTCCACGGCGCGAGCTGCCCCACGTAGGCGGCGGGACCCGAGGGATCGAGCGGCCGCGGGTCGGGGCTGCTCGGCAGGAAGTTGCGGACGAAGCGGACCTTCTCGGCGGGGAAGCCGAACTCGACGAACTTGTCGCGCAGGAAGCGGCTGGGCGCGACGAACGCCGAGACCTTGTCGGCGATGTGGAGGAAGCGGTGGACGGTCGGCTCGAGTGCGGCGACGGTGCTCGCGGCGAGCGACCCCTTCTTGCAGCGGTTGGCGGCGCAGCGCCAGTAGCGGTGCACCTTGCACTCCTCGCACACGCGGCCGTTGGAGAGGAAGTGCGTGTTGGGGCACAGCAGCCGGTAGTCGTGGAGCGTCCAGACGACGGGGACGCGGTGGGACGCGAGCGAGTCGAGCACCGACGGCGACAGGTGGCCGTGGATGTTGTGGACGTGGGCGACGTCGGGGCGCCAGCCGTCGAGCATCGAGTCGAGGCGGCGGCGAGCTTCTCGGTAGTAGAAGGTGCGGGAGGCGACCTGCCAGCCGGCGCGCAGCGACTTGCGGCGGTTGAGCTCGACGAAGTCGATCTCGGGAACCCAGTAGTCGCTGTCCTCGCACGCGACGTTGTCGCGGTGGTGCATGCCGAAGAAGCGGACCTCGTGGCCGTGGCTGCGGAGAAGTTCGGCGAGCGCGAAGACGTGCGTCTCGGTGCCGCCGCGCGCGTAGTGGTACGTGTTGATGAGCAGGACTCTCACGACGCGTGTCTCCGATGTCGTTCGAGGTCGGCGGGCGTGCAGCGCGCTCGAGCGGGGTCCGGTCCCGTCCCGAGCCAGTGTATCGCAGGG
>CAZXWK010000018.1:0-11059 GCA_964644675.1 uncultured Eubacteriales bacterium | reverse complement strand
TCGGCGGGCTAGGCTGAGTCGTCTCGGGCGCCCGGCCCCGACTCCGCGCCGCCGGGACGGAGGAGAGTGGGGGCGGGTGAGCGAGGGGACGGCCATGGGCGATCGCGGCGAGCGGTATGCGCCGGGCGTCGTCTCCGTGATCACGGCGACCTACAACCGGGCGGCGACACTGCCGCGGGCGCTCGACAGCCTGCTCGCGCAGACGTACCCGCGCTGGGAGTGTGTGGTCGTCGACGACGGCTCCACCGACGACACGCCGGCCGTGCTGGCGCGCTACGGTGACGAGCGAATCCGGGTCGTCACGCACCCCGTCAACCGCGGCGTGACCGCCGCCAAGAACACCGGCCTCGACCACGCTACCGGCGAGTGGTTCACCATGCTCGACTCCGACGACGAGATCGTCCCCGAGGCGCTCGCCACGCTCGTCGAGACCGCGCGGGAGACCGGTGCCACCTCGGTCCTCGCCAACGTGCTCGACTCGACGACCGGCGAGTTCGCGGGTATCGGCCCCGAGGCCGACGGCTGGCTCACGCCGCAGCAGAGCGCGACGCTGCGCGGCGACCACTGGGGGATCACGCGCACCGAGCTGCTCGGCGACATGCGCTTCAACGAGCGGCTACCTGGTGTCGAGACCACGCTGTGGACGCGCCTCAACCGCCGCGTGAACCGCTACTACCTCCACCGGGCGCTCTCGATCTACCACACCGAGGGCGCCGACATGATCACCAAGCGCCCCATGACCACCGCCGAGAAGATCGCGATGTGGGCCGAGATCGGCCGCGAGCGTGACTATCTCGACGCCCTGCGCGAGCTCGATCCCGATGAGTACCGCCGCCTGGTCACCCGCGTCCGCGTCGCCCGCGTGCTGCGACCGTTCGTGCGGGGTGTGAGCCGATGACCCCGCCCGCCGCCGAGAACCCCGCCCCGACGGCCGCAGCCGCGCCGCAGCCCGCCGATGCCCGCCGGCGCGTGCTCATCGTGACCGACACGCTCGCGAACGGCGGCATGGAGCGCCAGCTCACGCTGCTTGCGACCGCGCTCGCGAGGACGCACGACGTGCGCGTGGTCTCGCTCTCGGACGGCGTGTACGCGCCCATCCTGCGCGACGCCGGCATCGACCTCACGGTGCTGCCCCGCTCGTTCCGGTTCGACGTGCGGCCCGCGTTCCCGCTCGCAAGACTGGTTCGCGAGTGGCGGCCGTTCGTGGTGAACACCTACGGCTGGATGTCGGCCGCCTCGGCGCTGTTCGCGTGCCGGACGAGTGGTACCCCGCTCGTGGACACGAGCATCCGCGACGCCGCGGTCGTCACGAGCGGTGACCGCCGCGTCCGCGCGCTCGCGTCACGCGCCGACGTCGCGATCGCGAACAGCCACGCCGGGCTGGTGGCGTACGGCATCGACCCCGAGAAGGGGCGCGTCGTCCACAACGGCTTCGATCCCGCGCGCTGGGAGCTGTGCTCGGGTGGCGTCCAGGCCGAGCGGCCGTTCTCGGCGGTCATGACCGCGCGGATGCACCCGCACAAGGACTACCGCCTGCTGCTCGATGCCGCACGCGTCCTCGATGCCGAGGACCCCGGTGGCTGGCGCTTCCTCGCGGTCGGCTCGGGCGAGGAGCGCGAGAGGCTGCTCGCCGACTCGGCGGACCTGCGGGAATCGGGGGCGGTCGAGTTTCCCGACGGCGGCACCGAGGTGCTGAGGCTCGTGCGCGACTGCAACGTCGGCGTGCTCCTGACCGACCCGGAGCATCACCAGGAAGGCATATCGAACTCGATCATGGAGTTCATGGCGTGCGGACTGCCGGTCGTGTGCACCGACAGCGGCGGCAACCGCGAGATCGTGGTCGAGGGCGAGACCGGGTTCATCGTGGGCCCGCGCGACCTCGATGCCGTGCTCGCGCGGCTGCGTGCCCTGCGCGACGACCCTGCGCGAGCGAAGGCGATGGGCGCCGCCGGACGCGAGCGGATCGCGAGCGTGTTCACCGTCGAGCGGCTGGTCGCGGGGACGCTCGCGGCCTACGAGCTGGCGTCCGAGAGGCGCCGTGCGCGGCGGGCGCGCGGCTAGCTGGTCGCGGGCGCGACGGGCTCGGAAGCGGCGGCGGGTAGAGCGGACGCGGTCTCGGACGAGGCGCCCTCGGCCGCGGTCTTCTCGGCGGAGCGAAGCCGGCCCCACTTCACGGCCATGCCGAGCGCGCACCAGAAGAGCACCGCGACGGCATCCATGTGCCACGACGTCATGTAGAGCGACGAGAGCGCGAAGATGATGGCGCAGCCCCAGGCGGCGCCCCCGACGCCGATGCCCAGTTCGCCCTCGGACCGCCACGCGCGCAGTACCTGCTGCGCCGCCGCGCCGATCGCCGCGAGGTAGAGCAGCGTGCCGATGAGCCCGACCTCGTACAGCGACTTCGCGGCGCTGGTCGCTCGGTCGAGCGCGCCGGCGATCGAGGCGCTCGACGGCACTGAGGCCTGCCCCAGCAGCTCGGAGCGCGTGAGCAGCCCGATGCCCTGGCCGATCAACAGGTCGGCGGTGCTCATCGGCTGGCTCAGGATGAGCCGGATGCCCTCGAGCCGGTCGGCATTGCCCAGGTTGTTGTAGGAGAACAGGTACGCCCTGATGGTGGCGGGGTTGCGGAGCCACTCGGTCCAGTACGTGGCCATCTGCTCGCCGCCGGGCAGCACGTCGCCCAGGTACATGTAGGCGACGAACAGGATCGAGAACGCCATCACGCCGATGAGCACGTAAGCGACGAGCAGCGGGACTCCGCGCTTGGGGTTGGCGAGTGCTCGGACGACTCCGACGACGATCGTCCCGATGGCGGCGAACATGAAGCCGGCCTTGGCCTCGCTCACCAGCAGCACGATGGCCACCGCGATCCCGATCCAGACGAGCCACGAGCGCCTGCGGTCCCACAGCACCGCGATCGCGGCGGTCCACACGAAGGCCATCACGACCGCCTGCACGTGCGTGCCACCGACGGTGCCGAACGTGCCCCCGACCTGGTCGACGTGCGTCGCGATGAAGCGGGACTGGATCAAGACGAGGGGGAGCTGTACCGCCATCAAGGCGAGCACCAGGTACGACAGGCGCTTGAGGCTGTCGATCGTCAGGTTCGCGTGCATGATCGCCACGTAGGCGACGGGCCCTGCCACGAAGACGGTGAGGGCGTAGATCGCCACGAGCCGGTTGCCGATGCCGGCGAGCGCCGAGACGCCCAGAGCGGCGAGCAGCAGGATCACCGTCCACGGCACGCGAAGCGGGTTCTTGGGGCCGATGTCGAGCAGTGCGGTCATCGCGAACAGCCCGACGAGTGCCACGGTCACGAGCATCGCCGAGCCCGGCAGGTCGAAGGTCGAGGAGAATCCCAGCATCGTGAGCGACAGGAACAGGATCGCGCCCAGAGCGAACTCCCGGCTGAGCACGACGCCGACGGTCAGCGCGACGACCGACACGAGCAGGACGCTCTTCGAGGGCGAGCGGGCGACCAGGTAGCCGAGCACCGCCGCGATGGCCACCGTACCGAGCGCGACGCGCAGCATGGTGCCGCCACGGAACGGTTCGCGCAGGTGCGCCGCTATCGAGGAGGCGAGCTTCACCGCCGCTCCTCCGCGCGCGCCAGGATGCGGGCCACTCGGCGGTTTATCGTGTGCTGCTCGGCGCTCTCGACCGCGCCGCGCGCGAGCCTGTCCCGCAGTTCCGGGTCGGACGCCAGCCTCGAGACCGCTGCGGCCCAGTCGTCCACGGATTCGGGCTCCACGAGCAGGGCGTTCGAGTCGTTCACCAGGATCTCCGCGATCGAGGGGAGGTTCGAGGCGATGATACTCCTGCCCGCCGAGAGGTACTCCATCATCTTGAGCGGCGAAGCGTACTCGGCGGTGCCGCCCCCGCCGTCGGGGAGCATGGCGCCCTTGGTGTAGGGCATGAGCAGGATGTCGGCGGTGCCCAGCAGCTCCGGCACCTGCGCGTGCGGCACCCGACCGACCACCTCGACGTTGGCGGGGAGTGGCGTCGTGCTCGGCGGGTCGCCGCCGACGAGGACGAAGTCCACCTCGGGGCACCGCCTCGCGACCTCGAAGACCGTCTCGAGTCCGCGCCCGGGCGCGAAGGTGCCCGTGTACATCGCGCGAACCCGGCGCCCTGCGGCCGACCGGGCAGCGTAGTCGGTGCGAATCGGGAAGCTGATGCCGTTGTGCTCCACGAGGATCGCCGACTCCGGGACCCCCGTCTGCGCGGAGACGATGCGGGCGAGCTGCCGAGAGACGCACACGCACTGCAGCCGCTTGCTGCCGCGCATCAGCTTGAAGGCGAGCACCTCGTGCTTCGGCTTGATCTCGATGTGGAACTCGAGCACCACCGCCCGCGCGCCGCCCGCCAGCGCCCCGAGCGCCGCCAGCGGCCGCGTGGTGTACGCGAAGTCGGAGCCCCGGCAGGCGCGTGCCGAGTCCCACAGCAGCCGTACGCGCTCGGCCCAGCGGCTGGCGTCGCGCGGCACCCAGCGGATGCGCGGAGTGTGCTCGAGCCCGTAACGCTCGGCGAGCTCCTCGGCAGTGGGCTGAGGCCCGTCGCCGGGAGGGTAGACGAGCAGCTCGGTGTCGAGACCCAGGCCCGCGAGCGCGTCGTAGGTCTCGAGGAGGTAGACGGTGTGGGCCGAGTCCTTCATCGGCTCGAACGCCACGAAGGCGCACCGGCGCGGGGTCTGCGGGGCGGCCGTCTGGGACGCGTCAGGCATGCGCCGCCGCCTCCTTCGACTTGAGGATCGCGAGCGTGCGCCGCGCGGTCAGCGCGTTCATGCCGGCGAGCGCCGCCGAGTGCAGGCCGGCGAGCGCGAGGTAGCCGCCGAGCGGCACCAGCAAGATCGCCAGCCCGTACTTCGCGCCCGTCGTCCACAGGTTCACCATCGTCGGGTAACCGGGTTGCCCCATCGACAGCAGCGCGATGCGCGTCCAGAACAGGATGCCGTCGATGGCGATACCGACGAGCAGGATCGCGAGCGTGGGCACGGCGGGGACGAACGACGGTCCGTACAGCAGCGCGACCGCCGGCCACGCGACCAGGACGAGCCCCACCGAGACCGGCACGAGCCACAGCGCCATCACCTTGCTGCCGCGGCGCATGAGCGTGCGAAACTCGTCCCACGCGCCTGCCACGGCCGCCGCGCTGAACTCCGGGTAGCTGGCGTGCGCCATCGGGGTCACCGGCATGTAGGCGATCGTCGAGAGCGACTTCGCCAGCTTGTAGTAGGCGACCTCGGTAGGGGTGCGGAGCCACCCGAGCACCAGCAGGTCGCCGTCGTTCATGACGCTGCTGAGCGTGCCGCTCAGGTTGCCGAGGACCGCGAAGCTCGCGAGGTCCCGGCGCAGTTCTCCCATGCCGACGAGCCTGTGGCGCAACCAGCCCGGCCCGAGCACCGCGCGAGCCGCCCGAAGCCCGAACCACCACATGAGCACCGAGGCGAGCGCGGCCGCGCCGACGAGCATCGCGACGACTCCGCCGATGTCGCCACCCGAGAAGAACACGACCGCGATGCCCGCGACGCTCGCGGCCTGCGCGCCGGTCTGGATGAGGCTTTGTGCGCGGAAGTCGCGATTCACGTGCAGCATGCCGATGAGCGACTCCTGACCGGCCTGGCACACGATCGTGAGCCCGATCAGCCGGAACACCCACGCGAACTCGGCGCTGTGCGCGAACTGCGCGGCCCCCCAGGCGGCGAGCAGCTCGACGATCGCGAAGGCGATGAGCGCGCTCCCCACGTCGCCGAGCAGCGCGAGTTTGAAGACGGTCGCCGCACGGTCGGAGCCCTCATCGCGGAACTGGGTCACCCACTTGGTCACGAACTCGTGCATCCGGAAGGACAGCAGGCGCCCCACGACCAGCGAGAAGCTCAGCGCCACGCCGAGCATGCCCCAGACCTCGACGCCCAGCAGGCGACCGGTGAGGATGCCCTGGACGGCAGTGAGCACGAAGATGCCGCTGCTCGAGCCGGTCAGCCAGCCCATGCGCTTGAGCACGGCCTGCAGCGTCGGATCCTCACGCAGCGTGCGGAGCGCACTCTCGATCCGTGAGCGGATTCGGCTCATCGGCCGTCAGGTGGTGGGCGGCGTGCCGTAGCCCGAGACGTAGCCTTCGTAGCCACCCCGAGTCGACGACTCGACGTGCCCCCACAGCGCGACGCCCAGCACGCGGGCCCCGACCTGATCGAGCTGCGCCCGGCCGCGCCGTGCCGACTCGCGCGTCGACGTGCCCGCACGGGCCACCATCAGGGTGCCGTCGATCCAGCGCGCGACCGCGGCGGCATCGGCCACGGCAAGGAGTGGGGCGGAGTCGAGGATGACCCAGTCGGACTCCTCGCGGAGGTTGCGGATGAGGCGCTCCATCGTCGCCGAGCCGAGCAGCTCGCTCGGGTTGGGCGGCATCGCGCCGGTCGGGATCACCCAGAGGTTCTCAAAGCCGCTGGGCTGTTCGAGCACGGCCTTGACCTCGGTGCGCCCTCCCAGTACGTCGGAGAGGCCGATCGTCTGGTTGACGTCGAACAGGCTTGCGGCGCCCGGCTGGTGGAAGTCGCAGCTCAGAAGCACGACCCGCTTTCCGGCCCGCGCGAGCACGACCGCGAGGTTCGCCGCGACGGTGGACTTGCCCTCGTTAGGCATCGCCGAGGTCACCAGGATCGTCTTGATGTCGTGCTGGAAGTTGATGAACCCGAGGTTGTTGCGCAGCATGCGGTACGCCTCGGCGGCCGGTCCGCCGGGGTTTTCGACCAGGGTGAGCCTTGGAGCGTCCTGCTTGGTCGCACGCCGCTCCTCGGGTATGCGGCAGAGCACCGGGGCGCCGTAGAGCTCCTCGGCCTCCTCGGACGTCTTGACCGTGTTGTCGAGCGCCTCGACCACGACGGCGATGCCGAGACCGAGGATGAGACCGAGGATGACGCCGAGCGCGGCGTTGCGGACCGGCTTGGGGGAGACCGGCTTGGGCTCTGCCGTCGCGCTGGAGAGCACGCTGCCGGAGCCCGTCGCGAGCTGTTCGTTCATCTGGAGCTGCGTGAGCTGCTCGGCGAGCGTGCCATACAGGTCGTTGGCCGCCTTCAGCTCGACTTGGCGGGCACCGGAGCTGTCCCCGTCAGCGATCGCGGCCTGTGCCGCGACGATCTTCGCCTGCGCTTCGCCCAGCCGCTTCTGAACGTCCTCGGCGGCGGCACGGATGCTCGAGCGCTGGCGCTCGAGCGACCAGTCGACGTACGTGGTCGCTATGGCGTTCGCGATGTCGGCGGCCTGCGATGATTCGCCGCTGAGGACGTCGATGGTCACGACGTCGGTCTGCCCGTCGAACCGAACGTTCACGCGGTCCTTCAGTGCGTCCGCGGATTCCTTGAGCTTGAGCTCGGCGACGACCTTGCGCAGAAGCGCCGGTGACTGCATGACGTTGACCTGGGTCTGCACCTCGCGCTGGAGGGCCAGGTCCGACAGGTACTGCTGGGGCGAGCCGAGCAGCATCGTGCCGGTGTTCTGCTGCGTCAGCAGGACCGTCGCCTCGCCCTGGTAGGTCGGCTTCATCGAGACGCTCACGAGCAGCGCCGTGACGCCGACGACCGCACCGGCGAGCAGGACGATCCACATGCGAGAGCGCATGGCCTTCACAAAGCCCCGCAGCCCCACGAGCGCCTCCCTGATCGGTTGGTCGTACCGGTGCGAAACCCTTCGGTACGCGTGCCGTTCGAACCGATGTTAGACCAGAACTCGGCGGCGCGTAACGCGGCCCGCCGCATCAAGGTCAGGTCCACGTATCGCGGCATTAATGTTCACGCGTCACAACCGGTTGGCGACGGGTGTGGGTGCGACCCGACGGCTCAAGCGCTCTGAGCTGCGGAAACGCGCGGGGAATCGAGTTCTCTGACGGGCCTTCCGACGTCGCCTCGAACCTGTGACAGAGGTCACATAAATACCTAAAGACACCTCTCGCGCGCGCCGATACTGAGGGTGTACGAGTTTGAAAACGGCACAGAGCACCTCTTCACCGCGATAAAGGCAGCGTCGGCGAAAGCCGACTACGCAAAGCCACGGGTCTAACGGGAGCGCTTCGCTCCCCACGATAGCCGGGCTGCCGTGGGCCAACAGGCTCCGAGACATCGGATCTGGCTCCACAGGCGATCAACGCTGGGGAACCGGGTCCGCTGTGTCACGGAAGACCTGTGAGGCCCCGCATCATGTACAACGCACTTGACCGTGGCTCCATCAAGAAGAACTCGCGAATCGCTCTGTCCTCTGCTCTCGCCGTCGCGATCGTCCTCGCGCTCGCCGCGATCTCCCTGAGCACTCCTCAGCCCGCAGCCGCCGCTGTCTCGCAGGCTGCGCACTCGTTCCCGCGTCTCTCGGAGTGGTGGGGCCGCGCCCCGCTCGCCGAGAACGCCAAGCGTGACTACTACGTCATGTGGAACGACGATCCGATGCGTCCGGACACCGCCGCCATGGCGACGATGCGCGCAGCGAACCCGAACCTGATCCTCCTGACCTGCTCGAGCGCCGCCGAGCTCGACTACTCCTCAACCGACAACGCGACGTTCGATGCCCAGCGCATCGGCGCGATCCCCACCTCGTGGCTGCTGCTCCAGGTCGGCACGACCCTGAGCGCCCCGGTGACCTCCACCACGGCGACGACCTTCCAGGTCGCCGATTCGAGCAAGTTCCGCGTGAACGACCTCGCGGTCGTCGACGACGAGAAGTGCGTCGTCACCGCTGTGGGTAGCGGCACCATCACCGTCAAGCGCGGCTACGCCGGCTCGGCGAACGCCACGCACGCCAGTGGCGCACGCATCGCCGCCTGCGTCTCGGGCTGGGCGAACGCCGCGACTCTGAACATGACCGCGAACTGCCCGCTCGGCCGCGCGACCGGAACCTTCGCGACACCGGGCACCGGCACCGAGCGCGCCGCCGACTGGCTGGCCCGCCGCACTGCCGGCATCGCCTCCTCGGCGGATTGGGACGGCATCCTGATCGACGTCTGCCTCCCCAACTACGCGAGTGGGTTCGTCGGCTCCGAGGCGTGCCGCACGATCGCCGATGCGACCGTCCCGACCAACGAGGCCGACTACGCCGCGTTCGACAAGTCGTGGGGCGCGGGCATCGAGGCCTACCTCGCCAGCGTGCGCTCGCTCACCACCGGGAAGCTCGTCATGACCAACGGCGCGCCCCCGGTCTACGGCTCCACCAACGGCACCTGCTTCGAGGGTTTCCCGACCGCGAGCACCGATTCGATGCAGTGGCACAGCACGGTCGTCGGCCCGACGAGAGATGGTCGCGGCGGCTCGTACCTCGACTGGAGCGCCAAGGCGCCGACCACCAACCTCACCACGATGTACACCATGGGCACGATCAACGACTACCGCATGATGCGGTTCGGACTGACCAGCGCGCTCATGGGTGACGGCTACTTCTCGTACAAGACCTCCGGCCCGAGCATCGACTTCAGCCAGTGGTGGTACGACGAGTACGACAACGCCGGTGCCGGCCGCGGGTATCTCGGCAAGCCCGTCAGCGCCGCCACCGCCCAGGTGCCTGCGCTCACCACGAGCGACCTGACCGGCGGCTACGGCGCGTTCAACGACACGAACTCCCTGAACGCGTGGACGCTGTACGCCCGCTCCGGCAACGTGGCCACCAAGTCGCTCGACAACGGCGCCGCCAAGATCGCCATCACGCAGTCCGCCGGTCTGGACTGGGGCATCCAGTTCTCGCGCCCGAACATCGCCGTGACCGCCGGCAAGAGCTACACCCTGTCGTTCCGCATCAAGGCCGACCGCAACATGAGCATGCGCACCGTGCTCCAGCAGGCGGCCAGCCCGTACGCCGTACACGCGGTGACCGAGGAGATCGGCGTGGGCACGGAGTGGCAGACCGTCGAGCTTCCTCTCGTGCCGTCGGCTACCAACTCGGCCGACAGCCTGATCTTCAACATCGGCACCTCGACCGGGACGCTGTGGATCGACGACCTCAAGCTCCAAGAGGGCGACCGCAACGTGTACCGTCGTGACTTCGAGCACGGTATCGCTCTGGTCAACGCGACCGCCGCGCCGGTCACGGTCAACCTCAACGGCAGCTTCCGCAAGATCAAGGGCACCCAGTGCCCCAGCGTCAACGACGGTAGCCTCGTGACCGCCGTGACGATCCCCGCCAAGGACGGCATCGTCCTGCTGCGCGAGACCACCGTTGCCGCCAACACCGCTCCTGTCGCCGCGGGCGACAGCTACAACACCGCGAACGCCACGGCACTCACGGTCGCGGCCCCCGGCCTGCTCGCAAACGACACCGACGCCGACGGCAACGCGCTGACCTGCTCGGTGGACATCGCGCCGGCCAACGGCACGGTCTCGGTGGGCAGCAACGGCTCCTTCACCTACACCCCGGCCGCGAGCTTCACCGGCGTCGACACGTTCACCTACCGGGTCTACGACGGCAAGGCGTACTCGAACGCCGCCACCGTCTCGATCACGGTCGCCGCGCCCACCACCGTCGTGACCCCGCCGACCACCACGGTGACCCCGCCGACCACCACGGTCACGACGCCCACCGTCAAGCGGCGCAAGACCCGCACGTACACCGTGTCCGGCACCGTTCGGGTTGCGGCCGCCTCGACCGCGGTGTCGGCGGCAGCGGCCGAGCAGGTCTCGAGCCCGGTTCTCGTCGAGGTCCGGATCGAGCGCAAGGTCGGTAAGGGCTGGAAGGTCCACAAGCGGGTTCGCGTCGCGAGCGCCGGCAGCGTGTACAGGGCCAATGCGAAGCTGGCCAAGGGCACCTACCGCGTCCGCGCCGCCGCTAGCACCGGCAGCGTCTTGCAGGCGGTCTCCGGCACCAGCAGGGCGTTCAAGGTCCGCTAGCCCCCGACCGGATCACGCAACGACAAGAGCCTCGCTCCCGCTCGGGGGGCGAGGCTCTCTTCTCTCACGTCGGTAGTGCGGCCGAGGGTACGGTGCATGCCGGCGGGCGAGGGCGGCGAACCCGTCGATGAGGGGGGTGAGCGTCGGCTGGGCGCGTCTTGGCTAGCGCACGCTCACGGACTTGGTCGAGCTCTTCGACGA
>CAZXWK010000017.1:5278-40884 GCA_964644675.1 uncultured Eubacteriales bacterium | reverse complement strand
TGAGCGGCGCGCAGGGGCGGCCGCGTCGCGTGCGTCCGTCCATTCTAGCGTTCCCTCGCGCGGCGTGACGCCGTCGGTCACCAAGGTGATCGCGCGGAGGCGAGGTTGGGGCGACTCGTCCTGAAACGCTCGCGAAACAACGCGACGAAAGTGTCGCCTCCGGTGCCAAAAGTGTCCGCAACGGTTGGACCGCGGCCCGCAAAAGCGCAGCTCAGAATGGGTGTGGGTTTGGCACGCCCGTTGCGCTTCCCTCCGGCTATCCCGCCGCAGAAACAGGCGACGACGCAAGCCGACCGAGGAGGACTCATGCGACAGATAGCGATCTATGGCAAGGGCGGCATCGGAAAGAGCACGACCACGCAGAACACGGTGGCTGCTCTCGCCGACGCCGGCAAGAAGGTGATGATCGTCGGCTGCGATCCCAAGGCTGACTCGACGCGTCTGATCCTGAACCAGAAGGCGCAGACGACGGTCATGGACATGGCGCGCGAGCACGGCAGCGTCGAGGATCTCGAACTCGAGGACGTGCTGCTGACCGGCTTCAAGGACGTCAAGTGCGCCGAGTCGGGCGGCCCGGAGCCGGGCGTCGGCTGCGCCGGCCGCGGCGTCATCACGGCGATCAACTTCCTCGAGGAAGAGGGCGCCTACACCGACGACCTCGACTTCGTGTTCTACGACGTCCTCGGCGACGTCGTGTGCGGCGGGTTCGCGATGCCCATCCGCGAGGGCAAGGCGCAGGAGATCTACATCGTGACCTCGGGCGAGATGATGGCGATGTATGCCGCCAACAACATCGCCCGCGGCATCCTCAAGTACGCGAACTCGGGTGGCGTGCGTCTGGGCGGCCTGATCTGCAACTCGCGCCAGACGGATCGCGAGGACGAGCTCATCGAGGCGTTGGCCAAGAAGCTCGGCACGCAGATGATCCACTTCGTCCCGCGCGACAACGAGGTGCAGCGCGCCGAACTGCGGCGCCAGACGGTGATCCAGTACAACCCCGAGCATACGCAGGCCGACGAGTACCGCCAGCTCGCCAAGAAGATCGCCGAGAACGAGAACCTCGTGATCCCCACGCCGATCAGCCAGGACGAGCTCGAAGAGCTCCTCATGGAGTTCGGCATCATGGAGGCCGAGCCCACCGACGAGGCGGTGGCCTGATGACCACACCCTCCTCGAAGATCAATCAGACGCAGAAGCTCATCGACGAGGTCCTCGAGGTCTATCCCGAGAAGGCCCGCAAGGACCGCGCGAAGCACGTCCGGCCCAACGACCCGTCCTCCGACTGCTCGTCGTGCGCGGTGAAGAGCAACGTGAAGTCCCGCCCGGGCGTCATGACGGTCCGTGGCTGCGCATACGCCGGTTCGAAAGGCGTGGTCTGGGGCCCGGTCAAGGACATGATCCACATCAGTCACGGGCCGGTGGGATGCGGCGCGTACTCGAACTGGTCGCGGCGCAACTACTACAACGGCCTGACCGGCGTCGACTCGTTCGGGACCATGCACTTCACGAGCGACTTCCAGGAGCGCGACATCGTCTACGGCGGTGACAAGAAGCTCGCCACCATCGTCGATGAGCTCCACGGGCTGTTCCCGCTCGCGAAGGGCATCAGCGTCCAGTCCGAGTGCCCGGTCGGGCTCATCGGCGACGACATCGAGAGCGTCGCGAAGGCCAAGACCGCCGAGCACGGCAAGCCCGTCGTCCCCGTGCGCTGCGAGGGCTTCCGCGGCGTCTCGCAGTCGCTCGGCCACCACATCGCCAACGACGCGATCCGCGACCACGTCTTCGAGAAGGAAGCGACCGAGATCGAGACGACCCCCTACGACATCACCATCATCGGCGACTACAACATCGGTGGTGACGCGTGGGCGTCTCGGCGGATCCTCGAGGACATGGGGCTGCGGGTCATCGCGCAGTGGACCGGTGACGCGACCCTGTCCGAGCTGGCCAACGCGCCCAAGGCCAAGCTCAACCTCATCCACTGCTACCGCTCGATGAACTACATCTGTCGCTACATGGAGAACACGTGGGGCATCCCGTGGGAGGAGTACAACTTCTTCGGGCCGACCAAGATCTACGACTCTATCCGCCGCATAGCAGGCCACTTCGACGAGACGATCCAGGCGAATGCTGAGTCGCTCATCGCCAAGATGCAGCCCGAGATGGACGCGGTGATCGAGGAGTTCAAGCCGCGGCTGGAGGGCAAGACCGTGATGCTCTACGTCGGCGGCCTGCGGCCCCGCCACGTCATCGGCGCGTACGAGGACCTGGGCATGGAGGTCATCGCGGCGGGCTACGAGTTCGGTCACAACGACGAGTACAAGCGCACCTATCCCCTGCTGCCCGAGGGCGCCGTCGTGATGGACGACGCGACCCCCTACGAGCTCGAGGCGTTCACCAAGGCGCTCAAGCCCGACCTGGTGGGCAGCGGCATCAAGGAGAAGTACGCCTACCACAAGATGGGCGTCCCCTTCCGCCAGATGCACTCGTGGGACTACTCGGGCCCCTACCACGGGTTCGACGGCTTCAAGGTCTTCGCCCGCGACATGGACATGACCGTCAACAGCCCCGTGTGGGGCCTCATCCGCAAGCCGGGGACCGCGTCCGCGTCCTCTGAGCGTGCCGCGAGCTAGGAGGACGACATGGTGATCAAGGACCACAACACGCTGTTCTCGCAGCCCGAGTACGTCGAGCAGTTCGAGCGCAAGAAGGAGTTCGAGAACCCGGCCGCCGCCGAGGAGGTCGCCCGGATCGCCGAGTGGACCACGACCGACGAGTACCGCGAGCTCAACTTCGCGCGTGAGGCGATCTCGATCAACCCGTGCAAGGCGTGTCAGCCGCTCGGTGCCGTGCTTGCGGCGCTCGGGTTCGAGAAGACGCTGCCGTTCGTGCAGGGCTCGCAGGGCTGTACCGCATACTTCCGCAGCTACTTCTCGCGCCACTTCAAGGAGCCCATCGCCACCGTCTCGAGCTCGATGACGGAAGACGCCGCGGTCTTCGGAGGCCTCTCGAACATGAGCGAGGGGCTGGAGAACGCCAACGCGCTCTACCAGCCGGACATGATCGCCGTCTCGACCACGTGCATGGCCGAGGTCATCGGCGATGACCTGCGCGCCTACATCAAGCAGTCCAAGGACAAGGGCGCCGTACCCGCCGAGATGCCCGTCCCGTTCGCGCACACGCCGAGCTTCGCGGGCAGCCATCTGACCGGCTACGACGTCATGATGAGGGGCATCCTCGACGAGCTGACGCAGGGCGCCGAGAAGACCGCCGAGACCGACGGGACGCTCAACGTGATCCCCGGTTTTGACGGCTACTCGGGCAACCTGCGCGAGATCAAGCACGTCCTCGAGTCGATGGGCGTCGACTACCGCCTGCTCGGCGACTACTCCGACGTGGTCGACGCGCCCGCGACCGGCGACTACGAGCTGTACCCGGAGGGCGGCACCAAGCTCGACGACGTGCGGCAGGCGCCGCTCGCGGCCGGAACCATCGCGCTGCAGCAGTTCTCGAGCGCCAAGACCGGCGAGTTCGTGAAGTCGGAGTGGGGCCAGCCGTTCGTGGCCGGTCCCTACCCCATCGGGATCGGGGCCACCGACGCGCTGATCGCCGAGATCACCGAGCTGACGGGCCGCCCCGTGAGCGCCGAACTCGAGCTTGAGCGCGGGCGCGCGGTCGACGCGTTTCTCGACAGCCATCCCTACGTGTTCGGCAAGCGCGTCGCGCTGGTCGGCGACCCCGATGTGCTGCTCGGGCTCATGAGCTTCCTGCTGGAACTCGGCGCGCGGCCCGTTCACGTCGTCGCGACCAACGGCGACAAGAAGTTCAAGAAGGCCGCCGAGGCGATGCTGGCAGAGAGCCCGTTCGGCGTCGATGCCACCGTCTGGATCAAGAAGGACATGTGGCACCTGCGCTCGCTCATGTTCACCGAGCCGGTCGACCTGCTCCTCGGTCCGAGCAACGCCAAGTTCCTGTGGCGCGACACGCGGACGACTTTCGTACGGGTCGGCTTCCCGCTCTTCGATCGCCACCACCTGCACAAGCGGCCGATCATCGGCTACAACGGTGCGGTCAACCTGCTCTCTGACGTGGTCAACACGATCCTCGACGAGATGGACCGGGCTGCGATCGACTCGACCTCGTTCGACCTGGTCCGATAGCGGCGAGGCGACGAAGTCATGGCACAACGACTGGACAAGCTGCTCGAAGCGGGCTGCCGCTCCGAGGCGAAGCACAAGGTCTGCCGCAGCCGTGGCGGCGAATCGTGCGCCTTCGACGGCGCGGCGATCGTGCTCATGCCGATCGCGGACGCCGCCCACGTGGTGCACGGGCCCATCGTGTGCGCGGGCAACGCGTGGGAGGGCCGCGGGGTCCACTCGACCGCGGGCGACTTCCACCGGCGTGGCTTCACCACCGACCTGGGCGAGCTCGACATCGTCTACGGAGGCGAAGCGAAGCTCGCTGCCACCGTGCGCGAGGTGGTTCGCCGCGAAGCGCCCGCCGCGGTCTTCGTGTACGCCACGTGCGTGACCGGGCTGATCGGCGAGGACATCGACAAGGTCTGCCGAGAGCTCTCGGCCGAACTGTGGCTCCCCGTGGTGCCGGTGCACTCGCCGGGCTTCGTCGGGCCCAAGAACCTCGGCAACCGCATCGCGGGTGAGGCGCTGCTGGAGCACGTCATCGGGACGGCCGAGCCGGCCGTGTCGACGCCGTTCGACATCACGCTGATCGGCGAGTACAACGTCGCCGGCGATCTGGACCTGGTGGAGCCGCTGCTGCGGGAGTGCGGCATCCGCGTGTTGTCGCACGTGACCGGCAACGCGCGCTTCGAGGAGATCCGCTACGCGCACCGGGCCCGGCTCTCTGTCGTGGTGTGTTCTCGCGCGCTGGTCAACGTCGCCGCCGGCATTGAGAAGGCGTACGGCGTGCCCTACGTCGAGGTCTCGTTCTTCGGCGCGACCGAGATCGCGAACTCCCTGCGGACGATCGCCCGGGCCCTCGAGGGCGCCTCTCCCGAGGCAGCCGCAGCCGGGCTTTCCGCGCGCGTCGAGCAGGTCATCGCCCGCAAAGGCGTGTGGCTCGCCGAAGCGCTCGCTCCCTACGGGGTTCTGCACGGCCAGCGCGCCGTGCTCTACTCCGGCGGCGTGAAGAGCTGGTCGATGGCGTCCGCTCTCTCAGACCTCAGCGTCGAGGTCATCGCCGTCGGCACCAAGAAGTCCTCCGCCGAGGACGAGGAGAAGGTCCGCGCCGTCCTGGGCGATGCGGTGCCGCTCATCGAGGCCATCTCGCCCGCCGTCATCAGGCGCTTCTTCGCCGAGGAAGGCGCGTCGCTCCTGGTCGCGGGCGGGCGCAACCGCTATCTCGCGGCGAAAGAGGGGTGGCCGTTCGTCGACGTCAACCAGGAGCGCGAGACCGCGTATGCGGGCTACGAGGGCCTGGTCAACCTCGCGCGCGATCTCTCCGCCAGCATCCGGTTCTACCAGCGACAGGGTGTCGCCGAGAGGTGCGCGGCACCGGTGGCGACCACGCCGGTTCGAGCCGAGGAGCGGATCGGCAGCATCGACGCGCTCAAGAACGCTCCGTCGTTGGGCGCCGCGCTCGCGCTGCAAGGCGTGGACCGCGCACTGCCGATCCTGCACTCGGCACAGGGGTGCAGCTTCCTCGGCAAGGTGCTCGCGCTCAGGCACTACAACGATCCGATCGCGCTGGGAACCACCAAGCTATTCACCGAGGACGTCGTGATGGGGAGCGACGAAGCCGTCCGTCGCACCGTCCGTGCGGCGCAGGAGGCGTCGGCGCCTGACCTCATAGCGCTCGTGTCGGGAGGGGTCGCCGAGGTCAAGGGGGACGACACCGACACGGTAGTGGCCGAGCTCGATCGCGAACTCGACGCGAGGGTCCTCGCCGTCCACGCCCCCGACTTCACGGGTGGCCTCGAAGAAGGGTATCTGGCGGCCGTCATGGCGCTGCTCGAACTCGGGAAGGAGCCGGCAGTCGGTCGCACGGCGTCGGTGTCGCGCGTGACCCTGCTCGCCGGCCCCTCGCTCTCCCCCGCCGACGTTCGCGAGGTGCGCGACCTGGTGGAGGGCTTCGGGCTCGAGCCCACGGTGCTCCCCGACCTCTCGGCACTCGACGGCGGCCGGGCAGGCCTTTCGGCCCTCGCCTCGGGGGGCGTCACGATCGCCGAGATCGCCGGGCTGGGCCTCTCGGCCCACACCCTGGTCATCGGCGCGTCACTCGAACCGGCCGCACGCCGGTTGCACGAGCGGTTCGGCACCCCGTACTCGGTGTTCGACGCCCCGAGCGGTCTGGCCGGGACCGACGCCCTCCTCGCACAGCTGACACTGCTCTCCGGCGAGCCGCCGTCGCAGCGGCTGCTCCGAGACCGCGCCGTGCTCGTCGACGCGATGCGCGACGCGCACCTGCGGATCAGCAGCCGCCGGATCGCACTCGCCCTGGAGCCCGACCACGCCGCCACGATCGCCGCCGTGCTCGACGAGCTCGGCGCCCGGCCCGTGCGTGTCGTCGTGCCCGTGGCCGCGCCCGTCACCCGCCGGATCCCGGCGGACGAGGTGGTCGTCGGCGACTTCGCGAGCGTGCCTGACGGCATCGACCTGCTGGTGTCCAACGCCCACGGCGTTCGCACGGCGGCGGTTCTCGGCGTGCCGCTGTACGAGACCGGCTTCCCGCGGTTCGAGGCGTACGGCGCGTCTCGGCAGCTGAGCGTCGGCTACCGGGGCGGCACCGCGATAGTGGACGCGATCGCCAACCTGCTGGCGCCGACGCACCACCTTCCGCCCGCGGGACCCGCCCCGGCCGCACGCCGGCCCGAGCCGACCGGCTCACCGTCAGACAGGAGTGAACCATGAGAGTCGCATTCGCTTCGACGCGAGGGACCACGGTCGACGAGCACTTCGGCCGCGCCGGCGCCTTCGCGATCTGGGACGTCACCGCCGACGCCCCGACCTTCGTCGAGCTGCGCCGGGTCGCCGAGGGCGATCTGGACACCGAGGTGGTCGTCACCCGCGGTATGGGCGACCTGCACGACGAGGCGGTCGCCACCAAGATCGAGAAGCTCGCCGACTGCCGGATCGTCTACTTCACCGAGATCGGCGGGCCGAGCGCGGCCAAGCTCGTGCGCCGCGGCATCATGCCGCTGAAGGCCGAGCAGGCCACCCCGATCGACTCGCTGGTCGACAAGCTCGTCGAGACGATGCGGACCAACCCTGCGCCTTGGATGCGCAAGGCCATGGCCGAAGACGCGGCCGGCTCGCCGGCGCCCGAACAGGCGTGAGCACGGATCCCCGCCCGAGACGGGCGTCATGTACGAACAGCTGAGGTCACGAACGAGGAGAGGATGACGAGATGAAGATGGTCCGAGCGTTCATCAGGCCCGAGAAGGAGCAGGAGGTCGTCCAGGCGCTCGAAGGCGCCGGGCACGGCTCGCTCACCAAGATGCCGGTCTTCGGGCGCGGCAAGCAGAAGGGGCTGCAGGTCGGCCCGATCTACTACGACGAGCTGCCCAAGACGCTGCTCATGCTCGTCGTCGAGGACGAGAGCGCCCAGGGCGTCGTCGAACTCATCGAGGACAAGGCGCGCACCGGGTTCATCGGCGACGGGAAGATCTTCATCTCCCCCGTCGAGCAGGCCTACACGATCCGGACCGGGGAGGCGGGGCTGTGAAGGAGATCACCGCGATCATCCGCCGAGACAAGCTGCAGGAGACCAAGAAGGCGCTCGCGGAGCTGGGGTTGCCGTCGCTCTCGATCCAGAGCGTCGAGGGTCGCGGGAAGCAGCGCGGCGACGTCGCCTGTACGCTGCAGGACATGGACGAGGACGGCCGCGTGTGCAATGCGACGGTGGTGCCCCTCAAGCCGACCCCCTCGGAGTACGCGCTCGAGCACACGCTGCCCAAGGTGGTGCTCTATGTGCCCAAGCGCCTGCTCACGATCATCGTCGAGGACGCGGCCGTCGACGACGTCATCGCGGCGCTCATCGCCGTCAACAAGACCGGCCAGCCGGGCGACGGCAAGATCTTCGTCGCTCCGGTCGAAGAGGCGACCCGGATCCGCACCGGTGAGGTCGGCGTCGAGGCGGTGGCCTAGATGGCGGCGCTCACGCGGGACGGGCGCGAATGGGTCCCGCGCTACCTCGACATGATCTCGGCCGAGGACTGCATCGGGTGCGGCCGCTGCTACAAGGTGTGCGGGCGCGGCGTGATGGAGCCCATCGAGCGGCCGTACGACGAGGATGAGGACGAGGACGAGATGTGCGGGGGCACCGTGATGTCGGTCGCGGAGCCCGGCGCGTGCATCGGTTGCGAGGCGTGCGCCAAAGTGTGCGCGAAGAAGGCGCAGAGGCACGTCGCCGCGTAGCCCCCGACGCTGAGAAGAAGGATATTCGTTCTCGGCCGAGGAACCCGACACTTTTGTCGCAAGCCCGACCATCTGGTCGGGCTTGCGGTCGTCTGGTCGGACAAAAGCGCAGGTCAGAGCATATGAGTGATTGGCACAGCGATTGCGCTTCGTGTCGGCACGATATGACCGAACTGCGAACCGAGGAGGCCTGCGATGGGCGCGGACGACGGATTCCCCACGGCGGGATGCAGCCCCAAGAGCAACGAGCGCCTCGTGATGGCGAATCACCCGTGCTTCAGCAAGAGCGCGCACCGGAAGTCGGGTCGAATCCATCTGCCTGTGGCGCCGGAGTGCAACATCCAGTGCGGCTACTGCGTTCGAAAGTACGACTGCGTCAACGAGTCACGACCGGGCGTGGCAAGCGTCGTGCTCTCCCCGGCGGAGGCGCTCGAGCGCGTCGAGGCCGTTGTGGAGCGCGGCGGCGGCGAGATCGCTGCGGTCGGCATCGCCGGGCCGGGGGATCCTCTCGCAAACGAGGCGACGTTCGAGACGCTCGACCTCGTGAGACGGGCGTATCCCGAGTCGATCCTGTGCGTCTCGACCAACGGTCTCGCGTTGCCCGACCGCGTCAACGACCTGGTCGCGGTGGGCGTGCGGTCGCTCACGGTCACGATCAACGCGGTCATGCCCGAGACGGCCCACGCGATCTACGCGTGGGTGCGCGGGGAGAACGGCGAGCGCATGGGCGGGATCGACGGTGCGCAGCGCCTGCTCGACCGCCAGTGGGACGGGCTCGCGAAGGCGGTCCGGGCGGGCCTCGTCGTCAAGGTCAACTCCGTTCTCATCCCCGGCGTCAACGACCAGGAGCTGCAGGCCGTCGCGATGCTCGCGGCGGAGTACGGCGCGCATCTGTCGAATATCCTGCCCCTCATCCCGCAGTCGCGGTTCCGCCAGACCAAGCCGCCCGGACCTGCGGAGATCCATGCGGCTCGAGCGGCATGCGGCGAGTACCTGTCGCAGATGACCCACTGCAACCAGTGCCGGGCCGACGCGTGTGGCCTGATCGGCAAGGACCGAGACATGGAGTCCGAGACGCTTCTCGCGCGGCTCGGCGAGGACTACTGCGAGGTGGTGGCGTGATACTGAGAAGCCTCGTCCAGGCGCCCCTCCGGATCACGGCAGCGGGTGCGAGGGGTGTCGCGAGCGCGCTGGTGGCGTTGGCGCTCGCGATCGGCGTGGCCGGCTGCGGCGCGCCGACCGCGATCTCGGTCGGCGGCGCCACGAGCGAGGCGGCATCCTCGCTCGCCCCGACCGAGCTCGACGTGTCCGCCGCCTCGTCACTCAAGAAGGTGCTGACCGCCAACGCCGTTGAGTTCGAGCGGGCGAACAACGCAAACCTCGTCTTCAACTTCGGTGCGTCAGGTCAGCTCGTGAAGCAGATCGAGGGTGGCGCGCCCGCCGACGTGTTCGTCTCGGCGAGCCCGTCGGCGGTCGGCACGCTCGCGGCCGAGGGCCTCGTCTCCGCCGAGGACAGCGTGGCCGTGGCCGGCAACAGGCTCGTCATCCTCGTCCCGAAGGACAATCCGGCAGGCATCACCGGCCCGGCTGACCTGACCAGGGCTACGAGACTCGCCACCGGTGACCCCGCCACCGCGCCGCACGGGCAGAAGGCCGTCGAGTGGCTGACGGGCCTTGGGACATGGGACGCGATCAGGTCCAAGTTCGTGTTCGCCGCCAATGCCGCACAGACCGACGACTACGTCGCGCGTGGCGAGGTCGACGCCGGGATCGGTTTCGCGAGCGATGCCGCGGGCAGGGACGACCTCGAGATCGCCTACACCGTTCCCGACGGCCAGATCAAGAAGATCGTCTACGTGGGCGCCCCGGTGACGGCGTCCACGCGGCAGGATCTCGCCAGGGCGTACCTCGCGTACCTGCTCTCCCACGATATGCAGACCGCGTTCGAGGACGGCGGCTTCACGCCGGCGTCGAGCGAGTAGGTCAGGAATGCTTCCAGCCGCCGACATCGCCTTCCCGCTGCGCCTCTCGCTCCAGGTCGCGCTGCTCGCAACGGCTGGATGTGCGGCGGCGGGCGTCCCGCTCGCCTACCTGCTCGCGACGCGCGAGTTCCGGGGAAAGGCGCTGGCCGAAGTCGCGGTCATGCTGCCGCTCGTGCTCCCGCCCGTCGTCACGGGGTACTACCTGCTCCTCCTGATCGGCCGGCGGGGCCTGCTCGGCGAAGCGACGAAGGCGCTCACCGGCACGGCGGTCGGGATCACGTTCACGTGGCAGGCGGCGGTGCTCGCGTCGTTCGCGATCGCGTTGCCGCTCGCGGTGAGCTCGGCGCGCAGCGCGATCGCGGCGGTCGATCCCGCGCACGCGGACGCGGCCCGCTCGCTCGGACGCGGCGAGTTCGAAACGGCGGCGCTCGTGGTGCTGCCGCTCGCTGCACGCGGGATCCTCGCGGGGCTGGCGCTCGCATTCGCGCGGGCACTCGGCGAGTTCGGCGCGACGATCATGGTCGCGGGGAACATTCCGGGACGGACGAACACGATGGCGGTGCAGATCTACGACGCCGTCCTCTACGGCGACTGGCGCACCGCAACCATGCTCGTGGTCGTCTTCACGGCGGTGAGCGCGGGATTGCTGCTGCTCGCGAACCGGGCTTCTCGGGCGGTGGTCCGATGAGCCTCGTCGCCGCGCTCGCACTCTCGCTCCAGGCCGAGCTGCCGGGGTTCACCCTCGACGTGGGCTGGGCGGCGCCGGAGGGCTTCACGGTGCTGTTCGGGTACTCGGGTGCTGGCAAGTCGCTCACGCTCGGCGCGATCGCGGGCACGTGGCGCCCCGCGTCGGGACGCGTCCGACTCGGCGCGCGGACGCTGTTCGACTCCCGGACGGGCACGTGGGTGCGCCCGCAGGATCGGCGGATCGGCTACGTGCCGCAGAACGCGCAGCTCTTCCCGCACATGACCGTCCGAGGCAACCTCACGTTCGCTCTCGGCCGGACGCCGCGCGCCGAACGCGACGTACGCATCGCCGAGCTGCTCGACCGCTTCCGCATCGCCGAGCTCGCCGAGAAGCACCCGCACTCCCTGTCGGGCGGGCAGCGCCAGCGCGCGGCCCTCGCCCGTGCGATCGCGAGCCGCCCCGAGGCGCTGCTGCTCGACGAGCCGCTCTCCGCGCTCGACCTGCCCGTCCGCGTCGAGATGCGCGACCTCCTGTGCACGCTGCAGCGTGAGCTGCAGATCCCGGTGGTCATGGTCACCCACGACCTTTACGAGGCCTGCGAGCTCGCGGACACGCTCGTCGTGTACTCGGGAACGGGCGCCGTGCAGGCCGGTCCGCCGCGCGAGCTGCTGGGCGATCCGGCGACGCCGGAGATAGAACGCCTCCTGCACGCGGCGCGGCTGCCCGACTCGTTGTTCGACCGGAAGCGGTCCGGGGATGTCATCCCACTACACCGAAAGGAGCACGTCGCATGAAGCTTTCAGCGCGCAACCAGCTCACAGGGACCGTCGTCTCGGTGACACGCGGACCGGTCACGTCGCTCGTCAAGATCGACGTGGGAGGCCAGCACATCTCGGCGACGCTGACGACCGAGGCGGCCGACGACCTGGAACTCGTCGAGGGTTCCGAGGTGATCGCCGTCTTCAAGGCGAGCGCCGTCCTGCTCGCCACCGAGTAGCCGGCCGCACCGCAGGGGAGCCGGACGCGCGGTCCTAGTCTGTGAAGCCGCCTTCGCCGAAGCACGCGTGGTACTCGGGACACACCGAGCAGCTCGGCGCCTTGCAGGTGTTGAACCCGCCCCAGCGGCACAGCTTCCGGTAGATGAACTTCTTCCAGCGCATGTCCATCACGTTCTCGGACGCGAATGGGCCGAAGTACGTTTCGAGGAGTTCGCGAAGGGTGACCCGGTCGGGCAGTCCCATGTCGCGCCACAGGTGCATCTCGCCGAGACACCCGGCGGCGACGACCCCTGCCACCCGCTCCGCCGTCTCGTGGTCGATCCCTGGCGACCGTCCGCGTACGAGCAGCTCGACGATGGCGTCGTGCTCAACGCGGCGCTCCTCGACGTCGAAGCGGGACTGCGGCCCGTTCGGGCCGCTCAGCTCGTCGACGAGCGCTGCGATGCGCGGTGACGGCGCGATGTCCGGTGCCTGAGCGTCCACCGAGCTACCCCTCCAGATCGTACTTGCGCACCTTGTAGGCGAGCTGACGGGGCGTGATCCCCAGCTCCCGCGCGGCTCTGGCCTGCACGAACGCGTGCCGCCGCAACGCCGCGTTGATCCGCCGCCTCTCGAGCGCCTCGACCTCCTCCTCCAGGGTCATCCCAGCCCCGCCCTCGTCGGGCAGGTCGTGGACGAGCAGGTGCATGGGCAGGTCGGACGGGCGGACCTCGTCGTCTTCGGCGAGCACGACGAGGCGCTGGATCGTGTTCTCGAGCTCGCGGATGTTGCCGGGCCAAGGGTAGCGCAGCAGCAACCGCATCGCCTCGGGCGACAGGGTCACCTCGCGTCCGGCGGCGCCGCCGAACCGGTCGAGGAAGTGCTCGATGAGCAGCGGCACGTCCTCGCGGCGCTCCCTGAGCGAGGGCAGGAAGATGGGCACGACGTTGAGGCGCCAGTAGAGGTCCTCGCGGAAGTCTCCGGACTTGGTCATCGCCTCGAGGTCGCGGTTGGTCGCCGAGACGATCCGGGCGTCGGTCGAGAGCGTCTTGGTGCCGCCCAAGCGCTCGAAGGACCGTTCCTGGAGCACGCGCAGGACCTTGGCCTGCAGTGCCGGCGAGACGTCACCCACCTCGTCGAGGAAGATCGTTCCGCCGCGCGCGAGTTCGAACCGGCCCGGCTTGCTGGCCACGGCGCCCGTGAACGCCCCCTTGTCGTAGCCGAAGAGCTCGGCTTCGAGGAGGTTCTCCGGCAGCGCGGCGCAGTTGACCGCGACGAAGGGCCCCTTGGGTCGCATCCCCTGGTAGTGCAGCGCGTGCGCGATGAGCTCCTTGCCCGTCCCCGACTCGCCCCGCAGGAGCACGGTCGCATTCGAGCCGGCGACCTTGCCCACGATGCGGAAGACGTCCTGCATCGCGTCGGACTCGCCGATGATGTTGGGCAGCGCGTAGCGCCGCCGCAGTTCGCCGCGCATCCGCTCGCCCTCGGACACCTCGTGACGGTACGTCCAGTAGAGCCGCACCGCGTGCGCGATCATCGACGCCACGATCTCGAGGAAGCGAACGTCTTCCTCGAGCACCACGCTCTCGTCGAAGACGCGGTCCACCGAGAGCACGCCCAGGACCTCGCCGCGCAGCCGGATGGGGACCGAGATGAACGAGATGTCGGACTTGTCGGGGCGCGCGCCGGTGCGGTTGAGGAAGAGCGGCTCCTCACCGATCTTGGGGACGACCATCGCCTGGCCGCTCGCCACGACGCGCCCGACCACTCCCTCGCCCGTGCGGTAGATGCCTCGCGCGAGCTGCTGGCGCGTGAGCCCGGAGGCCGCCGCGTTGCGGATCTCGCGCGTCTCGGGGTCGACCAGCGCGATGGTCCCGCGGTTGAGCCCCAGGTGGTCGTGGAGGATCCGCATCGCGCGCCTGAGGTTGCGGTCCACGTCGAAACTCGATGCGAGCGTGTCCGAGACCGCGAGGAGCGCTTCGAGCTCGGCGGCGAGGTCGCGGGTGTTGGCGGGGGTGTCTGTGTTCGGCATACGCCGATGAAACCATGCCCGGGTTTCTCCGGTGTTACGCCTGGAAGACCGTTGCGTTGTATCTTGCGAGATCCTCCGGCCCGACCATTGTGGTCCCGCCCTCAGCCCTGCCCGTCGAACAGCTCGGCGGCCACCTCGAGCATCATCTCGTGGACGCGGTTGTTGGGATTGGCGCCCGAGACCATCGGCCCGTACCGTCCGCCCGTCTGCTCGTACCCCGCCGAGAAGAGCTCCCTCCCGGCGAGGTCGATGAGGAACACCGAGTCCTTCTCCCCTCCCAGCCTCCCGCTGCGCCGGCGCTCGCGCTTGGCGCAGCGGCGGTCGTCGCGGATGGTCGCCTCGCTGGTCACGGCGATGGTGATCGTGACGGGGATCCGGTAGCGCAGCGCGGGTGGCAGGCGGAAGCGCGCGTCCGCGAACGCGCGGTTAGCCTCGTGGAGCGACTCGAGCGTCGGAGCATCCGCAGCGACGCCGTCGCGATCGTGCACGGCGACGAAGTCGATGTAGGGCAGGAACGGCCCGACGCTGTGACCGCGCTTCTGCAGCGTGACGTCGGCCGCGGGGCCCGGCGCGATCGCGTAGCCGCGCTGCGCTAGGAGCTCTACCAGGCGCTCGACAGCGCGCGCCGCGCCTTGGGTGCCGCCGGTGTCAGGCTCGGCTGCCACTCCGGTGCTACTGCTCCGGAGCGGTGACGCCGACTGCCGAGAGGATCTCGATCGCGCGGTTCGCGAAGGCGGCGTCGTCCCGACCTGCGGCTTCGTAGACGACGTCGGCCAGAAGTCCGCCGGTCAGGATCACCCGGTGCTGCATCCGGAGCCCGCTGTCGACCACCAGCGTCGACCACGAACCCTCGCAGACGCCGTCGACCTCGCGGGAGACGGTCGGTGACTGGACGACCACGCCGCCGCTCCCCTTCTCGAAGGTCGAGCGGTGGTGCAGGTAGTCGTCGAGGAGGCGGTGCTGGTCGGCGATCGCGAACAGAGGCTTGACGCCGAGCAGGGTCACGCTGACCCGGCCGGGCCCGTCGTTCTCGGCGTAGAGGAAGACGTTGGGCTCGGCGCTCTCGGCCTGCGTCCATTCGCCGGGAAGGTCGAGCGCGAAGTTGGGCTCGCGGATCTCGGTCACGATGGCTCCTGTCGTGTGACGCGCTCGCCTACTGAGCGGCGGGCTGGACGTCCAGGAGCTCGACCTGGAACTTGAGCGTCGCGTTGGGCGGGATCACGCCGCCGGCACCCTGTGCTCCGTAGCCCAGGTCGGCGGGGATCACCAGGACGCGGGTGCCGCCGACCTTCATGCCGGCGACGCCCTGGTCCCAACCGGGGATGACCATGCCGCTGCCCAGCTGGAACTGGAACGGCTGGCCGCTGTCGAGCGAGGAATCGAACTTGGTGCCGTCGGTGAGCCATCCGGTGTAGTTGACGGTCACGGTGTCGCCGGCCTTGGCCTCCGCGCCGTCGCCCACCTTGACGTCCTCGACCTTGAGCGCCGTGACGTCGGAGAAGCTCTCCGTCGCACCCGCCGAGGCCGCCGGCGTCTGCTGCGACGGAGCGGTCGACGGGGACTGGGTCTCGCTGGTGGACGACGCGGACTTCCCGCTGCAGCCGAACGCGGCGAGCAGGGCGACGGTGGCGAGCAGGGCGACCGAGGCACGCAGGACGCGGCTGCGCGTGGGGGCGATGACGGTTGAATCGGCGGAGAAGCGGCTCACGGCGACCTCCGGAGTCGTCGGATACGGGTCGCGTCATGATGCCATGTCCGGGGCGCCGGGTGCGACCCCTTCCGTCTCGGCCTGCGTCGCCGAGACATCACGACTGGATGGGCCCGCATCGTCGGCCGCGCTGCAGGGTCGATGCCTAGGCCTCGCGCAGCTCGAAGAGCGTGATTTCGGGGCGCGCGTTGAATCGCACCTGCCTCAAGAACCCCAGGCCTCGGTTGATGTAGAGACGGCGGCCACCCTCGATCGCGAACTCCCCCGCGGTGTAGCGCCGGTTCTCGACCGGCAGCTGGGGAGGCGGTAGGAAGGGCGGTTTGACCTGCCCTCCATGCGTGTGCCCGGCGAGGACCCATCCCGCGTAGTCGCCCCATCCGTTGAGGTCGACGCAGTCGGGGTTGTGGGCCAGACAGATCGCCGCGGTATCCGGTCTCACCGCCGAGAACCCCCTCGCGACGTCGAACCGCTTCGCCCACAGATCGTCGAGACCTACGATCGTCAGACCATCGACGTCGACGGCTTCGTTGCGCAGTACGCGCACGTCGAGCGAACGCATGACCTGCGCGAGTGTCTCGGCCCGGTCGGGTTCGGACCAGGCGCGGCCGTAGTCGTGGTTGCCGAGGACGGAGACGGTGGCGAGGCGACCGTGCGGCAGGTTGCGGTAGATACGCTCGGCATGCTCGGCCGAGGCGACCTGGGTCAGGTCGCCGGTAATGACGAGGATGTCGGGCCCGAGTGCGGCCACCCGCTCGAAGCTGCCCAGTACGTACTCGTCAGGGACGCGGGCGCCCACGTGGATGTCGGAGAGCTGCACCAGGCTCAGGCCGGCGAGCCCGGCTGGGAGCGCGCGCACGGGGAGCGGGCGCCGAACCACCTCGGGCCAGAACGGCTCGGCTTCGGTCGCATACAGGTAGAGACCGGCGCCGGCGGCGATCACGCCCGCGCCTGCCGCCAGGAACTGACGCCGCGTGATGCTCACGCGGTCACGAGCTCGGTGAAGGCTTCGGGCGAGAGCACGGCGGAGCCGCGCTCTTGCACAGCGGGCGCGAGGAGTTCTGCCAAGCGGCCGTCGGCTGTCACGAGCACGTCGCACAGCCCCGCGTAGGGTGCGTGTCGCGTGTCGACGGAGTTCCTCGTCGGGTTCGTGCGTGCCGCGCCGTCCGTTTCCGAGGTACGTGCAAGTGCCACGTGGTACGCGAGCCAGGCATCCGTGGCCGGCAGCAGTTCGAAGTCGAGCTTGGCGATCGCACCCGGCTCGGGCACGCGACTGAGCTGACCGCCGTGCTCGAGCGCCTCGCTGAGCAGTCGCGCGGCCGCGTCGCGGCTCAGGGTCGCGTCCTGCGGGGCACGTGCGGATACCCTCGCCGACGAGTCCTGAGCCAGCAGTTCGGTCGCGAGGGCCACGATGCGTGTGCGGTCCGACTGTGCGTCGGCGACGCGCGCGCGAACCGCCTCGGCGAGGAGCGGGTCCGAGAACCCGGCGCGGAGCATGTCCCACGTGGGGAGGAACGCAGCGGCGGCTGCGTCGGTGCAGGTCGCGGTCCGACCGCGTTGTGCGGCGCGGATCTCGGCGGCGAGGAGCTCGGCGCCCTCGAGGAGCGGTTCGTGCTCCGCCACACGCCAGGCGAACTCGGCTACTTCACGCGCCGGACCGGTGCCGAGGGAGGCGAATTCGTCGAGGACGGCCTGCGAGAGCAGGTAGCGCGGCCCTCGAAGCCACTTCAGGCTGCGGCGCGCCGCCCAGTCCGCGAGCCGGACCCACGCACCGCCGTCGAGGTAGACGGCCGTGACTCCCTCAAGCGACACGGCTACTTGGCCTGACGTCCGAGGACGCCCTCGACGCGGTAGGCGATGATGCGGCGGATCAGATCGGCCGGCAACGGTTCGTCGAGGGGGAACTGCACGGAGCCCTTTCCCTGCTTGTAGGGCGCGAGATCCGCCTTGAACGCCTCCATGCCGACCGGCGTCGGGTAGAGCCCGACGTGGTGAGCGTAGCCGGCGAAGTGCGCAAGGTGCTTACCCTTGAGGTCGAACGTAGGGATCGCGTAGCTGATCGTCTCGACCGCCTCGGGAGGTGCCGTGTCCCTGATCAGCTCGCGCATCTGCTGCAGGACGGCCTGGGTCTCGGGCGGGAACTCGGCGATGTAGTCGTCGATGGTGGTGGCTGACGATCGCTCGGCCATGGATGACTCCTGTTCGGTCGCGGCGTCCCGCCCTGCGAGCGTGTCGAGTCCGAAGGGCGACCGGCTCGCCAGAGTGTACCCCGAGTCAGGCGCTCTGACGGTCCGTGTGGACGCCGAGGTTGTGCAGGAACGCGTCAACGACGTGGGGATCGAAGTGCGTCCCGGCGCGAGCACGGATGTGGTCGATCGCCGCCTCCTCCGACCAGGCCGCACGATACGGACGGTCCGAGGTCAGGGCGTCGAACGTGTCGACCACGGCGAACACGCGGGCCGCGAGCGGAATCTCCATGCCGGCCAGACCCCGGGGATAGCCACTGCCGTCCCACCACTCGTGGTGGCAGTACGGGATGTCGAGCGCGGGTGCGAGGTAGTCGATCTTGGATAGGAAGTCCCGTCCGTTCTCCGGGTGGCGCCGCATGATCTCCCACTCGTCCTCGGTGAGTGGACCCGGCTTGTGGAGAATGGCGTCGGGAACGACCATCTTGCCGATGTCGTGCAGCAGCGCTCCGCGCCGCACGTGGACGAGCTCGTCCTCGGACATGCCGATCGCCCGACCGAGTTCAACCGAGAGCGTCGAAACGCGAAGTGCGTGTCCGTTCGTCTCGTCGTCGCGCATCTCCAGCGCGAGGGACCACCCTTCGAGCGTTGCGTCGTAGGCCCAGGCGAGTTCCTGGTGCGAGCGCTCGAGTGATTCGTAGAGGCGAGCGTTCACGAGCGCGAGCCCGATCTCGTGCGACAGTGCGCGACAGACATCGACGTCGTGCTCGCCGAACTCGTGCACGGCACTGCTTGACGCGACGATGAACGCGCCAACGGCGTCGTCGGCTACCAGCAGCGGGACGTAGAGGATCGAACACAGCCCGCGGGCCTCGCAGACGGCCTTCTCGGCAGCGCTCATCTCGACGAGCGATCGATCGGGGACGACGATCGGTTCGTGTTGCGCGATGCAGTCGGAGACGTGCGGGTGGTCGGCCAGGGGCTCCCGTCGGAACGCATCGGGGAACTCGGGCGGAAGCGGTGGCGTGGCGGCGCCGAGAACGAGGGTCGAGGCATCGAGCAGGTAGATCGCACCGGTCTCGAGACCCAAGACCCGCACCGCACTCTCGATCGCGGTCTGGAGGACGTCGTCGATGTCGAGGGACGCAGCAAGATCGCCGCTGACCTCGAGCAGTCGCGTGAGCTCGACTGAGGGCATTCTCGAAATTGCATGAAGAGCGCGCCTTGATGCACTATCTGGCATACGCCGCTCCTCCGGTCCGCCGAGCCTGTGGGCCCGATGACTGCCCACGCGAAGCTTGTACCCTATGGAAGACCGTGACAACCAGCCGGTACGTGCGGAGTGTCGCGCATAGGGCGATCGCGCAGGTCAAGGGTAGCGCACGGCCGGCGTGTTCGGTAGTGCGGATGCCTGATTTGAGTATCCCGGCGGTCACTGGGGTGCGGTGGGCTCGGACGGACGCGTCGGCTCGGGTCTCGCCGCAGCCGGCGTGCATACCGTGATCGGCGCATCCTCCCTCGTCGGGCGGCCTGTGGAGGCCGTGCGGACGCCCGGCGAACGCGTGCCCTGCCTTCAGCGTCGCGCTACCGCGCGGTGCCGAGTTGTTCGTCGAGCCACTGGCGGACGTCGGCGGCGAGCTGCTCGTGTCCGAGGTCGTTGTGCGGTTCGTGGCGGACGTCGGGATAGATTCGCAGCTGCTTCTCGGGGTTGGGCAGCGCTTCGTACAGGGCCCGCGCACCGCTCGGCGCGTTGAGCGGATCTCCGCCGCCGTGGACCACGAGAACCGGGATGTCGATGGTGTCCATGCCCGACTTGATCGACGCGACGGTGTCGAGACTCTCCGTCCCCCAGCGCACGGTCGCCTTCGGCTCCATGAGGTCGTCGGCGTCCAAGGCGGCGAGAGCTTCCGGGTCGCGCGTGAGCGAACTGGATTCGATGCCGAGCGGGATTGCCAGCCGGGGCGTCACGTGCGTGAGCACCCGTGCGAGGGCGATGAGGGCGGGGCTCCCCACTCCGACCGGCTCGAGAGCGACTCCGCTGATCACGGCGGCGCTCAGCCCCTCGGTCGAGTGCAGCAGGTAGTCGAGCACCACGAGCGAGCCCATGCTGTGGCCGTAGATGACGACCGGGCTCGAGGGTTGTTCGCGCGCGACGACGCCGAGGAAGGTCTTCAGGTCGTCGCGGTACTCCGACCAGCGGTCGACGTGGACGCGTCTACCGTCCGAACGGCCATGGCCGCGGTGGTCGTAGCCGTAGACCGCATAGCCGGCCTCGACGAGTGGGCCGACCAGGTACGGATAGCGACCGCTGTGCTCCCCGACCCCGTGGACCAGTACGACCACTGCGGCAGCAGGCTCGTCGGGTTCCCACTTCTGGTGGTAGAGCTCTATGCCGCCGGTTCCGTTGAAGCGTCCCTCGGTGTGTTGCATGGTCGCGTTCGCTCCTGTCGCTCGTTCGCGGGACGTGTCTACCCGCTTCGGCTCCCCCGCGTTGCTCGGCGGAAGAGACCCGGCTCGGATACCTCAGCGCTGCTTCCAGTAGTCGAACTCGGGCTCGAACCGTACTCCACCCAGGTCGGACACGGCCTGCTCGAGTGTCTTCTGCGCGTCGGCGATCGCCTGGTTGTACACGCTTGGGCCGATCTCCCGCACGAAGTAGTCGAGCACGAGACGCGCCTTGAGGTCGCCGATGTCCTGTTCGAGTTCCTCGGCGAAGAACCTTCGGATGGACTCGAGGAGGTAGGACTCGGTCTGGTCGGCGAACACGATGCTCACGGGCTCTCCCCTGTCTGGCTAGACGGCCGGCCGCAGCCGGAAGACCGACCACGTCTCGTCGACGCTCATGAGGCCGAGCGGCCTGAGATCGAGGGTCTCGGCGAGTGCCCAGACCCGGTCGCGGTTGATCTCGACGCCGGCGCCCTTCGAGCCCTTGCGGAAGAAGACCCATACCGCCGCGCCCGGTTTGAGCGACGCCACGGCTGCGGGCAATCCCGTGTCGAGCTGCTCGCCCGTGGTGGCGAACAGGATGACGACGTCGGCCTCGGCGGCGTCGACGAACGCCGTGTCGGGCGCGAATCCCAGCGACGCGACGACGGCGTCGACGGCGCCCTCGAGAACCGCCACCGTCGTGCCGGGCTTGACGCGGGCCTTCTCGGCGACGGACTTGTCGGTCATGACGCGCTCCTTCCTCGGCGTGGGTGGGACGTCGGCGTGTCTGTCAGCGCATCAGTTCGTTCAGCTTGCGGGCAGTGTTGCAGTTGCGCACGGTCATGCGAGCGTAGAGCTCGGTGCCGACGATCTTGAGCAGCCCGCTGCGGGTGACCTTGGGGCGTTCGACATGCCACAGGACGGCGCCCGGCACGTGGATGACCTCGTCGATGCCGGGCTTGATCGTGAGCGAGTCGAGCACGGTCTCCTCGTCGATCTCGGGACCGAGGAACATCACGTCGCACTTGGCCTCGTCGTCGTTGCGCCAGTCCCCCGGGAGGCTTGCGACGAGCTCGCCGAGTTCGCGGTCGCTTCTGATGATGACCCTCACGCGGAACCCGAAGTCCTTCTCGATGGCGTTCTCGATGCGTTCGGTCAGCCCGTCTCGGTCGTCGTCGGTCGTGAAGATCACGTTTCCGGAGTTGATGTAGGTGCGGACGTCGACGAGCCCCAGGCGCTCGAAGGTGGCCTTGAGCAGCTTCATGTCCACCTTGCGGTTCCCGCCCACGTTGATGCCTCTGAGCAGCGCCACGTACGTCATCTCACTCCTGTTCCCGCAGACTCGACACCCGGCGCGTTCGCCCCGCCGAGCGGTCTAGGTGAAGCCGAGGTCTCGATCGTAGGGTAGCTGAGGGGACACTCGGGCGCTCGGCTCCCTAGCGCCCGGCCGACGTCAGCCAGAAGAGTGTGCGCACGGCGGTGAGCTCGCGAAACATCATGAAGATCGCGTAGCTCCCCAGGCCGGTCGCGATGAAGTCGTTGGAGATCAGCGCGAGCGCGCCGATCACCGCAACGCACGACCACTGCGCGATCACCGCGTAGCGCCCGACGGCCGTCGACATGAGGACCTTTCGGACCGCGACGGCGTCCTCGGCGCGTCTGAAATCCTCGGGGACGGCGCGGACCGACGCGGCATGCAGTGACCCCGCGAGCACCCCGAACGCCGCCGCGAGACCCCAGGGCAGGATCGGCACCTGGTGCGGCACCAGCGCGGTTCCCGCGGCGACGAGCGCCGCTGCGCCGGCTACCGCAAGGCTGGTTCGTGGTTCGAGGCTCGCGTGCACGGTCTCTCCAGCTTCAGTGGGTCCGTCGTTCCGGTGCTGGGCGCTGGGGTACCGCGCGCAGACCGGTGTCGGGCGTCGCGAAGGTCATCCCCGGCGGGGCTCCGCCCGCTCAACTGTAGCAGTGGCGGTGGGTGCTCGACAGCGCGCAGGGCGCGGGCGCGGAACGCGTGTCCGCGCCGCGTGGTGCGGCCCGGCCCGCGTCCGCGCACATCGGCAACGGTCCACCTCCGGGTGGTACCTTCGGTCGAGACCGTTTCGACCGCCCGTCCGAGGAGCCCCGCATGGCCGAGGTGTCTGCCGTCCGAGAAGCGCTGCGCACGGCGCTCGTGTCGCGTGGGTTCGACGTGCAGTCCGACACCCACGCTCGCGGTCGCAGCCTGTACGTGATGGGCGACAACGACCTGGCAGCGGCCCTGTTCGAGATCCACGCCACGCCGCGCGAGGCCATCGACGCGATGTATCAGGGCGCGTGGACTGCGGGTCTGCCACCCAGGTTCGCCGTCTTGCCGAGCCACGCGGCGGCGGATGAAGACTTCGAGCTCCTGGAGCAGATGCGGATCGCGCCGCTCCTCTATGCCGAGAACGGCGGCGTCGAGTTCCCGGATCTCGAGAGGCTCCTCGCCGAGAACCTCGCGGACTGAGCTCGGCGCCCGGGCGGTCGACGTCCCCGCAAGCGCGGTTCAGTCACCGAACCCGATCTTCACGTGCACGACCGAGCCTTCGGGAACGGCGGTGCCGGGTGCCGGTGACTGAGTGTCCTCAAGCGAGATCGCCTGGAGCGCGACGTCGGGCACGAGTCGCGCATCGGAGATGACTCCGCTCGCGAAACCCTTGATCTCGGCGGCTGCGGCCTCGGGGCTCACGTCGTAGCTCGTGTTCATCCCGTGGATCGAGAGCGCGTGGAGCACGTCGGGGACCGCGACCATCACGGTCGGGGGCTTCTCGGTGGCATCGACCGAAGCGGTGGTCACTCGCGCCGGGGTGGTCTGAGTGGTCGGGCCGTAGAGGGTGACACACCCCGAAGCGGCGGTGGCTGCTAGCGCGAGCACGAGAACGGCGAAGACGGTTCGCATCACAACGCCTCCGATACGTCGCATGCGGGTTCGCTCCTCGGCGCCGGAGCGCGTCCTGCGCGTGGCAGGAAGTACGCGCCGCTTGATCGTGTCTCAGATGTACCCGAACAGAGGCGGGAACGCCACTACGACGAACGCCGCCCACGCCGCGTAGACGGGAATGTAGCCGGTCTGCCACCGCTCGATTCTCGAGAACGGGGCGTGGCCCCGGAGGAACCGCACGTAGAGCACGGCGGTCCATACGAGGTTGACCAGCAAGATGACGTTCATCCCCAGGGCCGCGACCCGGTTGGGCGTCAGGCCGAACTCCGTGATCCGCGCGGCGATCGCCCAGAGGGCGACGGCGTCAGCGAGCAACGCACTGATCACGAGCACGGTCTGCAGAACGTCGAACAGGCCGGGCGGTGACAGCCGGTCGCGGGCGGACACCGAGTAGATGACGAGCGCCAGAACGACCACGAGCAGCAGGTCGAACACGATCAGCACGTCGCGGTCGACCTTCACCCCGTTGCGCGTCCACAACATCGTGCCCAGGAATGCCACCAGCAGTGCCGCGAACAACGGCGTGAAGAGCTTGGTCAGCACGGGCGTCATGTTCTCGATCACGCTCTGCTTCGCTTCGACGAGCCACGACGCCACCAGTACCGCACCTACGGCGCCGCAGGGCAGAACCCACGATTCGAGCAGCGGTCCCACGTCCACACCGATGGCGCCGAAGATCAGGGCCATGAGCCCCATCAGCACGCCGCCGCCCAGCGCGATCAGCACGTAGTAGATGAACAGCTCGCCCGAGAATCGAACGAAGTCCATGCGGCCCTCGGTATCGCGCCAGCGGTTCGCAGCGTAGGCGACTCCCACGACCGAGACCCACAGGGCGATGGGCAAGTGCACGGCGGTCAGGACCTCTGTGGAGCCACCTTCGGTGAACGGATACACGTTCGCGAACACGGCACCGGTGACGAGCGCCGCGCCCAGCCAGCGCGCCGTCTTCGCCGGCACCTTGCGCTTCCAGGCGAAGTATCCGGTCAGGAGTGGCAGCACGAACAGGCTGAGGTTGCGCGCGTAGAAGCCGGCGTCCTCGTCCATATTCAGCCCGAAGAGTGAGGGCACCTTGATGAGGATCGCCGCCGCGATCGCGAGCGCGAACGCCACGAGTGCGTCGGTCCGTGCGGCCGCTCGCGAGCCGGTGTCGTCCGAGCCCACCATGACGAGCTGCTTCCAGAGACGGTCCGAGTGCTCCCGTGCGAATTCGCGGGAAAGCGCGTCTTGGCGACCCATGCGCTTGACCGCGACCAGGAACGCCTCGTCGCCATCCAGACCTGAGTCCTGCAGCGAGGCGATCTGTTCGCGCAGGTGGTCCTCCAGCTCCGCAACGTCTACGGGCTCGATCGCCTGGCGTGCCTGCAGGTAGCTGCGCCACTGGTCGATCTGCGCTTCGACGCTCGGGTCTTGGGCGTTGGACATGGGCTAGACCCCTTCCATCGAGAGTGTGCCGCTCGTGCAGCCGACGGCGCCGGATCCAACCGCACTCGCCTTCCAGATGCCTCGGAGCGTCGCGTCGACGGCCTGCCACTGCGAGCGCTGCTCGGCGAGCTGGGCACGACCCTGCTCGGTGATGCGGTAGTACTTGCGACGACGGCCGTTCTCGGCGGTCTCCCAGCGGTCTTCGACGTGGCCCTGACGTGACAGGCGGTGCAACACCGGGTAGAGCATCCCGTCCGTCCACTCCAGGCTCCCACCCGAGAGCTCGCGGACGCGCTGAAGGATCGCGTAGCCGTAGCTGTCTCCCTCGGCGAGGATCGCGAGCACGAGCGGCGTCGAGGATGCCGCTACCAGGTCCTTGCTGATCTCCATCGCTCCTCCTCTGCGCCGGGCCGGCGGGACGATCGGGGTTACCTAGAAGCACTATACATCTCAGAGCTAGGTAACCGTCGCGAGCTGTTGCGCGTTCGTTGCCTGAAGGCGATTGAGAGCGGCCGCCATTTCGAGCGTGGCTGCCCTCCCCCGCGCTCGAAGTGGGCTACGCCGAGGCTCGTGCGAGCAGCGCGGACAGGATGACCGCGGCCTCGTTGTGTTCCTCGTCCTTCGCCCCGAAGAGGAGCGTCACGGTCTTCTCGTGGCGCTCGATGTCGAGGACGAGGTCGAGAAGTTCGCCGTGCGTGGCAAGTTCTTCTCGGTAGCGCGACTGGAACTCGTCCCAGCGAACCACGTCGTGGCCGTACCACGTGCGCAGTTCGTTGCTCGGCGCGATGGGTCGGAGCCACAGGTCCACGTGCGCGGCCGCCTTGGTCATGCCGCGCGGCCAGAGCCGATCGACGAGGATGCGGTAGCCGTCGCCGGGATCGGCGGGCTGGTAGACGCGTTTGAGCCGAATGGTCATGGGTACTAGATTCCCGCGTTCGCGTCTCAGTGCGCCCGCCCCGCGTATCTGGGCACGCCGCTTGCGCTGCAATTGGGCAAGTAGAACCTCGGGATGAATCATCCCCACCTTTCGAAGGAGGGACGCACGTGTCGTACGTGGTCGACTTCCAGAACGTGTCAACCGTAGGCCTCGAGTCGTCGCCGGTCGCCGAAGCCCTCGCGGGCCTGCGTGCCAACGAGGCGCGGTACTTCATGAACAAGTACAAGCACCCCTTCACCGTGGTGCCGGCGAGCGAAAGCGCCGACACCTTGGAGTACGTCAACCGGGTCCTGAAGCAGGAGCGCGACATAGAGTTCTCGGCGAAGCCCCTCGAGACTTCGATGTTCGAGGTCGACGGGATCCGCTGGGCCTACGTCTTCTACGAGGACGGGCTTTCGGTGAACGTGCTCTACACCCTCGACGATCCCAAGAAGCGCGCCGTGGGCTTCAAGCTGTCGGAGGGCATGGAGGTGCCCGCCGAGCTCGAGGGCAGGTTCAAGTTCGCTCGGCAGAAGTCCAAGCTCGCCGGGACCATCCGTGGGTCGTTCTTCGTGATCAAGGGCGAGTACTAGACTGACCGCTCGGCAACGGCGTCAATGAGGACCGCAGTCGGCTCCCGACAGAGATGAGGCCTCATGTCCCCGGATCTGGACACCGTCATGCGCGAGCTCGAGGCGCTGGGCACCGAGCGCACCCGGAAGAGCTACCTCTCGCGCGGCGTGCGCGAACCGCTCTTCGGCGTCGCCACCGGCGCGATGAAGCCGCTCAAGAAGGAGATCGGCGTCGACCAGGCGCTCGCCGAACAGCTCTGGAGTACCGGAGTCTACGACGCGATGTACCTGGCCGGGATGGTCGCGGACGTGTCGGTGATGACCGAGGCCGACTTCGACCGATGGATGGACGCCTCTTACGGCCCGATGGTCTCCGACTTCATCGTCTCGGTGACGCTTGCCGAGTCCCCTCTCGCGCAGAGCGTGGCCGATCGCTGGATCCACGGCGACGACGACGAGCGCGCCGCGGCCGGCTGGTCGTGCTACGAGTGGCTGCTGGGCTGGCGGCCGGACGACTCCTTCGATCCCGAGCACGTCCGCGAGCTCCTCGACCTGGTCGCAGCGACCATCCACGACGCCTCTCCCCGCCTCAAGCGCGCGATGAACGCCCTCCTCGTCGCGGTCGGCGTCTCCTATCTGCCGCTGCACGACCAGGCGCTTGCCACCGCCGAGACCATCGGCCCGGTCGAGGTGGAGTCGGACGGCGGGGTCGCGGTGCTGAAGAGCGCTGCCGAGCAGATCCGCGCCGCCGAGCAGAAGGGTCGGCTCGGCTTCAAGCGGCGTGCCGTGCGCTGCTGAGGATGAACCGCTAGTCCTCGATAACGGCGAGGCCTTTGCGCCGCAGGTCCTCGATGGCCTCGAGCATCTGGCCGAGAACCTCCGGCGAGTGTCCCTCCCAGTCCTCGACCTCGCCGACGATCCTGAGCGGTTCTCGGGTCCGATACGACTTGGTGGGGTTTCCGGGGAAGCGCTTGTTGGTGACGTTGGGGTCGTCCTCGAACGTGCCGAGTGGTTCGACCACGTAGATGTGTCCCCGACCCTCGGCGCCGGTCAGGGCGGTCGCGAGCTCGGCGCCCCAGACGGCCGTTTCGAGGGCGGCGGTGAAGTAGAGGTTGTTCGAGATGCGGCCCTCTTCGAAGTTCGACGCCATCCCCGGAACCAGCAGTTCTCCGACCTGCAGGTGGGACTTGGTGCCGTGGTAGAAGGGTCCCTGGACGTGGTCATGGCTCTCGTGCGTGACCGGTGTCCACTCCTCATCCACGGGCGCGGTGTCCGCATCCGTCGCGCGGGTGGCGTCCGGATGCGCTAGCGCGCGCTCCGTTTCGCGCTCGAGGGCCGCACGGGTCGCCTCTTGCGCCGTTCGCAATGCGTGGAGGCGGTTGCGCTGCAGCGTGTGCTGGGAGGTGCCGGGAGCGAACGTGGCGCGGGTGTTCTCGGTCCGCTCGATCATCGAGGCGAGCGCGGTCAAGGCATCCTCGAGCTGCGCCGGCGGAAAGCTTGGCAGGCATTCGCCGTCCGCCGAGACCAGCGCGTGGCCGACGCGCAGCGCCTTGAGGTTGTCTTCGAGCATCGCGTGTTGCCACGTGCCGGGTGCGAGCTTGGTCTGCGCCTTCTCGGACTTGCTGATCAGCGAGGCAAGCGGCTTGAGCACCGCTTCGACCTCGTCGTCGGGCTGGTGTGCCATCCTCTACCGCCTGTCTCGATCGTGCCGGGTACGGCGCCTAGCAGTCGAACGCCGACCAGCAGATGTCGTTTCGGAGCCGCTGGTCGTCGAGAACCAGCTCGCGGATCTCGTCGGGGAGCTGCTCCCTCTGCCAGCGACACTCGGCCCTGCCGGCCTCTGCCGCGGCGTCGGCCGGCGCGGCTGCGCGAACCGCCTTGATCGCGTACGCCGCCGCTCCGAGCTCGTGCGCGGGCACGTGGCTCACCGCTACCGCTTGGCCGGCGGCGTAGGCCGCGAACCGCGGAGCGCCCGTCAGGTCCCGGGCAGCCGCGTTCGCGCCTGCCGCCGCCCGCGCTTGGGACATCGTCATCTCGCCGCGGGCCCACGCGCGTGCGCTTGCGATGGTGCGACGCGGCCGCGGGTCGTCGGGGCGCTCGGCCTCGAACAGCGGCAGTACGTGCTCCGCGCACGCGGCCGCCCACAGTGCCAGGAGCCTGTGGTCGGCGTCGGTCAGGGTACCGCCTCGGCGGATGGTGATGAAGCGCGGGTCGCGGACCTTGGGCAGGATCACGGCGTCGCCTCGTCGATGTCTCGCAGCGTTGCGTCTGCCCAGGCGCGGACGCGTTCGGCGTAGCCGTCCGTCCCGCCGACGAGGACGTCTTCCACCGTCGTCGTCCAGCGCTCGACTCCCCACGCAGGCACGGGCTCACCCTCGCGTCGCGTCACGTGCGCGCCCTCCCCCTGCGTGCGTGCGGAGGCGCGCAGTGTCTCGGTCGAACAGCCGGTCTCCAGCACCTGGGCGACGGCGGACCTCAGCCACGTGATGGCTTCGACCGTGTAGCGCATCGACTCGGCATGCTGCAGCGCGTACGACGAGACGGCGAAGAAGTGAGCCGTGGTGCCTGCGCCGTCCGGTACCTGCCACTCGAGGGCGAGCAGGGCGTGGAAGTTGTCGCGGCAGGTGCCGTCCTTGGGCGTCGATGCACCGCACTCCGGACACGTCGCGTTCACGAGGCGACCAATCCCGGCGGTTCGCACGCCTCCGCGAGGCACGCCTGTGCGGACGCTTCTCGGTCGGCGTTCGCGATGTTTGCGGTGCCTCCCGAGGGCGGGATCGGCTCGGCCGGCTTGTGAGGTTGGTTGCTCGTGAGCTGTACCACTGCGCGCTCCTGAGGGTTTCGCTTGGGTGACACCGTGTTGATTCCCCGGGGGGCCGGTCGGGGGCACACGCCGGTTCCGCATGAGTCGACGCACGGCTATCCCGGAACGGCGGGCACCTCGATCCGAAGCGGCGGGTCGTCGTGGAGGAAGTTGACGCTGAGCGCGACGTTCACCACCGCGTCGGCTTCCGTGTCGATCCGCCACGAGTCGCGCGAGGCAGCAGTCGTGGCGTCCACGTGCAGCCCTGCGTCCTCCAGCGACGAGAACAGCCGCGGCACGTTGTCAGCGCGGATCTCGGCTTGGATGGAGAGCACGGCGTTCGAGAAGAGGTGGGAGTCGAGCACGCAGCCCCCGGAGGAGTTGATGGCGTCGCGTATCGCCGCGATCATCTCGACGTGCGGCACCCGCGTGAATCCGCAGATCCTGAGTGTTTGCGTGAGTGCGTCCATCGCTCCCTCCTCTCTGGCGCCTCGAACTGCGATTCCTGCTGGTGGGCGACTACTCGCTCTTCGAGTCTTCGGCCAGGCTCTGTCCGCGCGCGGCGAGGGCGACGCGCAGCTGCCCGATGGCCTTGCCACCCATGCCGTGCAACCGGTAGAGGTCGGCCTCGCTCATGCGGGTGAGCTGGTCGAGACGCGTGACGCCGGCGCGGGAGAGCGCGCGGCGGGCGGGATTGCTCAGACCGGGCGGGAGATCGTCGACTGGGTCGGGCATGGCGGTCCTCCAGAGCGGCTTGGCGGTTCGAGACGTTACGGCGCGTGCGTCGGCCCCGGACGCTAGTCGGCGTCCCATTCCTCGGGAGTGCTCATCGGTCGTCCGTAGAAGTCCCGCTTGGTCCGGGGCGGGATGGCGGACGCGGTAAGGCCGATCGCCCCGGAGATCAACGACAGCATGCCGCAGGCGTAGATGATGACGGATGCCATGGTGTTGCCCGACGCGCTCATGAAGCCGAGGACGCCGAGGACACCGCAGGTCAGGAGCGTCCACACCCACACCCACCGGCTGAAGGGGTGAGCCAGCGCGGGCCGCACGGACAGAAGCGCCGCGATAAGCACCCAGACGGAGAAGACCCCAGCGACGGTGAGCGCGATCATGAAGGACGGGCGCAACACGAACAGGTCGGTGCCGTCGATGGGCCTGGTCCGGAACCACCACTGCGAGAGGACGAGCAAGACCATGACGACGATCGAGAAGACGAGGGCCCCCATGAGTCGCTTCTGAGCCGGCCGTGCTGGACCCATTGAGCCACTTCCCCTCGGAGATGCTGGCGTGGAGATATCGGACGGCGCTCAGGCGCCGACTGGATGATACCGCTTGTCCATCGAACAGCCCTTTACGGGGCGGAGTCGCGTCACGTCCAGGCGTGCCCGCAGTAGACGCACTCAGGGACGTGCACGCACTGCAGGCCACCGCATTCCGGGCACGCCCAGCGCTCGCGTTCGGACGCCACGAAAGCCTCGAGACCCACCTCACGGATCGCTCGGAGGTTCTCGAGCAAGCTCATGCGGTACTTGGCACGATACCGAGCATCGAGCCGCTTGAGGCGCGGACACGGGAACGTCGCGCATTCGAAGCAGAACCCCGACGCGTTCGAACGGACGGTGTCGCAGTTGCGAATCGTGCAGGCGAGGCACGACTTGGACTTGCCTTCGTCCCCCGCCCGGCAGCCGAGACACCCGTTCTTGTCTCGCACGTAGACCATGCAGAGTCCGCAGTTGATGCCGCACGGCGCAATCAACTCCGGCATGAGGGTCTGCGGCGTGAGCCTCTCCCTCGGCTTCACCCTGAGTGGCACTGGCTCTCGCCCTTCCGGTCGGCCCGACGCGAAGCGTCGAGCGGCGGCCTGTGTCGCTTCAGGACAGTCTACCTTGCGCCGTCCGCTCAATGCCCCTTGCGAGCACCTCAGTGCGTGTTGACGTTCTCGCTGCTCAGCGGGTCCCTACCGCTACGTGACCAGGCAACGAATCCGGCAACGGTAAGTGCCGCGTAGACGCCCGCGCTGATCGTGACGAAGACGGTGTACGGAGTCAGGTCCCCGGTCGCGGCGATCCAGTCGTTCCAGCTGCCGTTGGCGCCCGTGAAGGCCGCCTTGGTGTAGATGACCCAAGGAATCGACACAAGCGCGATCACGCGTGCCACGTTGCCGCCGGTCACGAGCAGGAGGGCCGCCAGCGCGCCGGCGACAAGAACCCCGAAACCGGTCTGTGTCAGGTGGCTCCACTGCAGCCACCAAGGACCCGGGAGTTGGAACTCGAGTGCGTACCCAATTCTGGCCTGTCCGGAGAGTAGTGCCCAGACGGTGGGTGTCATCAGAAGTACGCACACGCCAGCCGCGCAGCTCGTCACGAACAGGCTCCATCGCAACCAGGCGAACGAACGGGAATCCACGATGCTCCCCTCATGATGCTTCAGCCGTCCCGTACAACGTGGTGCGCTTGAGCGGCGGCCTTCGCCGGTTCAAGTCAGTCTACCTTGCGTCCTGCGCTTGAAACGCTCGTCACGCTTCACCCAGCGGCAGTGCCGAATGGCAGCGCGAGCATCTCTTGTCCGCATCCGGATCCGCGTTGTCCGCCGGATCGTATGGCTCACCGCACTCAGGGAATCACTCAGGGAGTATTGGATGGACGTCGCCGACGACGGGCTTGGGCCGCGACGGCGCCAGGAGCCTTTCCGTGACACCTCGGACTTCGAGACGACGTGGACGCCAGATCACAGCTTCTTCTTGAACCCTCGCCATCGTCCAGCGAAGCCAGCGGAGTCATAGAGAGCGATCGCATCGTCGCGACACTCTTCAGTGAGCAGGATCATCTGATTGCAGTCGTTCTCGCGAGCGATGCGCTCCAGTTCGCCGAGCAGGGCGGTCGCGACACCCCTCCGGCGATGGTCCGGAGCGACCACCACGTCTTCGATCACGAGGTAGGAGTCGAATCCGCCGTACAGCCCGTGGCAAATCACGCCGGTCGCGGTGCCGACACAGGTTCCGGCGATCCGGGCAGCGAGGAGCAGATGATTTGGATCGTCCTCAAGACGCGTCAGCGTGTCGGCCATCGCCGCGACGTCGGAGACGTCTCCCCAGAAGTGCGCGTGGAGTTGCGCGATGGCGCCCAGGTCCGCCAGCTGGACTCGCCCGATCTCGACGTGCAATGTGCCTCCCCCGGTGGGTGCCAAACGTGTTCGGTACGGGCCGCCAACAGGCGCTCACGGGTCAGCGTAGCGAACGTGAGTCGGCCCGATGCCTTGGTGAGACAGTGCGGCCGGGGTTCACAGCTTCCGACACCAGCGGGCACTTCGCGTAGTGGTGACTAATCCGAAAGCATCGTCGCAACACGCTCGGCAACGTCACCTGTGAACGCTACACACTGGTCGATGTGCTCCGGGGAGCCGAACTCGAAGCCGCTGATGAGTGAACGGCAGCATGTGGCGCCCTTGTCGTCGAGGAACCAGTCGTGGAGCGCCTTGGCCTTGTCGAGCACCAGAGGCGCATCTGTCCCTGGTTCGGATCGCCCGTAAACCATGCCGAGCACCATCACGCCGCCGCTCAGCGCACCGCACGTGCATCCACCAGTGCCAAGCGCCCCCATGCCGACCGGGAAGCCCGAGGCTAGCTTGACCGCCTCGGGTTGCAGCGGGCGGCCCAGCTCCTCGTTGAAGGCATACACGATCGCCTCCGAGCACAGGAACTTCCCGCTGCGATAGAGCTCCTCTGACGTGCGGCGCAGAGCGATGGCATCCATTCAGGTCCCCCTGTCAGTCCCCGGAGCGGTCCACCACCGGGGCGTATCCGTATTGATCCAGCTGTCGAACGTTGGGCGCACGAGCGGCAGCACGTGTGCTCGGAGATCACTCTAGCTCACGCTTGTGACGTCAGCTCGAGTTGTCTGTCTGGCCGATGCCCTGAGCATGAATCGCCTACCAGATCCGGAATGCGACCGTCTGCGTATCCGCGAACGACGGGGTGACGCGTAGAACGAGGGATCGCGCGTCCGACGGGGCCTGGAACGACATCGTCTCCCGCGGTACCACGCCCGGCGGCGCCTCCATGTCCCAACCGACCGACTGCTCGGCAAGTGAGACCGGTTTGCCGTCCGCAATCAACTCAGACTGGGGGTAGAAGTAGCCGCCGCCGGGAGCCGGGTTCGTACCCGATCCTTCTATGGAGAAGGCGAGATGCACCCATCTGTGATCTTCGCGCGCTCGTGTGCCTTCGTACGGCGAGTCGACGTCGGAGACCTGGACGGACGTGAGTGTGAGCGTCTTGCCGTCGATTGTGACGCCCACACCCATCGGATACGGGCCCAGGAATGCCGATTCAGGCGACTTCGGGTCCGGCGACACGTCCGCGGCGTGTTGGGTGCAGCCAGTCAGCCCGATGGTACCGGCGAGAACCACGGAGATGAGAATCGCGAGACGCGCGATACGGAGCGTACGGCCAGAACCCGTCACACGACTCCCCCTTCAAGTCGGGCCGAACGTGTTGCGTTTGAGCGGCGGCCCGTGCCGCTCCAAGTCAGTCTACCGTGCGCCGCCCACTCGAAACGCTCGCGAGATACGAGGGCGGATCATCGCTGTCGGGACCGCTTCGGCTTGGGCTCAGGGAGGTCCCGGGCCGAGAGCCGGACGAGCTGCGACAGCCAACCCCGGTCATCGAGCCCGTCAATCAGGAAGTAGGGTTTCGCGCCGGTGTAGGGAGGCGCCTCGACGGGGTCACCCAGGAACGTGCGGCCGGCTGGCGTTTGCTTGATGAAGAGCTGATCGTCGCACACGAGGGCGACCACTCTGTCGTCGCAGTAGATTGCGAACTCGCCGAACATCTTCCGAGAGCGAATCGCGCCAGCATCCCCCATCTGGTCGCAGACATAGTCGACGAAGCTTTGGTCCGAAGACACGACTTCCCCCTTCACCCAAGTGTCTACCGCGTTGGGCCTGATCAGGCCCGCATTCCCTCTCAGGTCAGTCTACCGTCCGGCGCCCTGCTCAATGACTGCTATTGGGGCACGCGCCGAAGTACTCAGCGTCTGCTTGCCGTATCGGCTGAACAGCCAGAACACGAACACCCACGTCACGCCCGCCGTCGCCAGAGGCACCACGGGGCTCAGTACCACAGCGGCGACCACGGCGTTCGTCGCATTGGACCAGCCATGCAGGATCACGTTCATCCCCGTGCTGTCGGCGGAGTTGTGGAGCCACGCATGGACGTAGCCCATCCCGACGATGCTCATGGTGAACCCTGCGAGAGTGAGCGGTAGCTGCCAGAGAGGCAGGCTGCGGTACAGAAACAACATGTACGGCAGGTGCCAGCCGGCCCAGATGAGACCGAGATACCAACTGGCATTCTCGGCGGAATGCGAACGCTGCAGGAGGGGCAACGCGAATCCCCGCCACCCGGGTTCCTCCATACCACTCGTGAGAATCTGAGTGATCGCCATGACTGCGAGCGCGCCGGCCGCGGGGATGCCCTGAGCAGCCAACTGGCCTCCCAGGGCGAGACCCAGCGCCGTGACAAGGATGGCCAACGCGATCGGTGCAAGCAGCACGAAGGCGTACCACCCAGGGGCCACCCTCAGCCTGACGATCGACCTCGCCCAGGATCTCAGCGCTGCCCTGTCTTGGCTGCGGAGCAGGACGACGAGAGCTGCGATCGCCGGCCCATAGACGGCCAGTTGGAAGCAGACGGCCATCCCAAGCTGCAGTGGCGAAAGGTCCGTCCACGGGCCGAACCCCTGCCCGATGGACGGAATCGACCAGCCCGACACAGCCGAGTAGACCAAGGGAGGAATCCACAACGCCCAAGTGATCGCGTATGCCATGAGGGCGTACGCCAGCAGATTGCCTCTATCCGGGCCGGGCACACGCTGCTTCGTGCTGATTGCTGACTCTACCAGCGAAATCCACCGCCTTCCCAGCGAGTCCTCGTCATGCCTAGCGTGTTGCGTCTGAGCGGCCGTCAGGGGGGCTCCATCATGCGTTTTGCATGATATGGCGCACACGCCGTCCGTTCGAAGCGTAGTTCGATGGCCATCCGAGTCTTGCCGGACAGCTCGCCCGTCTACGTTCCGAGAAACGCCAACACCCTGTCGGTCACCTGCTTCGGCTGCATGGCGTAGGCTTCGTGACCCGCGTCCGGAACCAGGAACGTCTCGATCTGAGGCGCCAGAGTGCCGACATGTGCCACGGCCGCTCGAGGATCGGCGCAGATCACGTCGCGCTCCCCGACCACATACAGTGCCGGCACCTGAATCCCGCTCAACTCAGCGTCGGTGAGTTGTCGCGGGTTGACCTTCGGAGCCATGCCATAGCACTGCCGAGCGAGCAGCAGCCCATCGACCATCGTGTCGAGCTCCCTCTCGTCTTCACTCAGGTCGGGCATCATCCAGCGGACGTAGTTGCGGTAGGCGCCGCGCAGCGGCAGCACGCAAGAGAGCGCCCCCGTGATGAATCCTCGCGAGACGGGTGCGGTGACCGCCGCGGGTGAGATCCATACCACCTTGCGGAGCCGCTGGGGCGCATGGAGCGTGTATTCAGCCGAGATGCTGGCGCCAAGAGA